>DASZDS010000022.1:0-107597 GCA_035941735.1 Allosphingosinicella sp.
GCCAGTTCCTCTACGGCAATGCGGGCGCCAATTATCTCGACGGCGGCTCGGGCAACGACACCCTGGTCGGGTTCGGCGGCGACGATTCCTACGTGGTCGACGACGCCAGTGATTTTGTCGCCGAGTTCGCCGGCGGCGGCAACGACATCGTCTATGTGCGGGGCTCCTTCTCGCTGGGGGCGAGCCAAGAGGTCGAGACGCTGGCGGCGCTGAGCCAGGCCGGGACCGCGCCGATCGTCATCGTCGGCAACGACTTCAACCAGACCCTCTACGGCAATGCGGGCGCCAATTATCTCGACGGCGGCTCGGGCAACGACACCCTGGTCGGGTTCGGCGGCGACGACAGTTACGTGGTCGACGACGTCAACGACTTCGTCGCCGAGTTCGCGGGCGGCGGCAACGACATCGTCTATGTGCGCGGCTCCTTCTCGCTGGGCTCGGGCCAGGAGGTCGAGACGCTGGCGGCATTGAGCCAGGCGGGAACCGCGGCGATCGTCATCGTCGGCAACGGCATCGACCAGCGCCTCTATGGCAACAATGGCGACAATTATCTCGACGGCGGCGGCGGCACCGACGTGCTCCAGGGCTTTTCGGGCAACGACACCTATGTCGTCGACGGCCTGAGCGACTATGTCGTCGAGGGCGCCGGCGAGGGCACCGACATCGTCTATGCCCGCTCGAGCTACACGCTCGTTTCCGGCCAGGAGATCGAAATCCTGTCGGCGATCAACCAGGCGTCGCCCAATGCGATGGACCTCGCCGGCAACGAGTTCGCCAACCAGATCTACGGCAATGCCGGGGCGAACATCCTCGACGGCGGCGCCGGCGGCGACGTGCTCCAGGGCTTCGGCGGCGCCGATCGCTTCACCTTCACCACCGCGCTCGGCGGCGGCAATGTCGACCAGATCGGCGACTTCGTCGCCGGCACCGACAAGATCCAGCTGAGCGGCGCGGCCGGGCAGCCGTTCGCGGCGCTCGCCAGCGGCACGCTCGCCGCGGGCGCGTTCGTGATCGGTACCGCCGCGGCCCAGGCCGACGATTATATCATCTACAACAGCGCGACCGGCGCCCTGCTCTACGATGCCGACGGCAACGGCGCGGGCGCGGCCGTCCAGTTCGCGACGCTCGGCACCGGTCTCAGCCTGACCGCGGCGGACTTCGACGTGTCGGGCCCGGCCAACAACGCCCCGGTGGTCGGCTCGGGCGCCACCGCGAACGTCGCCGAGAACAGCCCGGCGAGCACGATCGTCTACCAGGCGAATGCCAGCGACGCCGACGGCGACCGGATCACCTGGTCGTTGAGCGGCGCCGACGCGAGCCTGCTGACGATCGATGCCGTCACCGGCGCGGTGCGGCTGATAACCTCCGCCGATTTCGAGACCAAGGCGAGCTATTCGTTCAACGTCGTCGCGAGCGATTCCGCGACCTCGACGCCGAAGGCGGTCACCCTGACGATCACCGACGTCGCCGACGCCAGCACGCCGATCATCAACGAGACCGCCGCGGCCAACAACAGCACCGCAACCGCGCAAGCGGTCGACCGGGGTATTTTCACGGTCGCCCCGAACGGCAATCTGCCCGACCCGACCCTGCCTTCGGCGACAATCGCCGGCAACCTTCCCGATTCCGCCGACAAGGACTTTTTCGCGATCACCCTGCAGGCCGGCGAAAAGCTGATCCTCGACGTCGACAATACCAGCGGCAATCTCGACGCCATGATCAGGGTCTATGATTCGAACGGCGTCGAGATCGGCAGCAATGACGACCCGGGATCGAACGACCCCGGCTCCGCCCCGCATCCGACCTACGGCCACAACACCGATTCGTTCCTCAGCTTCCGCGCGCCGACGGCGGGCACCTATTATTTCTCGATCGAATCGTTTCAGGATGCGCAGAATCCCACTTTCGGTTCCTACGAGATCAACGTCAGCATCGGCCCGCCGGCGACGCCGCAGCAGCTCATCGACGAAGACGTCGACGCCCTGATCAGCGGCTCTTCCTGGGACCACCTCAACCTCACCTACGGCTTTCCGACCCAGCCGAGCGACTATCCGTCGAACCCCGACGAGGTTCAGAACGGCTTCACCCCGTTCACCGGAACCCAGCAGTCGGCGACCTCCCTGCTCGTCCAGCTCGTCGCCAACGTCACGCCGCTCACCTTCCAGCTGCTCAGCGCCAATCCCGGCCAGGCCAATCTGCGCTATGCGATGAGCAACGAGCCCGACGTCGCTTATGCCTATTACCCGACCAATGGCGGCCCGAGCAGCCTCGGCGGCACGGCCTGGTTCAACCACAACAGCTTCAACAACCCCCAGCAGGGCAATTATGCCTGGATGGGCATCCTCCACGAGACCGGCCACGCGCTCGGCCTCAAGCACGGCCATGAGGCGCCGGCGGTCAGCCCCGGCCGCGATTCGGTCGAATATACGGTGATGACCTATCGGTCCTTTCCCGGGCAGGACCTTTCGGACGGGGGCGGCTATACCAATCAGACCGACAGCTATCCGCAGACGCTGATGATGTACGACATCGCCGCGCTGCAGAAAATCTACGGCGCCAATTTCAACTTCAGCAGCGGCGATTCGGTCTACACCTGGAACCCGGCGACCGGGCGGATGCTGATCAACGGCGCGACCGCAACCAGCCCGACCGGCAACCGCGTTTTCCTGACGATCTGGGACGGCGGCGGCAACGACACCTACGATTTGTCCAACTACACCGCCTCCGACACGGCCGGGGCGACGACGATCGACCTTCGCCCCGGCGAATGGTCGACCATCTCGCAGGTGCAGATCGCCAATCTCGGCCAGGGCCATTTTGCCCGCGGCAACATCGCCAACGCCCTGCTCTATCAGGGCAATACCGCCTCGCTGATCGAGAATGCGAGCGGCTCGCAGGCCGTCGACACGATCATCGCCAACCAGGTCGCCAACCATCTGACCGGCAATGGCGGCGCCGATAACTTCAAGTGGGCGGCGAGCACCGATTCCGCCCCCGGCGCGGCGGCGGACACGATCATGGATTTCCTGTCCGGCACCGACCATATCGACCTGTCGTTGATCGACGCCAATCCGGCGACGGGCGGCAACGACGCCTTCACCTTCATCGGCACCAGCGCTTTCCACAATGTCGCCGGCGAGGTTCGCTATGACGTGACCGGCGGCAACGCCCATATCTTCGCGGACCTGGACGGCAATGGGGTGGCCGACATGGAGATCATCGTGAACAGCGTCGCGACGCTCACGAGCTCGGACTTTTTCCTGTAGCGGGCGATGGGAGGATGCGGCTCTTTCTCGCGATTGCAATGCTCGCGCCGGCGCTGGCCGGGGCCGCCTGCCCGCGGACGGGCGAAGTGAACGAGCGCCGGTCGACGGACCTGCCGCGGCCGCGCGACGGCAATGTCGCGGTCCAGGAAGAGCTCGACGCGGCCCGGCGGGCGGGGAAGGTCGAGGCCTATGACCTGTTCATCGCCCGCAACCCGAACCACCCGCTCGCTGCGGTCGCGAGGCGGGAACGGGCCCGGCTGCGCGCGCCGCGGACCTAGGCCGGAGAACTCGGAGTCAATCGGCGAAATTCGGGGTGTAGGGGCAATAGCCGCCGACCCGGATCGGCCGGTTGTAGCGAACCCCGAGATAGACGTAGCGGCAGGTCGTCTGGCCGCGTTCGCGGACTTCGGCCTCGAGCGTCGCCATCGCCGGAATCTCGGCGCGACGCGGCTGCCGCCTCGGATATTGGAACGGGCAAGGCTCCGCCATGCCGACCGTGATCTCAAACCGCGGCGCCCGCCGGCCGCGCACCCGGTCCTCATAGCTGCACACCCGCCGCAGGCCGTCGAGGCGCTGGCTGACGAGCGCGCCGCCGGACTGGCCCGCGGCAACCAGAGCGAGCAGCAGCAAACCGGCCGGGGCAGACTGGATCATGGCTTCGTCATCGCAACTTCAGTTGAACGCCCGCTGAAGCGGGAAAGGCGCGCATAACAAGGCGGGGCGGCGGCGTCGATTCCGCCGCGCGCCCCGCCCGCCGCATGGCCTCCTCAGATGACGACGAAGTCGCTGGCCACCAAAGTCGGGTGGCCGTTGAGCGTCGCGAACAGCACCTGCGCGGTCGCGCCGGTGCCGTCGGCGTCGTAATAGAGGTTGCCGGTGGCGCTGTCGTAGATCAGCCGCTGGTCCTCGTCGGTCGCCGCGGCGCCGACATGGAACAGGCTCGAATTGACCGCGCCCGGCACCAGCTGGTCGAAGATCGCGTCGTCGAGCGCGATCTTGTCGGTGCCGGAGAGGAAGTCGTTGATCTGGTCGATATTGCCGCCGCCGAGCGCGGTGGTGAACTGGAACGTGTCGGCGCCGGCGAAGCCCGTCATATAGTCCGCGCCCGCGCCGCCGTTCAGAACGTTGAGGCCGGCATTGCCGTAGAGCTCGTTGCTGAGCTCGTTGCCGGTGAGGTTGATCGCCGTGGTGCCGGCCGTGGAGGCGGTGGAAAGGACCTCGACTTCCTCGCCCGCGCCCAGCGTGTAGCTCGCCGTCGTGTAGACGACGTCGCGGCCGCCGCCGGCGGCTTCGGCCACATAGTCGCTTGCCCCGTCGACGAAATAGACGTCGTCGCCGCCGAGCCCGATCAGGACGTCGGCGCCGCCGCCGCCTTCGAGATAATTGGCGCCGGCATTGCCGTAGATCGTCTGTCCGAAGCCGTTGCCGATCAGCGCGATCGCGGACGTCCCATCCAGGCTGATGGTCGACAGGATCTCGACCTCGGCGCCGCCGGTCAGCGTGTAGCTGGCCCGCGCATAGACGATGTCGGTGCCGCCGCCGACCGCCTCGGCGACCACGTCCTCGCTGCCGTCGACGACATAGGAATCGTTGCCGCCGAAGCCGGTCAGATAGTCGGTGCCGCCGCCGCCATCGAGGAAGTTGGCCCCGGCATTGCCGTAAATCTCCTGACCGAGGCCGTTGCCGATCAGCACCAGCGGCGTCGTCGCCGACTGGCTGATCGTCGAGAGAATTTCGACCTCCGAGCCCCCGGCGAGTTCGTAGGAAGCCGACGCATAGACGGCGTCGCGGCCTTCGCCCGAAGCCTCGAAGACCAAATCTCCCGCATTGTCGACCACATAGACGTCATCGCCCGTCCCGCCCGACATATTGTCGGCGCCGGCGAGCCCCGCGAGATGGTCGTTGCCGGTCCCGGCGACGAGCGTGTCGGCGCCGGCGGTGCCGAGCAGGAGATCGTTGGTGTCGAGGCCGGCGATCGACACCGTCACGGTCGCCACGCTGCCGCCCGTCACCGTGTAGGTGAAGCTGTCCTGGGAGGGCTGGTTCGAGGCGCCCGAGGTTGGCGTCGGCGTCGCGTCGAACGCGCCGTTGGGATCATAGTCGAAGGTGCCGTTCGCATTGAGCGTCAGCAAGGCGCCCGAGGGCAGGGTGATCTGCATGCCGACGGAGGCGCCGACGCCGTTCACCTCGGTGACCACGAATGCCGGTCCGTCGACGTCGACGTCCGGGCCCGAGCCGTTATCGGCGAAGACCGAGCCGGAAACGGCGTTCGCCTTGTCGGTGTCGATCGCGTCGGGCCGCACGTTCGGAGCGTCGTCCTGGGCGTGGATGGTGATCGTGACGAGCTGCGGCGTGCCGTCCTCGGTCAGCGCGGTGAACGTGTCGATCAGGGTTGCCGCCCCGTTCAGCGCCTGCACGGCGGCGTTGTTGTTGTCGAGCGTGTAGGTCCAGTTGCCGTCGGCGGCCAGCGCGTAGCTGCCGTAGCCGCCCGTCGTCGCCCCGCCGGCCGCGACCGCCTGCCAGCCGTCGGCGGTGTTGTCGGGGTCGGCGGCGTCGAGATCGCCGGTCGCGGTCGGAGTTCCCGGCGAGCCGTTGTCGACCCCGCCCGCCTCGGTGACGTCGCCGGCGATGTCGCCGGTGATGACGGGAGGATCGTTGGTCGCGGTGATGTTGATCGTCGCCGTCTCGGAGCCGAGGAAGGTGCCGCCATTGGCGTTGCCGTCGCCGTCGTTGAGCTGATAGTTGACGGTGCGCGGCGGCGACACCGTCGGGTCGTCCGACGTGTTGTTGTAGCCGATCGCGTGGAGCACCGCCTCGACCACGGTCCGCGAGATGGTCCCGGAGCGGAAATCGATGTCGAGGACCGGGAACGGGGCCATCGGCGTCGGCAGCAGGTCGGCGACAGGGACGCCCTCATAGGTGATGACGCCGCTCGAATAGCCGACCTGGCCCGGGCCGGTGCCCTGGTTGATCACCGACAGCACGTCCTCGGCGTTGATGCCGTTGGTGATGGTGATGATCAGCCGGGCGTCATTATAGTCGGTGGTGTCGTCGGTGATCGTGGCCGAGGGCGAGATCGGCGTCACCGGATCGTTCTCGGTATAGGCCAAGGTCGTCGTGGTCCCGGCGCCGGCGCCGTTGAGGTCGAGGATCGGCGCGTCGTTGATCGTGGCGATGCTCATCGTCATCGTCGCCGCGGCGCTGTTCGCGGTGCCGTCGTTGACGACCACGGTGATCAGCCGGTTGGGGTTGGTCCCCTGGTCGGTGGGATCGTCGCTGCTGCTCGAATAGCCGACCTGGCCCAGAGCGCCCTCATACGCGTCCGCGGTGGCGCTGCCGATCAGGATCAGGGTGGTGTCCGTGCTGTTGACCATGTCGACCGTGATCCCGGGCGGCAGCGGCAGGTTGACGGTGAGGAGATCGCCGGCTTCGGGGTCGGTGATCGTGACCGTCGCGCTCACGATATTGTCGTTTTCCGGGTCGGTGATCTGGATGTCGACGCCGATCCCCGAGGCCGAGCCGTTCTCGACGTAGAGATTGGAATCGTCGATGCCGGCGCCGGCGCCGTTGAGATCGACCACCGGCGGCTGGTTCTCGGGCGTATCGGCGATGTTGACGTGGACGGTGGCGGTGTCGGTCGCCGGATGGCCGGCGACGCTGCCCTGGCCGGCATTGGCCGGAGCGCCGTCGTCGAGCGTGACGTCGAGATCGATCGACGCCGGCGGGCTGTCGTTGTTGTTGGCATATTGGATCGCCTCGAGCACCGCGTTGACGAGCGCGGTGGTCGCGGTCGTGCCGCTGTCGTTGAAGCTCACCGTCAGCGTGCCGCCGCTATTGGTGAAGCTGGCGAAGACGAGGCCGCCGGCCTCGAGATTGCCGCCGTTGACGGTGAACGAACCGCTCGCCGCGAACTGGAAGAGATCGTCGGCATTGGCGCCGCCCTGGCGCGCGACGGTCAGCGTCGCCCCGCCATAATCGCCGCTGCCGCCGTTGAGCGCGTCGAGATCGATGTCGCTGACGCTCGCCGCGGCGTCGATCGTCGCGAACACCTGCTCGGTCGAGGCGAGCGGCGTCGCCACGGTCAGCACCGGCGAGTCGTTGACCGCATTGATGTTGATCGTGACGGTGTCGCTGTCCTCTTCGCTGTTGCCGTCGCCGGTCAGGCCCGGGTCGGTGCCGCTATTGCCCTGATCGTTGACGGTGAAGGTGAGCGTGTCCGAGCCGTTATTGTTGAGCGTGGCTTCGTAAAGGAGGCCCTCGAGGGCGGCGTTGATCGCCGCCTGGGTGCCGGAGAAGGTCATCGTCGTGTCGTCGGTGCCGTCGCCGTTGCCGAAGGTGAGGCCGGCGGTGCCGCTCAGCGTCAGCTGGCCGTTGAGCATGCCGATGGTGACGGTGAGGTCGCCGCCGCCGACGTCGACGTCGTTCACCGAAATGGCGTTGCCGTTGCCGGTGCTGAAGGTGACCGTGCTGTCCTCGTCGATCGTCTGGGTGCCGGGCACCGTGTTGACCGGCGCGTCGTTGACCGCGCTGACGGTGCCGCCGAGGTCGACCGTTCCCGACGAATAGCGGGTGGTCCCGCCGGTCGCGCCGACGCCGGAAAGGTTGGCCAGGCTATTGTCGACGATCGCCGGGCCCGAATTGTCGATCAGGTGGACGGTCAGGGTGGGCTCGGCGCCATTATAGTCGGGCGCCGGATTGAAGCGGATCAACGTGCCGGGATTGTAGAGCCGTGCCGTTGCGTCGGTGACCGAACCGATATCCTGCCAGTTGGCGCCGCCATTGGTCGAATATTGCCACTGGCCGGTCGCGCCCGACGAGCCGTTGGCGGTCACCGCCACGCCGCTGAATGCGCCCGGCGAAGAGGCGCCGCCGTTCGGCACCTGATTGTCCGCGGCGTCGGAATAATGCCCGCCGAACAGGGTCGTGACGCTCTGGCCGGCTGCGAGCGGCGTGTCCTCGGCGATCGCCGTCGAGGTCTCGGTCGTGCCGTTGACCACGGTCGGCGCGTCGTTGACCGCGGTGATGTTGATCGTGACGGTGTCGCTGTCCTGCTCGTCGTTCGGGCCGCCGCTGGTGCCCGGATCGGAGCCGGTATTGCCGTTGTCGTTGGTGGTGATGGTGAGCGTGTCGGAGCCGTTGAAATCGCCGTTGGGCTCGTAGAGCAGGCCGTTCAGCGCGTTGTTGACCGCGGCCTGGGTGCCGGTGAAGGTGACCGTCGTGTCGTCGGTGCCGTCGCCGGCGCCGAAGGCGAGGCCGGCGGTGCCGCCCAGCGTCAGCACGCCGTGATTGACCGAAAGGGTGACGGTGAGGTTGCCCGCGCCGACGTCGGGATCGTTGACCGAGATCGCGTTGCCGCCGGTGAAGGTCAGGGTCGCGTCCTCGTTGATCGTCTGCGTGCCCGGCACCGTGTTCACCGGCGGCTCGTTGAGATCGATGAAGCCGAAATCGAGCGTGTTGTTGATGTCGAGCTGGCCGGTGCCGTCGAGCGTCGTCTCGCCGTTCTGGGTGAGCGTGATCGCCTGGCTGACGACGATTCCGCCGGCGCCGTTGACGCCGTTGTCGTCATTGTCGGTATTGTTGTCGGGGTCGAGGGCCCCGGTCGCGGTGACCCGGCCGAGCAGCGCGCCGCCGCCGGTGAAGTTGGCCGCGTCGACGCGGACGATATAGTCGCCGGGCGCGAGGTTGGCGAAGCTGTAGAGGCCGCCGCCGGCACTGGTGGTGGTGGCGAGCTGGGTATCGATGCCCGCCTCGAACGTGCCGCTGGCGTTGGTGTCGGCGAACAAAGTCAGGGTGACGCCGTTGACCCCGGTGTCGCCGCCGTCGAACAGGCCGTTATTGTTGGCGTCGAAGAAGATGAGGTTGCCGAGCGTCAGCGAATCGAGCGCGATCGGCGCCGAGGCCGGGCCGAGCACCTCGGTGTTGCTGGTGGCCGTGCTGCCCGGAGGATTAGTCCACGAGATCACGCTGCTGTTGTTGAAGGTCGGGACGATCTGGTTGCTGAAGGCGTTGACCATCGAATCCCACTGGATGGTGACGGTCCGCCCGGCCGGGACGGTGCCGATACTGACCGGCGACAGCGCGAAGGCGAGGCTGCCGACCGGCGCGCCGGTCGCGTTCGCGACGTCGTCCGCCCCCGGCAGGCGCCGCTCGCCGGGATTGATCAGACCGTACATCAGATTGTCGGGGTCGCCCGCCACATAATTGTCGGAGAGTCCGATCTGGTGGCCGAGCTCGTGCATGATCGTGGTCAGCAGATCGATGCGCACCCCGGCCTGGCTGTCGGGCGCCGCTGTCAGCCGCGAGCCGCTGCCGCCATACTCGCTGTCCTCGCCGGGAGTGGAGTCGATGAACCAGCTGAAGCCGGCGGCATTGCTGTCGAGGACGATGTGTCCGGCGGTGCTCGAGCCGAGCGACAGGCCGGCCATGTCCGCGACGTCGAACGTCACCGCCCGCATCGCCGCGATGTCGGCGGCCGAGACCCCGGCCGCGGCCCAGCGGTCGATCGCCGCGCTGACGATCAGATTCAATTCGGCCTGGCTGAGGATGCCGTCGTCGACCACGATCGGCTGTTGCGAAGGCGGCGTCGGGCCATCGGGCGCCGGGCCGGGCTGATCGCCGCCGGTGCCGTCGCCGGTGCCCTTGTGGCCGCCATCGGCCGGCGGCGTCGACCCGGCCAGCAGCGGCGCGGTGTCGTCGTCGAGGATCGTCGCGGTGCCGGAGTTCGGCGTTGCCGCGGTGTAGCCGCCGCCGGCGGCGAGCGTCAGCACGACCGTCTCGTTCGCCTCGATCCCCGCATCCGTGGTGGGGTTGATCGTAATCGTCGCCACCGGGCTGCCGGCGGCGAAGGTGACGGTGCCGGTGCTGGCGGTGAAGGTCGCCGCGCCCGACTGGGTGTAATCGGTGTTGAAGGTGGCCGAGCCGCCGACGGTGAAGTTGACGGTCAGCGCGTTCTGCGTGTTGCCCCACCGCAGGAAGGTGTAGGTGATGTTGGTCACCCCGTCCTCGGTGACGGTGCTCGGCGACACGATCAGCCGCACGAAATCGGCGGTCTCGACGATGATCGCGGGCGGGCCCGGGTCGGTGGTGACGAAGGTGGTGCCCGCCGCCGGATTGTTGTTGGCGAAGACGGTCGGCACCGAGAGGCTGGCGCTGTTGCCCTGGCTGAGCCTGAGCTGGCCGGCGCTGTTCTGCAGGAACACGTCGGCGGCGTTGGCCGGATCGCCGGCGCTGAAATTGTTGGTGAAGCCGGCGCCGCCGCCGAGCTGGAGGTTGGTGATCTGGCCGCCGTCGGTGCCGGGATCGGCGCCGGCGACGACGTAGAGGCCGGAAAAGGCGCCCGGCTCGGGCTGGCTCACCGTGTTGCCGACGACGACGGCGTTGAACGTGCTGCTTCCGTCGACGTCGTTGAGGCGGATGCCGGCCTCGTCATAATGGAAGACGCTGTTGTTGCGCAGCAGCAGCGTGAAGCTGCCGGTGCCCTGGCTGTCGACGTTGAGCGCGCTCGCCGCGGGGCCGCTGCCGGAATCGTTGACGCCGCTGACGCCGACCGTGTTGTTGAAGACGACGCCGGTGAAATTGCCGGTGCTGCCGCCGCCCTTGAAGATGTTGAGGCCGATCGACTTGATCCCGGCGCCGCCGTTGCTGAAGTCGAAGCTGCTGTTCAGGATCGAGAAATTCATGTTGCCGAGGCCGTTGAACGAGACGCCGCCGCCGCCCGGGACGATGTTGGCGAGGGTCGCGCTCTGGACCACGGTATTGTTGTCGTAGAGGATGTTGATCGTGGTGCCGGCCTTGGCGCCGACATTGACCATCTTGTTCATGCCGGTCGTGAAATCGGAATTCAGCACGGCAATGTTCATGATCGTGCCGGCATTGGTCGCGAGGATGTTGAGGGCGTCGTTCGCGGAAGCGTTGTTGCGGCCGGTCACCGAGATGTTGTCGAGCGTCAGCAGGTTCTGCGTGCCGCTGGTATTCTCGATGTGCACCGAATCCGTGAAGCCGCCGCTGATCGAGGAGTTGGTCACCGAGCTGGTGCCGAAAATGTTGGTGAGGCGGACGGAATCCTCGCCGTTCTGGGCGCCGGCGGCGGTTCCGTCGACGGTGCCGTTGCTCGAGCCGTTCAGCCCGGTGACGGCGAAATTGTTCATCCGCAAATTGGTGACGTTGTTGATCCGGACCGCGAAATTGCTGAAATCGTGCAGGCTCATGTCGGCGAGCTGCACGTCGGTCGCGCCGTTGATGTAGATGCCGATGCCGGTGGTGTTGCTGCCGTCCGCGCCGGTCTTGTTGGCGATCGTGCCGCCCGTCCCGGCGCCGCCGGTGCCGGTCACGTGCAGGCCGCCGGTGGCGCCGGTCTGGTCGAGGATGATGCCGGTCGCGGTGCCGCCGCTCGAGCTGATGCTCTGGAAGGTGAGGTCGCCGGCGCCGATCGTCGTGTTGGTGACGTTGAGCCCGGTCCCCTGCCCGGCATTGATCGTGCTGCCGCTGCCGGTGGCGCTGATCGTGCCGCCGCCGGTGGCGCTGAACGCGGTGGTGTTGCTGGAGCTGGTGTTGAGCGTCAGCGTGCTGGTGAAGTTGATGATGCCGCCGGTGTTGGTGGCGAGCGCGATGCCGTCGCTCAACCCGGTCGAGGAGACGGTGCCGTCGAACGAGACGGTGCCGCCCGTGTGGTTCTGGACCGAGATCGCCAGCGCGTTGGTGTTGTGCGAGATCGACCCGTTATAGTCGATATTGCCGTTGCCGCCGTTGACGTTGAAGGCGATGCCGGTGGGATTCGTGATCGAGCTGTTCGCGCTGAAGCTGAAATTGCCGCCCGAGCCGTTGGTGATGTCGATCCCGGCATCGCCGCCGTTCATCGTGTTGGTGCCGTTGAGATTGTAGGTGCCGTCGGCATTGTTGAACTGCAGGCCGGTGCCGTTGGTGGCGGAGAGCGTGCCGGTGCCGAAGGTCAGCGTGCCGGCGGCATGGCCGCCCTGCACGTCGAGCAGGGCGGCGTTGTTGGCCTGGGTGATGTTGCCGGTATAGGTGGTCGAGACGGTGCCGCCGCTGACCAGGAACGACGAGCCGGTCGCGCCCGAAAGCGCGCCGCTGCCGAGCGCGAGGGTGCCGGTGATCGAGGTCAGGCTGACATTGTTGGCGCCGCCGTCGGAATCGGTCGAGACGAGGCCGGTGCCGGCGATCGCGCCGGTCGCCAGGATCAGGCCCTGGCCGCTGGCGTCGATCGTCGCATTGCTGATCGTGAGCGTGCCGAAGTTGGTGCCGGTCAGCGCATGGTTGAGGGTGCCGCCGGTCGAGACGATGTTGATCCCGGCGATCTCGTTATTGCCGGTGCCGGCGCCCGCGAGGGTGACGGTGAAGCCCGCGTTCGAGCCGGCGATCGTCGAACGGGCGCCGTCGTCGGCGAGGTGGAAGCCGGCGACGTCGAGGTCGGCGCCGGTGCCGATCAGATGCTCGCCCTGCTCGAGCACGAGGGCCCCGCTGGCGCTGCCCTTGACGTAGACATAGTCGTTGGCGCCGTCGACATTGGCGGTGTTGAGCGCGGTGATCGAGTTGAACGGGTTGGCCGACGTGCCGGTGCCGCCGCCGGCGGCGGAGCTGTCGACGTACCAGACCTGGCCGGTGATCGTGATCGTGACCGTCGCCGTGCTGGTGGTGTCGTCGGCATTGCCGGGGGTGCCGTCGATGCCGGCGTCGCGGATCGTGTAGGTGAAGGTGTCGGT
Organism: Allosphingosinicella sp.; assembly: GCA_035941735.1. Taxonomy (GTDB): domain Bacteria; phylum Pseudomonadota; class Alphaproteobacteria; order Sphingomonadales; family Sphingomonadaceae; genus Allosphingosinicella. The sequence continues at coordinate 12,986 of DASZDS010000022.1, forward strand.
GCCCTGGTCGCCGGCCTGGCTGATATAGCTGAACGAGCCGTCGGCGAAGATGTTGAAGGTGCCGCCCTGGGTGCTGACGCCGTTGGTGACGGTCTGGATGGTGAAGCCGGTGACGTCGTCGCCGGCGAGCGCGCCGACCCCGACCGTGGTCGAGCCGACGTCGTTGGCGAGCAGATTGCCGACCACCTGCGAGGAGGGGCCGGTGCCGATATTGGCGGCGCCGCCGACCCTGAGCGCGGTGTTGCCGACGGCGGTGAAGGCGTCGTTGAACGCGATCGGGGAGATGTTCATCAGCCCGGTCTCGGTCGAGCCGCCGAGCACGTCGTTGACGACGACCGCGGTTGCGTCCGTGTCGCCCGTATTGGTGAACGTCAGCGTGTGCCGCAGGATATCGCCGGCATCGGCAAAGCCGTCGAGATCGTTGTCGGTATTCAGGAGCGTGACGCGATTGGCGACGAAGCTAACAGGCATGACTTATTCCCCACCCGAGTGTTGGACGCGGCTGGCCGCGCGAGCCGTGATGACCGCTAGATCGCATAGAAATCGACAGGCTTCCAGATGATTAAGCGGAAAAAGCCCGCCTTTTCCGCCGACTTGAGGAAAAAGCGGGCCCTTTCCGAAGGGGCGGCGGCTGGCGCCCTATCCGCGCGGCGGGAAGACCCCCTGCAGCGCGATGATGAAGAAGAGCGTCAGCGTCGGCATCATGTTGTTGTGCGGGAAGCTGCTTCCGGCCGGGGTCAGCGTCTGGAAGTTCATCTGGACGAGACCGGCATTGCTGGTCTGGTAGACGGCCGCGCCCGACGAGCGCGCAAGCGCGCGCGTGGTGTCGGGGGCATTGAGCGTGCCCGGCACGACCGCGGCGTTGAGCGCATGGGCGTGGGCCGGGATTTCGCTTTCGAGCAGGGTCACCGTCTCCGAGCCCGACATCTCACCCTGGTCGTGCAGCGACAGGCCGGGGCCCTGGCCCCAGAACATCGGCGCGTTGCCCTGCATGTCGGGCAGGGCGAAGGTCGACTTGCCGTCGCCGCCATACATCGTGCCGAGCAGCGAGAAGAGCGCGGTGTTCTGCGAGATGGGCAGGATCTGGCCGTCGCACGACGCCCACCCCTTGGGGGCGAAATTGCCGGCGAAGATGCGGATCTCTGCGACGAATGGATCGGACACGGGCGGCTCCTAGGTCTGACTGGGGAACACCCCGAACAGCGAGATGATGAAGCTGATGCACAGATAGGGCTGGAAATTGTCGTGCGGCTGGCTGCCCCCGGTCGGGGTCACCGAATTGGCCCCGAGCGGCGAGGTCGGGTTGACCGCGGCGTACATCTTGATCGTGTCCGACTGGGCGATGAAGCTGTTTTGCGGCGCCGTGCCGCTGCCGATGTCCTTGAGCGCGATGAACGCATGGTTATGGGCCGGAATCTGCTGGGTGGAGAGGGTGACGCTCTCGACGCCGCCCGCCTCGCCGAGTTGATAGGTCTGGCTGAGCCCCGGCCCCTGGCCGGCATGCATCGGCAGCCGCCCCTGCAGGTCGGGCAGCTGGAACGTCTCCTGGCCGTCGCCGCCATAGGTGGTTCCGATCAGGTTGAACAAGGTTTCATTCTCGGCGATCGGCAGGGTGGCGCCGTTGCAGAACATCCAGCCGGCGGGCGCGAAATTGCCGCCGAACATCCGAATTTCACCGACATATGGCTGGCCCACTTGCGTGCCCCCCTAATTCTGCGATGGGAAGATGCCCTGGAGGGCGATGATGATGTTCAGCGTCAGCCACGGCTGCCGGTTCTCGTGCGGCTGCGAGCCGCCGACATTGCCGATCGTCGCCGGAAGCAGCGTCGTCTGCTGGCCCGAGGCGGCGTACAGGTTGGCGCCCGGAGCGAGATAATTGCCGGTCGGGGGCGCCTGGTCGCCGTTGTTCGGCGAAGCTTGGGCGAAATGGATGTGCTGCGCCATTTCCGACACGGTTATGGTGTGGAATTCCTGGCCCATCTTCTGGCCGAGGATGAAGCCACCGCCCCGGTGGACCGGCACGCGCCCGCGCAGGTCCGGAAGCGCGAAATTGACCCGGCCGTCGCCGCCATAGGTCGTTCCCAGAATGGAAAAGAGCGCCTGGTTCTGGTTGATGGGCAGGAGCTGGCCGTTGCACAGCGCCCAGCCTTTCGGGGCGAAGTTCCACGAAATGATCTTCAGTTCACCCAGGAACGGCGTGCTCATAGCGATTTCCCCACCCGCGGTATTCCCGGTGTTATAGCAGAGACGTGCAAGTTGGCCAGTATCTTCGATCCAAAATGGACATAGCTGACGAACATCTCCAATTCCGGTGTGAATTCAGCCGGATGAGAACTCCCGGCCAACTCCGGCCGCCGATTTATGTGTCGCCGTGGCGCCCATTTGGGCCGCGCGCGAGGCCTCGCCGGGCGCGGCCGCGGGACCCCGCGAGCCCTCCCCGCGAATCGGCGGCTCAGATCACCAGCAAGTCGCTGGCGGTCAGCGGCGGATGGCCCAGCAGGGTCGCGAACAGCACCGCCGCGGCCCCGCCATTGCCGTCCGAATCGTAATAGAGGTTGCCGGTGGCGCTGTCGTAGATGATCCGCTGGTCCTCGTTGGTGGCGGCGGTGCCGGTGCCGAACACGCTCGCCGGCAGCGCGCCGAGGCCGAGCCCGGTGAACACCGCGTCGTCGAGCGCGATCTTGTCGGTGCCGGAGACGAAGTCGACGATCTGGTCGACATTGCCGCCGCCCAAAGCGGTGGTGAAGGTGAAGCGATCGGCGCCGCCGAAGCCCTGGAGCACGTCGCCGCCGGCGCCGCCGTCGAGGATGTTCGCCCCTGCGCTGCCGTAGAGGGTGTTGACGAGCTCGTTGCCCTGGAAGTCGATCGCATTGGTCGACGCCTGGTTGATCGCCGCCAGGATTTCGATCTCCTGGCCGGCGGCGAGCGCGTAGCTCGAGCGCGCATAGACGATGTCGGTGCCCTCGCCGGCGCCCTCGACGACATAGTCGCTCAAGCCGTCGACGACATAGGTGTCGTTGCCGGCAAAGCCCTGGAGAATGTCGGTGCCGCCGCCGCCGTCGAGATAATTGTCGCCATTGTTGCCATAGAGGCGCTGGTCGATGCCGTTGCCGACGATGACGATCGCCGCCGTCCCGGCCTGGCTCAATGCCGCCAGCGTCTCGACCTCCTGGCCCGAGCCCAGCGAGAAGCTGCCGCGCACGTAGACGATGTCGTTGCCGCCGCCGGCGAACTCGGCGACGAAGTCGTTGACGTCGTCGACCACATAGCTGTCGTCGCCGCCGAACCCGACCAGGGTGTCGTTGCCCGAGCCGCCGTCGAGATAATTGGCGCCGGCATTGCCGTAGAGGGTCTGGTTGAAGTCGTTGCCGACGATGACGATCGGCGCGGTCCCGGCCTGGCTCAGCGCCGCCAGCGTCTCGACCTCCTGGCTCGCCCCCAGCGAGAAGGAGCCGCGCACATAGACGATGTCGTTGCCGCCGCCCGCGAACTCGGCGACAAAATCACCGGCGTCGTCGACCACGTAGGAATCGTCGCCGCCGAACCCGACCAGCGTGTCGTTGCCCGAGCCGCCGTCGAGATAATTGGCGCCCGCATTGCCGTAGAGGAACTGGCTGAACTCGTTGCCGACGATGACGATCGGCGCCGTCCCGGCCTGGCTCAATGCCGCCAGCGTCTCGACCTCCTGGCTCGCCCCCAGCGAGAAGCTGCCCCGCACATAGACGATGTCGTTGCCGCCGCCGGCGAACTCGGCGACATAGTCGCTGGCGTCGTCGACCACGTAGGAATCGTCGCCGCCGAACCCGACCAGGGTGTCGTTGCCCGAGCCGCCGTCGAGATAATTGGCGCCGGCATTGCCGTAAATCTCCTGGCCGAACTCGTTGCCGAGCAGCACCAACGGCGCCGTCCCCGACTGGCTGGTGGTGGACAGGATCTCGATCTCGGAGCCGGCGGCGAGCGTGTAGCTCACCGACGCATAGACCAGGTCGCGCCCGAAACCCTCCCATTCGACGACCAGGTCTCCGGAAGAATCCACGAAGATGGTGTCGTCGCCGAAATAGCCGTTCAGCGAGTCGGTGCCGCCGCCGCCGATCAAAGTGTCGTTGTTGTACCCGCCGGTGATGACATTGTCGCCGGCATTGCCGATCAGGGTCTGGAGAGGCGCATCGGTCGAGTTCGAGCCGCTGAGATTCTCGATCGTATCGCCGATCGTGTAGCTGGCCATCAGGGATACGACCGTGTCGGTGCCCTCGCCGGCCAGCTCGTTGATGACGTCGCTGGCATTGTCGATGACATAGGTGTCGTTGCCGACGCCGCCGGTCAGGGAGTCGGCGCCGACGCCGCCGTCAAGATAGTCGTTGCCCTCGCCTCCGGTCAGCGTGTCGGCGCCGGAAAAGCCGCGAAGGCCGTCATTGCCGGCGCCGCCGTCGAGCAGGCTGCCGACGCTGTCGTGGGCGGAGAGCGAGTCGTTGCCCTCGCCGCCGTACAGCGTGGAGACCCCGGACCCCTCCAGCCGGTCATTGCCCTCGTCCCCGTAGACGAGATCGCCGGTGAGGAAATCATCACCGCCGCGGCCGTGAAACTCGTCGAAGCCGGAGCCGCCGAACATCGTGTCGTCCGAGCCGCCGCCATATACCAGATTTCCGCCCGCGCCCGCGCCGTAGAGATTGAGTTTCTCGATGTTGCGGAACCGGCCGTTGGCGTCGTTGAGGTCGAAGCTGGTGTATCCGCTATAGGAACTCAGGCTCATCGTGAGCGTATCGAACCCGTCGCCCCCGTCGATCAGCGAATCGCCGGCATGGTTGGTCGTTTCGTAGGCATAGATGACGTCGTCGCCGCTCCCTCCGAACAGCTGGTCGATCCCGTCTTTTCCGCTGACCACGTCGTTGCCGCCACCGCCGCTGAGAATGTCGGCCCCGATGCCGCCCTCGATGAAATCGTCATAAGCGCCGCCGGTTACCTGGTTGCCCGCATTCCCGCCGACAAAGTGCAGCTGCTCGATGCCGCGGATGACGGTGCCGGCGACGTCCTGGTCGACCGAGGGATTGGAGACGTCGAGCGTAATCGCGGTCCCGCTACCGGACAGTTCGATGGTCGCCAGGTCGACGCCGGCGCCGCCATCGAGCAGCGTGTCGGCAAATCCGTAGGTCAGCGCGTCGTCGCCGTCGTCGCCGAACAGCTGGTCGGCGCCCCCATCGCCCCTCAGCACGTCGTTGCCACCGCCGCCGTGAATGACGTCGTTGCCGTCGCCGCCGAAGAACGTGTCGGCATAGGCGCCGCCGGTGAGCGTGTCGTTGCCCATCGAGGCGGTGAAGTGGGCGCGCTCGATATTGCGGATGGTGACGCCTTCGACGATCTGATCGACCGAGGGATCGGCGAGACTGAAGACGATATTCGCGCCGCCGCCGCTGCTGCCGACGAAGAAGGTCAGAAAGTCGATGCCGTCGCCGCCGTCGGCGAGGCCGCCGGCGGCGACCGCGATGCGCAGCGAATCGTCGCCGGAGCCGCCGTAGAGCAGGTCCACGCCGACACCGCCGTCCAGCTCGTCATTGCCGGCGCCGCCGTCGAGCATGTCGTCGCCGAGGCCGCCGCTGAGATTGTCGTCGCCATCGCCGCCGCGCAGATCGTCATTGCCGTTATAGCCGTCCAGCGAATCATTGCCGCCCAGGCCCTGGATGAGGTCGTTGCCGGCCTCGCCGCGGAAGATGTCGCGGTCGGCTCCGCCGGTGAGGGTGTCGTTGCCGTTTGAAGCGGTGAAGCTGACACGCTCGACGTTGCGGATGGTGACTCCGTCGACAATCTGGTCGACCGCGGGGTTGGCGATGCTGAAGACGATGTCGGTGCTGGAGAAATTCGCCGCGAAGGTCAGGAAGTCGCTGCCGTCGCCGCCGTCGTACAGCTCGCCGGCCTCGTTGGGCGCGAAGAAGCCGCTGCTCAGCTCATCATCGCCGGCCCCGCCCCGGAGCGTGTCGATGCCGGCGCCACCCTCGAGATAGTCATTGCCGGCGCCGCCGTCGACGACATCGATGCCGGCGTCGCCGTAGAGGAAATCGTCGCCGGCGCCGCCGTCGATGACGTCGTTGCCGGCACTGCCGCGCACGGTGTCGTCGCCGTCGCCGCCCCGGACGTCGTCATTGCCGTCCCTGCCGGACAAGACATCGTTGCCGGCCAGGCCGTCGATGATGTCGTCACCGGTCGTGCCCTGGATGAAATCGTTTCCGCTCGTGCCCGTAAACGTCGGCATGATTGCCATTTCCATGTTGTTAGAGAAAGCGATGCGCAACCAGGGGCACGCGTGGGCGGGACGTTAGTCGCATGCCGCCTGCCCGTCAATGCAGCGCTTCTCAAAAAGGGCGTATTTCCAACATCTTACTCATGACGCGGGAAATGGCCGGTCCGTGCCCGCGCTGAGGCCGGAGCGCGCCCTTAAGTCCTGTTTCGCGCCTCCGCTACCCGCTATGCATGGAAGTGAGTGATTTTACGCTTCCATTCAACAAAAAAGGTATGAATTTCGTCGACACCGGTTCCCGATTTTTGAAAGGCACGGAAAATGGCTGAAACCGCAGCCGAGGAGAAGTTCGCGCTGACCGCGTCGCGCCATTTTCCGCAATGGCTGGCGGGAACGGGCGGCAGCCTCGCCTTCACCACCTATCAGGCGGGCAAGATCTTCCTGCTCGGCATCCGGCCGGACGGCCGGCTGTCGGTCTTCGAGCGGACCTTCGCCCGCTCGATGGGGCTGGCGGCGAGCGAAGACGGGCGCAGCCTTGTCCTCGCGACCCACTACCAGATCCACCGCTTCGACAATGTGCTGCCGCCGGGGCAGGCGAACGAGGAGGGGTTCGACGCGGTCTATGCGCCGCACGCGTCCTGGGTGACCGGCGACCTCGACGTGCACGATATCGGCTTCGGCGCGGACGGGCGGCCGGTCTTCGTCAACACCCTGTTCGGCTGCATCGCGACGGTCAGCGACGCGCACAGCTTCCGGTCGCTGTGGCAGCCGCCCTTCGTCTCGCGGCTGGCGGCCGAGGACCGCTGCCACCTCAACGGCATGGCGATGGCGGACGGCCGGCCGGTTCACGCCACCGCGGTATCGCGCTCGGACATCGCCGACGGCTGGCGCGACCGCCGCGCCGACGGCGGCGTGGTGATCGACGTGCCCTCGGGCGAGATCGTCTGCGAAGGGCTCTCCATGCCTCACTCGCCGCGGCTGCACGGCGGCAGGCTCTGGCTGCTCAACTCCGGCACCGGCGAGTTCGGCCATGTCGATCCCGCCGCCGGGCGGTTCGCGCCGGTCGCCTTCTGCCCCGGCTATGCGCGCGGCCTCGCCTTTGCCGGCAATCACGCGATCGTCGGCCTGTCGCTGGCCCGCGAGAACCGCACCTTCTCCGGCCTGGCGCTCGATGCGGCGCTGGCGTCGCGCGACACCGCGCCGCGCTGCGGCCTCGCCGTGATCGACCTTGCCAGCGGCGACATGGCCCATTGGGTGCGGCTCGAGGGCGTGGTCCGCGAGCTTTACGACGTCGCCTTTCTGCCCGGCATTCGCTGCCCGTCGGCGATCGGCTTCAGGACCGACGAGATCAAATATGTGATTTCGATCGAGCCGCCCGTCAGATCACCGTGAAGTCGCTCGCGGTAAGCGCCGTCCCCGCCTGGAGGGTGGCGAACAGCATTTGCCCGCCGGCGCCGCTGCCGTCGGCGTCGATTTCCACCGTCGTCCGAATTGCCGTGAAGTCGCTCGCGGCAAGTCCGCTTTCCACCCTTCTCGAACCTTCCCTCGCTCCGCTATGACCGGCCGTCATGCGCGACATCCGCAACATCGTGATCCTGACCGGCGCCGGGATTTCGGCCGAGAGCGGGCTCGCCACCTTCCGCGGGCCGGACGGGCTGTGGGAGGGGCACCGGGTCGAGACCTGATAAACATCGTGACAGAAAAATAATGCGGAGCGGAAACCGCCTTCCCTAAGGTCCGCGAGCGTCGTTTTTTGAAAGGTCACGATCCCATGTTGAAGGCCGTCCCCTACATTCGTTGGTCGAGCGAGAAGCAAGCCAAAGGCTCAACGCTGCGGCGCCAAACTTCGCTCGTCTACGGCTTCGCCGATCAGATGAAATGGCCGATTCACCACGAGGTCAGAGACGAGGGCACGAGCGCTTGGACCGGCGAGAACCTCGACGACGGCAACCTCGGCGAGTTCATCCGCCAGATCGAGCGGGACGGCGGGGAGGGGCTCGTGCTGGTCGTCGAGCAGATCGACCGTATCTCCCGGCTCAACCCGTTCGATGCCACCATGAACATCGGTCGGATGGTCGAAACCGGCCTCACTGTGGCGCTCGCCGACATTGCGATGATTATCGACAAGATCAGCATCCGCAATCAGACGGCGCAGCTTGAGGCCATCGTCAGCCGCTCGGCCAAGGCCCACAACGAGTCCGAGGACAAGTCGTGGCGCATTCGGGCGGCGTGGCAGGATATGAGGGACAACGCCGAGCCGGTTCATTGCCGCAGCACCTGCCCGGCATGGCTCGGGCTGACCGCCGACCGAAAATCATTTTTGACCGACACGGCAACCGCGATGCACCGGATCGCCCTCATTAACGAGATTTTCGACCTCTACATTTCCGGCATGGGCAAGCGGGCCATTGCCCGCCTTCTCAACGAGCGCGGGGAGCCGACTTGGCGCGGCGGTGCAGGGTGGCAAGCGACCGCCGTTGCCCGGATCGTCCATAACCGAGCCGTCCTCGGCGAATATCAGCACCACGTTTGCCGCAAGCCGGTAGGCGATCCCGTCCCTGACTATTTCCCGCAAGTCGTGTCCAACGACAAATGGCTCGCGGCGAACGATGCCCGGCACCGTCGCATCATGGCCGCGCATACGACGGGCCGGAAGCTGACCAACCTTCTGAGCGACGTGGCGCGGTGCGACGAATGCGGCTCGCGGATGATCTTCTGCAACAAGGCCCGCAAGGCGAACGGATCGCCCGTCGCCTATCTGAAATGCGACGGCAACATGCGCGGTCGGGGCTGCTCGTCGAAGGCGATGGTGCCCTACTATCCCCTCGAAACCATCGTCCTCGACACGCTGCTCACGCGGGCGATGGACGATCAGCATTTCACCAAGGATGATGAAGTCGCGACCGTGCGCCGCGATATGGCCGACAAGCTTCGCGATCTCACCGACATTAACACCCGCCTTAACAACCTCGCCGACCGGCTTGAGGTTATCGGCGACGATGATCGGCTGATGATCCGCTATCAGACGCTCAAGGCCGACGAGAGCATCGCCAAGGCGGCTCTGAGCGAGCTTCAAGCGCGGCTCGACCGCGCCATGGGCAAGGCTTCCCGGTCGGAGCATGTGAGGCGGGTGAAGGAAATCCGCGCCGATCTGACCGGCACCGATTCGGCCCGTTGTGACGAAGCTCGGCGGCTCGTGAAGCTGGCGCTCAACGACGTGATCGAGCGGATCGAGATCAACACCGCGCAGCGCGGCGCCGCGATCCACCTTGTCAACTCGCTCGGCCTGATCCTGATCTCCGGCGAGGGCGCCGTGATGGAGTTCGACTTGCACAAGCACGGTAGCGATCTCGGCTATCTGCCCGAGGATCGGCGCAGCGTGGTTGAGGCTTACCTGAGGCGCCTCGCCGCCTAACGCTCCGGGGGCAGGGGATCATCCTAAATAACGGATGATCCCCGACCTCAACGAGAATGAGACGCTCGCCCCTGCCGAGACGACCGAACCACAAGAGCCCGCGCTACCGTTTGAGCGCCTCAAAAAGATGTTCCGCCTCGCGATGGACGCGTCGGCGGAAAACGACCTGCTCTGCATCCGCGACCGCGAATACTACGACGGTGACCAGCTAAGCGCGAACGTCCGTGACGCGCTCAACCGGCGCGGTCAGCCGCTCTTCTACACCAACCGGATCGAGCGCGCGGTCAACGGCATCTTTGGCATCATCGACGCCGGGGAGAGCGATCCCCAAGCCTACCCTCGCACTTCCGCAGCCCGCGATGCCGCCGACGTGGCGACCAAAACGCTTCGCTTCATCGCCGACAAGGCCAATTTCAAACAGACCCGGAAGCAACTCTCCGAATCCTTCGTGATCCAAGGGACGTGCGCCGCGATTGTCGAATACACGGACAGCCCGCGTCCCGGCGCCATTGGCGATATCAGCATCAAGCATATCCGATGGGAGGATTTCTTCGCCGATCCTCACAGCCGGGAACATGACTTCGCCGACGCAACCTACATGGGCATCGCGAAGTGGATGGACGCCGAGAGCGTCAAAGCGACGTTTCCCGACAAGTTCGCCGAGTTCGGGAGCCCGTTCGATCAAGAGGGCGGCGGCATTTTCGACTCCAAAGGGAGCCTCGACACCGCCAACAAGATTTGGAGCGATCCCGACCGCCGCCGCCTCCGCGTCGTCGATATGTATTATCGCGACTGCTACGGGGCATGGCATCGCGCGATCTTCTGTCAGCGCGGCCTCTTTTGGTTCGGACCCTCGGAATATCGCGATGACGCGGGGCGGACGATCTGCCCCATTGAGGCAGTCAGCTATGAGGTCAAACAGAACGGGGATCGCTACGGCTACGTCCGCAACATGATCCCGTTGCAGGACGGCATCAATTCGCGAAACTCGAAACTCCTTCATCTGGTAAACCACCGGCAGGTGAAGCTCGTCGATCAATCCGGCGCCTCCAACAAATCGGTCGCAAAGACGGAGGCCGCAAAGGCTGACGGCGCGATCCCGTTCGGATGGGAAGTCCTACCGGCTCCCGATCTGGCGCAAGGCCAGATGCTGATCTTACAGCAGACACAGGCCGAGCTTGATCGGATGGCGCCGACGCCCGCCGTCCTCGGTCGGAGCGGCAGCGCCTCGGAATCGGGCCGCGCTCGGGCGATGCTTTTGCAGGCCGGGCTCACCGAGCTTGTGCGCGGCCTCGGGCGATTGGAAGGGCTCGACACCCGCCTCTATCGTCAGGCTTGGTTCCGCGCTCGGCAGTTTTTCACCGATGAAATGGAAGTGCGGATCACGTCGGACGCCCGCGCTCCCGAGTTTATCAAGATCAACACCCCGGTCCTCGGCCCGGTGCCGGTGCCGGTCATGGGGCCGGATGGTCAGCCGATCATCAATCCGGTGACTGGCCTCCCCGTGATGGACGTGAAAATCGGACAGGTCGGGACACAGAACTCCGTCGCCGAAATGGACGTGGACATTGAGGTTTCGAGCGTCCCCGATCAGACCACATTGAAGCACGAGGCATGGGAAAAGATGCTCGAATTTGCGGCCTCGATCCAATTGCACCCGTTCGATCCGAAGTTTTGGGCGCTGCTCAAAGTCAGCCCCATCACGAACGGTCGCGAAATGGCGGACGAACTCAAAGCCGCTGCCGAGGAAGCCGCACAGCAGGACGCCGCTGCGCAGCAGGCTCAAGCCGCCGCGATCCAACAGGCTCAGCAGACGGAGCTTGGCGCCGCACAGGCGAAGGCAATGCGGGACGCCGCCTCAGCCCGCAAAGCTAATGCGGAAGCGGAGCGGGTCCATCTCGAAACTGAGGCGCTCAGCGCCATTCAGAACATGCCTCAGCACGGCCTCATTCCGCCGACCGTGGGACCGCTACAGCCGCTCCAATGAGGCTCCTGACTAAATAGGATCGAAGGCTTTTCGCGAGGCCCTCAGCCGCCGCCGGGCATGACGGGCGTATCGGGAGCCATCCCGCAAACTGGCAATCGAGCCGCCGTCGATATTCGGGCGTGACGTGAAACCAAGGCACGACAGACCTTGGGCGAAGGAGAAGGATGCACGACGATAATTTCGACGCGCTTTTTGAAGGAAAGAAACCCGACGAGGAAGCTCCGAAGGATGAAATGACCCCCGAGGTCGAGACGGTCGAAGAGGCCGAGGAAACCGAAGAGGTCGCGGACGAGAAGGTCGAACAGACCCCGAGCGCCGCCGCTGATGACGATCTCGATGAAGAGGCAAAACGTGTCCCGTTAGCCGCCCTGATCGACACCCGTTTGAAGCTCAAAGAACGCGAGCGAGAGCTAGAGGAATTGCGAAAGAGCCAACAGGTTCAGCAGCAATCCGAAGCCGTCAAAGCGCCCGATCCTTACGACGATCCAGCAGGCTTCGAAGCGTATCAGCAGACGGTTTTCCGCCAAGCGCTGATTCAGCAGAAGTTGGAAATGTCGAAGGTCATCGCCGAGCAGAAGCACGGCGCGGACCCGGTCGAAAAAGCGATCCAATGGGCTCGCGAAAAGGCCGCGACTGATCCGAGTTTCGAGCCGTCCGTGATCGCGCAAGCGCATCCGGTCGAATGGGTTGTCCAGCAGCATCAACGTCACGCCCTGCTCTCGCAAATCGAGGCCGATCCGGACGCTTTCGTCCTCCGCCGCGCCGCCGAGTTGGGGCTGATCTCCGCATCGCAGACGGACGCCTCGGCGACCGCCAGCACAACTCAACCGCTCGCAGTGGTGGAGAAGAACAAAGCGCCAAAGAGCCTCGCGAATATCGGGTCCGTTTCGGATCGCGCCAACGAGAGGGGAGAGGTCGAGAGCTTCAACGCCATCTTCGACAAAAAATAAAAGAACGGGGTAACCGTCAATGTCTGATTTTGTTCTCGCTAAGGCATCCGAGAAACAGGTTTGGGATGCCAATTTTGCTCGCGAGTATATTCGCGATTCCTCGCTCCTTCCCTACATGGGAACAGGCGCAACCAGCATTTTCAGGGTCCGCAATGACCTTCTGAATACCGCTGGCGCCGTGGTCCACTTCCCGCTGATTGCCCGCACTCGCGGCAACGGCGTCACTGGCACCACGGCTCTCGTCGGCAGTGAAGCCGATATGCCGAACTATAGCTGTGGCGTCCGCGTCATCTATCGTCGGCAGGCTCACCGCTTCCACCGGGGCGACACCTACCGCACCGAAATGGACCTGATGAATGCTGCGAAGGCTAACCTCGTCGATTGGTCGGCGGGCGCACTTCGCGACCGTGTTCTGGCGCAGCTTGCGTCGGTCGTGGTCAAGGGGGCCGATGCCTCCGATGGCACTCCGGGCGAAGATTCCACCGTTGCGTGGGGCTCTGCGACCGAGGCTCAGAAGGACGCCTACCTCGACAAGAATACCGACCGCATCCTGTTCGGTGCTCTCGACTCGAACCTCAAGCAGACCGCTCCTGCTGGTGGTGCGACCAACGATATGTCCAAGTCGCTCGAAGAGATCGACAACACCGCCGACAAGCTCACCGCCGCCCTCATTTTGAAGGCCAAGCGGAAGGCGAAGACGGCGGGCTCGGCTTCCGGCTCGATGCACATCGCGCCGTTCAAGTCGGACATGACGAACGGTCGCGAGTATTACGTGCTCTTCGTCGATTCCAACGGCTTCCGCGATCTCGGCAACGACGCTTCGATCATCGCCGCGAACACCAATGCTCGCGCCCGCGAGGGTAGCGGCATGGACTCCAACCCGCTCTTCCAAGATGGCGATCTGCTCTATCAGGGCATCATCATCCGCGAGTGCCCGGAGTTGGCAGCGGTCGGCGCGGTCGGCGCTTCGGCCATTCAGGTCGGCAATGCCTTCCTGTGCGGTCAGTCCGCCGTCGCGATTGCTTGGGGCCAGAAGCCGAAGTCCGTCATCGACATCACCGACTATCAGGCCCGTCAGGGTGTCGGCGTCGAGGAAATCTCCGGCGAGCAGAAGGTCAGCTTCAACGGCGTCCAGTATGGCGTCGTGACGATCTTCCACGCCTCGGTGAACGACGCCTAAGTCGATCTAACGAAGTAAACCGGAATCAATTCGGGGAGGGCTTTGGCTCTCCCCGTTTTGTATCCGACGCTTGCGCCGCCCTCCGGCTAAATACCGGATGCAAATTCAGTCCATCATCAACAAGGCGCTTCGCAAGATCGGAGTCCTCGGCGCGGGCCGAACGCCGCGCGACCAAGAGAGCGATGACGCCCTCGAAACCTTCGTCTCAATGCTGCGCGCGTGGATCACGGCGGGCACCTTTGGACGGCTTACCGAAGTCGTCCCGACCGAGGACTACACGGCAGGAGAAAACGAGAGGATTTACCGGCAAACGGGCGGCGTCCTCAACATCACGCTCCCGGCGCTCATCACGGACGATGACGGGACAGAGCGACCGCCCCGTGACTGCTCGGTCGTCGTCATCATTGATGCCTTCATCGACGCGACCGAGGATCACATTTACGACGGTCAGCGGAAGCGCTGGTATCAGCTAAATCAGCTTGGCCTCACCGACGACGCTCCCCTGTCATTCCGCGATGCCAACGGGCTCGCCTCGTGCCTCGCGCTCGCACTGGCCGACGAATACGGACAGGACGTTAGGCCCGCGACATTGCGGGAGGCTGCGGCCTTCCAGAACGGGCTCACTCATAACTGGTCGGAGGGCCGGGACGAGATCACCCCGGTCGATTACTTCTGATGCCGAATATCCCCCTCGGCATTCAGAGCTACGACCGTCCATCGGGCTTTGAGCCCGAGGTCCAGCTTGTCAATTTCTACATGGAGAAGGACGAAAGCGGGGCGTCCCCCGATCAGTTCTTTCGTATCCAAAGGCCCGGCCTGACGCTCTTTGCCGAACTGCCCGATCCCGTCCGTGGGCTCTACCGATCAGACGGGACGACCTTCAACCTCCCGCTCGTCGCCTCGGGCGGTGAACTCTACGAGATCGACGGCGCCACACAGACGCCGCTCGGCGACATTGGAAGCGACGGCGACACGGTTTCAATTGCCGCCAGCACCTTCCACGTCGCCGCCGTCTCAGCCGGTGTCCTGTTCCTTTACGACGGCGAGACGCTCTCCGCGATTGAGCCGCCCTCGGGTGAGGAATGGATCGGCGTCGAGGCCATCAAATCCTACTTCATCCTCCCGATGGCGGACGGCACGTTCTTTTGGATCGAGCCCGGCGCCACTGAGATCAAGCCGCTCAATTTCGCCACGGCGGAGTCGGCGCCCGATGGCCTGATCGGCGTCCGTCGCCTCAACGACGAACTCTTTTTCTTCGGGGTTTCGTCAACCGAGGTTTGGCAGATGACGGGCGATGCCAACCTCCCATTCGCGCCAGCCTCAGGCCGCAATTTCGACAAGGGATGCCTGAGCCGCGACACGATCCACAACTTCGACAATTCGGTCGTTTTCGTCGGCAACGACGGCATCGTCTACCGGGTCGGCGGGGTGCCCGAGCGAATCTCGACCTTCGGGATCGAGGAACGAATGAGGAAGCGCGCCGACCTTCCCTCGGCCTTCACGTTTAGCCATGACGCCCACAAATTCTATGTCCTCCGCATCCCCGGTCAGGGCACGTTCGCCTATGACGCCGCCACACAGCTTTGGAGCGAGTTCGCCACCTACGGCGAGACGGTTTGGAAGCCCTACCTTGCCTCCGATCTCAGCACTGGCGCGATCCTCGCGGACAGCGGCTCGGGAAAGATTTGGGCCATTGATGGCGACAACGGGACCGACGACGGCGAGATCATTCAACGGATCGTTACCGCCTCCGTCCCGCTGATCGGCGCGCCGATCCGCAACGACAATTTCCTGATCCGCGTCGGCGCGAGCGAAGCTTGCAATATCCGGCTCAGATGGGCCGATGGCGGCGACGATTTCCCCGACGACTACGAGACGCTCCTAGCTCGGGCTCCGACTGACATTGTGTATCTCTACCGGCTCGGCGCCGCGACACAGCCGACGCGGACCTTCGAAATCTCGTGCATCGACGAGGCGCGGATTCGTATCTCGGGGGCGTCGGTCAACGACGGTCGCGCCTGATGGCGAAGCTCCTACGCCTCGGCAAGCTCAACATGCTCGACAAGCTCGTGGACGCCGATGGGCGCCCGACGAAGGAGTTCCTACGACACCTCAACGATATGGCCGGGAGCATTCAAGCGACCGTCAACGATCTGGTCAAAACCGAGATCGAGCTTGCCGTCACGACGGCAACAACGACCGCCGTTGAAACCGATGTTGCCGCCGCCGCTCGGCTGAGCGCGCTCGTGCATAGCTACATCGACTTCACCGGCACGGTCCTAACCGCCGCCGTCTCACCGACCGATTCCAGCAAGGCCGAAATCACCGTCGCGAGCCATACTCGAATCTATGGCGACGGCGCCCATGCCAACGTCCTCGGCGGAGCGTTGGACCTGCTCGACCTCGGGACCGAATACTTCGTCTATTACGAGGACGCGGCGCGCGCGGGCGGTGCTGTGAGCTTCGTCGCGACGACCAACTACCTCGACGCAAATCAGATCGGGGACCGGCACGTTGTCGGCAAGATCACGACGCCGAGCGGCTCGGGCGATCCGCCGATCTACGGCGGCGGCTTCCGCCCATGGGGGGCCGTGTTGCCATGATCCGAGCCTTCGATCCCACGGTCCATAACCGGATCGCCAACGATCCCTCCGTCTTTCCCTACATTGTCCCGGCAATGGGCGGCGACCTGTTCGCCGGTCCAGTCGATTTCACCGAATGCGCCGCGCGACCGGATGATTACGTGCTGGTCCATAACGGCAAGTTCGAGGGTGATCCCGAAGCCGATGCTGCGATGATCTTCGAATGGCGCGCGCCTGATGTTTGGGAGATGCACACCATGTTCCTTCCGTCGTGTCGCGGCGGAACCAAGTCACTGAATCAGGCGACGGAGTTCGTCGAATATATGTTCGCCAACGGGGCCGAAATTGTTTGGGGCGTCGTTGCCATCGGTAACGAACGCGCCCGCGCATTCTTCCTTAAGGCCGGGGGCAAATCGAAGCGCTTCAAGGATCATCACATCCTCGGCCCGGTCGAGGAGTTTTCAGTCACCAAGAGCCAGTGGGCGACGCTCCGGCGATAAATACCTCAAAGCCATTTTGAGGTGTTTCAGTGCCAGCAGCAATTCCAGCCGCAATCGCGGGAGCGGGCTCCGTAGCGGGCGGACTCTCTTCCAAATCCGGGGCAAAGAAAGCCGCCAAGATTCAGCAGCAGACCGCCGCGTCCAACAACGCGTTCCTACAGGGTCTCTACAACCAAAATCAGGCCAACTTTCAGCCGACGATCACGAGCGGCAATCGCGCGACTAGCGCGCTCGATCAGTTACTCGGATTGGTCCCTTCGGATCAGAGCCCGACTGAAATTCTGCGGGCGACACCCGGCTATCAGTTCCGGATGAATGAGGCGCTCAACGGCGTCAACGCGAGCGCCTATGCGCGCGGCGTCGGTAACAGTGGCGCGGCCCTCAAAGCCCTTCAAGATCGCGCCTACGGGATCGCAGATCAGAGCTTCAATGATTACGTCGGTCAGGTCGGCGATGTTGCCAATCGCGGCCTCGGCGCGACCTCGGCCTTGGCCGGTGTCTCGACCAACTACGGCAACGCCGTAACGGCCAACAACAACAATGCTGCGGACGCCGCGTCCAACGCCGCGCTCGCTCAGGCTGCGGCTTGGCAGCAGATCATCAACGGCGTCGGCGGTGCTGCGGGAAGCATCTTCGGCGGCGGCACTAACAAGCTTGCGTCGAGCTACGCAAAGACGCCCACGAGCGGCGGATCGCTCACCGGCCTTGCCGGGCTCTACGACACGACTCGCACTCCCATCGGTCCCTTCAACCCCGGCTTCTTCGGAGGCTACTGATGGGCATTGATTGGAACCTTCTCACCACGGGTGGCGGGAGCTTCACCGACAATTTTCAGCGCGGTCAGGCTAACGCGATTCAGATCGACGAAGCGCGCCGTCAGCAGGCCGTCGCGATCCAAAATCGCCAGCTTCAACAGGAAGGCCGAGCCCGCGTCCTCAACGCTCTCGCTCGCGGGCGGACGCTTGAGGGCGCGGCCTTGGCAGACGCCTACGGCAATCACGATATGGGGGAGGGGCTTCGCGCCGTCTCGACTGCCGGTCACACGCAATCGCAGCACGGCAACACGGCGTTCGCCAACACGCTCAATGCGATTGCCCGAGTGCCCTATGCCAACCGCCGCGCGATCATTCAGGCCGCTCGGGCAACCCTGATCGCCGAGGGCGCCGATCCGCAGCAGATCGACGCTTTCGATCCCACGGATGACAACGTTCGGGCGCTGGCCTCGCTCAACTATTCCCACAAGGATCAGGTCGATGATCGGATCAGTCAGCAGAACGCCGACACCGCCGAGCTAACCGCCCGTCATCCCGTGGTCGATGGTGTCATCACCAACATCGACGAGGACGGCAACGTCACGCCGATGTTCGGGCGCCCCCGTGCCGAGGTCAACGAGTATGGCACCGTCGAGCAGCCGGGCTATGGCGGCAACGCCGCCGAGGGTGCGAGGGTAACCGACGAAGCTCCCGCCGCTGGCGCTGCTCCCGGCAATCCGGCTCACCTAACCCCCCGTCAGGCCGAGACTGCGAGCGTCCTCTACAACGAGTTTCGCAGCCTCGGTTGGACCGACGAAGGCGCCCGAACGATGGTCGCGCAGATCGGGCGGGAAAATGGTTTTGATCCCCGCTTGATGTTCGGCACTCACACGGATGCCAACCCGGCAGCGGGCACGAATGGCGGCATCGTGTCGTGGAATCGCGACCGCCGCGCGGCCTTCATGCAATTCATGACTCGGGGCGGCTTCGTCCGCGACGGGCGGATCGTCCCGTCTCGGGAAGCGCTGCGCGCTCAGGCTCGTTTCGCAGATCAGGAAATGCGGGCGCGCTATCCCGCGTCGGCTCAGGCCGTTCGCGATCCGAACGGCAACTATCAGACAATCGAGCCCGTCCTGAGCAACAACTATTTCGGTTGGGATCGAGCGGGGCACCGGATCAACGCGGGACAGCATCTTGCCCGGATGGGCAGCTACTATGCCGCGACCAGCGCACTGACCGGGGGTGGTTCTCCCGATCCCCAAGTTGCCCGCGCGAGCGCTCCCACACCCGGCGCTTCGTCGCTCGTTGATGATCGGCCCGGCACCTACGAAAACCGGGTCAGGATCACCCGTCACGCTCCGCGAGATCATGCCCCCTCGGGCTATCGGACGTTGCCCGATGGCTCGCTTGAAGCGATCCCCGGTGGACCCGCCGATCAACCGTCGCTCGATGCAACTTCAATCGACAACGAGGCCCGCCAATACATTCTGACGGGGCGGCTCCCGGCCTTGGGGCAGGGTCGCGCCGGTCACGCGGATCGTGTCGCGATCCTCAACCGCGCCGCTCAAATCCTTCACGTTGATGGCCGCGACGGCGCGTCATTCGCAGCCGGTCGGGCTCGCTACCGCAGCGGCGCCGCCGCGCTGCAACGGCAGGAAGCCTCGCTCACGGCGATCAGCGGCGCGATGGATACCGTCGATCAGACGGCGCAGTCCTACCTACAGTCGAGCCGCCGCCTTCGCGCTCAGACGCGTTCACCGATCATCAACGCCGCCACTCAGGCGATCCTTCGCCAGATGGGCGACGGGACGCTCGCCGAAATGGACACGGCGGCGCTCACCATCGCGACCGAATACGCCCGCGTCATTTCCTCCAATACCGGCGTAGGCGGCGTCCTCACCGACTCGGCCCGAGCGGAAGCCATCGCGATCCTTCGCGGCAACTATTCGGTCGAGCAGAAGGAACACGCGATCCTTCAGATCAGGCGCGACATGGCCTACCGCCGCAATGCGATGACTCACGTCATTGAGCAGGGTTATCGCAATCTTGAGTCGGGCGCCCCGGTCGCGAGAAGCGCCACCACGGCTCCCCCCGGTGCCCGCCAGATCGGCACCTATCAGGGCCGTCCCGTCTATCAGCTTCCGAACGGTCGAAGGGTGGTGGGCCGGTGATCGACAACCTCCCCGAAGGCTACGACGAGCTTCCCGCCGACGCCCTGCTCGACCATGAGGCGGCAGGACGGCGCGGCGCGGCTGCGCCCTTCTCGCGACACGATCAGACGCGCTCGACCGGGCAGCACGCCTTGATGCCGCCGAGGCCGCAAGCGCCAGCGCCGACCGCTCAGCCGGTGCGAGGCTCTCACGCCCCGGTCGCGGTAGACGTTCCGTATCCCGAGGTCGATCCGAACGGACGGCCTACACATTTCACGTTCGACGACCAGCTTCCGAGGGCACCCGCAGACCATATTCCAGACGCGCAGATGAATGAGGTCTATGCCTACATGCGCAACCATCGTCCCGGCACTCTGAGCCCGGCTGAGTTCGAAGCTGAGTTCGCCCGCATTACGGGTCGCGGGCTTGAGCCGGGCAACGCTGCGGCGGTCGCAAACTATTACAACCAAACCGGCAAATGGGACGTGGGCGTCTACTATCGCCCGCCCGACATTTCAGACGCGCGTGGCGATCACACCGACCCGAATCGCCGGGCCGTCAACGACATGGTTATGAACTCCAATCCGGGGACGATGATTATCCATCAGGGCGCCCGAATGATTTGGGGCGACGAAGGCGCGGACGCGTTCGAGCGGCAGGCTCAGGACGCGGCGATGTTCGGCTTCCGCAACGAGGTAGGAGCGGGCATTCAGTCACTCGTCGGGGGTGGCAACTATTCGAGCAATCTCGCTCGCGAGGATGCCATCGACGACTACGACACCGATCATCACTACAGCGCCTCTCTCGCTGGCCAGATCGCCGGAACGCTTCCCTACGTTTTCATTCCCGGCATCGGCGAAGCTCGCGGCGCGACGATGGGCACCCGTGCCCTCAATGGCGCTATTCAGGGCGGGCTCTACGGCGCTGGCACGTCCCGAGGCGGGGCAGGGGATCGCCTCCTTGGCGGCGCCGGGGGCGCATTGTTCGGCTCGACCCTCAACATGGGAGGCGGCGCGCTGGCGGATCGTTGGGCGGCGCGCGGCGCCGCTCGGGCTGAGGCTGGCCGGGAAGTCCTCAATGCCGCCGACAACCTCAATACCAACCTCGGCACCGACATTGCCCCGCTCCCGGCTCACGTTGGCGGTGGCGCCGTTCGCCGCGTCCAAGGCGGATCGGAGGCAACGATCCTCGGCGGCGCTCAGCTTGACCGCGCCCATGGCCGCTTTGCCGGTCAACTTGACGACGCGACGACGCGGATTGCGGGGGGCAACGATAGCATCGGCGAGGCGGCAGATGCGATCTCCAACCGTGCCAATCCGGATAGCTTCGCCAACCTGCCCGACCGGATCGAGGCGAGAAACTCGCGGCTCTACCGTGAGGCTGGCGATCTAGCGGGCGATGCCCGGCTGACGACGCCCGAGACAATCCGCACATTGGACGCGGAGATCGCTCGGCTCAATCAGGTGCCGGGAGGCGTTGCGGGCCTCGACCGGCTGACCAGCCTTCGCCAAGCCCTTGCGGCGGGCGATCATTCGGTGGACGGATTGCGCCGGTTGCGCACGTCCTTTGGGGACAGCTTGGAAGCGGGGGATCGCACCGTCCGCGAGGCCGCTAACCGGCTTTGGGGACCGCTCTCTCAGGACATTACAACCGGGCTTGAGCGGCAGGGCCTAGCCGACGCGGCGCGGGCTTACCGGCGCGCGGACATCGCCTACCGGAACGGCTTGGGCCATGCTGATATTGTCAGCGCCATCGTCGGCAACAACTCGGGCGAACGGATCGCGGATCGGCTCGTCAACATGAGCCGCAACGACGGCGCCGGGCTTCATCGTGCGCTGCGCCTGATGGCGCCCGAGGAAGCGCAGAGCGTTCGGGCCGGGATCATCAACCACCTTGGTCAAGCGACCAATGGGCGCCAGAACGCGGCGGGCGATGCCTTCAGCCTTGAGACATTCCTGACTAACTGGAATCGGATGAGCGAGCGGACCAAGGGCGCCGCCTTCTCCGGTCAGGTCCGTCAAGACCTCAACGATCTCGCGAGGCTCGCCCAAGCCGCCCGAGAAGGCGGCACCTTCCGCAACCTCTCCCGCACCGGCAACACTCTCAACGTCGTCCGTATGATCGTCGAGTTTGGCGCTCACTTCGGGACAGGCGGCGCCACTCTAGCCCATCACGCGATGGGAGCGGGCGCCTCGGCAATGATCGGACGTTTCCTCTCCGCCCCCGGTGCTGCGCGGCTGATGGTCAATGCCTCGGAACGCGGCCTGACAGCTTCGCAGTTCACTCGCCGCCTCAACGGGCTCGTGGTGCGCCTCGGCAGCGGGGAGGCGGGACAGGCCGTCGCGGCGTTCCGCGATTGGTATGTGGGCGGGGGGCCTAACCTCGCTCAGCAACCCGCTCAGGAAGGCGCGCTCGATCCCGTCGAGCCGATGGATTTGCCGCTCGACGATCCGGCGGCGGGAGGCTTCGAGGCTCTACCCGACAACGCGCAACTCGATCCGCCTCGGCGCTAGTCCGGCTTCTTTGGCAGCTTGGGCGGCTTTGTCATGTAGTGTGGCAGGGTCAGCGCCCCGGTGATGATGAAGGCCACACAGAGCCAACCGAAAATGTTCAAAAGGTTCATGCTCGCACTCTTTCGATTGAGAGACGGCCCATAGCTGAAAACCCGGTCCCGAGCCATCCCCTGCTAAATATGGGATGCCCGGACCATCCCTCACAATCACGTTTCCGCAGTATTACGGCGACCAGCTAATCAGTCTCACTTCGTTCGCCGACCTTCGGGCCTACCCCGTCGAAGGCATCGCGAACGGCCTGAATTGCATCGTCGATGGCAAGTTCGTCGCGGGCGACGGCAACGGCGGTTACTTCGTTTGGAACGCCTCGGCGACCTACGATGATGACGACAATCTCGTCATCTGCCCGGATGACGTTGACCCGTCCGCTCCGGGCCGTTGGCTCAGCGTCCTACAGGGATTCCAGCAAGGCCCGCCCGGCACCAACTCAGTCGTCGGCGTCCTTACCAATCCGTCTCATACCGTCGCGGCTGCGGCTGACGGCTCCGTATCGGATTTCTCTCAGGCCGGGGGCACCTATAAGCTCTACGACGGCACGACGCTTCTAACCTCGGGCGTCACCTTCGCGGTCGGCTCCCATAGCGGCGTCAACGTCAGCATCAACTCGACGACCGGCACCTACACGGTCCTCTCAATGAGCGCGGACTACGGCACCGCGACCCTGACCGCGACCTATAGCGGCCACACCTATTCACAGACCTATTCCATCGCGAAGTCGCGGGCTGGCGAGGACGGCGCGCCGTCCAAGCTCATGTGGATCACATGCAACCAGCAGCTTATCGCCTACGATAGCGCCGGGGCTCCCGATCCCGCGATACAGACGACGACCTTCACGGCGTTCAAACAGAACACGAGCGTCACCGTAAACTGGTCGATCAGGGATATGGCGGGCAACGCCCGGACTCCCGTCACGACTTACCTGAGCGCCGCTACAGGCGACACCGTTACGATGACGGAGGCTCAATTCGCCTCAGCCCGGAACGGCACCACGGGCGTCATGGTCAGGGCAAGCCTGACCGATGGTTTCACGATCACCGATGAGATCAGCGTCGTCAGGGCTCAAAAGGGCATCGACGGCACGAACGGAAGCAACGGCCTCAACAACGCCTCGGTCCTCATCTACAACCGTTCGGCAACGACGCCGAGCCTCCCATCGGCGACGACCACTTACACCTTCGCGACCTCGAACCTCTCCGGGCTCAATAACGGTTGGTCGCAGACGATTCCGGCAGGGTCGGACGCGATCTACATTTCATCGGGCACCGCAAGCTCGGCATCCTCGACCGACACAATCGCGAGCGGCGAATGGGCCTCGCCGATCCTGTTCACCCTCGGCTCTGAGAGCGATAGTTTCAGCAACGCCTCTGTATTCCTCTACAAGCGGGCATCGAGCGCGCCGAGCGCGCCAGCCTCAGACACGACTTACACCTTTGCGACGGGTGTCCTCTCGGGCTCGCTTTCGGGCTGGACTCAGACCATCCCGACCGGGACCGATCCGATCTGGATCACGCAAGCGACGGCGCTCAGCACTGGCGCGACCGACACGATCCTAAGCACGGAATGGTCAGCGGTTGCGCTGCTCGCTCAGAACGGCACGGACGGGGCAGACGGCGCGGATGGTGCCGATGGCGCAGACGGTGAAAACGCCGTTGTCGGGCTTCTCACGAATGAGAGCCACACCGTTGCGGCGGCGACTGACGGCACGGTTAGCTCCTTCACGTCGGCGGGCGGCACCTTCCGCGTCTACGACGGGCTCACCGAGGTAACGACCGGGCACGGCGTCACGTATTCGGTCGTCTCGTCAACCGCCGTCACGATCAACATCAACGCAACCTCGGGCGTCTATACCGTCTCGGCATTGTCGGCGGATCAGGGCTCGGCAACGCTTCGCGCCACCTACGGCAGCGTCCCGGTCGATAAGGTCTACTCGATCTCCAAATCGCGAGCGGGAGCTACCGGCGCCAGCGGAAACGACGGCCTTCAGAACGTCATGGTGACGCTCTACCAGCGGGCAAGCTCGACGCCCTCCGTTCCCGGCTCGACAACCACCTACACCTTCGCCACGGGCGTCCTTTCGGGCACCCTCGGGGGCTGGTCGCAGACGTTCCCGTCGAGCGGCTCCGATCCCGTCTACGCGACCGCCGCTACGGCAAGCTCGAACACCGCCACGGACGGGATCGCGACCGGCGAGTGGGCAACGCCCGTCATCTTGGTTGCCCACGGCGCAACGGGCGCAACCGGCCAAGCGAGTGCCACGGTATTCCTCTACAAGCGTTCCGCCTCGCCGCCTTCCGTTCCCGCTGGAACGCTCACCTACACCTTTGCAACGGGTGTCCTCTCGGGCTCGCTCGACGGTTGGGCACAGACGGTCCCGAGCGGCACCACGCCGATCTACATCACGACGGCAACCGCCCTCGGCACTGGCGCGACTGACACTATCGCGAGCGGCGAATGGGCAACGCCTAACATCTTGGCGCAGAACGGGGCGGATGGCGCAACGGGCGCTCCGGGCTCTAACAACGCGCTCGTCACAATTTTCCAGCGGGCAACTTCGACGCCTTCGGTCCCCGGATCGACTCTGACCTACACGTTTGCGACCGGCGCACTTTCGGGCAGCTTGGGAAGCTGGTCGCAAGCGGTCCCGAGCGGGACCAACCCGATCTATGTCTCGACCGCGACGGCAAGCTCGACCGGATCGACCGACACCATCGCGAGCGGCGAATGGGCAACGCCGGTTGTCCTCGCGAGCAACGGTTACAGCGCCGCCCCCGTATTCCTCTACCAGCGGGCGACCTCGACACCTTCGGTCCCCGGATCGACTCTGACCTACACCTTCGCCACGGGCCTCCTCAGCGGCACCCTCGGCTCGTGGACTCAGACGATCCCGAGTGGATCAAACCCGATCTACTCGACCACGGCGACGGCTCTCAGCACGGGCGCGACCGATGATATTGCGACCGGCGAGTGGGCAACCCCAGTCGTCATCGCCAGCAATGGCACCAACGGCACCAACGGCATCAATGCCAAGCTGCTCTACGTCTTCAGCGACCGGCAGACCATTTCCTACGACGGCACCGGGGCGCTCTCGCCTTCGACACAGACGACGACCTTCTCGACACAGAAGCAAAACACGTCGGGCACTGTCACTTGGACGATGACGGACACGCTCGGGAACACGCTCACCGCTTCGAGCTACCTGAGCGCGACCAGCGGCGACACCGTTACGATGACGGCCTCGGCCTTCTCTTCGGCCATCGCGGTCAACGGCGCGAATGGGGTGATCGTCACCGGCTCGATCACGGCAGACAGCCTCTCCGACAAAATTTCAGTTCTCAAGATCAGCGGGGGAACCAACGGCACGAACGGGACAAATGGCACGTCGCCGATCTCGGTAACGGCTTCCCCGGAGGCGCTCGTTGTCCAATGCGATGCTGCCGGATCGCCCAAGTCTGGCGAGTTGCCCAAGGGTATCGCGAACACCGCCTATCAGGCGGGATCGACCGTCTCGATCACTTCCGTCGCGGTTACTGCGACCTCGGGATGCACGGCCTCGACCAGCGGCACCGGGATCACGATCACGGCCATTTCGGCGACCTCGGGATCGGTCACCTACACGGTCACCGCAGCGGGGCAGACGGTCACAAAGTTCGTCACCTTCTCGACGGTCAACGACGGGGCCACGGGCGCCGTCGCTCAGTCGATTACCACCACTTCACCGCAGATCACTTGGACCAGCTACACCGCCCACGGCACGACGATTGCAATCAACGCGTCCTCGACGGGCAAGCTCAAGGTCAACTTAACCGGCGTGGTGAAGGCGGCGCTCGGGGGCTATTTCCAGTTCAATTCCAAGATTCAGACCAGCCCCGACAACAGCACTTGGACGGACGTTTCGGGGAGCGAACACACAAGCACGGATTCGGAAGAAACCTTCGAGCCTCACGTTCAGACGGGCGCTCAGGTCAACGGCTCCGGCCCCTACACGGTGACCGGCCTGACCGCTGGCGCGCCCTACTTCGTCCGCTTCGTCGATAAGAAAAACGCCGGGTCGGACAGCACGAGCGCGACCGTCAACCTCACGCTCTATGCCGAGCAGGTGACCTAAGGGCAGGGCGAACGGGCCAACCTCATAAATATGTGATGATCCGTCGCCTCATCTCCTACCTCAAAAGCCGCGTGCTAGAGCGCTCAACTCTCGCGGCCATCGCCCTTGGGATCACTGGCGCCGCCGCGATCCCCGAGGGCGGCATCTTCGGCATCCCATACTCGGCTCTCTTTTTGGGCGTCTCTGTCATCGCGGCGCTGGTCCCTGATGGCACGATCCACGGGGGAGCCGGAAGCGAGCCCGCGTGACCGCGATCCCGCCCATCCCTCCGCCCGACACTCTCATCATGCTTGGCCGCATTGAAGGAAAGCTCGACCTGATGATCGCCACGGTGAACGATCACAGCACGAGGATTGCGGCCTTGGAGAAGAGCCGCGACGAGCGGACTCCGTTGGTCCCGGTGGTGCACGATCTTGAAGCGCGGGTCGATGATCTGGAAAAGAGCCGGGATCAGGTCGCGGGCGGCTGGAGCTTCGCTCAGATGATTTGGCCGGTCATCACCCTGAGCGGGATCGCGGGCGTCGTCGGTCACTTTCTACCTGTATAAAGCCCATCCATCGCAGCCCGACCTCTCGATCCCAAAGAGGCCGATAGACCGCTTGAAGGTAGTAGAAGCGATTCCAGCCCTTGCACCCTCGGGTTAGGCGGCAGCGGCACCGCCGATTGATTAGGCAATAGTCTGGTCCAACCCTTGCCATGAGAGCGGTGAGATCAACGTCCTGACACTCGCCGCAGCGGTCGCACATCACCCTGATCTCGGCGCCATGCTCGACCATCGCCCCGAGGCTGCGAAGCCAAGTGAACCACTTGTGATGCGACTCGGGCATGGCGGAACGCTACGAGAGCGCCCGGCTGTAGGAAACGCCTCGACTCGCAAAAAACGCGCTCCCACTCTAGTGCGAGACGGTGATCCTGATGAGTGTCGCCAGTGCCGAGATTATCGGCGCGAGGATCAGATAGGAGACGATGCTCGACACGCCGATGGTGGTGACGGAGGCCGCTATCTTCTTCCACGTCGGCTTGCCTTTTAGAAAGAGGCCCGCGAGGAAGTTTTGGAGGGGCTCGATCAGATAAAGGACCGACAAGAGGATCAGGACATAGCTGATTATCGCACTTAACCGAGGCTGGCTCGGCATCACCACGGCTTCGAGCAAGGCGATTATCCCGATCATCTCGACGAAGCGGAAAACGCGTTCAATCGCAGGCGTGAGGTTGTTGAACTTCTGTGGGGCGTCAGTCACTGGGCGTCACCGTAATTAGCTGCGAAGGGAAGGGCTGCGCCAGCGCGCAAGCGTCTTCCGCCGACCCGTCAAGCCAACGCCGCTCGTCGTCGCGGTGAAGGATCACCGGGCAAGCCTTGGGGTGGACCGCGCCCACGATATGATTTGCCGGGGCACCGAGATAGCCGCACGTCAGGAAGGCGAAGGCGTTCCCGATCTCAGTTGGCCTCCAAATCCCGGCGAAGGAAAAGATCGGGTCGGCCCTGAGGGTGAACCATCGCCAGACCTTCGATCCCTTCTCCCCTTCGGGCTCGGCAAAGGCCGTCACCGGCACGAGGCAACGGTTGGCAGGGGTGGCGAGCATCGAGCGCCAGAACGGGCTTGCGAGGTTGCGGACGTTGGTGATCGGCTTCCCCTGAAATGGGACGCCCCATTGCATCACGTCCATCTGCCGCCCGCCTTCGACCTCCCGCACGATCCACGCGGGGCGCTTGGGAAAGAGTTCGGGAGGCGGTAGGGTGTCGGCGTCCGGTATGAGCTTGACGCCGAAGCGGGCGGCAACCTCAGCACGGGCGGCGGTTACTCGGTAGCGGTTGCACATGGCGCCGTTCTAACGGCTCGGGAGAAGGGGTTAAACCTTGGAAACTTCCCTCTTGTTCTGTGCACTCACCTTGGTGAAGCTCGCCCATGGCGACATCGAGAAATTGTTCGGGCGCAAATGACGGCGGCGCCCGACCGGTTCGAGACGGTCGCCTTCGTCTACAGCCCGTCCGATCTCGCGTTGCTGCTTTCGCTGTTCGAGAGCGAGGACATTTTCGTGTTTACGGTCGGGCGCTGGCATGCGTCGGCCGATCCCCCTCTGACGACCGCGCTCGGCGGCGTCGAGCTCCGGGTTCATGCGGCGGAGGCCGAGGACGCCAGGCTGGTGCTGGCGAGCCTCCCGCCAATTCCCTGCCGAGCGCCGCTCGCACGCTTCATTCCGCTTGCCGCGCTGATGGTGCTGCTGTTCCTGGTCATGCTGGTGCCGCCGCCGCGGCAGATTCCGACATTCGTGCTGCGCGGCGCCGTGGCCGCGCGCCGCGCGCCCGTCGCCTAGAATCGCGCCTCGACGATATGGCCGATCAGCTCGGCGCCGCTCATGAGCGGCGTCGAGCCGGCCCGGTCCGCGCCCGCCCGGCGGAGCCGCTCGGCGAGCGCTTCGGCCTGCGCCGCGTCGAGCGCCGCTTCGACCAGCGCGACCAGCCGGCCGCGATGGGCGCGGATTTCGGTGTCGATGTCCCCGACCTTGGCCAGCAATTGGTCGAGGTCGAAATGGCCGCGGCGCTGGAAGGTGTCGAGCAGCACCGCGCCCGAATTCCTGAACATGGTCGGATCATGGGCCTGGGGAATCCTGCGCGCGGTCTCGGCGAGCGCCTCCTGGAAGGCGGCGAAGGCGGCGTCCGCGCGGGGCCGCGCCGCTTCGTCGCCCGCGCGCTCGACCGCCCACAGCGCCTCGAAGCAGCGCGACGCGCGGCCGGCGAGGTCGATCTCGCCCAGCAGCTGATCGGCCTCGGCGATCACCGTCCGCGCCCCGGCCGCCACGTCGCCGTCGGCGGCGTGGACGACGAAGCGCAGCCGCCCACCCGGCGCGAGCACCCGCACCGCCTCCGGCAGCGAGCGGGCGAGGTCCGAATATTCGATCCCGTACTGGCTGATCGCGGCATCGAAGCGCCCGTCGGGGAAGGGCAGGGCTTCGACTTCGGTCCGGGGCGCGAAGGCGATGGCGGCCAGATCCTCGGCATGGCGGGTCACATGGGCGGGCGGATCGATGTCGGCTTGGTCGACGGCGACGATCTCGAAACCCTTCGCGCCGCGTCGCCCAATCCCGGCCGCGATCAGCGCCGCCGCGCCGTTGCCGGTGCACAGGTCGAGGATGCGCGCGCCCTCCGGCAGGCCGCCGAAGAAGGCGCGCCAGCCGGCGGCGACGCTGTCGTCGTAATTGCTCGCGCCGGCGCCGTCGCAGCAGGACGCGATCCTGTCGAAATGCCAGTAACGGTCCCAGATCCAGGTCTCGCTCACCCCTTGAACCGCGCCGCTTCCTCGGAGCCGCCGGTGGCATTGCCCTCCGAATAGGAGTGCGCGCCGGCGCCGGCGAGATGGCCGCCCTGGACGATCAGATATTCCTCGCGGATCGGGCGGCCCTCGAAGAAGCATTCGAGGATCTCGCGGGTGCCGGCCGCGTAGCGCGCCTGCGCCGAGAGCGAGGTGCCGGAAATGTGGGGCGTCATGCCGTGATGGGGCATCGTCCGCCAGGGATGGTCCTGCGGGGCCGGCTGCGGGAACCAGACGTCGCCCGCATAGCCCGCCAGCTGGCCGCTCTCGAGCGCGGCGGCGACGGCGTCGCGGTTCGCGATCTTGCCGCGCGCGGTGTTGACCAGATAGGCGCCGCGCTTCATCCGTCCGATCATCGCCGCGTCGAACAGATTCTCGGTCTCCGGGTGGAGCGGGCAGTTGATCGTGACGACGTCGCAATGGCCGACCATGGCGGCGGCGCTGTCGTGCCAGGTCAGGCCCAGTTCTTCCTCGACCGCCGCGGGCAGCCGGTGGCGGTCGGTATAATGAAGATGCATGTCGAACGGCTTCAGCCGCCGGAGCACGGCGAGCCCGATCCGGCCGGCGGCGACGGTGCCGACGTGCATGCCCTCGACGTCGTAGGAGCGCGCGGCGCAGTCGGCGATGTTCCAGCCGCCGTCCAGCACCACCCGGTGCGAGGGGAGATAGTTGCGGACCAGCGACAGGATCATCATCACGACATGCTCGGCGACGCTGATCGAGTTGCAATAGGTGACCTCGGCGACGGTGATGCCCCGCTCCATCGCGGCCTGAAGATCGGTATGGTCCGACCCGATGCCGGCGGTGACGATCATCTTGAGGTTGCTGGCCCGGCCGATCCGCTCGGCGGTCATATAGGCGGGCCAGAAAGGCTGCGAGATGACGATGTCCGCGTCGACGAGCTCGCGATCGAGCGTCGAATCGGCGCCGTCCTTGTCGGCGGTGACGACCAGGCTGTGGCCGTTGCTTTCGAGATAGGTCCGCAGGCCGAGCTCGCCCGATACGCTGCCGAGCAGGGTTCCGGGCCGGAAATCGATTCCGTTGGGCGTCGGCAGCGTCTGCCCGTCCGGATAGCGCTCGAGCCGGGGCAAATCGTCGCGCGGGTAGGAGGTCGGATAGCCATCGACCGGATCGGCATAGAGCACGCACAGGACCTTCGCCATTTTCGCTCTCCTATTCTTTAAGTTCAAGAAGCTTACGCCTCACCTCTTCGATGGGATGGGAAGCAGCTCCGGCGCGCGAGGCGCGCAGCCGCGGATAGCCGGCCTCGGCATCCGCGATCAGCTCCCTGACGAACCCGCCCGAGCGCACCTCGCGCAGGATGCGGCGCATTTCGGTGCGGGTGTCGGCGGTGACGATGCGCGTACCGCCCTTGAGCGCGCCGAACTCGGCGGTGTTGGAGATCGCCTCGCGCATCCCGGCGATGCCGCGCTCGTAGATCAGGTCGGCGATCAGCTTCACCTCGGTAAGGCATTCGAAATAGGCGATTTCGGGCGAGAAGCCGGCCTCGACCAGGGTCTCGAAGCCGGCGTGGATCAGCTCCGGGATCGCGCCCCAGAGCACCGCCTGCTCGTTGAACAGGTCGGCCTCGCATTCCTCGGCGAAGCTGGTCGCCAGGATGCCGACGCGGCCGCTGCCGATCGCGGCGGCATAGGACAAAGCGAGCGCCTCGGCGGCGCCGCTCGCATCCTGGGCGACCGCGAACAACGAGATCAGGCCCGAGCCCGCCAGATAGTCGCGCCGCAGGGCGGTGCCGGGCCCCTTGGGCGCGACCAGGAAGACGTCGAGGTCGGGCCGCGGCGCGACGAGCCCGAAGCGGATGCTGAGCCCGTGCGCGAAGCTCAAGGCCGCTCCTTCGCCAAGGTGGGGCGCGATCTCTTCGGCATAGATGCGGCCATGATCCTCGTCGGCGGCGAGCATCACCACGAGGTCGGCCCGCGCCGCCGCCTCGGCTGCCGTCATGACGTCAAATCCGTCCGCCCGCGCTCTCGCCCGGCTCGCCGAGGCGACCGGGAGCGCGATCGTCACGGCGACCTCGCTGTCCCGGAGGTTGAGCGCCTGCGCGCGGCCCTGATTGCCGTAGCCGACGATCGCCACCCGCTTGCCGCGGATGAGCGCCAGATCGGCGTCGGCATCGAAATAGACGCGCATCATTGTCCCCCGCCGAACAGGGCTAGGGCATCCGCCATCGCGCCGCAATCGAGCGCGTCCGCGAAGCGGGGCCAGGCGGCCGGCGGCTGGCGGCGGAACCAGGTATATTGGCGCTTGGCATATTGGCGGGTCGCGATCTTGCCCGCGGCGAGCGCCGCCTCGCGCTCCAGCTCGCCGCGCAGGAAGGCGGCGATCTCGCGCACGCCGATCGCGCGCATCACCGGCGCGAGCGCCGGCAATCTTCGCCTGAGAAGTGAGCTAACCTCTTCAATGCCTTCATCCGAAAGTATTTTCTCGAACCGTTCGTCGCACCGCGCATGGAGCCAGTCGCGCGGCGGCAGCAGGATCAGCGGCTTGAGCGCGACCGTGCCGCCGATCCCGCCGACTTTCTCCGCCTGCCAGGCCGCGAGCGTCCGGCCGGTCGAGCGCACCACCTCCAGCGCCCGCGCCGATCGCGTCGTATCGCCCGGCCGAGTCCGCGCCGCCGCTGCCGGATCCTC
This sequence comes from Allosphingosinicella sp., assembly GCA_035941735.1. GTDB lineage: Bacteria > Pseudomonadota > Alphaproteobacteria > Sphingomonadales > Sphingomonadaceae > Allosphingosinicella. Next base: position 45,371 of record DASZDS010000022.1, read on the forward strand.
GCCCCGCAAGGCGGCGTGCGCCGCGCCGGCCGGCAGAGCCCGCACCGCCTTGCGTATCCCGGGATCGATCTCCGGCACCGGCGCGATGCCCTCGATCAGGGTGCGGAGGTAAAGGCCGGTGCCGCCGGCGAGGATCGGCAGGCGGCCCTTGTCGTGCGCCGCCGCGATCGCCGCCTTGGCGTCCGCCGCCCACGCCGCCGCCGAGCAGGCGTCGGCGCCGTCGCGATAGCCGTAGAGCCGGTGCGGCGCGCGCGCCTCGGCGGCGGCGTCGGGGCGGGCCGTGACGAGGCGGAGATCGCGATAGACCTGGCTGCTGTCGGCGTTGATCACCACCCCGTCGGCGCGCGCCGCGAGTTCCAGCGCCAGCGACGACTTGCCGCTCGCGGTCGGCCCCGCGATAAGCGCGAGAGGGGGTTTGTCCGTGGAAGCCATGTTCATCGCGACCCTGATAGCAAAGGAGCGGCTGGCGCGCGGCGATATTTCCGCGGCCCAGGATACGCTTGGCGGGGCCCGCGGCGAAGCCTGGGTGGAGGAGGGGATCGCCTGCGATCTCGCGCTCGACGATCCCGTCGCGGGCCGCGCGGCATTGGAGGGACTGCTCCCGGGCGTCGACGTCGTCGTCCAGCCGCGCGCGAGCCGGCGCAAGCGGCTGCTGGTCGCCGACATGGATTCGACGATGATCGCCGTCGAATGCATCGACGAGCTCGCCGATTATGCGGGGCTCAGGGCCGAGGTGGCGGCGGTGACCGAGCGGGCGATGCGCGGCGAGCTCGATTTCGAGGCCGCGCTCGACGCCCGCGTCGCGCTCCTTGCCGGCCTCGACGCGCGGGTGATCGACCATTGCCACGACCAGCGAGTCCGCCTCACGCCCGGGGCGGAGGTCTTGGTCCAGACGATGTCCGCCAATGGCGCCTATTGCCTGCTCGTCTCGGGCGGCTTCAGCCGCTTCGCCGACCGGGTCGCCGCCGAGATCGGCTTCGACGCGGCGGTCGCCAACGAACTCGTGATCGAGGGCGGCCGGCTGGCGGGGCGGGTGGCCAAGCCGGTCGTCGGCGCCGACGGCAAGCGCCAGGCGTTGCTCGACGCCGCCGCGGCCCGCCAGATCCCCTTGGACGAAGCGCTCGCGATCGGCGACGGCGCCAACGACATCCCGATGCTGAAGGCCGCCGGCCTCGGCGTCGCCTATCACGCCAAGCCGGCGGTGATCGCGGCCGCCGACGCCCGGATCGAAGCGAACGACCTGACGGCCCTGCTTTACGCGCAGGGCTATGCGCGGAAGGACTGGGTGGCGGACTAGCCAAATCTCGTCACCCCGGCGAAGGCCGGGTCTCGTGGGGACGGCCGTGACTTCGGGGCCCGAGATCCCGGCCTTCGCCGGGATGACGGGAAGGAGCTATCCCGTCGGGCGGCTCATGTCGGCGGCGATCGCGGCCAGCGCGAAGGCGACCGAGCGCTCGCCGCAGGTGAAGCCGATGCCGACGCCGTCGTCGGCGAGGCTGCGCACTTCGCCGAAGATCGTGCCGGCCTCCGGGTGCCTGAGCTCGACGCTGGTGCCGAGCGCCGGCCGCGCATTGGTCTCGAGGAACGCGCCCGCCGCCGAAACCTCGCGCAAGGCGGCGGGAGCCGGAGCGTCGGCGATCAGTACGCACATCCGCCGTCGGCGCCAGCGCGTCGCCATGCCGGTGCGGCTCTCGAGATGCTGCGTTCTGGCCATGCCCGGATCCTAGGCCGAGGCCGCAAACATTCGGTTAAGGAGCTACCGGGAAACAGCCGCCGCCGACGCTGGCGCAGGCGCGGGCAGCGGCGGCGCGATCGCGTAGCGGCCCCGCCTGGACGCGGATCACGTTTCCGGCGCGGACATAATAAGGCTGCAAGCCCGCAAGCCGGCCAGCCGCGGCGCTCCAGGCGCGGCGGGCATTGGCCTCGCTGCCAAAGGCGCCGAGCTGGACCCGCCAGCGTCCGCCCGCGGCCGGCGCCGGCGCGGGAGCCGGGGCGGGCTGGGGCCGGACGCGCGGCGCCGGCGGCGGCGGCGGCGCATAGCGGGCTGGGGCCGGCGGGGAGGGCGGCGAGGCCGCGGCGATCTGCACCGGCGGCGGCGCGCTCGGCAGGCGGCGCGCCAGCTCGAGCCCGCGGGCGCGGTCCTCGGCGGAAATGTGCGGCTCCATCGCCGCCAGCTGGCTGATCGCCGGCGGCAGGCCGGCCTCGGCGGCGCGGCTCATCAGCGCGTAGGCGCGCGCCGAATCCTGGCCGACCAGATCGCCGTTGAAGAGGGCGGTGCCGAGCACATATTGGGCGCGCGGGTCGCCGCGATTGGCCGCCCGCTCGATCCACGGCAGCGCCTCGCGGCGGCGGCCGTTCTGGAACAGGAGCAGCCCGTAATTGGCCTGCGCCTCCTCATTGCCCTGGCGCGCGGCGCGCTCATACCATTGCTCGGCGAGGTTGGTGTTCTGCGGCACGCCGCGGCCGAGGAAATAGGCCTGGGCCATCGCATATTGGGCGTCGGCGTCGCCGCGGTCGGCGAGCGGGCGGAAATTGGCGATGGCGAGCGGCCAGTTCTGCGCCGCCCAGGCTTCGATGCCTGCGCGCACGCTCGGCGAGGCGACATGGGGCGGGGCGGCGCCGGCGGCGGGCCCCGGGGGCTGGGCGGCGGCGGTGCCGGCAAGGGTGCAGGCGGCGGCGAGCAGCCAGGCGCGCGTCTTGGTCTTCATCGAAAGATCCTTTCCACCGAAAAGGCGTTTCGACCCCTGACTAAAGCGCATTGCTTAACGCGTCCTTAGCATAGAAATCGGCTTCTTCGCGATGGCGCCAGGGCGCCCGCCCAGGGCGGATTCGGGGCGTCAACGTTAACCAGATTTTTAGAAGCTTAGGGCCAAACCGCATCTCCAAGCTTGGAATTGGGGAATTTGAGATGCGGGTCTTGGCATTGTCCTCTCAGAAGGGCGGATCGGGGAAGACGACCCTGTCCGGTCACCTCGCCGTGCAGGCGCAGCGGGCCGGCTATGGGCCGGTCTGCCTGATCGACATCGACCCCCAGGGCTCGCTCGCCGACTGGTGGAACGAGCGCGAGGACGAGATGCCCGCCTTCGCCCAGACCACGGTCGCGCGCCTCGGCGCCGACCTCGAAGTGCTCCGCCAGCAGGGCTTCCGCCTCGCCGTCGTCGACACGCCGCCGGCGATCACGATGGCGATCCAGTCGGTCATCCAGGTCGCCGAGCTGATCGTCATCCCGACCCGCCCGAGCCCGCACGATCTGCGCGCCGTCGGCGCCACCGTCGACCTCTGCGAACGCGCCGGCAAGCCCTTGATCTTCGTCGTCAACGGCGCCACCCCCAAGGCCAAGATCACCTACGAGGCCGCGGTCGCGCTGTCGCAGCACGGCACCGTCGCCCCCGTCACCATCCACCACCGCACCGATTTCGCCGCCTCGATGATCGACGGCCGCACGGTGATGGAGGTCGATCCCAATTCGCGCTCGGCCCATGAGGTCGCCGAGCTCTGGGACTATATCGCCGACCGGCTCGAGAAGAATTTCCGCCGGACGATCTTTACCGCGCCCGGGCAGGTTCCGCACCCGCTCGCCCAGCGTCCCGCGCCCGGCTTCGGCCGCCGCGTGATCGGCCAGTGAGCGGGAGGCGATGATGAACGAAGCACGGCCTTTCGCCTCGCTCTCCTCGGGCCTCCTGGCGCGCAAGGGCGCCGCCAAGCCGGCGATGCGCCCGCAGGGCTATAGCGGCGGCTTCGAGGATCTCGGCTGGAACGACATGGGCCACCATGAGCCGCTCGGCGAGGAGCTGGGCGGCGACCTTCCCGAACATGTGCCGAGCTCGATCGCGGCGCTGACGCCCGCGCCCAAGCATCCGGCCCAGCCCGAGGCCGCCGAGCCCGAAGTGGTCGCCCAGCAGCGCGCGATCGCCGAGAGCTTCGCGCCCGAGGAAGCCGAATCGCCGGCGCCGGTCAAGGCGCCCGCGCCGGTCGTCGCGCTGCCCAAGCGCGCCGCTGCCGCCGCCGCCGAGGCTCCCCACGGCAAGAAGGCGGCCTTCACCCTGCGTCTCGACGGCGAGCGCCACCTGCGCCTGCGCCTCGCCACCGCGGTCACCGGCCGCTCGGCGCAGCAGATCGTCACCGAGGCGCTCGACCATTTCCTTGCGTCCGTTCCCGAAGTCGAAGCGCTGGCCGAGCGGGTTCCCGCTTCGGGCGGCCGGAAAAGCTGACCAGAAAAGGCCGAAGCGATGAACAGGACCGCCTTCAAAGCCGCCGCCTCCACCCTGATCGTCACGATGACGATGACGGGCTTCAGCGGCCAGTCGGGCGCGTTGCGCCGCTTTAACGAGCCGGACCGCGCGACCTCGCGCAGCGACCGCCAGGCCGCGCAGCTGCACGCCCAGGCCGCGCAGGCGCTGCGGTCGGGCCAGCTCGACGCGGCCCGCACCGCGATCGAGCAGGCGGTCGCGCTCTCCCCGCGCGACGCCGGCTACCGCCAGCTGCTCGCCGACATCTACCTGAAGTCCGGCCGCTTCACTTCGGCGCGGACCACCTATGGCGACGTGCTCGAGCTCGATCCGTCGAACGTGCGCGCCGCGCTCAGCATCGCCCTCATCCAGATCGCCCAGGGCAATCCGCGCGCCGCGGTGGCGCGGCTCGACGATCTCGCCGGGCGCGCGCCCGCCGCCGACGTCGGCCTCGCCTATGCGCTCGCCGGCGCCGGCGACCGCGCCGTCGCGTTGCTCGAGGACGCGGCCCGGGCGCCGGGCGCGACCCCGCGCACCCGCCAGAACCTTGCCCTCGCTTATGCCATCGCCGGCGATTGGCGCCGCGCCCGGGCCGTCGCCGCGCAGGACCTGTCGCCGGCGGAGCTGCCCGCGCGCATGGAGCAATGGGCGGCATTCGCCAGGCCCGGCGCCGGCGCCACCCAGGTCGCCTCGCTGCTCGGCGTGAGCCCGGCCGAGGATTCCGGCCAGCCGGTGCGGCTCGCGCTCGCTCCGGAAGCGGCGCCTGCCCCCCAGGCCTTCGCCGCGGTCGAGGCGCCGCCCGCGCCGGTCGAGACGGCCGCCACGGCGCCGGTCGCCGCTCCCGCGCCGGCGCCCCAGGCGCCCGTCCGGGTTGCCGAGGCGGCGCCGGTCGAGGCGCCAGCTTTCTGGGTGCCGAGCGCGCAATCCTATCAGGCGCCGGTCGAGGTGCCGATCGAGGATGCCGCGCCGCCCGCAGCGCCGGCGCCCGAAGTCCGCGCCCAATATGCCGCGGCCGCGCAAAGCCTGGTCAGGCCGGAGCCGGCGCTGATCCGCGCCGCTGCGGTCACCCGCGTGCCGGCCACCCCATTCCAGCGCGCCCGCCCGCAGCTTTCGGTGCGGCACGGCTCGGCCCCGGTCGTCGTCCAGCTCGGCGCCTTCTCCAACGAGGCCAATGCCGAGCGCGCCTGGCTCCAGGCCGCGCGCCGCTTCGGCCTCGCCGACCGCCGCCCGCTGACGACGACGATCGATCTCAATGGCCGCCATCTTCACCGCGTCTCGGTCTCGGGCTTCGCCTCGGCCGGCGATGCCCAGCGCCTGTGCGGACGCATCCGCGAGCAGGGCGGCGCCTGTTTCGTCCGCGGCCAGGCCGGCGATGCCTCGATCCGCTGGGCCGCGCGCTACGCCAATCCGCGCCAGCGCAACGCCTGATCCTTTCGGGACCATCGGGTCCCCTCTGAGGGGCGGCGGGCCGGCCAAGCCCGCCGCCCTTTCGATTCAGCGACGGTCCCGCGTGAGCAGGTCGAGGCAGGCCATCCTGACCGCGACCCCGAGCTCGACCTGCTCGAGGATCGCCGAGCGCTCGGGATCGTCGGCGAGCGCGCCGTCGATCTCGATGCCGCGATTCATCGGCCCGGGATGCATGACGATCGCATCGGGCGCATGGGCGTCGAGCCGGGCGCGGGTCAGCCCGTAGCGTTCATGATAGTCGGAATCGGGGAAGGCCCCGGCCATGCGCTCGCGCTGGATCCTCAGCATCATCACCACGTCGGCGCCCTTTATGCCTTCATCGAAATCGGTGAACGTCGCCAGGCCGGTTTCGCCGGGAAGCAAGGCGGCGGGGCCGACCAGGCGCACCTGTGCGCCGAGCAGGGGCAAGGCGCGCATGTTGGAGCCGGCCACGCGGCTGTGCAGGATATCGCCGCAGATCGCGACCCTGAGCCCGGCGATCCGGCCCAGCCGCCGCCGGATCGTCAAGGCGTCGAGCAGGGCCTGGGTCGGATGCTCGCCCTGGCCGTCGCCGGCATTGATCACCGGACAGTCGATCAGCCCGGCGACCTCGGCCGCGGCGCCGTCCGCTTCGTGGCGGATGACGAGGATGTCCGGCCGCATCGCGTTCAGCGTCAGCGCGGTGTCGATCAGGCTCTCGCCCTTGCGCACGCTCGACGCCGCCGGGTGGAAGTTGGAGACCTGCGCGCCGAGCCGCTTGCCGGCGATTTCGAACGAAAAGAGCGTCCGCGTCGAATTTTCGAAAAAGGCGTTGATCTGGGTCAGCCCGGCGAGCCGATCGTCGGCCTTGCGGGCGCCGCGGTTGAACGCGATCCACGGCTCGGCCGCGTCGAGGATGGCGAGGATGTCGGAAGCCGAAAGCCCCTCGATCCCGAGCAGGTGGCGGTGCGGGAAGGGGGCGGTCATCGAAGCGGCGCTCTAGCGGCCCGCCTTGCCACGCTCAATAGCCGCTTCGGCCGGTCCGTGACGGACGCGGCGCGGCGTCCTGCTGGCGGGGCGGACGGGGCGGGACGACGGCGCCCTCGGCGCTCGTCCCCCCATTCCGCCACAGATAGGCCGGCGCCCGGCGCGGGTCGGCTTCCCAGGCCGTGATTCGGATCCTGAGGTTCTCGTCCTGCACGAGGCCGAGCTGAAGAAGGAAACGCAGATTCTCGCGCACCCGGCTCGGCTCGCCGGCCTTGATCACCTCGAGAATGCGTTCCGATTCGGCTCGCCTCGCCTCCAGCGCGAGCTGCGCCCGACTATTGGCATAAGCGACATAGGCGTTGGAGAAGCCGGCCAGCGCGGCCGCGATCACCGCGACGGTCAGCGGATTGCGCCAGCGCTCGGCCCGGGCGCGGCCCGCCGCCAGCTCCAGCTCGCGCTCGCGCAGATCGAGCTCGCGGCTCTTGAGTTCCAGCTCGCGCTGCGACGATTCGGTCATCGGCACCCCTCGTTGAAGGGCAAGGGCCCCGTCGCCCGCGCGGGCGACGGGGCCTTCGCGAAAGGCCGGCTCGCTATTCGCTCGCCGTCAGCGTGACCGTCGCGACCTGGCAGAGGTTCACGCCGCGGACGTCGGTGGTGTCGCCATCGTCATAGGTGGCGCGGATATCCCACGAACATTGCTCCTCGCCGCGCGGGAAGGTGACCTGCCCGGACGCGCCGTTGGCCAGCACGTTGCTGCCGAGGATGTCCGGGCCCCAGCTGTCCTCGTTCGAGGGCGAGACGTTCAGCGTCATCACGGTGTGGCCGGTATTGTTGACCACGGTGAAATTCTGGTTGGTCTGGTCGGCGGCCGGGGCGGCCGCTTCGGTGGCTGCGCCGCCGGCATTCTCGGCCGGGGCGGCCGGGGCGACCGCGTTGGCATCGGCGGCCGGAGCCGCCGCATTGTTGGTCGTGGCGGCGTTGTTGCAGCCCGCGACGGCAAAGGCCGAGGCGAGCAGCACGCCGGCGAGATAGGTAGTCTTCATTCTGTCATCCCCCGTTTAGTGGAGCATTTGGGATACAGGGTTTTCGTCCAGGTTCAAACCGGGTCCGTGCCGAATCGGATCAGCCCATGGTCAGCGCGTCGATCGCACCCTGGAGGATGTAGGCGGCGGCCATCTTGTCGACCAGCTCGGCGCGCCGCGCGCGGCTGGCGTCGGCGTCGATCAGGGTGCGGGTGACGGCCTGGGTCGACCAGCGCTCGTCCCAGAGCAGGACCGGGAGGCCGAGCGGCGCGAGGTTGCGGGCGAAGGCGCGGACCGACTGGGTGCGCGGCGAATCGCTGCCGTCGAGGCTGAGCGGGAGGCCGACGACGAGGCCCGCGACCCGCTCCGCCTCGATCAGTCCCTTCAGCGCCGCCAGATCCTTCGCGAACTTGCTCCGCCGCACCAGCGAGGCGGCGGTCGCGATCGTCCAGCCGGCGTCGCACAGGGCGGTGCCGATCGTCCTGGTGCCGACGTCGAGGGCGAGCAGCCGGCCCCCCTGCGGCAGCGCCGCCCGGAATTCGGGAGCTTTCTCCGTGATCACAACGCTTGCCCGTCACCCCCGCGAAAGCGGGGGTCCAGCATTTTGTTGTTGAGACTGTCGAAGCTGGATTCCCGCTTTCGCGGGAATGACGAGGGAGGGGGAGCATTCATCGCCGGCCCTCGAAGGCGGCCAGCCTGCGCTCGGCGTCGGCGCGGACATTGGCCCAGAACAGGGCGTAGTCGTAGACGTGGTAGTTGTTGCCGGGCAGCGCATAGGGGCCCATCGCCGGCAGCGCCTCGTTCGGCCCGATCAAGAGGAAGCCGCGCAGGTCGCAGCGCGCCGGAACCGCGCCGCGCCGGAACTCGGCGGCGCTCATGTCCTCGTTGGGGACGAGCGTGCCGAGGTTGCGCGCCGCCGGCGCGGCGCCGCCCTGCGCGCCGGTCAGCGGGTTGGTGCAGAGCATCGCCGATCCCGCCCGCCGGGCCCCGCCGGGGCCGCTGCTCTCGTCATAGACGTCGGTGATCTGGCTCGGGTCGGCCGGCTCGGAAAAGCTTTGCCAGGAAAGGATGCAGGCGGCCTCGTCGGGCGTCTCGCAGGCGGGCAGCGGCAGAGCGGGAAGGTCGGCCGAGACCGAGACCGGCCAGCCGACCAGATAGGCCGCGGCCACCCGCTGCGCCTCGGGCGCGCCGCGGATCCGCTCGGCCAGCAGCCGCATCAGATGCGCGCTCCCCTGGCTGTGGGCGGCGAGGATGATCGGCCGGTCGGGCGGCGCCTCGCGCAGGAACTGCTCATAGGCGGCGAGCACGTCGCGATAGGCGAAGTCGAGCGCGCGCCGGGCATTGTCCTCGCCGGTCAGGAAGGCGCCGAAGGTCGCCTGGCGGTAGCGCGGCGCCCAGATCGCGCCGACCGAATTGAACGCGCTCGCCTGGCTGCGCACGAAGAGGGCCGCCCGGTCCTGCGATTCGGAATCGTCGATCGAGCCGTTCCAGGCCGAGGATTCGAGGAAGCTGGTCGGGTGGACGAAGAAGATTGCGGCGCGCGGGCTTCGCGCCGGCGCGAACCCCGGCGGCGCCCAGAGCGAGGGATTGCCGGCGATATCGGGCCGGGCGATCCACAGCCGGGCCTGGCGATAGTCGGCGCCGGCGGGCATCGGCACCGCGCGGAAATCTACGCTCGGCACCATCGCCCAGCGCATCAGCTGCCGCTCGAACAGCCGGTAGGCGAGGGCGGCGGCGATGAAGATCACCGTCAGCCCCGCCATCACCCACAGGAACCGCACCGCCGGATGGGATCTCTTCCTCGCCACGGCCGTCCTCAAGCGGAAGCGCGCCCGCCATGCAAGCGCCGCGTTGCCAGCCGCGCCCGCCTGGGCGATGATGGCGGGCGAGGGGAGGGCGATCAGATGACCGACCAGCGGACCGAGCACGCGCCCTGGCCCATGCGCGCCGCCTTGCTGGCGCTGCTCGGCGCGCTGTCGGGCCTCGCCTTCGACCTGCTCATCCGGGGCGCTGGCGGCGAATATTGGTCGGTCGCCGACTCGATCCCCCGGCTCAGCCTCGCCACCTTCATCGCCACCGGCGGCGTGCTCTTCGCCTTCACCCTGGAGCGGGCGCGCTGGACCTGGTCGCTCGCCTTCGCGATCGGCGCGGGCGCGGTGCTCGGCGCTGTCTTCTACTGGAACGGCAATGCGCAAGCCCGCTACGCCTACGACTTCTGGCGCGCCTTCGCCGCCCTGCTCGCGGTGGCGATCGCCGCGCCGCTCTTCCAGACCATGCGCGATGAAGGCGCGCGGCGCCTGCCCTACGGCCCGGTCCATGGCCACGCCTGGGCCAATATCGTCCTCTGGTGCGCCGCCTGGGCGTTCGTGCTGATCGCCTTCCTGCTCGCGCAGCTGCTCGCCGAGCTGTTCCAGCTGATCGGCATCCACCTTCTCCGCACCCTGCTCGACAAGAGCTGGGCGTGCTGGATGCTGGTCGGCGGCACCTTGGGCGGCGTGATCGGCCTGCTGCGCGACCGCGACCGCATCGTCGGCCTGCTCCAGCGGGTGGTGACGACGATCCTTTCGGTGCTCGCGCCCGTCCTCGCCGCCGGCCTCGTCCTGTTCGTGCTCGCTTTGCCCTTCACCGGCCTCGCCACGCTCTGGGAGCAGACCCGCGCGACCACCCCGATCCTGCTCGCCTGCATCTTCGGCGCCTTCGTGCTCGCCAATGCCGTGATCGGCGCCGCGCCGGACGAGGAGGCGAAGAGCCGGCTGCTGCGCTGGAGCGCGATGGCGCTCGGCGCGACGATGCTGCCGCTCGCGATCGTCGCCGCGATCTCGACCTGGCTGCGCGTCGCCCAATATGGCTTCACGCCGGAGCGGCTCTGGGCGCTCGTCTTCGTCGTCATCGCTTTGGCCTGCGCCCTGCTCTATCTCTACGCCCTGGTCCGCGGCCGCGAGGCCTGGGCCGAAAGGCTGCGGCCGGCCAATATCCGCCTCGCGGTCGGCATTTGCGCCGTCTCCCTGCTGCTGGCGACGCCGCTCGCCGATTTCGGCGCCATCTCGACCCGCTCGCAGCTCGCCCGGCTCGAATCGGGGCGGGTGACGCCGCAGCGGTTCGACTGGCGCGCGCTGCGCTTCGATTTCGGCCCGAGCGGCATCGCCGCGCTCGAGCGGCTGCGGGCGGGCGGCGCGCCCGAGGTCCGCCGCCTCGCCGCCGCCGCGCTCGCCGCCGAGCGGCCCTATGAAATGGCCTCGGCCGAGGAGCTCCGCGCCCCGATCGAGCGCAATCTGCGCGTCCTTCCCGCCGGCACGCCGATCCCGGAGGCGGTGCGTCGCTTTGTCGCCCGCGCGGGCCGCTGCGGGGAGACCAATGCCTGCGTGCTCATCTTCGGGCCCGGACCCGATCGGGCCTCGCTCGTCTCGACCGACGCCGATTGCGCCCGCTGCGACCCCCGGGTCATGACCTATTATCGCAGCGGCCAGGACTGGCTCGGCGCGCCGGCGCCCAGGCCGGGAGACGAGGCCCGCCACGCCCGGCTCGACGCGGCTGTCCGCGCCGGCCGGGTCGAGGTGCGCGAGGTGCCGCGCCGCCAGGTCTTCGTCGACGGCGTTCCCGTCGACGAGGCGTTCGAATAGCGCTTCTTGCCGCAGTGCAGCAGGGGTGCTAGCCGCGCCCCCATCATGTCCGTCGACGCCGCCACCGTCCGCCATATCGCCAGGCTCGCCCGCATCGCCGTCAGCGACGCCGAGGTGGAGGCGCTCGCGCCCGAGCTTTCGAACATCCTCGGCTGGATCGAGCAGCTGCGGGAGGTCGAGGTGGCAGGGATCGAGCCGATGACCGCGGTCATTCCCAACCGGCTGCGGCTGCGCGACGACGTCGTCACCGACGGCGAGCGCCGCGACGAGATCCTCGCCAACGCGCCCGCGCCGGAGCATGGCTTCTTCGCCGTACCCAAGGTGATCGAATGACTGCCGTCCCTTCATGCGTCATTCCCGCGAAAGCGGGAATCCAGCTGCCTTCACGGCGCCGGAATAATGCACGAAGCTGGATCCCCGCTTTCGCGGGGATGACGGGGACGGGGGTGATCGAATGACCGCGCTCACCGATCTCGGCGTCGCCGCGCTTCGCGACGGCGTCGCCGCCGGCGCGTTCAGCGCCCGCGAGGCCGCCGAGGCCTATATCGGTGCGGTCGAGAAGGGGCGCGGCCTCAACGCCTTCCTCGTCGAGACCCCGGAGCATGCCCTGGCCGCCGCCGACGCCGCCGACGCCGCCCGCGCCGCCGGCACGCTGAAGCCGCTCTCCGGTGTGCCGCTCGGGATCAAGGACCTGTTCTGCACGAAGGGCGTCCAGACCACCGCCGGCTCGCGGATCCTCGAAGGCTATCAGCCGGTCTACGAATCGACGGTCTCGGCGAACCTGTTCGCCGCCGGCGCCGGCATGCTCGGCAAATTGAACATGGACGAGTTCGCGATGGGCTCGTCGAACGAGACCAGCGGCTTCGGCCCGGTCCTTTCGCCGTGGCGCCGCAACGACGGCGGCAACGTCTCGCTGACCCCGGGCGGCAGCTCGGGCGGCTCGGCGGCGGCGGTCGCGGCGCGGCTCGCGCCCGGCGTGACCGGGACCGACACCGGCGGCTCGATCCGCCAGCCCGCCGCCTTCACCGGCATCACCGGCGTCAAGCCGACCTACGGCCGCTGCTCGCGCTACGGAATCGTCGCCTTCGCCTCCAGCCTCGACCAGGCCGGGCCGATGGCGCGCGACGTCCGCGACTGCGCGATCCTGCTCGAAGCCATGGCCGGCTTCGATCCGAAGGATTCGACCTCGCTCAACCTGCCGGTCCCCAAATGGGAAGCCAATCTCGCCGCCGACGTGCGTGGGCTACGGATCGGCATCCCCCGCGAATATCGCATCGACGGCGTCCCCGCCGAGATCGACTCGGTTTGGGAGCAGGGCATCGCCTGGATGAGGGATGCCGGCGCCGAGATCGTCGAGGTGTCGCTGCCGCACACCCGCTACGCGCTGCCGGCCTATTACATCATCGCCCCCGCCGAGGCTTCGTCCAACCTCGCCCGCTATGACGGCGTCCGCTACGGCCTCCGCGTCCAGCCCCCGCAGGGCGGCCTCAACGACATGTACGAGGCGACCCGCTCGGCCGGCTTCGGGCCCGAGGTCAAGCGCCGGATCATGATCGGCACCTATGTGCTCTCGGCCGGCTTCTACGACGCCTATTTCAACCAGGCGCAGAAGGTGCGCACCCTGATCGCCCGCGATTTCGACCGCGTCTGGGAAAGCTGCGACCTGCTCCTAACCCCGACCGCGCCGAGCGCCGCCTTCGGCCTGGGCGAGAAGAGCGCCGACCCGATCGCCATGTACCTGAACGACGTCTTCGCCGTCCCCGCCAGCCTCGCCGGCCTCCCCGCCATTTCGGTCCCCGCCGGCCTCGACGGCCAGGGCCTGCCGCTCGGCCTGCAGATCATCGGCAAGGCCCTGGACGAGCAGGCCGTGTTCAACGCGGCCTTGGCCTTCGAGGAACGCGCCGGCTTCACCGCGCGCGCGGAGGCCTGGTGGTGAGCGACTATCGCATCCAGGGCGCCACCGGCGAATGGGAGGTCGTGATCGGTCTCGAGGTCCATGCCCAGGTCGTCAGCCAGGCCAAGCTCTTCTCCGGCGCCTCGACCGAGTTCGGCGCCGAGCCGAACAGCCAGGTCGCGTTGGTCGACGCCGCCTTCCCGGGCATGCTGCCGACGCCCAATATCGAATGCATCCGCCAGGCGGTGCGCACCGGCATGGCGCTCGAGGCCGAGATCAACAAATGGTCGCGCTTCGACCGCAAGAATTATTTCTACGCCGACCTGCCGCAGGGCTACCAGATCAGCCAGCTCTACCACCCGCTGGTCGGCGAGGGCGAGATCAGCGTCGACCTCGAGGGCGGCGCGACCAAGACGATCGGCATCGAGCGGATCCACATCGAGCAGGACGCCGGCAAGCTGATGCACGATCAGCATCCGAATTTCTCCTATGTCGACCTCAACCGCAGCGGCGTCGCCCTGATGGAGATCGTCTCGCGGCCCGACATGCGCAGCCCCGAGGAAGCCGGCGCCTATGTCCGCAAGCTGCGCTCGATCCTGCGCTATGTCGGCAGCTGCGACGGCAATATGGAGCAGGGCTCGATGCGCGCCGACGTCAATGTCAGCGTGCGCCGGCCGGGCGATCCGTTCGGCACCCGCACCGAGACCAAGAACGTCAACTCCGTCCGCTTCATCATGGCGGTGATCGAGCATGAGGCGCGCCGCCAGGTCGATCTGATCGAGGAGGGCGGCGCGATCGTCCAGGAAACCCGTTTGTTCGATCCCGACAAGGGAGTGACCCGGGCGCTGCGCTCCAAGGAGGACGCGCACGATTACCGTTATTTCCCCGATCCGGACCTGCTCCCGCTCGAGCTTTCCGACGCCTTCCTCGAGGAATGCCGCGCGAGCCTGCCCGAGCTGCCCGACGCCAAGCGCGCGCGCTACGAAAGCGCGTTCGGACTCAGCGCCTACAATGCGGGCGTGCTGACCGCGGATGTGACCAGCGCCCGCTGGTTCGAGGAGCTGCTCGCCGCGCTCGGGCCGGAGCATGCCCAGCGCGCCTCGAACTGGGTCAGCTCCGAATTGTTCGGCGCCCTGAACCGGCTCGGCAAGACGATCGAGGACAGCCCGGTCACGCCCGCCCAGGCCGCCGAGCTGCTCGCGCTCACCGCCGACGGCACCCTTTCCGGCACGCTCGCCAAGCAGGTGTTCGAGATCATGCTCGAAACCGGCGAGGGCGCGGGCGCGGTCGTCGAGGCGCGCGGCCTCAGGCAGACCTCGGACAGCGGCGCGATCGAGGCCGCGATCGCCGAGGTGATCGCCGCCAATCCGGACAAGGTCGCCGACTATCGCGGCGGCAAGGACAAGCTCTTCGGCTTCTTCGTCGGCCAGGTGATGAAGGCGATGGCCGGCAAGGCCAACCCGCAGGTGGTCAACGCGCTGCTGAGGAAGGCGCTGGGGTGATCCCCCTCAGCGCCGCCCGCCCGCCCGGCGGGCCGCCGCCTGGCGCTCGTTATTGGCATATTCCTGGAAGTTGCGCTTGAACACGTCGACCAGCTCCTGGATCGCGACGGTCACGTCCTCGCCCTCGCGCGGCGGGAAATGGGAGAGGCCGTTGCCGCCCCAGGCCTTGTATTCGAAGTCGATGCTCTGGTCGTTGCCGAACGCGCGCAGCATGAACAGGGTGCGCAGCGAGCGGCCGTAGATCGGCGAGCGCATGTAGAGGACGTCGGCGGTGATCAGCTCGTAATAGCAGGTCGCGGTCGAATCGGAGCGCCGGGTCTTGATCCGGTTCATCGTGTGCCGTTCGAGCGGCGCTTCGTGGCGGACGACGGCGGTGCCCGCGGGCAGGTTCAGCTCGGTGAGCAGGTTGAGCGACTGGAGCGCGTCGAGCTGGCTTGGGCTGTCGAGCGCGCTCGCCAGCTGGGTGCGGTTGGTCGCATCGCGATTGGCATGGGCCGCGGTGTCGGCGAGCGCGCCGATCACCCCCATGCCGCCCAGCAAGCCGGAGGTCCGCGACATCATCCGCTCGGCCGGCCAGAGATGGAGCTCGCAGGTCGGCGCGGCAGCGGGCGGCCCCGCCGGTGCGTCCTGGGCGAAAGCGGCCGCGGCCGGCAAGGCGCAAAGGGCGACGGCGATTGCGAAGCGGGTCGAAATTTTCATGTCGGCGGTTTCCCCTGATCGTGACTGGCTAATGGCGGCGGCGCGGCGGCCGCGTCGCCGCCGCGGCGAATTGCGTGAGATTGCTGCGATAGGCCCGGCGAAGCTCGGCGAGCGCCGCCTCGAGCTGGTCGGGCTGGCGCGGCGGGAAGAGGGTGAGGCGGGTCTGCGACCAGGTCGCGAAGCTGCGGCGCGGCCGCGCGTCCGCCCCGAAGTCGCGATAGTGAAACAGGGTCTTGAGGAAGGAGCCGCTGATCCCGTCCTGCTGCAGGACGACGTCGTCGACGACGAGCTCGGCGTAGCAGGCCGAGGCGGATTCGGCGAGCCGGCCGGCATTGGCGCGGATCGTGCGGCTGGGCAGCGCCTCGGCGTGCACCACGAGCCGGTGGTCCGGCTGGGCGAGCAGCCGCTGCGGCTCCATCTCGGCGAGAATCGCGCTTTGCGCCGCGCTGTCGATCGAATTGGGCGGCACCCGCGGGTAGCCGGGGCGGCCCATGATCTGGCCGTTGACGGTGCTGCCGTGCAGCCAGCCGTAATAGACCGACATCAGGGAGTCGCCGGGCCAGACGTGCAGCTCGCAGCCGGCGGGATCCTGCGCCGGCGCGGGACTCGCCAGCGCAAGCGCCGCCATCGCGAGATAGAATGAACGTCCCCCCAATCGCTCCCCCAAGCGCTTGCCGGCAAGGATTAGCGGCGCGGCGGGGGCGGCGCAACCGCCGCCGCTATCCTTCCGCCCGATCCGCTGCTAATCTCGCCGCATCGGCAAGGGGAGGGCGGCGATGGCGCGCGCATTCTATCTGCTGTTCGGCGTTCTCGCCTACCTCATCTTCTTCGCGACCTTCCTCTATCTGATCGCCTTCGTCGGCAACCTCCCCTGGGTGCCGCGCACCGTCGATCGCGGCCATGAGGTGGTCGGCCTCGCCCACGCGATCGCCGCCGATGTCGCGCTCATCGCTTTGTTCGGCCTCCAGCACAGCGTGATGGCGCGGCGGCGCTTCAAGGCGGCCTGGATCCGGTTCGTGCCGGCGCCGATCGAGCGCAGCGTCTACGTGCTGGCCGCCAGCCTCGTCCTCATCCTGCTCTTCTGGTTCTGGCATCCGATCCCGGCGACGATCTGGAGCGTCTCCAATCCGATCCTCGTCTATCTGCTTTGGGGCCTGTTCGGCCTGGGCTGGCTGATCGTCCTGCTCTCCACCTTCCTGCTGAACCATTTCGAGCTGTTCGGCCTCCAGCAGGTCTGGAGCAGCGCCGGCGGCCGGCCCGCGGCACCGCCCGAATTCCGCACGCCTTTGTTCTACAAGCGCGTCCGGCACCCGCTCTATTCGGGCTTCATCCTCGCCTTCTGGGCGATTCCGGCGATGACCGCCGGCCACCTGCTGCTCGCGGCCGGCATGACGGTCTACATCCTGATCGCGATCCGCCACGAGGAACGCGACCTCGTTCACCTGTTCGGCATCCAGTACCAGGACTATCGCCGCCGCGCCGGCATGCTGATCCCGCGCTTCGGCGGGCGACCCTAGCCGCAAGCTTGACGCGCAGGCCATTGACGCGAATGGGCTTTGCCCATGTTGCTAACGCTCACCACCACCCATAAGCCGGCGACCGATCTCGGCTTCCTGCTGATGAAGCATCCCGACAACGTCCACGAATCGGCGCTCGCCTTCGGCCGCGCGACGGTCTTCTATCCCGAGGCCGACGAGGAGCGCTGCACCGCGGCGCTGACGGTGGAGGTCGACCCGGTCGAGCTGGTCCGCGCCAGGGGCCGCGGCGCCGCGATCGAAGATCATTATGTCAGCGACCGGCCCTATGCCGCCTCCTCGCTGCTCGCGGTGGCGATCGGCCGCGTCTTCGGCACCGCCATGGGCGGCCGCTCGAAGCTCCGGCAGGAGCTTGCCGACCGCGCGATCCCGCTCGAGGCAAGGGTGACGCCGCTGCCGGCGCGCGGTGGCGCCGAGCTGGTCGCGCGGCTGTTCGAGCCGCTCGGCTATGCGGTCGAGCTCGCCGAGATCCCGCTCGACCCCGCCCATCCGGACTGGGGCGCGAGCCCCTATGTCGCGCTGACCCTGCGCGGCGAGAAGAAGCTCGCCGAATTGCTCACCCATTTGTTCGTGCTGATCCCCGTGCTCGACAATGCGAAACATTATTATGTCGGCGAGGACGAGGTGCAGAAGCTGCTCCGCAAGGGCGAGGGCTGGCTCGAGCGCCACCCCGAGCGCGAGCTGATCGTGCGGCGCTATCTGCAGGGCTTCCGCTCGCTGGTGCGCAGCGCGATGGCCGGCCTCGACGAAAGGATCGAGCCCGAATCGGCCGAGGAGGTCGCCGCCCGCGACGCCGCCGAGGAGGCGATCGAGAAGCCGATCCGCCTTAACGACGAACGGATGGAGCGGGTCGTCGCGACATTGAAGGCGCTGGGCGCGAGCCAGGTGCTCGATCTCGGCTGCGGCGAGGGAAGGCTGCTGCGCGCCTTGATCAAGGAACGCGGCTTCGCGCGCATCCTCGGAGTCGAGGTGGCGCCGAGGGTGCTCGCCCATGCCGCCGAGCGGCTGCGGCTCGACCATATGGGCGATCTGCAGCGCAAGCGGATCGACCTGATCCAGGGCTCGCTCGTCTATCGCGACGACCGGCTCAAGGGATTCGACGCGGCGGCGGTGGTCGAGGTGATCGAGCATATGGAGGCCGAGCGGCTGCCCGCCTTCGAGCAGGCCCTGTTCGGCCATGCGCGGCCCGGCGCGGTCCTCATCACCACCCCGAACCGCGAATATAACACGCTCTTTCCCGGCATGGCCGAGGGGGCGATGCGCCACGGCGACCACCGCTTCGAATGGAGCCGGGCCGAATTCGAGCATTGGGCCGGGAGCGTCGCCGCCGCGCATGGCTATGAGGTGCGCTTCGAAGGGATCGGCACGCCCGATCCGACCCATGGCGCGCCGACCCAGATGGCGGTGTTCACGCGATGCTGATCGAGATCCCAGATTATGCGCTGGTGCTGCTGATC
The DNA here is from genome assembly GCA_035941735.1 of Allosphingosinicella sp. Lineage (GTDB taxonomy): Bacteria > Pseudomonadota > Alphaproteobacteria > Sphingomonadales > Sphingomonadaceae > Allosphingosinicella. The sequence continues at coordinate 63,741 of DASZDS010000022.1, forward strand.
GGCGCCTCGGGCACCGGCAAGTCGAGCTTCGCGGCGCGCCATTTCCTGCCGACCGAGGTGATTTCCTCCGACCGCGCCCGCGGCTGGGTCGCCGACGACGAGACCGACCAGTCGGCCACCGCCGACGCGTTCGACCTCGTCCACGCGATCATCGAGAAAAGGCTCAAGAACCGCCGCTTCACCGTGGTCGACGCGACCAACGTCCAGCCCGAATCGCGCAAGGGCCTGATTGCGCTCGCCCGCAAGTGGCACGCGCTCGCGGTCGGCATCGTCTTCGACCTTCCCGAGGCGCTGGCGGTCGAGCGCAACGCATCACGGCCCGACCGGCAGTTCGGCGCCGGGCCGGTGCGCCGCCAGATGCAGTCGCTGCGGCGCTCGCTGCGCGGAATGCAGCGCGAGGGCCTGCGCTACGTCCACGTCCTCAAGTCGGTGGAGCAGATCGACGCGGTCGAGATCGCCCGCACCCGCCTCTGGGTCGACCGCCGCGACGAGACCGGCCCGTTCGACCTGATCGGCGACGTCCACGGCTGCGCGGACGAGCTCGAGGCCCTGCTCGGCGTGCTGGGCTATCGGGTCGCCTGGGACGGCAAGAGCGTCGGCGTCACCCCGCCGGCGGGGCGCCGCGCGATCTTCGTCGGCGATCTCGTCGACCGCGGCCCGCGCTCGCCCGACGTGCTCCGCATCGCCAGGCACATGGTCGAGGCGGGCACGGCGATGGCCGTGGTCGGCAATCATGACGACAAGCTGAAGCGTCATTTGTCGGGGCGCAACGTCCGGGTCAGCCACGGCCTCGCCGAGACGATCGAGCAGTTCGCCGCGGAGCCGCCGGAATTCGCCGCCGAGATGCGTGCCTGGCTCGATTCGCTGGTCAGCCATTATGTGCTCGACGGCGGCGCGCTGGTCGTCGCCCATGCCGGGCTCAAGGAAGAGATGCACGGCCGCGCCTCGGGCGCGGTGCGCAGCTTCGCGATGTACGGCGAGACGTCGGGCGAGGTCGACGAGTTCGGCCTGCCGGTGCGCTACAATTGGGCGGCCGACTACAAGGGCAAGGCCAAGGTCGTCTACGGCCACACGCCGGTGCCCGAGGCGAACTGGGTCAACGGCACGCTCTGCATCGACACCGGCTGCTGCTTCGGCGGCAAGCTGACGGCGCTGCGCTGGCCCGAGCTGGAGCTCGTCTCGGTCCCGGCCGCGCGCACCTATTACGAACCGGTCAGGCCGCTCGAGGTGCCGGCCGCGACCGGCGCGACGCACGGCGTCCAGCTCGACATCGCCGACGTGCTCGGCAAGCAGGCGATCGAGACGCGCGACCTCGGCATCGTCACCGTCCGCGAGGAGAATGGCGCGGCCGCGCTCGAGGTGATGAGCCGCTTCGCGGTCGATCCGCGCTGGCTGATTCACCTGCCGCCGACCATGTCGCCGTCGGAGACGAGCGAAGCGGAGGGCTGGCTCGAGCGGCCGGAGGAAGCCTTCGCCTATTATGGCGGCAAGGGCGTCCGCCGACTCGTCCTTCAGGAAAAGCATATGGGCTCGCGCGCCCTGATCGTGCTCGCGCGCACCCTCGCCGAGGCCGAGCGGCGGTTCGGCATCGCCGGCGGCGAGCGCGGCGTCGTCATGACCCGCACCGGCCGGCGCTTCTTCAACGATCCCGAGGTCGAGGCGGCGGTGCTGCACCGGCTCGATGCGGCGATGGAGCAGTCCGGCCTGTGGGACGCGCTCGGCACCGGCTGGGCGCTGTGGGACGCCGAGATCATGCCGTGGAGCCTGAAGGCGCAGGCGCTGATCGACCGCCAATATGCGCCGGTCGGGGCTGCGGCTGTCGCCGGTCTGGAGGCGCTCGATTCGGCGCTTGCCGCCGCGTCGGCGCGCGGCGTCGCGGTCGGCGACCTCGCCGGGCGCACCGCGCCCCGGCTCGCCAACGCGCGGCGCTTCCGGGACGCCTACAACCTCTATGTCGCGCCGTTCGCGGGCATCGCCGACGTCCGCGTCGCGCCCTTCCACCTGCTCGCCAGCGAAGGCGCGGTCCATGCCGACAAGGACCATCTCTGGCACATGGCGCAGGGCCATCTTCTGGCCGCGGCCGATCCCGGGCTGTTCGTCGCGACCGCGCACCGCGCGCTCGACCTCGACGATGCGGAGGCGGTCGCCGAGGCGGTCGCCTGGTGGCAATCGCTGACCGAGGCGGGCGGGGAGGGGATGGTGGTGAAGCCGCTCTCCTTCATCGCCCGGGCCAGGCGCGGCCTGCTGCAGCCGGCGGTCAAGTGCCGCGGCCGCGAATATCTGCGGATCATCTACGGGCCCGATTACGACGTCCCGGAAAACCTCGCCCGGCTGCGCAAGCGTGGCCTCGGCCAGAAGAGGTCCATGGCGATCCGCGAGTTCGCGCTCGGCCTCGAGGCGCTGCACCGTTTCGTCGAGCATGCGCCGCTGACCCGCGTCCACCAGTGCGTGTTCGGCGTGCTGGCGATGGAGAGCGAGCCGGTCGACCCGCGGCTTTAGTCGCGCGCCGCGTCGCTTTCGTCGCTGCCGGAAAGCCCGGTCGCACCGCTTCCCGGCTTGGTCGAAGCGCGCGGGCGCCGCGCCGCCGCGCTCGTTAGGGCGCCGGCCAACAGGAGATCGGAAAGATGTTGACCCTTACCCGCTTTGCCCATGATCCGGTGCGGCGCGGCTATCACGCGGTCTACCGGCCGCACGAGCGCAACCATTGCCCCGGCTGCGGCCGCAGCCAGTGGATCGTCGGCCGCCGGCTCGCCGAATGCGCCTTCTGCGCCACCGCGCTGCCGCTCGCCGACACCGGCATGACCGGCACCGGCCTGTTCCGTCTCGGCTGGCGCGCGCCCGAAGCGCTCGCCGCCTGACCCGGAAGGGCGGGCCGATACCTCCCCCCGTTCGGCCCGCCCTTCCACCCCGTCCAATCACCATTCGCCATTCGAGGAAGAACCATGTTCACCATTGTCCAGCGCATCGGCGCCATCCCGCGCGCCCCGTTCCGGCACGGCCAGCAGGACCATAGCGCCTGCACCGGTGCCGTCCCCGCGGCAGAATCGGCCGCCACCGGCCCCGGCGCGTTCGCCCCGTGGCTGGCCCGCGCCCGCGCCGCGCGGCTCCTGACCGAGCACCTCTAGAGCAGCCTGAGCTGCGGCCCCTGCGGCGGCTCGAACAGGTCGCGGCGCAGCGGACGCTTGTCGACATTGAGGCCGTGCTTCTTCACCGCCCGCTCGAACCGGGCCTTGAGGAGGTCCGCCCACGGCCCCGAGCCGCGCATCCGGCTGAACCAGTTCGGGTCGTTGTCCTTTCCCCCGCGCATGGATTGGATGATGTGCATCACCTTGCCGGCGCGGTCGGGGAAATGCTCGTCGAGCCAGGCGCGGAAAAGGGGCGCGACCTCGAAGGGGAGGCGCACGGGAAGGTAGAAGATTCCGAGCGCGCCCGCGTTCGCCGCCGCCTCGATGATATGTTCGAGCTCGTGGTCGGTGATTCCGGGCACGACCGGCGCGATCGCGACCCAGGCCGGCACGCCGGCCTCGGCGAGCCGCTTCACCGCCGCCAGCCGCTTGCGCGCCGCCGGCGCCCTGGGCTCGAGCGTGCGCGAGATTTTCGGCTCGAGCGAGGTCACCGAGAGGGCGACGCTGACCAGCTCCCGCTTCGCCATCTCCTCCAGGATGTCCAGGTCCATCAGCACCCGGTCCGATTTGGTTGTGATCGTCACCGGGTGCCGCGTCTCCGCCAGCACTTCGAGCACCGAGCGGGTGATCCGCCACTTGCCCTCGATCGGCTGATAGGGATCGGTGTTGGTCCCCATCGCGATCGGCCGCACGCTGTAGCCCGGGCGGGCCAGTTCGGCGCGCAGCAATTTCGCCGCGTCGGGCTTGGCGAACAGCTTCGATTCGAAATCGAGCCCGGGCGAGAGATCGTGGAACGCATGGGTCGGCCGCGCGAAGCAGTAGATGCAACCATGCTCGCAGCCGCGATAGGGGTTGATCGAGCGGTCGAAGCCTATGTCGGGCGAATGGTTGCGGGTGATGATGGTCTTCGGCTTCTCGACCGTCACAATGGTCCGCAGCGGCGGCGCGCCGTCGTCCAGCTCCTCGCGCGCGTCGAGCCAATCGCCGTCGGCCTCGCGGGTCGGCAGGTTGAACCGGGTCGGCGTCGGATTCTCGGGCGCGCCGCGACCGGCGCGGGCATCGGGTCGCATCCCTCAAGGCTACGCGTTGCAGTGGAACATAGCAAGAACAATTGCGGGTGGGGGACAGTCCCCGTCGGGGACAGTCCCCGGTCGGGGTCAGTCGGACCCCATTGCCGTCTGCTGGCGCGCGCGCGGTGGGATGCGGACCGCGGTCGGGCCGGGCAGGCCGGGGAAGCGCGGCCACAGGCCCTGCGCGAGCGCGCGCCGGCTCGTCGAGCGGTCGCCGCCGCGCGCTTCGTAGATCCAGTAGTTCCTGAGGATGATCGGGACGTAACCGCGCGTTTCCCAATAGGGAATCGATTCGATGTAGAGCAAAGGATCGCTCTGGTCGTAGCGCGCGTTCCATTCGGCGATCGGCGCCGGCCCGGCATTGTAGGAAGCGATCACCTTGGGTAGGAGGCCGCCGGTGCTCGCCATGTCGCGCAATTGCTCGAGATAGGTCTGGCCGAACTCGATGTTGATCTGCGGCTGGCTGAGCGAGGCGGGGGTGAAGGATTCGCCGCGGGCGCGGGCCATGTCGCCGGCGGTGCCGGGGCGGACCTGCATCAGCCCGCGCGCCCCCACCGGGCTGACCGCGTCGGCGCGGAACTGCGATTCCTGGAGCGCGTGGGCGAAGGCGAGCGCGGGATCGACGCGCCAGCCCCGGGTCGGCCGCCAGCTCGGCGCGGGATAGCGCTCGCCGGGCCCGAACCGGCTGCCGCGGGGGCCGTTATGGGCGAGGTACATCTGGGTCGCGGTGAGGTTCAATCGGGCGGCGAGATGGATCAGATGCTCGTGGTCTGCCGGGCTGCCGATCTCGGCCTGGCGCCGGATCAGCTCGGCGGCGAGGTCGTTCTCGCCGATCTCGCTCAGCGCGACGGCGGCGCGGGCGTTGGCGAGGCGGCTGAGCGCATGCCAGTCGGCCTCGGTGAAGCTGGTCATGTCCGCGGGCGCCTGGCGCAGGCCGAGCGCGCTCTGCGCGAGCAGGCCGTAGAAGGTCTCGCCCGCCCGAGCCGCCGAGCGCAGATGCGCCTGGACGCGCTCGGGATGGGCGCCGGCGGCGTCGGCCCGAGCCGCCCAATAATGGCCGGCGGCATTCAATTCGGCGTCGGTGGAGCGCGCGGCGACGTCGCCGAAATGCTCGGCCGCCGCAGCATAATCGCCCATCCGCCAGGCGGCGAGGCCGGCCACCCATTCGGCGTGGATCGCATGTTCGGTCGGACCGCTGCGGGCGAGGTCGGCGATCCGCCGGCACTCGGCGTCCATGCCGTTGAGGTAATAGACCCAGGCGATGCGCTGCCTGAAGGCGGTGCGCGCCTCCTCGGACAGCTCCTCGCTGCGGCTGTTCAGCAGGGCTTCCGCCTCGACCGGCCGGTCGTCGCGGATCAGCGGCGCGAGCAGCGGCTCGAGCTGGTCGGCGACGGCGTCGCCGCGGATCGCGCGCGGGCGGGCACGGCGCGGCTGGCCGGCGAGGCCGTAGAGCCGCTGCGCGCGGGGCAGCTCGGGCAGGCTCTCCGCGCCACGGGCGCGGGCGAGGCGGGCGAGGTCGTCGGCCTGGGGCAGCTCCGGCGCGCGGGCGAGCAGGTCGGTGAGCGGCCCGCTTTCGACGCGCGGCGAGCCCGGCATCGTGTAGAGCATCGCCCGGGCGAGATTGTGCAGCGGCCCGCTCTGCATCCCGTCGAGCCGGCCGGCGGCGCCCGCCCAGTCCTGGGCGCGCAAAGCGGCGAAGACGGCGCGATAATTGTCGCGCTCGGACGCGCTCAGCTGCGCCGGCGCGGCGATCGCCCGCGCGCTCTGCCCCCAGGCCGGGGCGGCAAGCGCCACCGCGCAGGCCAGCAAGGCGGCTTTGAGCCCATTCGTCACGACAGCGCCTCCATCAGCATCTGCAGATCGGCCCAGGCCAGCGCCTTCAGCGCCGGCTGCGTCAGCAGCTTTTCGGGCCTTATGGTTACCAAAGTCTTGATTCCGGCGATTTCGTGCCACCTGGCGCGCGCCCCGGCGACCGGCGCGCCGACCAGCGCCTTGCCGCAAATGTCGCCGAACAGCAGCACGGCCTTGGGCGCGGCCAGCGCGACATGGCGGCGGGCGACCTCGGCGAGCCGGGCGGCATTCTTTTCGTCGATCGCCCCGCTCGGGGTGCGGATCGGCGAGAGCGCGGCCAGGTAGACGGTTTCGCGCGTCCGCCCGATCGCCCCGAGCATCCGGTCGAACAGCAGCCCGGCCTCGCCCGACAGCAGGCCGCCGTCGGCGGCCGGCATGTCGACCAGGACCATCAGGCCGGCGGCCGGATCGCCGGCGGGCAGGGCGCGCACGGCCGCGGGCGTCGCGAACGGCAGGTCCGGGCTCTCCGCGAGCCAGTCCTGGAGCGCCGCGAGCGTGTCCGGAAGCGGGGCCGGCGGCGCCTCGGCCGCCGCGGCGCCCTTCGCTCTGGGGTTCAGCCAGTCGCGCGGCGCCTCGCCGACGATCGTGTCGACGCCGGCTTCCTCCCACCATTGAAGGGCGCTCGTCGCCCAGCTCGAAGCCATGACCCCCCTTTCCCCGCGCAAAATCCGCCTCTTTCACCCGGACCGGCGCGGGCTGGTCAATCACAGAACTGCTGTTTATCTGCTCCTTGGGTAGGACTTTGCGACGACAGGAGCGGCGGAGACGGTGAATGGCTGACCGGGAGTCGATGCCTTATGACGTCGTCATCGTCGGCGCCGGCCCGGCCGGCCTCGCCGCCGCGATCCGGCTGAAGCAGCTCGCCAGGGAAGCGGGCGGCGAGCTTTCGGTCTGCATCCTCGAAAAAGGCTCGGAGGTCGGCGCCCACATCCTTTCCGGCGCGGTGGTCGATCCCAGGGCGCTCGACGAGCTGCTGCCCGACTGGCGGGAGCTGGACAGCCCGCTCACTGTCCCGGTGACGAAGAACGAGCATTGGGTGCTGACCGCGAAGCGGAAATTCCCCTTTCCGCACGTCCTCATGCCGCCGTTCATGTCGAATCGGGGCACCTACACGCTCTCCCTCGGCAATCTCTGCCGCTGGCTCGCCGGCCAGGCCGAGGCCTTGGGCGTCGAGATCTTCCCGGGCTTCGCGGCGGCGGAAGTGCTGTTCAACGACGACGGCTCGGTGAAGGGGGTCGCCACCGGCGACATGGGGGTCGCGCGCGACGGCAGCCACAAGAGCGACTACCAGCCCGGCATGGAGCTGCACGGCCGCTACACCTTCTTCGCCGAGGGCGCGCGCGGCCATCTCACCAAGGAATTGAAGCGGATCTTCGCGCTCGACGCCGACAGCCAGCCGCAGGTCTACGGCATCGGCCTCAAGGAGCTGTGGGACGTGGATCCGGACAAGCACGAGCCCGGCCGCGTCATCCACACCCAGGGCTGGCCCCTGGACGACGCCTGGGGCGGCGGCTTCCTCTACCATCAGGCGGCGGGCCAGGTCGCTTTGGGCTTCGTCGTCGCGCTCAACTACAAGAATCCCTGGCTGTCGCCGTTCGAGGAGTTCCAGCGCTGGAAGCAGCATCCGGCGATCCGCTGCTTCCTCGAGGGCGGGCGGCGCGTCTCCTACGGCGCGCGGGCGATCAACGAGGGCGGCTGGCAGGCGGTGCCGAAGCTCGCTTTGCCGGGCGGCGCGCTGATCGGCTGCGCCGCGGGCTTCGTCAACGTGCCGCGGATCAAGGGCAGCCACACCGCGATGAAATCGGGCATGCTCGCCGCCGAAGCCGCCTTCGCCGCGATCTCGGCCGATCGCGGCGGCGACGTGCTGGACGATTATGAGCCCGCCCTGCGCGGCTCGTGGATCGCGAGAGAGCTCGCGCTCGTCCGCAACGTCGAGCCCCTGGTCGCCAAATGGGGCGGAGTCGCGGGCACCCTGCTGGCCGGCGCCGACATGTGGATGCGCACGCTGAAGATCGGCCTCCCGTTCACGATGAAGCACCATGCCGACAATGAGACCCTGTGGCGCAAGGACCTCGTGCCGGCCATCGAATATCCGAAGCCCGACGGCGTGATCAGCTTCGACCGGCTTTCCTCGGTGTTCGTCTCCAACACCAATCACGAGGAGGACCAGCCGGTCCACCTGACCCTGAAGGACCCGGACGTCCCGGTCGCGATCAACCTCGCCGATTATGCCGGCCCCGAGCAGCGTTACTGCCCGGCGGGCGTTTACGAGTTCGTCGAGGAAGGCGCCGGCGTGCGCCTCCAGATCAACGCGCAGAATTGCGTTCACTGCAAAACCTGCGACATCAAGGACCCGACCCAGAACATCAACTGGGTCGTTCCCGAGGGCGGAGGAGGGCCGAACTATCCCAACATGTAAGCTCATGCTCGCTGGCCTGGTCGCCGTTTCGGCCACGGCCGCTTCCGCGCGCGTCGAGCCGAGCTCGCCGCTCAGCGCCTACGTCCGGGCCCGCGCCGCCGCCTCGGCCGGCGCGCTCGACCAGGCGAGCGAACGCTATGTCGCCGCTCTGGCCGCCGCGCCGGACAACGAGCTGATCGCCGGCCAGGCGCTCGCCCATGCCGTCACCGCCGGCGACTGGCGCCTCGCGCTGGCCGCGACCCACATTCTCGAGCGCCGCAACGCGGTCCTTCCCGACGCCCGCCTGCTGCTCGTCGCCGAAGCGTTCCGCGCGCGTGACTGGCGCGCCGCCGCCACCCAGATCGACGCCGTCGAGCACGACCAGCTGTTCGCCTTCGTCGTGCCGGTGCTGCGCGCCTGGCTGGCGTTCGGCTCGGGCCAGGGCGATCCGCTCGCGGCCCTGCCGGCGGCGGGTGGGCAGGGCGTCGCCGCCGCTTATGCCGCCGAGCATCGGCCGCTGCTGATGCTGGCGATGGGCCGGCCCGGGGCCGTGCCGGAGCTCGTTCGCGCCGCCAATTCGGCGGGGCCGCGCGGCGCCCGCCTGCGGATCGCCGGCGCCGCCCTGCTCGCGCAGCGCGGCGAGCGCGCCGGCGCGCTCGCCTTGCTCGAGGGCAATGGCGCGCCGATCCTCGCCGCCCGCCGCCAGATCGAGGCCGGGCGGCCGCTGCCCGGGGCGATCGCCGGCGCCGATGCCGGCATGGCCGAGCTGGTCGTCCGGCTCGCGCTCGATCTCCAGGCGCAGGAGCTCACCCCGCTGGCGGCGACGTTCGCCCGGCTCGGCACCTGGCTCGCGCCGGACAATAGCGAGGCGTGGATGGTCGCCGCCGAACTGCTCTCGCACCAGGGCAGGCAGGGCATCGCGGTGCCCTTGCTCGCCAATGTCGGGCCCGAGGATCCGTTCGCGGTCAACGTCCGCGACCAGCGCATCCGGATCCTCCTCGACGGCGGCGACCGCGACGCCGCGCTCGCCGGCGCGCTCGCCGCGACCGGCGCCGCCTCGGCCGAGGCCGGCGATTGGGTCCGCCTCGGCGAGGTCTATGCCGCGATGGGCCGCCAGGCCGACGCGGCCGAGGCCTATCGCCGCGCGCTCGCGGTCCGCCGCGAAGGCGACGACGCGCAGGCCGAATGGGTGCTGTGGCTGATGCGCGGCGGCGCGCTCGACGAGGCCGGCAATTGGCCCGAAGCGCGCGAGGCGCTCCAGCGCGCCTATCGCCTGGCGCCCGAACAGCCGTTCGTGCTCAACTATCTCGGCTACGCCCAGCTCGTCCGCCGCGAGAATCCGTCCGAAGCCGAACGGCTGATTCGCGAAGCCCATCGCCGGGCCCCCGACAACAGCGCGATCACCGATTCGCTCGGCTGGGCGCTCTATCTGCGCGGCAACCTCTCTGAGGCGATCGCGATGCTCGAGCAGGCGGCGCAGGCGCAGCCCGCCGACGTCGAGATCAACGAGCATCTCGGCGACGCCTATTTCGCCGCCGGCCGCCGGATCGAGGCGCGCTTCGCCTGGAAAGCCGCCTCGGTCTACGCCGAGGGCGCCGCGGCCCAGCGCATCACCGCCAAGATCGAGAGCGGCCTGACCCGGGAGCTCGCCGCGCGGTAGGGTCCAGACTCAGGCTCGGAGGCGGTCGTGACGGGCTGGCATTTGTCGTCCGGCAAGGAGCAAGGGGGAGCGATGATGATTCATCGTGACCGACGCAGCGACGCCGTCCGCGCGGCAAAGGACAGCCCGCCGCTTCGCGGTCGGCCGGAGAGGGCGGCTGGCGGCGTCGAGTGCCTTGTCCGGGCTACCTGGCCCGGCCTTCGGCCTTCTCCTTGCCAGCCACCCTCTCCGGCCGATCACGGCCACCTCCGAGCCTGAGTCTGGACCCTTCATGCGTGAAACCGCCTATGCCAAGATCAACCTCGCGCTGCATGTGCGGGCGCGGGAGGCGGACGGCTATCACCGGATCGAGACCCTGTTCGCCTTTTGCGAGGATGGCGACGTCCTCACCGCGGCCGAAGCGGAGGTGCTGACCCTCAATGTGACCGGCCCTTTTGCCGGCGCGCTGGGAAATCCATCGGACAATCTGGTCTGGAAAGCCGCGAGCGCGCTTGGCCGGACCGTCGCCCTGACCCTCGACAAGCGCCTGCCGGTCGCCGCCGGGCTCGGCGGCGGCTCGGCCGACGCGGCGGCGGTGCTGCGGATGCTCGGCGGCGGCGCGGACGTCGCGCGGGCTCTCGGCGCCGACCTGCCCGCCTGCCTGCTCAGCCGCACCGCGCGCGGCACAGGGAAGGGGGATGCGATCGAGCCGGTCGAAATCGAGGGGCTCTCCGGCACGCCGGTGCTGTTGGTCAATCCCGGACTCCCGCTATCCACCGCCGATGCGTTTCGCGCCTGGGACGGGATCGACCGCGGCCCGCTGGAGGGCTGGGAAGAGGGCCGCAACGATCTCGAGGCGCCGGCGCGGACGCTCGTGCCCGAGATCGATGAGGTGCTGGCGGCGCTATCCGGCGCCCGTGTCGCGCGCATGTCCGGATCGGGGGCGACCTGCTTCGGCCTGTTCGATTCGGCGGCCGATCGCGACTCCGTCGCGGCCGGGATCGCCGCCGCCCGGCCCGGCTGGTGGCTGTCCCAAACCAGGCTTCGCTGACCCACCGGTCCCGTTCCGGCACAGCGCCGGCACGCCGTTAACCATCGTCACCCGCAGGAATCCGTTGTGGCACGGCTCTTGCTCCTTTGAAGGCCGACGAGTCGAGGCACGCCTGTTGGCATGCCGACATTCGCCCGCGGCCCCCCGCCTCCACCGGACGGGGCGCCGCGGAACCATTCGGCCGGGCTGCCGCGTATCGGGCAGCCCGGTCTTTTTTTGCGCGACAAACGGCCCCGGCCCCGGCAATCCGGCGCCATGTTTCGCCTCACCCACGAGGGCGGGGTCGCGCGCCTCACGCTCGACCGGCCCAACGCCCGCAACGCCATCCCGGCCGGCGGCTGGCGAGAGCTGGCCGGCTTGCTCGGCTCGGTCGAGGGCCGGTTGCTGGTCGTCGCCGGAGCCGGCGGCGCCTTTTGCGCCGGCGCCGACCTGGGCGATCTCCCGGCGTTGCGCCGTGCGGACATGCGGGCCGCGCTCGATGCGCTGCGCGGTCTCGCCATGCCGACGGTCGCCCGGATCGACGGCGCCTGCTACGGCGCCGGAGTTGCGCTCGCCATGGCCTGCGATCTGCGCGTCGCCGGGCCCAATGCCCGCTTCGCGATCACGCCGGCGAAGATCGGCGTCTCCTATCCGCAGGAGGACGTCCATCGCCTCGTCGCCCTGGTCGGGCCCAGCCAGGCGGCGCGATTGCTGTTCACCGCCGAGAGCATCGATGGCGCCGAAGCGATCCGGATCGGCCTCGCCGAGCTTGCCGGGCTCGACGAAGCGGCGATCCTCGCCAACGATCCTGCCAGCCTCGCCGAGCTGAAGCGCGCCATCGCGCTGGCCGGGGAGGGCGTGCGCAGCGACGCGGGGCAGGACCGGCGCTTCGACGCGCTGATCGCGGGCGACGAGCTGGCGCGCCGCCTCGAAGCGCTGCGCCGGAAATGATAGGAAGGCGCATGCGCCGTCTCGCCGTCCTGCTGCTCCTCGCCTCCTGCGGCGGTCCGCCGCCGTCGGCCGCTCCGGATTCGGGCATCGCCTGCAGTCCGGCCTGCACGGTCGAGCGCGCCGGGGACCTCCTCACCGTCCGCAAGGCTGACGGCGGTTTTCGCCGCCTTCGGATGACGCGCGAGGGCGGCGTCGTCGCTGCCGACGGCGCCGAGCGCGCCGAGGTGCGCATCCTGCGCGACGGCATGACCGAGGTCGCGATCGGCGGCGACCGCTTCCGGCTCGGCCCATTATGAGCCGGCTCATCCTCACCACCGCGGAGATGCGCGCGGCCGAGCAGGCGGTGATCGCCGCCGGCACCTCGGTCGAGCAGCTGATGGAGCGCGCCGGCAAGGCCGCGGCCGAGGCGATCTGGCGCTTCGCCGGGCCGCTGCCCGCCTTGATCCTCTGCGGCCCCGGCAACAATGGCGGCGACGGCCGGGTCATCGCCCGCGAGCTCGCCGCGCGCGGCGTCGAGGTGCGGACGGCGACTTTGCCCGATCTGACCGGCGAGCCTGCGCCGCTGCTGATCGACGCCTTGTTCGGCACCGGCCTGTCGCGGCCGCTGGAGCAGGCGCCGATATTGCTCGACCTCGCGGCTGCGGCGAAAGTGCGGGTCGCGATCGACCTGCCCAGCGGGGTCGCGACCGACGACGGGTCGATCCTCTCCCCGGTCCCGGATTACGACCTCACCATCACCTTCCAGACGCTCAAGCCCTCCCATCTCCTCCAGCCCGCCGCCCGCCACATGGGGCGGATCGTCGTTGCCGACATCGGCATCCCGGCGGCCAGCAACCTTGTCGAGATCGGCCCGTCGCGGCCGCGCGAACCCGGACCGGACGACCACAAATACAGCCGCGGCTATGTCGCCGTGCTCGCCGGCGGAATGCCGGGCGCGGCCGCGCTCGCCGCCGCCGCCGCGTTGCGGGCTGGCGCGGGCTATGTCCGCCTGATCGGGCCCGGGCTTGCCGGCGTGCCGAAGGCGATCGTGCAGGGTGCGGGCGATCCCGAGGCGCTGCTCGCCGACCCGCGCATCGGCGCCGTCCTCATCGGTCCGGGCCTGGACCCGGACGACCCCCTCGTCGGTATCGCGATCGCATCGGGCCGGCCGCTGGTTCTCGACGCCGGCGCCTTGCGCGCCCAGCCGAACGCGATCCTGACCCCGCATGAAGGGGAGTTCGCCAGGCTCTTTCCCGGCCTCGCGGGGAGCAAGGTCGAAAGGGCGCGCGCGGCGGCGGCGGCGAGCGGATCGGTGATCGTGTACAAGGGCGCCGACACGGTGGTCGCCGCGCCCGACGGTCGCGCCGGACTCGCGCCGCCGGCGCCGGCCTGGCTCGCCACCGCGGGGACCGGCGACGTCCTCGCCGGCATCGCCGCCGCCCGCCTCGCCGCGCTCGGCGATCCGTTCGAAGCCGCATGCTCGGCCGTCGCGATGCATGTTCATGCGGCCCGGCGCGCCGGCCCCGGCCTGATCGCCGACGACCTCGTCGACAAGCTGTGAGCGAGCAGGTCGTCAGCCTGGCGGCGCGCGGTGACGGGGTCACCGAGAGCGGGCGGTTCATGCCGATGACGGCGCCCGGCGATACGGTCGCCGCCGACGGGATGGTCGCGCCCGGGCCCCATCACCAGGCGCCGCCCTGCCGCCACTATCCGGAGTGCGGCGGCTGCCAGCTCCAGCATGTCGATGACGCCGCTTATGCCGGTTATCTGAAGGACCGCATCGCCTCGGCGCTCGCCGCGCAGGGCGTCGCCGCGCCCGATATCCGGGCCCCCCATTTGTCGCCGCCGCGCAGCCGCCGCCGGGCGGCGCTGAAGGCGGCGGGCGGCCTCGTCGGCTTCAACGCGGCGGCGAGCCACCGCATCGTCGACATGCGCGAATGCCATATCCTGCGGGGCGAATTGTTCGCCTTGGTCGCGCCGCTGCGGCGGCTGGTCGAGGGACGGGCGGCGGCGGCGATGACGCTCGCCGACCAGGGCGTCGACCTGCTGCTCGAAGGGGTGAGCGCCGGCACGCTCGCCGCCGCCGAGGCGATGGCCGCCTTCGCCCGCGACCATCGCCTCGCCCGGCTCGCGCTCGACGACGGCTATGGTCCGCAGACGATCTGGGAGCCCGAGCCGGTGACGGTGACCCTGAGCGGGACCCCGGTCGCGCTCCCGCATGGCGCCTTCCTCCAGGCCACCGCGGAGGGCGAGGCCGCCCTGGTCGAGGCGGTGCGGGAAGCGGTGGGCGAGGCCGGCATGGTCGCGGACCTGTTCGCCGGCCTCGGCACCTTCGCTCTGGCGCTCAAGGGAAAGGTCTATGCCGCGGAAGGCGCGCGCGATTCCGCGCTGGCGCTGAAAGGCGCTGGGCGCGGCATCTTCGTCGACCATCGCGACCTTTTCCGCCGCCCGCTCGACGTCGCCGAGCTCGACCGCTTCGAAGCGGTGGTGCTCGATCCGCCGCGCGCCGGGGCGAAGGAGCAGGTGGCCCTGCTCGCCGCCTCGGCGGCGCCGCGGATCGCTTGCGTCTCGTGCAATCCCGCCACTTTCGCCCGCGACGCGCGCGTCCTCGTCGAGGGCGGCTACCGCCTCCGATGGGTGAAGCCGGTCGGCCAGTTCCGCTGGTCGACCCATGTCGAGCTGGCGGCCTTGTTCCTCCGCTAATCGGCGACGCTGGCGAGCAGCACTCGGACCGGCGCCTCGCCGCGGGCGACCGCGAGCGCGGACTCGGCCGAGGGCGATGCGTCGAGGATGTGCACAGCCGCGCCCACCCTGGTCGCCGCGAACAGGCTGCGCGCGAACGCGAGCGGCAGCCGGACGCAGCCGTGCGAGGCGGGATGGCCGGGAATCTGGCCGGCATGGAGCGCGATTCCGTCCATCGTCAGCCGCTGCATGAACGGCATCGGCGCGTTGTTGTAGCGGTTCGAATAATGCTCGCGATGCTTTTCGAGGATCGGGAAGCGGCCGGTCGGGGTCGGGTGGCCCGGGCGGCCGGTCGACACGGTCGACACCCCGATCAGGGTGCCGCCGCGATAGACGTAGGCGAGCTGGCGCGGGATGCTGACCACGATCTCGACCGCGCCGCCCGCGGCCAGCTCCGGCCGCCAGACGAAGGCGCCGGGCGCGAGATTGCCGACTTCGAGCGCGGGCGCGGGCGCGGGCGCCGGAGCGGCGGCGGCCGCGGGCACGGCGGGAACGGCCTCCTCCGCCGCGCTCGACTGGACCGGAGCGGTCGCCAGCGTCAGTCCGATGATTGCGGTCGGCAGCGACCAGGATCCGATGTTCATTGCGCTCTCCCTGATTTGTCTTCGAAGGAGGTCGCTAATGTTTCACTGGCGGAATGCCCGCGCGCCGCGTCGAAGGCGGCGAACGCGTCGTTCAAGCCGCGCCGCGTCGACGAACGTGCAGGCTCGGGCGACTAAAGATGATGCAGGTAATTGGCCGCGGCGTGGACGGTGAGGCCCAGGAGGCAGAGCGAGGCGGCGAGATGGGCGAGGAAGCGCCAGCGCACCACGTTGACGGTCGCCTGGATCAGGCTGTGGACGATGCGGAAGGCCACATAGGCCCAGGCGAGCCAAAGGTTGATGCCGCCGCCGAAATCCATCAGCGCCAGCGTCAGGCAGATCGCGTAGAACAGGGTCGGCTGCTCCATCAGATGATTGTGGTTGTGGGCCTTCCACTGGACCTCAGGCTCGATCACGCCGTCGAGGTCGCCGCCCTTGCTGCCGACCCGGCCCTTCAACGAGATCCCCTTGCGCGCCAGCGCCGGGAAGCGGGTCGCATACATCCAGATCATCATCACGATGGTCCAGGCGACGAGCGCGACGACCGGACCGAGGATCGGGCTGTAAGGCATGGCGGGACTCCCCCTGGGATGCCGCGAAGCTGCGACAGAAATGCGGGCGGGTAAACCCAATTCATCCCCGGCTTTTGCTGGGGAGGGGGACCAGGCGAAGCCTGGTGGAGGGGTAACCGGCGAGGCCTGGCCTTCTACCCCTCCACCGCAATCCGTGCGGTCCCCCCTCCCCACGAAATCGTGGGGAGGGAAAAAGGAATGCGCTTGTCTTCGGCGCGTCCCGATGAGAGCATCGGCGGGCAGGGGGAGATGGCGAGATGGCGGAAGCGACGGCCGGTTCGCCGGCGCTCACCGGCAGGCAGATCGCCGCCGTCTGCGCCGGCAACGGCCTCGAATTCTACGATTTCGTCACTTATTCCTTCTTCGCCGTGCAGATCGGCCGGACCCTGTTCCCGGGCGACGGCGCGCACGCTTTGATGCTGTCGCTGGCGACGTTCGGCGTCGGCTTCGTCAGCCGGCCGCTGGGAGCGATCGTCATCGGACGCCTCGCCGACCGGCGCGGTCGCAAGCCCGCGATGATCCTCTCGTTCACCCTGATGGGCGTCGCGATCGTCGGCCTCGCGCTCACCCCGTCTTACGCGGTCGCCGGCATGGCCGCGCCGGCGCTCGCGGTGCTGTTCCGGCTGCTGCAGGGCTTCGCGCTCGGCGGCGAGGTCGGCCCCAATGCCGCCTTCCTCCTGGAGGCGGCGCCGCCGCACCGGCGCGGGCTCGTCGTCTCGCTCCATTTCGCCACCGCCGACGCCGCAGTGCTCGCCGCCGGGCTGGTCGGCCTGACGCTCTCGAACCTGCTGAGTCCGGCCGAGCTCGACGCCTGGGGCTGGCGCGTCGCTTTCCTCCTCGGTGCACTGATCGTGCCGTTCGGGCTCGCGCTCCGCCGCACCCTCGCCGAGACGTTGCCCGCCGAGGCCGCCCAGCCGGCGCCGCCGGGGAGCCTCAGGCCGTTCCTCGTCGTCGCGGCCGGCGGCATGCTGATCCTCGGCGCCGGCACGATCAGCAACTACACGCTCGGCTATCTGACCACCTATGCGCAGGTCACGCTCGACATGGCGGTCACGACCGCGTTCGGCGCCACCGTGATGCTCGGCCTGACCGGCGTCGTCGGCGGGCTCGCCGCCGGCTGGCTCTCGGACAGGTTCGGGCGCAAGCGGGTGCTGGTCCTGCCCTGGCTCGCGCTGATCGCGCTGGCGCTGCCCGCTTTCTTCGTCCTGAGCGCGCTGCGCACGCCCACGGCCCTGCTCGGCGCGACCGCCTTGCTGTCGCTGCTGCACATTTTCGGCTCGACGGCGGCGATGCTGCTGTTCATCGAGGCGCTGCCGGCGCGGATCCGCGCCGGCTCGCTCGGCATCATCTACGCGCTCGCCATCGCCACCTTCGGCGGCACCACCCAGCTCGTCGTCAAGACTTTGATCGAATGGACCGGCAGCCCGCTCGTGCCCGCCTGGTACATGATCGGGGCGGTCCTCGCGGGCCTCGCCGGCGCATCGCTGATCCGCGAGCCGGCGCGGCGCTAGTCGAACATCTTCCCGAAAGCGCGCTTCGCCCGCTGCTTCCAGTGGCCGCGGTGAAAAGCGTCGCTGGCGAGCAGGGGCAGGACCGAGGTCGCCTCGGCATAGACCATCTGCTCGAGGGCGGTGCTCACCTTGCCCCAGCTCGCCGCCTCCTGGAGGGTCGAGGAGGAGCAGGCGCCGTCGCGAACGTCGGCGACGGTGATCTGGACCGCATATTTGTGGACCTCGACATCCTCGTGGCCGAGGATCTCGGCACAGACCACGGTGTCCTGCGCGAAATTCTTGGGCACGCCGCCGCCGATCATGAGCAGGCCGGTCGTCCCCGCCTTGATCTTGATGTCGGTCAATTCGCGGAAATCGGCGATCGAATCGAGCGTGAGATAGGGCTTGCCCGCCTGCATCCGGTCGACCTGGTGCTTGACCAGGCCGAAGCCCGCCGAGCTGTCGGTGAAGGCCGGGCAGAAGATCGGCACGTCATGCTCGAAGGCGAGCCGGACCAGGCTGTGCTCCTTCTTGCCGTGCCTGGTCAGCCAGCGCCCCATCTCGCGGATGAACGCGCGCGAGCTGTGCGGCTTCGCCTCGAGCGAATCGGCGATGGCGCCGATCGTGAAGTCGCAATCCTGCAGCTGCTCTTCGTCGATATAGGTGTCGTAGATGCGGTCGATATAGAGCGAGCGCAAAGTGTCGTCGTCAGGGATTTCAAGGGCTTGGTAATGCTTGTGGCCAAGGCCTTCGAAGAAGTCCATGTCGACGATCGAAGCGCCGGTGGCGACGATCGCGTCGACCATATTGTGCTTCACCAGGTCGGCGTAGAGGTCCATGCAGCCCCCGGCCGAGGTCGAGCCGGCGATCACCAGCCACACCGAGCAGGCGGGATCCGACAGCATCTGGTTGTAGATGTCCGCGGCCCGGCCGAGGTCGCGGCTGGTGAAGCTCATCTTCTTCATCGCCGCGACGATCGGCCGGGCGTCGAAGCTCTTGATGTCAATATGCTCGACTTCCCTGGCGAGCAGCTCCGCCTTGCGGGTGTCGTTGACGGGGACGGTGGTCATTCGTTTCTCTCCACATCCGCGTCACCCCGGCGAAAGCTCGGGTCCATGCGGAGTCAGAATGGATTCCAGCTTTCGCTGGAATGACGGTGAAGGGGTTACAGCGTGACGACGTTCGACGGAACCGCGCGTTCCTCGACGAATCCGGCGTAGAGCGTCGCCATCGGCTCGTCGTCGGCGATCACGCTCTCCGCGGCGCCGAAGCCGTTGAAGCCGGTGCGCATCGCGCAGCCATAGGCGCCGAGCATGCCGATCTCGACATAATCGCCGGCGGCGACGTCGGCGGGCAGCAGGAACGGTCCCGCCATATGGTCGAGATCGTCGCAGGTCGGCCCGTAGAAGCTGAACGCCATGTCGCGCGCGTCGGACGGCGTCTCGCGCGCCAGCCGCACCGGGAAGCGCCAGCCGATATGGGCGGCGTCGAACAGCGCGCCATAGGCGCCGTCGTTGATGTAGAGCTCGTCGCCGCGCCGCTTCTCGACCCGCACCAGCACGCTCGCATATTCCGCGCAGAGCGCGCGCCCGGGCTCGCACCAGAGCTCGGCCGAATAGGAGATCGGCAGATCCTCGAACGCCTTGTGGATCACCTCGAAATAGGCTTCGAGCGGGGGCGGCTCCATGCCGGGATAGACGCTGGGAAAGCCGCCGCCGACGTCGACGATGTCGACGGTGACCGCCGCCTCGACGATCGCCGCCCGGACCCGCTCCATCGCCTCGTGATAGGCGGCCGGGGTCATCGCCTGGCTGCCGACGTGGAAGCAGATGCCGAGCGCGTCCGACGCCTGACGCGCGGCCATGAGAAGCGCCTTCATCTCATTTGGTTGCGCGCCGAACTTCGCGGCAAGGCTGAGCTTGCTATGATCCGACGAGACGCGGATGCGGACGAGCAGGTTGAGGTCCTGGGCGGCACCGGTGGCGCGCACGATCTTGTCCAGCTCCTCCTCGGTGTCGAGCGAGAAGGTGCGGACGTTGTGGGTGAAATAGGCCTCGGCGATCGCCTCCTCGGCCTTGACCGGATGCATGAAGCAGATCACGGCCTCGGGCAGGGTCTCGGAGATCAGTCGCACCTCGGCGATCGAGGCGACGTCATAATGGGTGACGCCCTCCTCCCACAGGATCCGCAGGAGATCCGGGGACGGGTTGGCCTTGACCGC
Source organism: Allosphingosinicella sp. (assembly GCA_035941735.1). Classification (GTDB taxonomy): domain Bacteria; phylum Pseudomonadota; class Alphaproteobacteria; order Sphingomonadales; family Sphingomonadaceae; genus Allosphingosinicella. The sequence continues at coordinate 83,390 of DASZDS010000022.1, forward strand.
ATAGAGCGAGCGGCCCGGAAACTTCTCGGCGAAGAAGCGGGCGGCGCGCCGGGCGGCGTGCGGACGAAGGAGCGTGACCGGCTGCACCGGCCGCTGCTTGGCGAGGGCGGCGGCACTGGTGCCGCCGTCGGGGGCGGTCGCTAGCCCCAGCGCGCTATGGTGGTTGTGCAACTCAAGGGACCTCCAACAGAATCGTTGACGTGCATGCAGCCTTGCGGTTTGGAAGTCCCCTGGGGCTGCGGCGCGCGATATATGGACGTTGGACCCCCATGTAAAGACCTGCGAATTCCCCCTTATTTCCAGAGGCTTGGATGGAAGAAAGACGGCCCTCGGCGAACGGTGTCCAGGCTGCGGCGAGGCGCATCGCGGGTGCGGTCACGAAAACGCCGCTGCTGCCGCTCGACTGGGAGGGGAGGCGGCTCTGGATCAAGGCCGAATGCCTGCAGCAGGGCGGCAGCTTCAAGCTGCGCGGCGCCACCAACCGGCTGCTGCGGCTGGACGAGGCGGAGCGCGGCGCCGGCGTGGTCGCCTTCTCCTCGGGCAACCACGCCCAGGGTGTCGCCCGCGCCGCCCGCGCGCTCGGCATCCCGGCGACCATCGTCATGCCGCGCGACGCACCCGCGGTAAAGGTGGAGGGGACGCGCGCGGCAGGCGCGGACATCGTCTTCTTCGACCGCGCCAGCGAGAGCCGCGAGGTGATCGGCGCCCGGCTCGCCGCGGAGAAGGGCGCGGTGCTGGTCCCCTCGTTCGACGATGTCGACGTGATCGAGGGCCAGGGCAGCGTCGGCGTCGAGATTGCGGACCGGCTCGGGCGCGCGCCGCCTTTGGTGATCGTGCCCTGCGGCGGCGGCGGCCTTTCCGGCGGCATCGCCTTGGCGCTGCCGGACTCCGACATCCTGATCGTCGAGCCGCAGGGCTGGGACGACATGACCCGATCGCTGGCGCTCGGCCGGATCGTCCCGGTCGACGAGCCGGCGCCGCCGACCCGCTGCGACGCGCTCCAGACCAAGCTGGTTTCCCCGCTTACCTTCGGCGCGCTCCGGGACGCGGGCGCCCGCGGCGTAGCGGTCGGCGAGGCCGAGGTCGAGGCGGCGATGGTCCACGCCTTCCGCCACCTGCGCATTGTCGCCGAGCCGGGCGGCGCGGTCGCGCTGGCGGCGCTCATTTCAGGCAAAGCGGGGGACGTGCCGGAGGGCAGCGTCGTCGTCATTTCGGGCGGGAACGTGGATCCGGCGCTGTTCGCGCAAATTCTCGCCGGGGACAGTCCCTGAAGGGACTGTCCCCCTCGGCCAGGAACTGTCCCCGCAGGGGACTGTCCCGATCCCACGCGCTACGCGGAGATATTGGCCCCTGGACGCTGAGCGTGCGGCGCGACGAGGCCGACGAGCCGGGCCAGCTGGTCGACCTGGCGCGCGCTCCGCCTGAGGCCCGCCGAATAATGCTCGGCATCCACCCCCGGCCGCGCCAGTGCGGCGCTGTCGAGGACGCCGTCGAGCAGCCGCGACAGGCTCGGCAGGATCGCCTTGTCGATCGTGGCGAGCGCGCTCTCGAACTGGCGGTGGTCGATATGGCTCATGGCGCGCGAAGCCTAGCGCGCCCCGCTTAAGGCTTTGTGAAAGCCGCGCGGCATGGCATCAGCGCCCGATGACCGGCCCGGCCGCGCTGACCCTGTCGATCCTGATGATCGCCGCCTTCCTGCTCGCGGCGGGCGGCACTTGGCTGATCCTCAAGCGCAAGGAGCGGCACAAGGGCGCCCTGATGCTGCTCGCCGCCCTGGTCGCGCTGATCAACGTGCTGATCTGGACGTTGTGAGCGCCTTCGCCTTCGATTTCGCGCTCCTGCGCACGCCCGCCCCGAGCGTCGTCAGGGGGCTGCGCAGCGGCGCCGAGGCGCCGTCCTACGACGGCGTGCTCGCCGAGTTCCAGGCCTATGCCGTCGCGCTCGCCGCGGCCGGGCTCGCGGTCGAGACGCTGGACCCGCTCGACGATTATCCCGACGCCGTCTTCGTCGAGGATCCCGCGTTCGTCCTTCCCGAGGGCGCGATCGTCCTCAAGCCGGGCACGGCGACCCGGATCGGCGAGGCGGACGCGATCGCGCCCGCGCTCCATCGCCGCTTCGAGCGCGTGCTCGCGCTGGACGAGGGGTTCGCCGACGGCGGCGACATCCTGGTCCTGCCGACCGAGATCCTGATCGGCCTTTCGGGCCGCACCGACAAGCTCGGCGCCAAGCGCTTCTGCGAGCTCGCCCGCGACCTCGGCCGCAGGGCCCGCATCGTCGAGACGCCGGCAGGCGTCCTCCACCTCAAGACCGCCTGCGCTTTGGTCGACGAGGAGACGGTGATCGCCACGCCGGCGCTGGCAGGGATGTTCGAAGGCCTGGACGTGATCGAGACTCCGGCCGGCGAGGAGCGGGCGGCCAATCTGCTCCGCCTCAACGACACGATCCTGGTCGGCGCCGATTATCCCGGGACGATCGACCTGCTGGCGGGGCGGGCTCCGAACCTCGTCCCGCTCAATGTCGGCGAAATCCGCAAGATCGACGCCGGCCTCTCCTGCCTGTCGCTGCGCTGGTCCGAAGCCTAGAGGACGGCCCCGGCACCGGGCTGCGCGCGCGCCAGCGCGACCTCGCCATCGCGGATCACCTTCCAGCCGAAGCCATCCGATTCGAGAACGCGGGAGTAGAGGCGCTCCGCATCCGGAAACTGGCCGGCGTCGACGTCCACGTCCGGGGTGGGGCTGTCGACGGCGATGGTCTGCCAATTTTCGTCGCCGCCCCGGCGGACCTGGACGGTGTAACTGCGCCTTCTGCGGCTCTGGGACGGAAACATGCTTCCCAGGCCCACCGCTCCGGCGACGCTGGCGAAGGCGGCGGTGACCGCCGCCGCGAGGCCGGGAACCGAGGGCGCGTACCGGTCCACGACCTTCTCTCCGATCCGCAGCACGACCTCGGTCATCCCTTCGACCCGGGGGAGGTTTTCCTGGATCAGGCCGTATTGGGCTACGCCTCCGTCGCAAGACGGCCGCCGAAGAACGGCCGCTACCGAATCGAGGACGTTCTTGTCCTTGTCCCTGACATCGAGGCGAATCTGCTCGTCGGCCGCCTCGCTCTGGTGCTGCGAGCCGCTCGTGGCGGGCACCACGTAATCGATCTTGCCGGTCATCTCGGCAAGGTTGACGCGACCGACGACGTGAATGAAGGCAGGTGATTGATTGTCGGTCACTCGCTTCCTCCCTCAGCTGCCGTGGAGCCGGGCCTCATCCTGAATTCTGCGATACAGGGCTTGATAGGTATAGGGCGACACCCATTGTAACGGCATGTAGGTCATCACGTCGTGCCAGCTGGATCCGGGGAGCGCGCGCATCGGCTGGCCGAGCGCCTGATCGCCGACATCGAAGCCGACGAAGCGCGGATCGGCGCCGGAGATGCGCCCGTCGTCATAGGGAAAGTGTAGATCGTCCTTGGTTTGGCCCCCCTCCACGTCTGGCGGCGGGAAGCCCGGATGGTAGCGTCCGAAAGTATGGCCGAGCTCGTGCCCGCAATACCAGTCGGCATAGCTTTCGTCCTCATCGCCGAAAAACCCGCCGCCCGCGCCGGCGGGTCCGCTCGCGACCGCGGTTGGGTCGGGCTGCTGGGGAATGCTGAACGCCAGGCCGCGCACGAAATAATCGTCTCTACTCCCGTCCGACACGAGACCGTAATAATGCGTGCGCGGATGGGTGCCGGTTGCCAGATCGGCGGCGCGCAGCGCGGCGATCTGGCTGTTGGCGACCTCCGCGGTGCCGCCGCTGACCTGAGTGGGCTGCTCGAACGGCGGGGAGAATTTGGCGTCGACGGTCAGCTGCGACCATTCCACCGAAGGCACCGGATAGGCGCGCCCGAGCCAGGATCGAATATAACGGAAATGAAGATCATCGGGTTCGTAGCTGTGGAGTTCGTCCTTGTATCTCAGCCCGATCACGCGGATGCGCAACGGCACCCCCGGCTCGAGCCGCACCGTAGCGTCGCGATTGCCGGCCAGCGGGGCGGCCGGCTCGCCGCCTGGCGCCGTCACTCGATTGAGCCGAAGCTCCACCGACGAACCGGACAACGCTTCCGCCGGCAGCACGAAATTGAGGCTGCGCGCCTCCCTGTCGCGAAGCGTATCGAGGTGCGCCGGCGCACCTGCCGGCAGGTCGACCGGGCGGACCGACATCAGGGTGCCGGTGGCGCCGCCGGGGAGGGCGCGCCAGGTCAGCTCGCCAGTGACCCTGATCGGCCGCGGCAGGGCGGAGCCCGGGACCACATAGGCACGCACGACAGTGGCTTTGCCGCGGATCAGGACGACGTGATGGGCGACGTCCTGCACCGCCTGGGTCACTTCCAGGCCGAGCACGTTGAGTGGAGGGATCGAGCCGACGGGCGGCGGCGGCCCGGCCGCGGCTTCGAATGGTGCGGGACCCGAGGCCTGTTGCGGACGCGCCACTGCGGCCGGGCGCGGAATTCCAATCGCAGCTTTGTGTTGGTCCATCGAAATGCCCCCCCAAATCGAGAAGCAGCAAACCGTCCTCGCGAAGGAGACGGCCGGATCGTACAAGGATTGAAGGGCCGGCGACAGCCTGATTTGCAACTGCTTTCCGGACGCTGCCCGGAACGACCGCCCGTTCGGCGGTTATCGCTCCCGGCCGTTCACCTGATCGGGCAGCTCGGATCGAGGCGGAAGTCGAGATAGTCGTCGACGGCGCGCATCAGCTCGTCCATCTCGTTGACGAAGAAGTGGTTGGCGCCCGTGATCGTCTTGTGCTCGATCGTGATGTGGCGCTGGGTGCGGAGCTTGTCGACCAGCTTCTGGACGGCGAGCGGGGTCACCACCTCGTCGGCCTCGCCCTGGATGATGATCCCGGAGGAGGGGCAGGGGGCGAGGAACGAGAAATCGTACATGTTGGCGGGCGGGGCGATCGAGATGAAGCCGCGCGCCTCGGGGCGGCGCATCAGCAGCTGCATGCCGATCCAGGCCCCGAACGAAAAGCCGGCGATCCAGGTCGTCTCCGCTTCGGGGTGGATCGACTGCACCCAGTCGAGCGCGCTCGCGGCGTCGGAGAGCTCGCCGATGCCGTTGTCGAACACGCTCTGGCTCTTGCCGACGCCGCGGAAGTTGAAGCGGAGCGTCGCGAAGCCGCGCCGCACGAACGTCTTGTAGAGCGCGAGCACGATCGCGTTGTTCATCGTGCCGCCGCCCTGCGGGTGCGGGTGGAGGATCAGGGCGACCGGGGCGCGCGGGCGCGGGCCGGGGCTGAAACGTCCTTCGAGACGGCCCTCGGGCCCTGGGAAGATGACTTCGGGCATTGCACCTGCATGTGGAGTTTGGGAAGCGGAGGCGCCTATATAGGGAAGCGGCGCGTTTCCGCAATTTGAAAGGAGCAAGGCCCTGGGATCCCGCATCTATCTCGATCATGCCGCCACCACGCCGATCCTGCCGCAGGCGGCGGCCGCGATCGCGGCGGCCTGCGCCGGCTGGGCGAACCCTTCTTCCGCCCATCGCGAGGGCCGCGCCGCCTTCGCCGCGATGGAGCAGGCGCGCGCGCGGATCGCCGCCGCCCTGGGCTGGACCGGCACGCTCGTCTTCACCTCGGGCGCGACCGAGGCGCTGGAGATCGTCCTCGACCGCGCCAGAGCGGGCGCGCGGATCGTCTCGGCGATCGAGCATCCGGCCGTGCTTCGCACCGTCCCCGACGCCCGGCGGATCGCGGTCGAGGCGGACGGGACGCTCGATCTGGCCGATCTCGACTCGGCGCTGACCGACAACGCGCTCGTCGCGGTCCAGTCGGTGAACAACGAGACCGGCGTGATCCACCCGATCGCCGAGATCGCCGCGCGGGTGAGGGCGCGAGGCGGCCTGCTGCTCGTCGATTGCGCCCAGAGCGCCGGCAAGCTGGAGCTCCCGGACGCCGATTTCCTGGTCGTCGCCGCCCACAAGCTCGGCGGGCCGCCGGGAATCGGCGCGCTGCTGGCGAAGGACCCGGCGACGCTGGCGGCGGTCGGCGGCCAGGAAGGCGGCCATCGCCCGGGCACGCCGGCGCTGCCGATGATCCTGGGCTTCGCCGCCGCGCTCGAGGCCGATCATGGCTGGTACGAAGAGGCGCGGCGGCTGCGCGCGAAGCTCGACGCCGCCATCCTCGAGGCGGGCGGCATCGTCATCGCCGAACGCGCGCCCCGCATCGCCACCATCGCCTGCTACCGGATGCCCGGCGTCCCCGCCGCGGCGCAGATGATGCAATTGGATCTCGCCGGAATCGCCGTCTCGGCCGGCAGCGCCTGCTCCTCGGGCAGCCTCAAGACCAGCCACGTCCTCACCGCGATGGGGATGAGCGAGGCGGAGGCGCGCGAGGTGATCCGGATCAGCTTCGGTCCGCAGACGGTCGAGGCCGATATCGACGCCCTCGTCGCCGAGTGGCGCAAAGTCGTCGCGCGCCGCCGCGCCGCGTGACGATCTACCTCGATTACCAGGCGACGACGCCGGTCGCGCCCGAAGCGGCGGCGGCGATGCGGCCGTGGCTCGAGGAGAAGTTCGCCAACCCCCACAGCCCGCACAAAATGGGCAGGGAAGCGGCGGCCGCGATCGAAGTGGCGCGCGAGCAGGTGCTGGGCGCGCTCGGCGGCGGCGGACGGCTCTACTTCACCTCCGGCGCGACCGAGGCGGCGAACTGGGCGCTGAAGGGCAGCGGTGCACGACGCATCGTCACGCTCGCCACCGAGCATGCCTGCGTCCTCGACACGGTCGAATGGCTGGCGGGGCAGGGGTGCGAGGTCGAGATCCTTCCCGTCGGCGCCGACGGCCTCGTCGACCTCGACCTGGTCGAGGCGCGCGTCACCGCGGGCACCGGCCTCGTCGCGGCGATGCTGGTCAACAACGAGATCGGAGTCATCCAGCCGGTCGCCGAGATCGCCCGCATCGCGCATGCGCAAGGCGCGCTCTTCTTCTGCGATGCCGTCCAGGGCTTCGGCCGCGTGCCGCTGCCGCTCGAAAGTTGCGACCTGGTCGCCCTTTCCGCGCACAAAGTGCACGGTCCGAAGGGCATCGGCGCCCTTTGGGTGAGAGAGGGAGTCACGCTCGAGCCCTTCCTGCACGGCGGCGGCCAGGAGGGCGGCGTACGTTCCGGGACACTTTCGCCAACATCCGCGGTCGGTTTCGGCGCCGCCGCGGCTCTGCTGGGCGACGATTCCGGCCATGTCGAGCGCCTCTGGGCGATCGCCGCCGAAGCGATGGCCGGTTGGACGCTCAACGGCAGCGCCGGCCGCCGCTACCACGGCAATCTCAACCTGCGCCGCGACGGGATCGACGCCGCCCGCCTCATCTCGGAGGTGCGCGAGGTCGCCTTCTCGGCCGGCTCGGCCTGCGCCAGCGGCTCGGGCCGGCCGAGCCACGTGCTCGCCGCTCTGGGCCTTTCCGATCGCGAGGCGCGCTCGAGCATCCGCCTGGGCTTCGGCCGCTACACCGGCGAGGACGAGCTGCGCGCCGCGCTCGCCCTGATCGACCAAGCGGCGGAGCGGCAGCTGTGACGCTGGTCCGCTTCGTCTCGGCCGACGGCGAGAGCGTCCGGGAGGTCGCGGCGCCGGCGGGCGCGCGGCTGCTCGACGTCGCCCAGGCGGCGGGCCAGCCGCTGGAGGGAACCTGCGAGGGGCAGATGGCCTGCTCGACCTGCCACGTCATCGTCGCTGCAGAGGATTTCGCCCGTCTTCCCCGCGCCAGCGAGGAGGAGGAGGACATGCTCGATCTCGCCGCCCACGTCACCCGCCATTCGCGCCTTTCCTGCCAGATCTGGCTGGCCGACGAGCTGGACGAGCTGACCGTCCATATTCCGAGCGGATTCCACAACATGCAGGGACGCTGATGCTCGACCGCCGCACCCTCCTTCTCGGCTTCGCCTCGCTTCCGATCGCCGCTCCGGCGCTGGCGCAGGTGGAGGGCGCGCGCGAGGCCTTCACCACGCTTCGCGCCCGGCTCGGCCCCGGCGGCAGGCTCGGCGTCGCGGCGATGGATTCGGCCGGCCGCACCCTGTTCGACGCCGACTCGCGCTACGCGATGTGCTCGACGTTCAAGCTGCCCCTCGCCGCGGCGATGCTCGCCGGCGCCGAGGGCGGTCGCTGGAGGATGAGCGAGGAATTGGCCTTCGGCGAGGCGGATCTGCTGGACTATGCGCCGGTCGTCCGCGCCAACCTCGCCGCCGGCCGGCTGTCGATCGAGGCGCTCTGCGCGGCGATCGTCGAGGTCAGCGACAACAGCGCCGCGAACATCCTGCTGCGCAAGCTCGGCGGCCCCGCCGCGCTCACCGACTATGTCCGCAACCACGGCGACCGCGAGACCCGGCTCGACCGGATCGAGCCCGAGCTCAACAGCAACGTCACGGGCGATCCCCGCGACACCACCACCCCGGCGGCGATGCTCCGCCTGACCCGCTCGATCCTGTTCGGCGAGCTGCTGAGCCAGCCGAACCGGGTCAAGCTCGCCACCTGGATGGCGCGCAGCTCGACCGGGCGCGACCGGCTTCGCGCCGGGCTGCCGGCGAGCTGGCGGCTCGGCGACAAGACCGGCACCGGCGCCAACGGCGCGCACAACGACGTGCTGTTCGCGCTGCCGCCCGGCCAGCCGCCTTTGGTCATTGCCTGCTTCATCAGCGGCGGCGACGCCCCGGACGCCGTCCGCGCCCAGGTCCACGCCGCGGTCGCCCGCTTCGTCGCCACCGGCGCGCTGTGATCCTTGCCAAATTCGAGGCGCGCCCTCATATGGCGCGCGGGAGTCGGGCGGACGGCGCTCTCGCCAACCCGGTCAGGTCCGGAAGGAAGCAGCCGTAACGAGTTCAAGCGCCGGGTCGTTCCGGCTCCCACCTTTGCCGGCATCGTCATGAAATCCACGTCATCCCGGACTTGATCCGGGACCCATGAACACGGATCGCGATGATCGACGGGTTCGGTGTTCATGGGTCCTGACTTTCGTCAGGATGACGCTTAGGATTACCGCGATGGCTTCCGATTCCCCCCAGCCCTACCGCGTCCTCGCCCGCAAATACCGGCCCCAGCGCTTCGATCAGCTGATCGGGCAGGAGGCTATGGTCAAGACACTGGCCAATGCGATCCGGCGCGACCGGCTCGCCCATGCCTTCCTGCTCACCGGCGTGCGCGGGGTCGGCAAGACCTCGACCGCGCGGCTGATCGCCAAGGCCCTGAACTGCATCGGTCCGGACGGGAAGGGCGGGCCGACGATCGAGCCCTGCGGCGTCTGCGAGCCGTGCCGGGCGATCGCCGAGGGGCGCCATATCGACGTGATCGAGATGGATGCCGCCTCCAATACCGGCGTCGACGACGTCCGCGAGATCATCGAGGCGGTGCGCTATGCCGCGGTGTCGGCGCGCTACAAGGTCTATATCGTCGACGAAGTCCACATGCTCTCGAAGAACGCGTTCAACGCGCTCCTGAAGACGCTCGAGGAGCCGCCGGCGCACGTCAAGTTCCTGTTCGCGACGACCGAGGTCAACAAGGTCCCGATCACCGTATTGTCGCGCTGCCAGCGCTTCGACCTCAGGCGCATCCCCGCCGAATCGCTCGCCCGCCATTTCGGCGAGGTGGCGGCGGCGGAGGGGGTCGAGGTCGAGCCCGAGGCGCTGGCGCTGATCGCCCGCGCCGCCGAAGGCTCGGCGCGCGACGGCCTGTCGATCCTCGACCAGGCGATCGCCCACGGCGCCGGCACCGTCACCGCAAGCCAGGTGCGCGCGATGCTGGGCCTGTCGGACCGCGGCGCCAACCGCGCCCTGCTCGGCCTCATCCTCGCCGGCGATGCCCAGGGCGCGCTCGCCGCGCTGAAGGACCAATATGATCTCGGCGTGGAGCCGTCGGCGGTGCTGCGCGGCCTCCTGGAGGCGGTCCACGGCATCACCCGCGCCAAGGTCGGCGGCGCCCAGGACCCGGCCCAGTCGGCCGAGGAGCGCGAGGCCTATGGCAATTGGGCGGCCAGGCTCGGCCATGGCGCGATCCACCGCCTCTGGCAGCTGCTCCTGAAGGGGCTGGCCGAGGTGCATGGCGCGCCGATGCCGCTCGAGGCGGCGGAGATGGCGGTGCTGCGCGTCATCCACGCCGCCGAGCTGCCCGATCCCGGCGCGGTGCTCGAGCGGCTGGCGAGCGGCGAGGCGATGGCCGCGCCGGCGGCCGAGGCGCCGAAGGCCGAGGAGCAGGGTGCCCTGCTCAGGCTGCCGGCGAGCTTCGCCGAGCTGGTCGAGAAGCTGGGCGGGAAAAAGGCGCATATTTCCCAGCAGCTCCACGACTTCGTCGGCCTGGTCCGCTACGCGCCGCCGGAGCTGGTGTTTCGGCCGACCAAGCCGCTGTCCGGTAATTTCGCGCGCGAGGTCGCCGACGCGCTCAGGGAGCTGACCGGAACCGCCTGGCAGGTTCGCGCGTCCGATGAGGAGGCGGCGCCGAGCCTGCTCGACCAGGACCGCGACGCGGCCGAGCGCCTGCGGCAGGAAGTCTTGGAAGCGCCGCTGGTCAAGGCCGCGTTCGAAGCCTTTCCCGAAGCCGAGCTCCTGCCCGGCTACCGACTCGATGAACAACGGAGCGCGTGATGCAGAATCTGGATGAGCTTTTGAAAATGGCCCAGGATGCCCAGGCAAAGCTGATGCAGGCCCAGGAGGATCTCGACAAGGTCGAGGTCGAGGGCGTGTCAGGCGGCGGGCTGGTCCGGATCAAGGCGTCGGCCAAGGGCCGGATCATCTCGGTCGACATCGACGAGAGCCTGCTCAGCGCTTCCGAAAAGCAGATGGTCGAGGATCTCGTCGCCGCCGCGATAAACGACGCCCGCGCCAAGGCCGACGTCGCCGCCACCGAAGCGATGCGCGGCGCCACCGGCGGCCTCCAGCTCCCGCCGGGCTTCAAGATGCCGTTCTGACGGCCCCCACAGGCCGTCACCCCGGCGAAGGCCGGGGTCCATGCGGAGTGAGAATGGATGCCAGCCTTCGCTGGCATGACGGGGATGGCTAGCGATACACGCACCCGTCCAGCCCCTCGCGGGCGACGATGAAGCTGCGCACCAGGATCATGTTGCCGTAGCGCCGCGTGAAGCCGCGCGGGCCGATCGCGGCGCGCCGCTTGGGCAAGGGGAAGATGGCGGCGATCCGCGCCGCCTCGGCCGGGGCGAGGGCGTCGGCGCCATGGCCGAAATAGCGCCGGGCGCCCGCTTCGACGCCGTAGGTGCCGATGCCGGTCTCGGCGACGTTGAGATAGACCTCCATGATCCGGCGCTTGCTCCACAGGGTCTCGATCAGCAGGGTGAACCAGGCCTCCAGTCCCTTGCGGAAATAGCCGCCGCCCTGCCAGAGGAAGACGTTCTTGGCGGTCTGCTGGCTGATCGTCGAGCCGCCGCGCAGCACCCGGCCGCCGGGGGCGTTGCGCCGCATCGCCTGCTCGATCGCCCGCCGGTCGAAGCCGTAATGGGCGCAGAATCTGCCGTCCTCGCCGGCGATCGCGGCGCGGACCATGTCGCGGTCGATCCGCTCGATCGGCACCCACCGGCGGGCCGCGCCGTTGCCCCAGAGCGCGTCGGCCGCCTGGGTGGCGGTGACCGGCGGATCGACGAACCGGTAGAGCAGCACCCACAAGGTGCTGAGGACGAGAAAGATCAGCAGCCCCTGGAGCAGCCAGACGAGCAGGCGAAGCGGAAGCGAGCGACGGGGACGGCTGGCCATGGACGAAACCTAGCCGCCCCCGCGCCGGGCGTCATCGCCTTCGTGTCAGCGACGGCGCCAACCGGCATCGCGGGCGCGGCGCTCGCCGGCGGCGTCGAGCGCCTCGCCCGTCATCAATTCCTGCGCCGCCTGGGCGACCAGCGGGTTGCCGCTCCCGGCCTGGCGATAGTCGCCGCGCGGTCCGCCCGCGCCGGCGGCGGTCATCATCACCTGCCAGCCCCGATCGCCGCGGCAGGCGAGGCCGGACAGAGCGGCGCTGTCGAAGGTCCGGCACAGCCGCCCGTCGGCGGCGGCGAAGCTGATGCCCATGCGGACCGGCGCGCCGGCCGGCTGCGCCGAAGCGAGCTGAAGGTCGAGCGCGTCGGCCAGCGGCCCGCGCGCCACCATCGCGCCATGCTCGATCTCGACCGGGCCGCCGGCCGGCGCCAGCAGCGTCCGCCCGAGCGCGAGGCCGAGGACCAGCGACGCCGCCAGCGCGACCATTCCCCGCCAGATCGGCCGCGGCCGGGGCGGCGGGAAGCGGACGACATTGGTTTCCAGCATCGCGCGCAGGCGCGCCGGCACCTCCTCCTCGGCGGTCGGGCCGTAATGCGCGGCGAGCATGGCGCGCAGCCTTTGCTGCTGCTCGAGGCGCGCGCGCAGCGCTCCATCCGCGGCGAGCGCGCGCTCGACGCGGGCGCGGCCGACCTCGTCGAGCTCGCCGTCGGCATAGGCCATCAAGAGGTCGTCGTCGATCATGCCGCCTCCAGCATCTGCGCCAGCGCCTGGCGGCCGCGGGTCAGCCGCGAGGTCAGGGTGCCGATCGGGATGTCGAGCAGATCCGCCGCCTCGCGATAGGCGAGGCCCTCGACGAGGACGAGGGCGATCACCTCGCGCTGGTCGGGCGAAAGGCTGCTCATCGCCTTGTCGACCGCATGCATCTCGGCGCGGATCTCGATCTCGTGATGGGCCTCGGAGCCGACCATTTCGCCCTCCTCCTCGGGCACGAACGTCCGCGCGCGGCGCGTCCGGCTGCGCATCTCGTCGATCCAGCAATTGCGCACGATCCGCATCATCCATGCGTCCAGTCTTGTTCCCGGCGCCCACTGGTCCCTCGCCTTGAGGGCCCGCTCGAGCGCCGCCTGCACGAGATCGTCGGCGTCGGCCGCGTTGCGGGCGAGCGCGCGCGCGAACCGGCGCAGCCGGGGCAGCAGCGTCAGCAGCTCACGCTCGAAAGCCTGCAACAGGCATCTCCAATCTCACGGAGGAAACGGATGCTCTCAGCCGTTTCATCCACAAGCAAGCAAAAATATGCCAAGGTAGGACCATGCGTTTGGGTTCGAGCTGGAGATGGGCGGTGGGCGTCGCCGCGGCGGCCGCCTTGTGCGGCTCCGCGGGCGCGCAGCTGCTGCCGCCGTTGCCGGCGCCGCCGCCGACGCCTCCGGTCGTCGGCGGGACGCTCGGCCAGGTCGGCCGCACCGCCGATCGGACCGTCGGCGACGTTCGCGGCACCGCGGGCGCGCTCGCCAGCGCCCGGGTCGAGCGGCTGGAGGCCCTGGTCCGCGCCAATCGCGAAGCGCTCGAAATGACCGATCTCGGGCCGGCGGTGCGGGGCGAGGTGATCGCGCTCGATCCCGATCCGGCGAGCCTCGCCGCGGCCGAAGCGGCGGGCTTCACCCGGATCGCCGCCGAGCGGATCGAGGGGCTCGGGATCAGCGAGGTCCAGCTGCGCGTGCCGCGCGGCTGGTCGGTCGACCGGGCGCTGTCGCGGCTTCGGCGAATCGCCCCCGGCGGGGTGTTCGCCGCCAATCATCTGCACGGCCAGAGCGGCCAGGCCGGGGCGGCGCCGGTCGGCGCCGCGCTGCTCGTCCAGGGCCAGGCGTCGGGGCCGGGCGCGGTCGGAATCATCGATGGCGGCGTCGCCACCCATCCGGCGCTGCGCGGCGCGGTCCGGCAGCGCGGCTTCGTCGCCGGCGCGCCGAGGCCCAATGCCCACGCCACCGCGATCGCCTCGCTGATCGCGGGCGAAGGCCCGGTCCGCGGCGCCGCGCCGGGCGCGCCGCTCCTCGTCGCCGACGTCTATGGCAGCGATCCGGCCGGCGGCAACGCGCTCGCTTTGGCCCGGGCGCTGGGCTGGATGACCGTGCAGCGCGTGCCCGTGGTGGCGATCAGCCTCGTCGGCCCGGCCAATGCGCTGGTGGCGCGGGCGATCGGCCAGGCGCAGGCGCGCGGGGTCCATGTCGTCGCCGCGGTCGGCAATGACGGGCCGGCGGCGCCGCCCGCTTATCCGGCTTCCTATCCGGGGGTGATCGCGGTGACCGGCGTCGACGGGCGCGACCGGGTGCTGGCCGAGGCGGGGCGCGCCTCCCACCTCGATTATGCGGCGCCGGGCGCCGATATGGCCGCCGCCGCGGCCAACGGGCGAATCGCGCCGGTGCGGGGCACCTCGTTCGCGGTGCCCTTCGTCGCCGGCCGGCTCGCCGCGCATGCGCGCGCGCCCCGGCCGATCGCCGCGCTCGACGCCGAGGCGACCGAACGCGGCCGGCGCGGCGTCGGGCGCGGCGTCATTTGCGGCGATTGCCGCACGCCCTATCGCCGCTGAGGGATTAATTTCCGCCGGCAGCACGTTCTCCCTGCGAGGCACGACCCTCGTCTTTGTTTTCGACCAAGGGAGAGTGAAATGAAGCTCATCACCAAATTCGCCGCGGGCTGCGCGATCCTGATCGCGGCGCCGGCGTCGGCCCAGATCCTGGGCGGCGGCGGCGGCCTTGGCGGTTCGCTGGGCGGCAATCTCGGAGGCAATTTGGGCGGCAACCTCGGCGGCATGAGCCAGGGCCTCGGCAGCCGCCTCGACAGCGCCGGCGACGCCCGGGTCGAGCGCAACGTCGACCGGCGGCGCGGCCGCGCCGACGCGCGCGCCCGCACCAACGCCCGCGGCGACGGCGCGCTCGCTGGCCCGCTCGGCAGCGTGAACGGCTCGGCCGCCGTCTCCGGCGACGCCGGCGGCGGCGCCCAGCTGGTCGGCACCGATGCCGTGCGCGGCACCGTCGCCAACGCCCGCGACCGGGCCGGCACGGCGGTCGCCAACACCCGGCAGCGGGCCCAGGGCGCGCTCGACAAGACCGGCCAGGTCGCCGGCAGCGCCTCGGCCAACGTCTCGGCCTCGGGCAACGGCTCGGCGAGCGCGCAGGGCGCCTCGACCACCAGCCAGCCCCGCTCCGGCCGCGCGCGCCAGCAGCAGGCGCGCGGCGGCGAGCGGCGCGTCAGCGAGCAGTAAGCACCAAGCGGCGGCTCTCCTCCTCAACGGCCGTCGCCGAAGGCCCGGGGCGCGCCCCGGGCCTTCTTCTTGCCGGTGAGGCGCGGTTGATGGCAGAGGGGGGCATGAATCCGTTGTTCGCCGACCTGCCGACCTCGATCTTCGAGGCGATGTCGATGGCGGCGCGCGATCGGGGCGCGGTCAATCTCGGCCAGGGCTTCCCCGATTTCGGCTGGCCGGAAGACGTCGTCGCCAAAGCGGCCGAGGCGCTCAGCCGGGGCTCCAACCAATATCCGCCGATGCGGGGCCTGCCCCAGCTCAGGCAGGCGGTCGCCGCCCATTATGCGCGGCATCAGGGGCTGGGGCTCGATCCCGCACAGGTGATCGTCACCTCGGGGGCGACCGAGGCGCTCGCCGCGAGCCTGCTCGCCCTGATCGAGCCGGGCGACGAGGTCGTCCTCTTCCAGCCGCTCTACGACGCCTATCTGCCGCTGGTGCTGCGCGCCGGCGGCGTGCCGAAGCTGGTGCGGCTCGCCCCGCCCGGCTGGCGGATCACCGCCGAAGCGCTCGGCGAGGCGTTCAGCGAGCGCACCCGGCTGGTCTTGTTCAACAACCCGCACAATCCGACCGCGCGGCTGTTCGGCGAGGACGAGCTCGCCTTGCTGGCCGAAGCCGCGATCCGCGCCGACGCGATCGTGCTGACCGATGAGGTCTGGGAGCATCTCGTCTTCGAGCCCGCGCGTTTCACGCCGCTCGCGGCGCTTCCCGGCATGGCGGAGCGCACCGTCAAGGTGGGCTCGGCCGGCAAGATCTTCTCGATGACGGGCTGGAAGGTCGGCTGGGTGGTGGCGCCGCCGGCGCTGGCGGAAGCGATCGCCAAGGCGCACCAGTTCGTCACCTTCTCGACCCCGCCCAACCTCCAGAGCGCCGCCGCCTACGGGCTTGGCAAGGCCGACGATTATTTCGCCGGCATGCGCGCCGGCTTCGCCGCCGCCCGGGACGCGATGCGCGCCGCGCTCGAGGCGGCGGGCTATGCCGCGCTCGATTGCGAGGGAACCTATTTCCTCTGCGTCGACCTGGCGGCGTCGGGGATCGCACTCGGCGATGCCGAATTCTGCACGCGCGCGGTGGCCGAGGCGGGGGTCGCCGCCATCCCGGTTTCCGCCTTCTACGCCGAAGCGCCGGTCACCAACGTCATCCGCCTCTGCTTCGCCAAGAAGCCGGAGACGGTCGAAGCGGGCGTGGCCGCGCTGGCGAGGGCGCGGCGGCTGATGGGCTAGCCTATTGCGTGCCGTAGGTCCGGTCGCCGGCGTCGCCGAGGCCGGGGATGATATAGCCGTGGTCGTTGAGCTCGTCGTCGACCGCCGCGGTCCAGAGCTGGACGTCGGGATGGGCGGCGCGGACCGCCTCTACCCCCGGCCGGGCGGCGAGCAGGCAGACGAAGCGCATGTCGGAAACGCCGACTTCCTTCAGCCGGTCGATCGCGGCGATCGCGGTGTGGCCGGTGGCGAGCATCGGATCGACGACGATGACGAGACGCTCGGCGACATCCTCCGGCGTCTTGAAATAATATTCGACCGCCTGAAGCGTGATCGGGTCGCGATAGAGGCCGATATGGGCGACCCGCGCCGCGGGAACGAGCTCGAGCATGCCCTCGGCCATGGTGAGGCCGGCGCGCAGGATCGGGGCGATGACCAGCTTCTTGCCGGCGATCGCGGGCGCCTCGGTCGCGGCGATCGGAGTCTCGATGCGGACGAGCTCGGTCGGCAGGTCGCGGGTGACTTCGTAGCAGAGCAGGGTCGCGATCTCGCGGACGACCGTGCGAAACAGCTGCACCGAGCTGTTCCGGTCGCGCAGGAGCGTGAGCTTGTGCTGCACCAAAGGGTGGCGAACGATGGTCAATCCGTCCATGGCTAGAATACCGTTCCGTCGCTGATGATGGTGAAATGCGGGCCGCCGCCGTGGCGAAGCTTCGCCGCGATTTCCCGCCCCGCAGCCCAGGTGCCGCCCTCGAGCATGCGCGCCAACGGAAATTCCTCTTCGCTCACGCCGAGCCGCTCGCGGACCAGCGGCGCCAGCCGGTCGAGTAAGGCGACCGTCATCGCCCGCCAGGCGACGATCAGCGGGTCCGACACGGGATGCGGCCGCTCGGCCAAAGCGGGGTCGGCGAGGGCGAGCACGCCGCAATCGACGAACAGCCCGCCGTTGCGATATTCGGCGAGACCCGTCAGCCCGTCGATCTCGACCACCGCGATGCCGGCCGCCTCGAGCGGCTCGATCAGCGAATAAGCGAGCCATTGCGACAATTTGTGCAGGGGGACGAGGCCGTCGCTGGCGTCGTCGCGGCGGATCGCGGGGTGGCGCCAGCAATCGCCGAGCGGCACGCCGTCGATCACCAGCCGGTCCGTCCAGATCGGCCCCAGCGCCTCGAGCAGCAGCTCCAGGATCGCCGGCGCCGGCAGCTCTCCCCCGGCGGCGCGCGCGGCGAGCAGGTCGTAGAGGCCGCCGGGCCGGCCGCCCGGAAACAGGTCCGGCCGCGCCGCCACTTGCGCGCCGAGGCGCCTCAGCAAGGCGCTGCGGCCGTCGAGGCCGAGCAGCGGATTGTCCTCCGAAACCTGGAAGCCGCGCGCCAGCCTCTCGATCTCGAGCCCTGCCAGGTCGTCGAGCCCCCCCTCCTCGAACATCCGCTGGCTGGCCACCGCCAGCCCTTCGGAGCGGGTGAACGTCCGGC
Source organism: Allosphingosinicella sp. (assembly GCA_035941735.1). Classification (GTDB taxonomy): domain Bacteria; phylum Pseudomonadota; class Alphaproteobacteria; order Sphingomonadales; family Sphingomonadaceae; genus Allosphingosinicella. The sequence goes on from DASZDS010000022.1 coordinate 101,064, forward strand.
CGGTCCCGGGGTCGGCGAAGCGCCAGTGCGCGCCGGCGCCCGCGTCGAGCAGCACCGACAGGATGATGAGGTCGAAGGCGGCGCGCGGGCCATCGAGCGCCGGGGCGCCGGCGACGAAATGACGCGACCGGGCATGGAAGGGGATAGCGAGGTCGGGATAGCGCGCGCGCGTGACCGCGGCGGTCAGCCCGGCGGCGTCGTCGAGGCGGGACAGGTCCACCGCCCAGCCTTCGACCTCTCCGGCCAAGGCGAGGTCGAGCATTTCGTGCGCCCGCTCGCGGACGGCGGCCGCCGAGAGCAGGCGGCGGAGCGCTTCGCCGGAGCCGGACACGCGCGCTAGAATTTCCCGAGATCCCGGCCGACGACCGAGCGCAGCTCGTCGGCGCTCGGCGGACCCTCCGGGGTGAAATAGCCGGCCGCCTTCTTCGCCTCCATCTCGACGCTGGCGTCCGGCGGCACCAGCCCGGCGGGGATCGGCACGCGCTCGCCGATCTCGATGCCGCCGCCGACGAGCGCGTCGTACTTCATGTTCGACATCGAGACGAAGCGGTCGATGCGGCTGATGCCGAGCCAGTGGATGACGTCCGGCATGAGCTGCTGGAAGCGCGCGTCCTGGACGCCGGCGACGCATTCGGTCCGCTCGAAATAGGTCGCCGCCTGGTCGCCGCCGGGCTGGCGCTTGCGGGCGTTGTAGACGAGGAACTTGGTGACCTCGCCGAGCGCTCGGCCCTCCTTGCGGTTGTAGACGATGAGGCCGACGCCGCCGGCCTGCGCCTGCAGGGTCGCTTCCTCGATGCCGTGGGTGAGATAGGGGCGGCAGGTGCAGATGTCGGAGCCGAACACGTCGGAGCCGTTGCATTCGTCGTGGACCCGGCAGGTCAGGGTCTTGGCGGGGTCGCCGAGTAAGGCCGGATCGCCGAAGATGTAGAGGGTCATGCCGCCGATCGGGGGGAGGAAGACCGAAAGGTCGGGCCGGGTGACGAGCTCGGGATACATGCCGCCGGTCTGCTCGAACAGGCAGCGCCTGAGGCTCGCCTCGTCAACCTCGAACCGCTCCGCCACGCCCGGCAGCCACCAGACCGGATCGACCGCGATCTTGGTAACCGAGACGTCGCCCGCTTCGTGGACGATCTCGCCGTCGACTTCGAGGCGGCCCGCGGCGATCGCGGCCTGCATCTCGTGCAGCGTCAGCCGCGCCTTGGTGATCGCGACGGTCGGTCGAATGTCGATCCCCTCGGCGATAAGATCGGCGAAATCGTGCGCGACTCGGTGGCCCCAGGGATCGAGCGACACGATCTTGCCCGGATCTCCCCATTGCGGATGCGGGCCGATCTCGCAGACCGGCGAGGTGTCCTGCAGATCCGGGCGCGCCTGCGGATCCATCGCGCCGGAGGAGATGGCGAGCGCGCGATAGATGGAATAGGAGCCGCCATGCGCCCCGATCGCATTGCGGTTCGCGCCGGCATTGACCGTGGCGACGACCGGACCCCGCTCGGCGGCGCTGGCGGCGCCCCAGACGAGCGGGAACCGCGCCGGGCTCCGCGAGCCGTGCGACGTCAGCCGGATATGGCCGCTTTTTCCGGGCCCGGATGGATTCATCGATGCTTCCTTCGTCTGTCGGGCCGCAAGCTACGCCAGCATGCGCCGCGTAGCTAGGGGACAGCTGAAGGCAGCTGTCCCCCCTGCCTGCTCAGAAGTTGATCGACGCGCGCGCGTACAGGAAGCGGCCGTTGAAGCCGAACGGCGAGAAGCCCGAATAAGGCAGGTAATATTGGTTGATCGGATAGACTCCGCCGATCGCCGCCGGGCGCGCGCCGAACGGCGAACGGTCGGGATAGACGTCGAAGATATTGTCCGCGCCGATCGCGAGCTCGAGCCGGCCGAACGCCCGGTAGCGAAGCTCGAGATCGGTGATCCACTTGGCGCCGAGATGGATGTCGTCGGGGCCGAGCAGGGTCAGGCTGAGCGGGTCGGCGAGCGGCGCGGTCGCGCCCGGCGCGATCACCCGGCCGTAGCGCGTGGTGCGCGCGGTGAGGCCGAAATTGCCGAACTCGCCGTCTGCGCTCAGCACGACCTTGTCGCGCGGCTGGCCGTCGGTGAAACGGATGCCCTCGACGCGCCCGAACAGGACGATTCCGGGAATGGTCGCGAGCGGGCCGAGATTGTTGAGGCGGCGGTCGATCTTGGTCTTGTTGTAATTATAGGCCGCGGTCAGGGTCCAGGTGCCGAAACCCGGGGTGAAGCGATAGGCCGCCACCGCGTCGACGCCCTGGGTCGTCGTGTCGAGGCCGTTGACGAAGAAGCGCGCCGCGCCGACGCTCTGGAAGCCGTTGGCGTCGAGCAATGCCTTCACCGCGGCGTTGACCGCGGCGGTGCCGGCGCCGGCGGCGCCGAGATTCTCGGTGAGCACGATCCGGTTGTCGATGCCGATCCGGTAATAGTCGATCGTGAAGGTCAGGCCGGGGACGGGATTGGCGGTCGCGCCGAGGCTGAGGTTGACCGACTTCTCCGGCTCCAGGTCCCGCGACCCGAGCGCGCGCGCGACCGGGCTGTTGACCGCGAGCGTGCTGATGTCGACCGGCAGGCCGTTGATGAAGTTGGTCGAGGTCGTGGTGAAATATTGCTGGTGGAGCGACGGCGCCCTAAAGCCGTTCGAGATCGAGCCGCGCAGCGCGTAGCCCGGCGCCAGCTCGTAGCGCATCGCCAGCTTGCCGTTCAGCGTGTTGCCGAAATCGGAGAAATGCTCGAAGCGGCCGGCGAGGGTGACGGTGAAGCCCTCGGCCGGATTGGTGTCGAGCTCGACATAGGCCGCGTAGCTGTGCCGGCTTTCGTCGGTCGCGCTGGCGGCCGGGATGCCGGGGAAGCCCTGGGCGCCGGCGGGCGCGGCCCGGCCCGGGAAGCTGCAGATGCCGGTGCCGGCATTGTAGACGCCTTGCTGCGCCGCGCAGTTCGCCGCGGTGGTCGCGAAGGAGGCGCGGAACAGGGGGCCGGTGGCGTAGGATTGGAGGTCGCCCGGCCGGATCTGGAAATTCTCGCTGCGATATTCGAGGCCGGCCGCGACCGACAGCGGCCTCGCCAGGCCGATCTCATATTCGCGCGAGAAATCGAGATTGGCGACGAGCTGGCCGTAGCGCAGGCCGCCGGCGTCGAACACGCGCTGGCTGGCGGTGCCGAACGAGGTGTTGAGCGTGTTGCGCACGATATAGTCGAAGCTGTTATGGCCGTAGCCGACCGAGAAATCGGCGTTCCAGCCGCCGACCTCGCCGCGCACGCCGACGGTGCCGGCATAATCTTCGAGGTCGGTATCGATATAGGGCAGGAAGCCGTCGGGGGTCAGCGGCACGAAATTGGCGGCGGTGGGCGTCTGGCCCGGCGCGAGGACGCCGAAGTCGCGATTGGCGACCGCGTTCTGGTTGCGGTAATTGGCAGCGCTGAGGCCGTCGCGATGGCCGTAGGAGCCGAAGCCGTACAGCTCCCAGCCGCCGCTGCCGAGCGGCACGCCGGCATTGAGGAAGAAGGCATAATCCCTGGCCCTGGCGTCGCCGTAGCGGAACTCGAGCCGGTCGAAGGTGAGCTCGCGCGGGTCGAACGCCGGGGGCGCGGGCCGGTTGTAGTTCGGCCTCAGGTCGTAGCCGGCGCGGTTGGTCGGGTTGCGGTGGCGATATTCCGCGGTGAAGTTGACGAAGCCGCGGCCGACGGGAAGGCCGAAATTGGCCCCGAGCGTGTACATCTCGCCGTCATGGGCGCGCCGTTCGCCGTTGCTGTTGGCGAGAAAGACGCGGTTGTCGGCGGGGTCGAGGACCGGCTGGCCGCCATTGGTCTGGAGGCTGGTGATTCGGGCGACGTCCTCGAGCGTGGTCTCGTAGCGGCCGTAGGTCGCGGTCGCCCGGCCGCCATGGTTGGCGCCCCGCAGCTGGATGTTGATCACCCCGGCGATCGCGTCCGAGCCATATTGCGACGAGGCGCCGTCGCGCAGCACTTCGATGCGGCTGATCGCGAGGCCCGGGATCAGGTTGAGGTCGACGGCGGCGCTGCCGCGGCCGACGGTGCCGTTGATGTTGAGCAGCGCCGAAACGTGGCGGCGCTTGCCGTTGACCAGCACCAGCGTCTGGTCCGGGCTCAGGCCGCGCAGGGTGGCGGGCCGAAGCGCGTCGGTGCCGTCGGCGATCGAGGGCTGGGGAAAGTTGAACGACGGGACCAGCTCGTTGAGGATCTTGTTGGTTTCGGTCTGGCCCGAATTCGCGATCGCGTCGGCCCCGATCACGTCGACCGGGACCGGGCTGTCGGCGACGGTGCGGTCGGTGCGGCGGGTACCGGTGACGATGATCGGCGCGTCCGACTCGCCGGTGGGCGCGGCCGCGGCCGGGGTTTCGTCCTGGGCGAGAGCGGGCGTCGCGGCGGCGAAGGCGGCGACGGTCGAGAGCAGCAGCGCGGTGGTGCGAGTCATGGATTGGTCCCCCAAAGAACTGGTCGCAGATTAAAACCAATCGCGCCGCGCGATAGGGAAAAGATGCTGCGGCGCACATTTCGATAAGTCGTTGTGTCACTGAAACAACAGCGGACGGACATTGCCCGCGTCGCCGCGCCGCAAGAAGGCTTCCGCCCGGCCGGCGGCCGCGGCCGGAAAACTATCGCCGGACCGGATGAAACCGGATCGCCGCCAGCGTCGTTACGGACCCGGACATCTGGAGGAGATTCTCATGCTCGGCACCATTCTGATCATCATCCTGATCCTGTTCCTGCTCGGCTCGCTCCCGACCTGGGGCTACAGCCGCGGCTGGGGCTACGGTCCCTCGGGCCTGCTCGGCATCGTCGTCATCATCCTGATCATCCTGGTGCTGATGGGCCGGATCTGACCGACGCGGCAGCGGGGACACGCATGCGCATGCGTGTCCCCATCCATCCAGTTCATCGCCGGCACGCCCCCGGCTCGAGGGCTCGCGATCACTCGCCCCTGAGGCCCTCGTCGTCCTTGTAGCGGCTCTCGATGAAGCGGCCCTGGGTCTGGAAGGCGTCCATGTCCTCGCGGGCGAGCTTGCGGCCGAGCTCGTCGAGCGCCTTGCCGGCGGCGTCGAGGCCCTGGACGAGGCGGTCGTCCACCGTGAGGCCTTCGCCGTCGCGCTCGCGGCGATAATCGGGCGGGACGCGCTCGTAGCGCTCGATCAGCTCGGGGAGGTGCTTGCCCATCAGCCGGCGCGCGTCCTGGGCGAGCGGATCGAGGGTCGCGGTCTCGGCGAGGCGGCTCTCGAGCAGGGGCAGCTGACGGCTGATCGCGTCGATCCGGCTCGCGGCCGGGGCGGGGAGGGCAGGGCGCTTGCGCACCAGCAGCATGTCGAGCCGCTCGACCACCGCCTTGTTGGGCATGTCCTCCTTATAGTCGACGATCGGCTTCTCGCGGCTTCGCCAGATCGCATATCCAATCGCCATCGCGGTCGCCAGGACGGCCAGGCCGAGGCCCTCCAGGCCAATCCCGTTCAGGACGATGCCGACAATTGTCGCGGCAAGCCAGATGATGCCGGCGGCTACCACGGCGAAGATCGCCGCGCCCTTCCAACGGCGCCAATTGCGGTCGGTTCGCCATCCATCGCCGGCGCGCGCGGCATTGATGCGGGGGATGCGCGCTTTCGCCTCGTCGAAGCGGCCGATAACGTAATCGACTTCGCGGGAAAGGCTCATGGGAACCGGCCCTATCCTTCGATCGCGGTCAGCGGCGAATCCACGCTCACGCCGCCGCCCGCCGCGAGCCGGTTCTGCTCGACGCCCTCGGCGCGGGCGATATAGCCGCGGCTCTTCTCGACCTCGCGGCCGAGCGTGTCGACGGTCTGCTTCATGTTGCCGAGCGCCTCGACCTTGAAGCGGTCGATCGTGTCCATCGTGTCGTAGATGTTCTGAAAGGCGCGCTGCAGCGTCTCCAGGGGGATCGTCGAGGAGGCCGCCTGTTTGTGGATCTCGCCCGACTGGGTCTTCAAGAGCTCGCCGGTCGATTCGATCATGTTGGCGGTGGTGGTGTTCAAGGCGGTGATCTGCTCGAGCACCAGCCTCTGGTTGGTCAGCGCCTGGGCGACGGTGACCGCGGTCCGCAAGGCCGAGACGGTGGTGGTCGAGGCGCGGTCGACGCCCTTGACCAGCTCGACATTGTTCTTCTTGACGAGGTCGAGGGCGAGATAGCCCTGCACCGAGACCGCCATCTGGGTGAGCAGGTCGGTGGTGCGCTGGCGGGTGTAGAACAAGGCGGTCTCGCGGATCGCCTTGGCCTTGGCCGGATCGGTGGCGTCGAGCTCGGCGGCCTTCTCCACGAGCTTGGCGTCGAGCGCCTTGGAGATGTGGATCATCTGCTCCAGCTGGCCCATCGTCTTCCACATCGCCGCCCGCTCGGTGCCGATCGCCGCATTGTCCATCAGCAGCTCGTCCTTGCCGCTGGCGAGGCGGGCGAGGATCGCCTGGATGTGGCCCTGGGCGGACTGGTAACTGTCGAAGTAGCGCTTGAGCTTGTTGCCGAACGGGATGATCCCGAGGAGCTTGCGGCCCGAGCTG
>DASZDS010000023.1:0-118523 GCA_035941735.1 Allosphingosinicella sp.
CAGGGTCCACTCGAGCGTGGTCGCCCCTTCGCCCCAATAATTATCCGGCGCCTTCTTCCCCGCGATCAGCGACCAGATCATGTTGACGAAGAAGATCGCCATGCCCGCGGCCATCACCATGTATCCGACCGTCGAGATCCAGTTCCAGTCGCCGAAGGCCGGCGAATAATCCGGGATACGCCGCGGCATGCCGTCGAGGCCGAGGAAATGCTGCGGGAAGAAGATCAGGTTCACGCCGATGAACATGACGAAGAAGTGCAGCTTGCCGAGCGTCTCGTTGTACATCTTGCCCGTCATCTTGCCGAACCAGTAGTACCAGCCGGCGAAGATGGCGAAGACCGCGCCGAGGCTCAGCACATAGTGGAAGTGCGCGACGACATAATAGGTGTCGTGCATGTAGTTATCGACGCCGCCATTGGCGAGCACGACGCCGGTGACGCCGCCGACGGTGAACAGGAAGATGAAGCCGATCGCCCATAGCATTGGCGTCTCGAAGGTGATCGACCCGCCCCACATGGTGGCGATCCAGCTGAAGATCTTCACTCCGGTCGGCACGGCGATGATCATCGTCGCGGCGGTGAAGTACATCTTGGTGTTCACGTCCATGCCGACGGTGAACATGTGATGGGCCCAGACGACGAAGCCGATCACGCCGATCGCGACCATCGCATAGGCCATGCCGAGATAGCCGAAGACGGGCTTGCGGCTGAAGGTCGCGATCACCTGGCTGATCATGCCGAAGCCCGGCAGGATCATGATGTAGACCTCGGGGTGGCCGAAGAACCAGAAGAGGTGCTGGTAGAGGATCGGATCGCCGCCGCCCGGAGCGTCGAAGAAATGGGTGCCGAAATTGCGGTCGGTCAGGAGCATCGTGATCGCCCCGGCGAGGACGGGAAGCGCCAGCAGCAGCAGGAAGGCGGTGACCAGGATCGACCAGACGAAGAGCGGCATCTTGTGCAGCGTCATGCCCGGCGCGCGCATGTTGAAGATGGTGGTGATGAAGTTGATCGCGCCGAGGATCGAGCTGGCGCCGGCGAGGTGGAGGGCGAAGATCGCCATGTCGACCGCCGGCCCGACCGAGCCCGAGGTGGACAAGGGCGCATAGACGGTCCAGCCGACGCCGGCGCCGAGCCCGGTGCCGCCCGAGACGAACGAGCTGCCCAAGAGCAGGATGAAGGCCGGCGGCAGCAGCCAGAACGAGATGTTGTTCATCCGCGGGAAGGCCATGTCGGGCGCGCCGATCATGATCGGCACGAACCAGTTGCCGAAGCCGCCGATCATCGCCGGCATCACCATGAAGAAGACCATGATCAGGCCGTGGGCGCTGACCAGCACGTTCCACATGTGCAGCGATTCATCGAAGCTCGGCGCCGCCATGCCGAGGAAGGCGTGCATCCCCCCGGCCCAGGCGCCGAGATACTGGATGCCGGGCTCGGCGAGCTCGGCCCGCATCAGCCCCGAAATGGTGCCGCCGATGATTCCGGACATCACCGCGAACAGGAGGTAGAGCGTGCCGATATCCTTGTGGTTGGTCGACATGAACCAGCGGACGAAGAAGCCCGGCTTGTGGTCGGCGTCGTGATGCGCCTCGTGGCCCCGGTCGGCCTCGAAATGGACGGCGTCTGCGGTGGTGTCGGTCATGATATTGTCTGCCGCCTTATCTGGTCGCGCTTTGGTTGGTGGTCGCCGGCGTCTCGGTCGCCGCGACAATGTTGCCGGTCGCCGGGGCGGTCACGGCGGGCGTCGGCGCCGCCGCGGCCGCCGGCGCCGCGCCCGGCATGTGGCCGCCGCGCGAGGCGATCCACTGCTGGAACTGCGCCGGTTCCACGACCTCGACCGCGATCGGCATGTAGCCGTGGCGGGCGCCGCACAATTCGTAGCAGACGCCGTAGAAGACGCCGGTGCGGTCGGCCCGGAACCAGGTCTCGTTGAGCCGCCCCGGAACCGCGTCCATCTTGACCCAGAAAGCGGGCACGCCCCAGCTGTGGATGACGTCGTTGGAGGTGACCAGCACCTTGACCACCGCGCCGCGCGGCACGACCAGCCGCTCGTCGGCGGCGAGCTGGCGCGGCTCGCCGCGCGCCACCGCCACTTCGTCGGGCATGATGTTCGCGTCGAGCTGCACGCCCATGTCGGGATATTCGTAGCTCCAATACCATTGGTTGCCGGTCACCTTGACGGTGAGGTCTGCGCGCGGCGGGTTGTACTGGTGGGCGAGCAGCCGGATCGAGGGCACCGCGATCGCCACCAGGATCAGCACCGGCACCAGCGTCCAGACGATCTCGAGCGTCGTATTGTGGGTGTTGCGCGACGGCGACGGATTGGCGCTGCGGCGGTAGCGGACGATCACCCAGAGCAGCAGACCCAGCACGAACAGCGAGATGGCGGTGATCAGCGGCAGCAGGATGATGTCGTGGAACCAGACGGCTTCCTCGCCGATCTCGCTGACCGTCGGCTGGAGGCCGATCCACTCGGTGGGCTGGCCGACGCCGGCGGTCGGCGCGGTGCGCGGCGGCGCCGGCACGGCCGCGGCTGCCGGAGCGGCGGCATTGGCGGTCGCCGGCGCGGGCGCGACCGCGGCAGGCGCCGCGGCGGGCGCCATCCCGAAGGCGGCGGCGATGGCGAAAAGCTTCAATAAGGTCTTCATCTGGGCCCCTGTGGTCCACCCGGGCGGGCGGTGCGGATTCGGGCGCCGGGGGGCGCTTGCGCGCGCCTTATAGGCAGGGGAATTGCGTCTCTCAAGCATGTTCGCCGCAATGCAGAACGCTTGAAGCCGTCCCTCCTGTTCCCTATCGTTTCGGCCTTGCCCCACAACCGGGATGAACGATGACGCAAGAGGAGGTCCTCGCCGAATTCCGCGCCGCCGGCGCGCTGCTGGAGGGCCACTTCATCCTGTCCTCCGGCCTCCACAGCCCGCTTTACCTGCAATGCGCGCGGGTGCTGATGGACCCGCGCCGCGCCGCCCGCCTCGCCGGCGCGCTCGCCGCCTCGCTCCCGGCCGCGCTCCGGCAGCGGATCGACATCGTCGTCTCGCCGGCGATGGGCGGGGTGGTCATCGGTCACGAAATGGGCCGGGCGCTCGGCGTCGAAGCCCTGTTCGTCGAGCGCCCGCGCGGCGTGTTCGAGCTGCGCCGCGGCTTCCGGCTCGAGCCGGGGCAGAGCGTGCTGCTGGTCGAGGACGTCGTCACCACCGGCCTTTCCTCGCGCGAGGCGATCGCCGCGATCGAGGCGGCGGGGGGCGAGGCCGTCGCCGCCGCGGCTCTGGTCGACCGCTCGAACGGCGCTGCCGATCTCGGCCTGCCCTTCTTCCCGCTCGTCCGGCTCACCGTCCCCGCCTACGAGGAGGGCGATCTGCCCGCCGAGCTCGCCGCGCTTCCCGCGGAAAAGCCCGGGAGCCGGAAAGCCGCGTGACCGGCCGCCTCCGCCTCGGCGTCAACATCGACCATGTCGCGACGATCCGGAACGCGCGCGGCGGCGCGCATCCCGATCCGGTCCGCGCCGCCTTCGCCGCGGCAGAGGCCGGCGCCGACGGCATCACCGCCCATCTGCGCGAGGACCGGCGCCACATCACCGACACGGACATCGACGCGCTGATGGCCCGGCTCGAAATCCCGCTGAACCTGGAAATGGCGGCGACCGAGGAGATGCTCGCCATCGCCCTCGCCCACCGCCCGCACGCCGCCTGCCTCGTCCCCGAGAAGCGCGAGGAGCGCACCACCGAGGGCGGGCTCGACGCGGCGGGCCAACACAACCAGCTCGCTTATTATGTCGACAGGCTGGGCGCCGCGAACATCCGCGTCAGCCTGTTCATCGAGCCCGTCCCGGCCCAGATCGAGGCCGCGATCCGGCTCGGCGCGCCGGTCGTCGAGTTCCACACCGGCCGCTATGCCCATGCCGAAGGGGAGGAGCGCGCCGCCGAGCTCCGCCGCATCGCCGACGCCGCGGCGCTGGCGGTCAAGAACGGCATCGAGCCCCATGCCGGCCACGGCCTCGCCTTCGCCAACGTCCAGCCGATCGCCGCCATCCCCCAGCTCGCCGAGCTGAACATCGGCCATTTCCTGGTCGGCGAGGCGATCTTCACCGGCCTCGACGCCAGCGTCCGCCGCATGCGGAGCCTGATCGACGAGGCGCGCGGATGATCATCCTTCTTGCTCGTCATTCCCGCGAAAGCGGGAATCCAGCTGCCTTTGCCGCCGGTGGGAACAAGAAGCTGGATCCCCGCTTTCGCGGGGATGACGGCTTGTGGGGGCGCGCGCCGTGATCATCGGCCTCGGCTCGGACCTCTGCAGCATCGAGCGGATCCAGCGCTCGCTCGACCGGTTCGGCGAGCGCTTCCTGCGGCGCGTCTTCACCGACGCGGAGCGGGCCAAGGCGGAGCGGCGCCCGTTCACCCGCGCCGGCACCTATGCCAAGCGCTTCGCCGCCAAGGAGGCCTTCTCGAAGGCGGTCGGCACCGGCTTCAGGCGCGGCGTGTTCATGAAGGATATCGGCGTCGTCAACCTTCCCTCGGGCCAGCCGACGCTCGCGCTGACCGGCGGCGCGAAGGAGAGGCTTGACGCGCTGACGCCGCCGGGCCACCTCGCCGAGGTTCATCTGACGATGACCGACGATCATCCGTTCGCGATGGCCGTCGTGATCATCACCGCCATGCCCGAGGAGCGCCTATCTTGACCGACCCCGACCGCCGCGCGGCCGAAACCGCCAGCGAAGTCGTCGCGCCTCCGGCCGCCCTCGACTCCGGCGACGACGCGCCCAACGACACCGGCGACGCTCCCCCCGCGGCGGCGAAGAAGGGCACCGACTGGTGGGCGGAGGTCAAGGCGATCTTCTGGCTGATCCTCGCCGTGCTCGCCTTCCACAGCCTGATCGCCAAGCCTTTCTACATCCCGTCCGAATCGATGATGCCGGGCCTTCTCGTCGGCGACCGGCTGGTCGTCACCAAATATCCCTACGGCTGGTCGTGGGTGTCTCCGAGCTTCCACGTCCTGCCGCACTTCCAGGGGCGGCTGTGGGGGACGCTGCCCGAGCGCGGCGACGTCGTCATCGTCACCCCGCCGGGCGGAACCTCGGACTATATCAAGCGCGTCATCGGCCTGCCCGGCGACACGATCGAGGTGGTCGACGGTATCGTCCTGTTGAACGGCCGCGCGCTGCCCCGCCAGGAGCGGCCGATGACGATGATCCCGATCGACGCCAACACCCCCTGCGCGCCCGACGTCTATGGCGATTTCCGGGTCCGCGGCGCCGACGGCCGGCCCTATTGCCGGATGCCCGTGTTCCGCGAGACGCTGCCCAACGGCCGCACCTACGACACGATCGACGTCGGCCATTCGCCCGGCGACGAGTTCGCGCGGATCACCGTGCCCCCGGGCCGGGTCTTCCTGATGGGCGACAATCGCGATCACAGCGCCGACAGCCGCTTCGCGATCGCGGAGCAGGGCCTGGGCGGCCCCGTCCCCTGGGAGAATCTCGGCGGCCGCGCCGAGTTCGTCACCTTCAGCCTCGACGGCACCTCGTCCTACTGGAACCCGATCAGCTGGTTCACCGCGCTGCGCGGCGGCCGCGCCGGCACCTCGCTCCACGCCGAGCGCGTCGCGGTTCCGCCGGCGGCAACGCCCCCGCCAGCCCCGGCGCCGGCGCGATGAGCGACGACCGGCCCGCGCCCCCGATCGACGCCCATGTCGAGGAGGCCGGACCGGTCGAGCTGCGCGACCCCGTCATCCGTCACGAGCTCAAGCGGGCGAGCGTCTGGATCGGCCTGGTCCTCGCCGTCGCGGCGGTCATCGTCCTCGCCCAGCCGCTGCTGCTGATCTTCGCCGGCATCGTGCTGGCCTCGATGCTCGACGGCGGCGCCCGCCTGCTCGGCCGGGTGCTGCCGATCGGCCGCGGCTGGCGGCTCGCGATCGTCACCCTCGCCGCGATCGGGTTCGTCGTCTGGACGATCTACTTCACCGGCACCGAGCTGGTCGCCCAGGCCGAGCGGCTGCGCGAGACGGTGACCTTCCAGGTCAACCGGATGCTCGCCTGGGCGGACGAGATCGGCCTCGTCGAGGGCGGCGTCGACGTCCAGCAACTGAGCGGCCAGCTGATGGGCACGCTCGGCCGGCTCGGCTCGGCGGTCAGCACCGCTCTCGGGGCGATCACCTCGATGGTGATGATCCTCGTCATCGGCATCTTCATCGCGGTCGAGCCGCGCCTCTATCAGCGCGGCGTCGCCTGGCTGCTGCCGCTGGAAGGCCGCGACCGCTTCTATCGCACCGCCGAGCGGATGGGCTTCACCCTGCGCCGGCTGATGGCGGGGCGGCTGGTCGGCATGGCGGTGGAGGGGGTCGGCACCTGGTTCCTGCTGCTCGTCGGCGGCGTGCCGATGGCGACGCTGCTCGGCATATTGACCGGGCTGCTCGCCTTCATCCCCAATATCGGCGCGATCATCGCGGGCGTGCTGATCGTGCTCGCGGGCTTCTCGGTTTCCGTCAATGCCGGCCTCTACGCGATCTTCGTCTATCTGGTCGTCCAGATCGTCGACGGCTATCTGATCGTCCCCTATGTCGCCAGGAAGACGGTCGACCTCGCGCCCGCCGCGGTGCTCAGCGCCCAGCTCCTGTTCGGCGCCGCGTTCGGGCTGATGGGCCTCGCCCTCGCCGACCCGATATTGGCGATGCTGAAGACCGGGCTCGAGCAGAAATCCGAGGACGACGAGGCCGAGGCGGCGGCCTGACCGTCACCCCGGCGCAGGCCGGGGCCTCGTGGAGCCGCCCCGTGACTTCTGGTCCTGAGGTCCCGGCCTTCGCCGGGACGACGAGTTAGCGGCGCCGTCCGCCGCTTTCCGACGAATTGCCCGCCGGCGCCGCCTCGCTGCTGTTGCCGGGCGCGGCGGCGCCGCCGCCTTCCGCGCCGCCTTGCTGCTGCTGCTGCATCATCATCTGCTGCATCATCTGCATCTGGCGCTGGGCCGCCATGCCCGGGGCGATCTGGAGCATCTCGATCTCGAAGACGAGCGTGTCGCGCGGGGTGAACGGCGCGCCCGGCGGCGGGGTGCCGCCGGCGACATGGGTGCCCGGCGGCAGCCAGAGCAGATAGCGGCCGCCCGCGCGCATGTGGACGAGCGCGTCGGCGAAGCCCGGGAACACTTCCTGGACCGAGGTCACGAACGGCTGGCCGCTCTCCTGGCTGTCCTGGATGACCGGGGCGCGCTCGCTGTTGACGTGGAGCTTGTAGTGCAGGGCGGCGACGTCGGCGGGGGTCATCGCCGGGCCGCGCCCTTCGGCGAGCACCCGGTAGCGCGCGCCCGAGGGCAAAGTCTGCACCTGGAGCGGGCGGGTGCCCGCCCAGGCGAGCGCCGCCGCGGCGAGCGCGAGGACGAGCAGGCCGAGCCAGAGCTTGACGAGGCTCCCCCTGCGGACCGGGCGAATCGGGACGGCGGTAACCTCGGGCACTTTGAGCTTCCCCCAAACGAGAACGGGCGGGCCTGCTCTATCGCCGCCCGCCCGGGATGTGAAGTCGTGCGGCCGTCTTACCTGACGCCGTCGCGCTCCGCGCGCTTGCGCTCGAGCTTGCGGGCGCGGCGGATCGCGGCGGCGCGCTCGCGGGCGCGCTTCTCGGAAGGCTTTTCGTAATGGCGGCGGAGCTTCATCTCGCGATAGACGCCCTCGCGCTGCAGCTTCTTCTTGAGCGCCCGCAGCGCCTGGTCGACATTGTTATCGCGAACGATGATTTGCATAAAAGCGCGCCACTCTTTCCTTCTGGAACGTTCGGTTCGAAATGCATGAAAACGGCATCGCCGCGAGCATGGCCCGCGGCGCAGACCGGTGCCCCTATCAGAGAGAGCGTGCCAGCGCAAGGCTTGTGAAAAGGCGGCCGCCCGGCCAATAATGGCGCGATGGCGACGATACCCCTGGTTCCGGATTCCGCCCCGGCGCGCCTGCCGGCGAAATGGCAGTGGGTGGCGCCGTTCGCCGCCTTCGGTCTGCTGCTCGCGGTTGGCGCCGGGATCGGCCTCGTCTATCAGGCGCAGCAGGATTATCGGGGCGTGCTGTCGTCGGCCGTGCTTGGGCTATGGGGACAGGGAGGAGCCGGCCCGCTCTCGCAGGCGGCCTTGCTGCTGACGCTCTGGATTCTTTGGCGCATCGCCCGCAAGGTCTCCTTGTACGGGGCCTTTTTCGTCGTCGAATGGGGCCTTCCCGGCCCCCGCCTGGACAGGCAGGCCTTCCGATTCGCGCTCGCCGTGCAACTTGCGACCTGGCTCCTCTATGCCGTCGCCGGCACCTTCCTGCTGATCTTCGCCTCCTTCGCGGCCATGCCCGCGCCGCTGATCACCCTCGGCCAGGCCGAGGCCGAATCCCTGATCGGGCCGCTGGCCCCGGTCGCCATCGCGCTGGCCGCGCTGATCGCCTTCGATTTCACGGGCTACTGGCTCCATCGCGCCCAGCATCGCTTCGCGTTCCTCTGGCGGTTCCACGCGGTGCATCACAGCGTCGAGGACATGGATTCGCTCAACAGCTACGCGCATCCCGTCGATGCGCTCTCGCAAAATGTAGCCCTTGCCCTCGTCGGCCTCGCGATCGGCTTCACGTTCGAGACGATTCTCTGGCTTCAGGCGTTCCAGACGATCCACGATCGCCTGCTGCACACGCGCGCGCCGATCAACTTCGGAATCCTCGGGGCGGTGCTGGTCGACAATCGCACCCACTTTCTCCATCACACCCGGACGGAGGCGCGGTCGGGAAGGAATTTCGCCTCGACCTTCACGATCTGCGACCGCCTGTTCGGCACCTACGAACGGCCGGAAGCCGACGCCCTGTGCGCGACGGGCCTCGAAGAGCAAGGTCCGCCAGCGACGGTCAGGGACGCCTTCCTGGCGAGGCTCGCCGGCCGCCAGCCCGCGGCCGAGACCGGCGAGGCGGCGGTCAGCCCCGGGCTGCCCGGCGCCGGCTGTCGCCCATCGGCCTGACCGCCGACGCGAAGCGGCCCGGCCCGCGATGGGCGCGGTGCGGGCGGAAGCGGCGCTCGCGCGCCTCCTCGTCGCGCCGCTCCTGGCGCGAAGGCTCGGGCGATGGGCCGCGGGTCGCCTTGATCCGCTCCGCCTCGGCGGTGAAATTGGCCGGCAGCGGAACCGTCTCGATCGCCGTGCGGGTGAGCCTCTCGATGCCCTTGAGATAGGCGCGCTCGTCGGGCGCGCAATAAGCGATGGCGATGCCCGCGGCGCCGGCGCGCGCGGTGCGGCCGATGCGGTGGACATATTGCTCGGAAACGTTGGGCAGCTCGAAATTGATCACGTGGCTGACGCCGGAGACGTCGATGCCGCGCGCCGCGATGTCGGTCGCGACCAGGATCTTCGCGCGGCCGCCCTTGAACTCGGCGAGCGCGCGCTCGCGCTGGGGCTGGCTCTTGTTGCCGTGGATCGCATTGGCCGGGATGCCGCTCTGGCCGAGCAGCTTCACGACCCGGTCGGCGCCGTGCTTGGTGCGGGTGAAGATGAGGACGCGGTCCATGTTGCCGCGCTCGGAAAAGCCGGCGCGCAGCATCATCGTCAGCAGCGCCTGCTTCTCGTTCTGCTGGACGAAGGTGACGTACTGGTCGACCCGCTCCACCGTGGTCGAGGAGGGCGCGACCGAGACCTGGGCGGGATCGCTCAGATATTTATCGGCCAGCTCCTTGATCGCCTTCGGCATGGTCGCCGAGAAGAACAGGGTCTGGCGCTTCGCCGGCAGCAGCCGGACGATCTGCTTCAGCGCATGGATGAAGCCAAGATCGAGCATCTGGTCGGCTTCGTCGAGGACGAGGATCTCGACCTCATTGAGGTGGAGGTAGCGCTGCTCGATCAGGTCGATCAGGCGGCCCGGCGTGGCGACCAGCACGTCGACGCCGCGCGCGACGTCCTGGCGGTTCTTGCCGATCGAGGTGCCGCCGAACACGGTCGCGACCTTGAGCTGCGAGAAGCGGCTGTAGGCGCGCGCGCTATCGGCGATCTGGCTGGCGAGCTCGCGGGTCGGGGCGAGCACCAGCATCCGGCAGGCGCGCGGGCCCGCGCGGCGCTGGGAGCAGCCGAGGCGATCGATCGAGGGCAGCATGAAGGCCGCGGTCTTGCCGGTGCCGGTCTGGGCGATGCCCAGGAGGTCGCGGCCGGTCAGCACGGTCGGAATCGCCTGCTGCTGGATCGGGGTCGCATGGACATATTCCTTCAGCGCAAGCGCCTGGAGGACGGGCTGCGACAGCCCGAGGGTCTCAAATGACATGATAAGGAAAACTCACAAATTATGCGGCGCGCCGCGCAGCCTTGATGGCGCGCGGATACGCGGCGGGTTTTTGGCAACCCGCGTGAAAAGGGAAACCTTGGAAAAATACGAGACGGAGCCAAAGCCTAAGCCGGTTCACGCTGCATGACGCCTCGCTGGGTGGGCATATGCATGCTGCGGCGCACAATGTCAATCGCGCAGGCGTTTATCCCCTTGAGGCACGGAACCTGTGCAGCACGATACCCCCCACACTTGACCCCTGCGCAACTAAGGTTTCAAAGGTCGGAAAGGAGGATCAATGGGTAAATTCTCGCCAGAGCGCCGAGCGCGCTTTGTGATGTTTCTCGGCTTGGCGATGCTGGCGGGCTTGTTCATCTTCAAGGACTCCGCGCTGCTAAGGTTTGACTACGACACCCCGGGAGCGTGGCTTGTCGAGGACGGGTGGATACATGCTTTGGCAGCGGCGCTCATTCTGCTGGGGGCTTGGAAGTGGACGAACGCCCGAGAAGATGCCCGCAAGGACGACTGATGTCTCGCCTGCCTAGCGATTTTGGGATGAAGCGGGGTCGGTGTCGGACTGCGATACGACGGTCCAAAGGTCGACCGGCAGGAGGCGCGCCGCTTCGGACAGGAAGCTGTTGCGATAATTCGGGGAGGTGAATCTGAACGTCACCCGGTTCCCCGCCCTCCGCCACTGATCGTCTTTAGTACCGCCCCACGGGATTTGATTGTTACCGGTCGCCTGACTGAATTTGGCGAGCGACCGAAGACAATAAACGAGCGCCCGATCATCGGTTCCGATGGTCACACTGAAGCGGTAGCCGCTGTGCATGGACCTGCCTCCTGTCGCTAGCGGTGCGTCCTGATCGTGTTGGCAGTGATCACGACGAACATTCGGCGGTCCCTATCGCCGCCGCCGACGCGCCATTCATGCTCGATCAGGGTGAGCGCCCGCGACAGTCGCTCTGCGGCGCGTGATTCCCGACAGCCTTCAAACCGTAGGAGGCTAAGTTTCCTGAAGCGCCGCTGCCCGATCCCTTGCCGCCGGATGATCGTTTTGAAATCGGTATCGTGCGAAACGAGAACGGCGGCGTTAACCTCAGCGACCGCTGCGACCAGATTGTCCGGTGAATCGGTCGCCGTTCGCTCCCGCAACCGAACGACCTCATAGCCGGATTCCTCAAGCAACTTGGGGACCGATTCCGGCACATTCTGATCGGTAAAGAACCGCATTTTCGGCGGTCGCTTGCTCACGCGGCTTTATCGACCTTGTGCGCCAGCGCCGCCTTGATGTCCGCCGGAGTCAGATCGGGATATTCGGCGATGATCTGGTCGTTGCTGTAACCATCTTCGTGAAGGCGCTTCACCGCCATCACAGGGATCCTCGTTCCGGCAATCACCCAGGCATTGTGCATCACGTTCCGGGCTCGGCTGACGTTGCCGATCTGAGCGTCCGAACGTTGCCGCATCTTCTCGATGTCGCCCTTAGTATCGTCGATGATCTTAAGTAGCGGGATGCCGAGAAGATACTGGCCGGAAACCACCTCTTCAGGCTTCCCGGTTTCCTCGTTCACCATGACGACCTTGCGATTGACCACAAAGAGCGTCGTCTTGGTCCAAAGATCGTCCTTCAAATGGCTCAGGTTCTCAGCGACCTTGCGGAGATGCTGAAGCGGGACATTGTTCTGGACGCGGAGCATTTCGAGGGTGCGGAGCGCGACCACATCCTTGAACGAGTAGAAGCGGCTGTAGGGCAGCCGCAGATCGTCCTCCACGAAAGTCGGAACGAAGAAGTTGGTCTTGTGCCAGTAGCGCAGCCGCCCCGGTGTCAGGCCGGTGAGCCGATAGACATGTTCTTCGCTGAAGGCCGCAATGACATTGCCAATGTCAAGCACGCCTTGCTCCTTCTCTCATTGCGGGCGCCGGCCCGGACTGGTAAACTCGAAACATGGCGAGCCCCTATATCACGTTAAGTGAGGCACTGGAATCCGGTCGATTGTCGGCCTTTGTCGATCAGGCCGAGGCCGAAGGTATCGGCCCCGCGTCGCGCTCTGATTTTGACGCGTCGCTGGAGCGCGTGGTCAAAGCGCCCCAACCAGCAGATCAAACATCGCGTTCTCGC
Organism: Allosphingosinicella sp.; assembly: GCA_035941735.1. Lineage (GTDB taxonomy): Bacteria > Pseudomonadota > Alphaproteobacteria > Sphingomonadales > Sphingomonadaceae > Allosphingosinicella. The sequence goes on from DASZDS010000023.1 coordinate 12,358, forward strand.
GCTGCCGGTGGTTCTGCCGGAAAGTGAACTCCGACAGGTAGCGGTCCATGTGCTTCGCGCTCACGTGAATGTGCGTCGAGCGGATCGAGTTTTTGAACAGCGACCAGAAGCCCTCAATCGCGTTGACGCTGTGAAGGACGCCGCCCTCCATTTTGGCCCACTGCTTTGCGCTGTGCTTCACGCGCCCATGCTCATAGCCCCTCTGCGTCAGTAAATTGTAGCTGTGCAGTTCGTCGGTCGAGACGGTCGAGCCGCGCTCGACATGCTCAACCGTAATGTCGCGAAGCGTGATCTTCTTCACGTCCGGCACGACCATGGCGACAACCGGCCCGCCGCGCTGCTTCATGCCGTAAACGACCGTCTTGCCGGGGGTGCCACGACCGCGCTTGTCGCCTTTGCGATGCATGTGGCGACCGCCCACGAATGCTTCGTCGGCTTCGACGTGGCCACGGAGCAGCCCTGCGAAGTCAGCCTTGCCGGTCAGGTCGCGGATTTGCTGCCCGATGCGATAGGCGGTCTTGTAGGTCACGCCGAGCTGGCGCTGGAGTTCCTTGCCGCTCACGCCGTGGCGCGTCGTGCAGAAGAGATACATCGCATAGAACCACGAAACGAGCGGGGTGCGCGTGTCGTGGAGGATCGTCCCGGCGGTCGGATAGACGTGGTTCCCACAGTGGGCGCACGAATAGGCGCGGCGGTTGGCGAGCCGATGGTGCGTTGCACCAACTACGCCGCATTTTTCGCAGTCAAAACGGGTGCCGCCGAAGCGAACCTGCATGATGTGATCGAGGCAGGCTTCCTCGCTCGGAAAGCGTTGGAAAAACTCGCGAACCGAGAAATCGGGGCTGGCGGAGGGGCTTTTCTTCTGTTCCATAAATGGCGGTTTAGCGCCATTCTATACCTGTGTCAAGGGGATAAACGCCATCGCGCAGCCTAAGAAGCGGTTAACGCCGCGAGCGAAGGGCGCTAGCCGGGACGATCAGCAGCATGGCGGCGAGACTGCGCATGGGCCCTCCCTTCACATGTTCGCTCCCGCCCCGCTGCAGGTTTGCGGCGCAAGCGGGCGCAAGTCGAGGAGGCGCGGCCCGGCGGGGCCGCGGGCGATGGTGAGCAGAATGTCGCCGCCCTCATCAGTTCCCAGGCACAGGCGGCGCCGGCTCGCCGGCCCGCTCGCCCGCCAGCCGGAGATCATGCCGAGATTCCATCCGAGGGAGCTCTGCGTGGCGAGGACGATGCGCCGCAGCGCCGCGGCGGGCGCGGGGTCGCTCAGATCGGCGGTGTCGCGGCCGCGCGACATGCGCTCGATCAGCGCGTCGACGAAGTCGAGCTCGGGGGTCAGGCTCTCGCGGCCGAGGTCGGCGATGCCGCCGGGCCCGGCGCGGAAGCGCCACTTCATCTGCCGGCCCTCGCAGCTGCCGCAGGCGTAGAAATGGCCGAAATCGCCCTTGACGTGGAGCGTCAGCGCGGCGCCGTCAACGACGAGCACCGGGCGCCGCTGGTCCGCCATATAGGCGAAGTCGCGGACCATGAGCGGGTGCGCCGCGGCCCCGTCCCATTCCCAGATGGAGAGCTGGCCGCCGACCGTGGCGCCCATCTCGCTGCGATAGGTGGCCTGGACGTAGAAGCGCGGCCGCCCGCCGGCGCCCGGCGGCAGCAGGCCGATATGGCCCAGGCCGAGCGGGTTGCACTGCGGCCTGCCCGGGCAATGGCCGACCGTCGCGTCCGGCGCCCAGCTTTCGAGCGAGCGGAAGGCCCGATCCAGCGGCGCCGCGCCGGGCGCGGACCAGAGGGTGCGGTGGCGCCCGCCTGCCCCGCCGAGCACGAAGAGCGTGCCGAAGCCCCACTTGCCGGCCGAGACGAGGAAGGCGGAGCGGCCGAGCGGGACCGCGACGACGTCGAGCTCCGCGTCGAGCCGGTGGACGTCGGCGGTCAGCGTCCGGGCGGCGCCCGGGCCGAGCCAGTCGAAGCGCGCCCCGGTCCAGCGCCGCAGCGCCACCCACCAGCGCTCGACCAGGGCCGGCATTTCGGGTCCGGCGAGGAAGCCGCCATCGTCGCCGCGAAGCGCCGCGGCCGCCGCCTCCCGCACCGGGGCGAAGCTTTGGGGATCGCCCGGCACCGAGCTCGCCGCGGGGCCGGCGGCGGCAATCGCGAAGCAGGCGAGGCCGATGCGAATGCGCATGGCCGATTCATCGCGCGCGGGGCGGGTCGGTGCAAGCCGTCAGGCGGGCCGGCCGCTTTCCAATCCGCCCCGGATCAGATGCAGCCCGACCAGCACGCCCCATCCCGCGAAGGCGGCGTAAGCGATCCCCGCCCCGGCGACGTCCATCCGGATCGCGCCCGCCGCGAGCAGCGCCGCGACGCCCGGGCCGACGGCGAGGCCGAGGGCGCCGATCGCTTTCGCCTCGAGCCTCGGCCGGCCGAGGAAGTCGAGCGATCAGAAGGCGAAGGCGGCGGCGGTGGCGTAGACGCCGAGCCGGGCCAGCGCCTGGTTCGCTTCCCAGGCGAACAGGAAGAGGTCGTGGTTCGTGACGCCGCGCGCGGCGAGCGCGGTGACGATGAAGCCGTTGATCGTCGCCGCGCCGATCGTGACGACGACGCTCAAGGCATAGGCGACCAGCCCCGCGAGGATCGCCGGCCTGCCGGCGCCCCGGCGCAGCGCGAAATGGGCGAAGCCGAAAGCGGTCGCCGCCAGCAGCACGATCATCGTGCCGTGGACGATCGGTCCGAGCGCGCCGGCATGGGCGCTGGTCGGATGGTGGGCCATGGCGAGCACGCTCGACAGCGCCGCGCCGATCAGCGCCCCGCCCGCGATCCGGTCCCAGCTCTGGCTCATCGTCCCTGCTCCTTTGCCCTTTCCCGCCAGGCTGGTAGGTGGGGCGGCGCCGATCGAAAAGCGGTCGCGGCGCGATCGCGGACGAAACGGGCGCATTGTCCGGGAGGCGGATCATGGCGGCAGGAGAGGACAGCCGGGTGCGGCGGACGCGCGCCGCCCTGATCGGCGCGTTCGACCGGCTCGTCCTCGCCGGACGGCCGCGGCGGATCCGAGTCGCCGATATCGTCGAGACGGCGAAGGTCGGCCGCTCGACCTTCTACGAACACTATAAGGGCGCTGACGACATCCATCTCGCGGCGCTGGCCCGGCCGTTCGCGATCCTCGCCGATGCCGCGGCGGGCGACGGCGACGAGGCCCGGCTCACCTTGTTGCTCGCCCATTTCTGGGAGAACAGGCGGCGGGCGCGGGAGACCTTCCAGGGCCGGATGCAGATCAAGGTGACGCGGCTGCTCGCGGCGATGATCGAGGAGCGCCTCGAGGGGGCCGCGCTCGCCATTCCCTCGCGCCTCGCCGCGCTCCAGCTCGCCGAGGCGGCGCTGGCGCCCCTGCGCGGCTGGGTCGCCGCCGAGGCGCCCTGCACGCCGCAAGCGCTCGCCGGCGCGATCTGCCGCTGCGGCCGGGCGTTGCGCGCCGGGCTCATGGAGCAGGATCGGGGCAGTTCCGTCTCGGATTGCGCTTGCCCCGATGGCGCGGCAAAGTAACGATACGAATGCCGAAGAGCCAAGGCTGAGGAGCGCTCCAAAGGCGCATTCCATTACATGCCTTTAGCGGGAGATTGGCATGCCGATCATCGATACGAACACGAATGTGACCACGCACATGGCGGATCTCAAGAAGCGGGGCGTCACCGCGATCGGCCGTTATTACTCGTCCAGCGCCTGGAAGCGCCTCACCAAAGCCGAAGCTCAGGCGATCAGCAAGGCGGGGGTGAAGATTTTCGTCGTGTTCGAGAATGACGGCGACCCGGCGCTGACCAAGGCTATGGGCCTCAAGCACGCCCAGATCGCGGTCACCCAGGCGCAGGCGGTCGGCCAGCCAGCCGGCTCCGCCATCTACTTCGCCCTGGAACATCTGCCGAGCGGCTATGAGGCCAAGCACGTGCCGGGCATCAAGCTCTATGTCGCCGGGCTGACCGAGGGCCTGGCCGGCAAATATGCGCTGGGAATCTACAGCGACGGCGTGGTGTGCGAGGCGCTTCGGGCCGGGGGCCTGTGCAAATATACCTGGCTCAGCGCGTCGCGCGGCTTTCCCGGGTCGAAGGCCTATTATGCCGCGGGCAAGTGGAATCTCGCCCAGGATCCGCACGTCGACCAGAATTGGGACGGCGTCAGCGTCGATCTCAACGAGGCGAAGGGGGAATTCGGCGCCTTCGCGGTCTAGCGCCGCCGCGCCGCGGCGCTAGATCAGAAGCAAGGTCGCCAGGGTCAGGAACAGCCCCATCGAGGCGACGTCGCTGGCGGTGGTGAGGAAGATGCTGGACGCGGTCGCCGGATCGGCGCCCATCCGCTTGAGCGTCAGGGGGATCACCGCCCCGGCAATGCCGGCGACGGTGCAGCTCGCCGCCATCGCGATCAGCACGACCAGGCCCATCACCAGCGGCTGCGCCTCGCTTTGCTGATAGGCGTAGAAGGTCATGCCGGCGCCCGCGGTGATGCCGACCAGGAGGCCGTTGCACAGACCGAGCAGGCCTTCCTTGGCGATCAGCCGGCTGACGAATTCGGGCTTGAGCTCGCCCAATGTCATGCCGCGCAGCGTCACCGCCAGCGCCTGGCAGCCGGTATTGCCGGTCTGCCCGGCCATGACGGGGAGGAAGACGGCGAGGATGACGAGCCGCGCCAGCGTGTCCTCGAACAGGCCGACCACGGCGGCGGCAACGAACGCGGTCAACAGGTTGATCTGCAGCCACGGGTGGCGGAGCTTGAGGCTGCGCCCGAGCGGCGTCGCCAGCCTTTCCTCCTTGTCGACGCCGACCATCTTGCCCGATTGGGCGCTGATCTCGATCGCCTGGTTGCGGAACAATTCCTCGCCGCGGACCAGCCCGACCAGGCGCCCCTCTGCGTCGTCGACCGGATAGACCGGGAAATGCTTGGCCGCCGCGGTCTTCAAGGCGTCCTCGAGCCTGCAGTCCCGCGGGAAGGCGAAGACGTCCTTGAGCATGATCGCGTCGAGCCGCGTCTCGGGCGTCGCCAGCAGCATGTCGCGCATCACCACGACGCCGACGAGCTTGCCGTCTTCGTCGGTGACGTAGCAATAGGTGACGAGCGCCGCGCGGCTCAGCTCGCGGATCGCCTCGGTCGCCTCCGCGACCGTCGTCCCGGGGCGGAACACCGCGAGCACCGGCGACATCAGATCGCCGACGGTCCTGGCGGCGGATTGGGTCTCTGCGGCGAGGTCTGCGGGCTGATCGGTCATGGCCGCGGAGACTTACCGATCCATGCCGCGCGGGCAAGCGGGATTAGGCGGCGTGCGCGGCCTTGACCGCTTCGATGAGGGCGTCCTGGCGGTGCGCCTTGGCGACCGCTTCCTCGCCTCCCCTCGTCTCGTGGAACAGGTCGAGCGCCTCGAGCTCGTTATGATTGAGCGGGCGGATGGCGAGATCCTCATAGTCCCAGCGCGCCGGATCGTTCAGCACGCGGCGGATCAGCGCCTTCTCCCGGCGGAAGCCGCGCCAGTAGTTCCACGCCTTGCGCGCCGATTCCCAGGCGAATTTGGGGTAGAATTTCCAGGCCGGCTCGATCGGCAGGGTCGGCCGGCGCGACAGCCGGCGCTTGCGGCGGACGACTCCGCCCTCGAGCGTGTGGACGCCCTCATTCTCGTAGAGCATCCGGAACTCGTTCAGATATTGCAGCGCCTTCTTCGGCCGGCCGCCCTCGAGGCGCGCGTGGCGCCGGGTCACCGTCTCCATATGCTCCCAGGTGAAATAGGCCGCCCAGGCCGCCTTGTAGGTCTCCTCCCATTCGGCGTCGGACATGGTCGGGTGATGGGAGACCCGGTGGTGGAGGTCGTATTTGTTGAGGTCGGGATCCATCCACTCGCCGGCGAGGTGCATGCGCTGGTGGTCCTCGGAGCCGGGCAGCGGCGTCAGGAAGAAGAATTCGAGGATGTCGACCGGCAGCTCGCGCTTGATGATCTCGATGTCGCGCAGGATCGATTCCTTCGTGTCGGCGGGAAAGCCGAGGATGTAGCCGGCGAGCGTGAAGATGCCGCGCTCGTGCCATTGCTGGAGCATGTGGCGATATTCGGTGATCTTGTTCTGGCGCTTATTGGCGGCGAGCAAATTGTCCGGGTTGATGTTCTCCAGGCCGATGAAGGCGCGCATCACGCCGGCGCGCTTCGCCTTGGAAATGAAATTGGGTATGCGGTGGCAGAGCGTGTCGACCTGGATGGTGAGGTTGGCTTTCAGCCCTTCCTCCTCGTTCAATTTGATCAGCCGGTCGAAGAACTCCTCCCAGTGGCGGTTGCGGGCGAGATTGTCGTCGGTGATGAAGAAGGCCTTGATTCCCTGCGCCAGATTCTCGCGGATGATCCCTTCGAGGTCGTCGGCGCTGCGGAACCGGCTCTTGCGCCCCTGGACGTTGATGATCGTGCAGAAGCTGCACTGGAACGGGCAGCCGCGCCCGAGATCGAAGCTCGACCATTGGCCCGAATTGCGCGCCAGCGACTCCCTGGGCATCCACGGGACGGGGACTCCCTCGATGCTCGGCAGGTCCTTGAGGTAATTGTAGACGGGCTTGAGCTTGCCCTGCCAGGCGTCGGCGAACAGGGCGTCGAGCCGCCCCTCCTCGGCCTCGCCGGCGAACAGCGAGCAGCCCATGTCGAGCGCTTCCTGGATTTCGGGCGGGATTTCCTTGAGCATGGCGAGGCAGCCGGAGATGTGAAAACCCCCGATCACCACCGGCAGCCCCGCCGCGCGGAACTCGCGGGCGAGGTCGAGCGCGTGGTGGATCTGGTTCGATTGCACGCCGACCAGCCCGATCAGCGCCCTGGCGCCGCGCCGCCTGATGCCCTTGATGATCTTCGCCGGCACGACATGCTGGTTGCACTCGTCGATCGGCACCAGGTTGAAGCGCACGTCCGGGCCCAGCACCTGCCGCTCGGCCGCGTCGCGGGCGAGCCCGTTCAGCGCGGCGAGCGAGTTGGAGGGCAGGATCGTCCGCCACCAGACGATCGGATAGCCGTCGTCGTCATAATGCGACGGCTTGATCATGATGAAGTCGAACTGTTCGCTGCGCCCGGCCATGGCGCCGGTCATAGCCGTTTTGCGGCGCGACTCCTAGCCGCGCCGCTGTCCGATCCCGGACGGCGATCCTGTCCGATCCCGGACGCCGGCGCCGCATCGCCAGAGAGAGCGGGCGCTGGCCCGGACCTTGCATCGCGGTGCCGAAAAACACGGAGATCCGCATGCGCCTCCCCGCCGCCCTGTTCACCCTCGCCCTGCTGGTCGGCTCGGCCTGCTCCCGGACCCAGGCCGAAAGCCTCGACGACGCGCCGATCCAGTGGACGATCCACGGCGCGCCCGCGTCCGGCCGAGTCCAGCTCGAGATCAGCCGCCATGCCGGCTCCAGCACCTGGATGATGGGCCGCACCGTCGACCTGGCCGTGCTCGAGGGGCTCCGCGCGGTCGAGCTCGACAGCGACAATGCCATGGTCCGCTTCCGCATGGCCCGCGACGCCGGCACGCTCGAATGCCAGGGGGTCGTCCGGCGCGGCCGCGGCACCGGCGAATGCGCCTTCGCCGCCAGCGAAAGCTTCGCCGCGGCGCTCGCCGCGCGCGGCATCGGCCGCCCGACCCCGAGCCAGCAATTCTCGATGGCGCTCAACGATATCGGCCTTGCTTATGTCGCCGCGCTCGATCGCCTCGGCTACGAGCGCCCGCGCGCCGCCGACCTCGCCGACGCCGGCAATCACGGCGTCACCCTCGACTATCTCACCGCCATGGCCGGCCGCGGCTACCGGGTCGGCAGCCTCGCGAGCCTGATCCGGATGCGCGATCATGGCGTCACCCCCGATTATGTCGCCGCGCTCGCCGCCCACGACGTGCGCGACATCCCCGCCGACGAGGTCGTCCGGCTGCGCGATCACGGCGTCTCGGCCGACTATGTCGGCGAGCTCAGGCAGCTCGGCTACCGCCGGCTCGGCACCGACGAGATGATCCGGCTGCGCGACCATGGCGTCTCCGCCGACTATGTCCGCACCCTCGCCCGGGGCGGCATCACCGACATCCCGCCCGCCGAGCTCACGCGGATGCGCGACCATGGCGTCACGCCCGAATTCGTCGTCGCCCTGCGCCGCGCCGGCTATCGCTTCGGCACCGCGGAGATCGTTCGCATGCGCGATCACGGGGTCGACGAATCCTATGTCGGCGAGCTCCGCCGGCTGGGCTATGCCGACATCGCCGCCGACGAGATCGTGCGGCTGCGCATCCACGGGGTCACCGCGGACTTCATCCGCGACGCCAATCGCGGCGGCCGGCGCACGCCCGACGAGCTGGTGCGGATGCGGATCGGCGGCTGATCAGTCGTCGAGCGGGCCGAAGCTCGGCTCGGTCTTGCCGAGCCGCGCCCTGATCGCTTCGGAAAGGTCGGTGCCGGCCAGGGTCGCCGCGTTCCACAAAGCGACGTCGCGCAGGCCTTCCTCGACCGGGCGGCCGCGGCTGCGGTTGAGGCTCTGCTTGGCGCCCGCCACCGCGAGCGGCGACTTGGCCGCGATCGCGCGCGCCAGCGCGAGGCCGGCGGCGACCGCCGAGTCGCGGTCGGCTTCGAGGCGGTTGACGAGGCCGTGGCGGGCCGCTTCCTCGGCCGCCATCCGCCGGCCGGTATAAGCGAGCTCGCGCAGCACGCCCTGGGGGATCAGGTAGCCGAGCCGCTGCAGCGTGCCGAGATCGGCGGTGATCGCGACGTCGACCTCGGCGATTTGGAAGAAGGCGTCCGCGCTCGCCACCCTGAGGTCGCAGGCCGCGGCGAGGTCGACGCCGGCGCCGATGCAGCCGCCATGGATCGCGGCGATCACCGGCGCCCGCCCCGCCTCCAATGCGCTGAACGCGTCCTGCAGCCATTGGATATGCCTGAGCCTCGCCTCGGCGGCGCGCGCCGGATCGGGATTGGCCGGGAATTGCTTCGAGGCGTATTCGAGGTCGAGCCCGGCGCTGAAATGCCTGCCCCGTCCGGAGAGCAGGATCGCCCGCACCCGCGGATCGCGGCCGAGCGCGCGGAACGTGTCGCCGATCGCGGCGAACATCTCCCTGTCCATCGCGTTGAACTTGTCCGGCCGCGCCAGCTCGACATGGGCGACATTGTCCGCCAGCTCGACCGCGATCCTGTCGCTTCCCATCATTTGTCTCTCCTCACCCCTCCTCGTCACTCCCGCGAAAGCGGGAGTCCAGCTTCTTTTCCTCGCGGCGAAGCAAGAAGCTGGATTCCCGCGTTCGCGGGAATGACGGTTGAAAGAGGCGGGAATGACGGTGGAAAGAGGCGGGAATGACGGTTGAAAGAGGCGGGAATGACGGTTGAAAGGGAGCGTGGAGAATCTAAGGTCGCGCGATGACCAGCTTTACCGTGAACGGCCAGCCCGTCCACTACCGGATGGACCCGGCGACGCCCCTGCTCTGGGCGCTGCGCGACGCCTCCAACCTCACCGGCACCAAGTTCGGCTGCGGCACCGGCCATTGCGGCGCGTGCATGGTCCATGTCGACGGCAACGCGGTGCGGAGCTGCCGGGTCCCGATCTCGGCGCTCGAAGGCGCCTTCGTCACCACCATCGAGGGGCTGTCGCGCGATCGCTCGCACCCGGTCCAGCAGGCGTTCGCCGCCGACATGGTGCCGCAATGCGGCTATTGCATTCCCGGCGTGATCATGGCGGCGGCGGCCTTGGTCGACCGCAACGACAGCCCGACCGACGCCCAGATCGACGCCGCCATCCCCAATATCTGCCGCTGCGGCATCTATCCGCGCCTCAGGGAATCGATTCGCCGCGCCGCCCGGATCAAGACCGGCCGCGAGCAGGTCGCGGGCGCGCCGCCGCCGGGCATTGGCCCGGAGGACGCCGCCCGCGCCGTCCCGTCCTTGCGCCCGCCGCCGCCCGGGCCGCGAAGACGTTGATTCCTGTCGGCATTCTGACGGCGCGGTTCAGCAACCGCTCATCCTGGATCGGGCACATGTCGTCCATGCAGGCGGCATCGGGCCGCGGGGCGAACGAAGGAGTTTGGTCGATGCGCAAGGCATTGATGGGTTTGATTCTGGCGGCGACGGTGCTGAGCCCGGTCGCGGCCGAAGCGCAGGACTGGCACAGCCGCGATCGCGGCGGCCGGGGTGCCCGCAATCAGAACGAGAGCGACGGCAGTGGCGAGGGCCGCGCGGCCCGCGCCGAGCGCCGCCAGGAGCGGCAGCAGCAGCAGGAGGTGGCGCAGCCGCAGCCGGCGCCGCAGCCGCAGCCGCAGGTCGTCGAGCGCCGGCGCGGCGATGACGGCGGCAATCGCGGCAATTGGCGCGGCAATGACGGCGGCGGCCGCGGCGACTGGAACCGCGGCGACGACGGCAATCGCCGGGGCCGCGACCGCACCAACCAGACCAGCGCCTATCCGCAGGCCTGGCAGGGCGATCCCAATTCCCCGCAGCTGCGCCACTATCAGCAGCTCGAGCAGCGCAACCAGCAGCGTTACGACGGCCGCCGCGGCGACCGGCGCGGCGACTGGCGCAACGACCGGCGCGGCGACAATGACGGCCGCAACTGGCGGCGCGGCGACCGCAACTGGCGCAACGACTGGAACCGCAGCTGGCGGAACGACCGCCGCTACGACTGGAACCGGTGGCGCTACAGCAACCGCAACATCTTCCGCATCGGGCCTTATTATTCGCCCTATCGCGGCTACGGCTACAACCGCTTCGACATCGGCTTCTTCCTCGAGCCCTTGTTCTTCGGCCGCAACTACTGGATCGGCGACCCCTGGCAGTACCGCCTGCCGCCGGCCCCGCCGGGGACCCAGTGGGTCCGCTACTATAACGACGTCCTGCTGGTCGACATCTATACCGGCGAGGTGATCGACGCGATCTACGACTTCTTCTGGTAGGTCGAAGCCATCCCAACCAAGGGAACGGAAGCCCGGGGCGCCCAAGCGCTCCGGGCTTTTCGCTTGTCAGCGGCCCCGGGCCTGTCGCAAGAAGCCGGCCATGCTGATCCGCTTCCTCGCCCTCCTCGCCGCCCTGCTGCTCGCCGCCCCGGCCGGCGCTGAGACCCTGATCGTCCATGCCGGCCGGCTGCTCGCCGATCCCGCGCGGCCGATGCAGGGGCCTTCGACGATCACCATCACCGACGGTCGCGTCACCGCGGTCGCGCCGGGCCTGGCGCCGCCGCCGGCGGGCGCCCGGCTGATCGACCTTTCGAGCCGCACCGTGCTGCCCGGCCTGATCGACGCGCACGTCCATCTGGCGAGCGTGCCCGGCCACCCCTTCTGGCAGGAAGCGGTCCAGACCGACGATTATCTCGCTCTGGTCGGCGCCCACAATGCGCTCGTCACATTGCGCGCCGGCTTCACCACCGTCCGCGACCTCGGCTCGCCCGGCACCGCCGGCTTCTCGCTCAAGCGGGCGATCGACGAAGGGCTGCTGCCGGGCCCGCGCATGCTCGTCTCCGGCCAGGCGCTGTCGACGATCGGCGGCCATGGCGACGTCGCCGGCTTCCGCCCCGAAGTCATGGCGGTGCTGGACGGCCACAATACCTGCACCGGGCCCGACCAGTGCGCGGCCCGGGTGCGCGAGCTCGCCCGCGCCGGCGCCGACGTCGTCAAGTTCCACGCCACCGGCGGCGTCCTCTCCCAGGGCGACCGCGGCCTCGGCCAGTCCTTCACCGACGCCGAGATGCGCGCGATCGTCGAGACCGCCCACGCGCTCGGGCTCAGGGTCGCCGCCCACGCCCATGCCGACGAAGGGATCGCCGCGGCGGTCCGCGCCGGCGTCGATTCGATCGAGCACGGCACTTTCGCGAGCCCGGCGACGATCCAGCTGATGCGCCAGCGCGGCACCACGCTCGTGCCGACCCTGATGGCTTTCGTCGGCATCCGCGAGCGGCTCGGGCGCGGCATCTATACGCCGCTCGTCGAGAGCAAGGTGCGGATGACGCTGGAAGTGGTCGGCCGCACGGCCCGGCTCGCCCACCAGGCCGGGGTGCCGATCGTGTTCGGCACCGACGCCGGCGTCTACGAGCACGGCCGCAACGCCGGCGAGTTCGCCGAGCTGGTCCAGCGCGCCGGAATGACGCCCGCCGAGGCGATCGCCGCGGCGACCACGGGCGCCGCCCGCCTGCTCGGCCTCGAGAGCGAGATCGGCCGCATCGCGCCCGGCTTCTCGGCCGATCTGATCGCGGTCGACGGAGACCCGCTTGCCGACGTCGCCGCCTTGCAGCATGTCGGCTTCGTCATGGTCCGCGGCCGGGTGGTGGAGTGAGTCGATGGGTGCCGATTACAAGATCCTGATCGGGCACGAGGTCAGGGAGCGACTCGCGCGCACGCCGGGCGCGTTCAAGATTCCCTCCCGGGATCTCGACATCTTCGTCGTCCGCGACTTCCTGAGCCATGCCGAATGCGCGGAATTGTGCGCCATGATCGACGCCCAGCGCATCCCCTCGCAATTGCTGGCGCCGACCGAGGATCCCGAATTCCGCACCAGCGAGAGCTGCAACCTCGATCCGCACGATCCGTTCGTGAAGACGATCGAGGAGAAGCTGACCGCCCTGCTCGGCATCGACCCGCTCCACGGCGAAGCGATCCAGGGCCAGCGCTACGCGGTCGGCCAGCAGTTCAAGCCGCACCACGATTTCTTCTATCGCGACCAGCCTTACTGGCCGGACATGGAGCGAAGCGGCGGCCAGCGCACCTGGACCGCGATGATCTTCCTGAACGAGCCCGAGGAGGGCGGCCAGACCGCCTTTCCCAACGCCAACCTCAAGGTGAGCCCGCGCACCGGCAACCTGCTCGCCTGGAACAATATGGACGCGATCGGCGAGCCCAACCCCTTCTCGCTCCACCAGGGCATGCCGGTCCTCGCCGGGACCAAGTACGTCATCACCAAGTGGCACCGCGAGCGCCCCTGGGGCTATACCAGCGTCGCGACCTATTGAGCCCGTCACCCCAACCCCGTCATCCTGACGAAAGCATGTCCTGAGCCCGTCGAAGGGTCAGGACCCATGAACTCGGTCTCGCCAACCCTGGTGAAGCCGCGTTCATGGACCCTGAATCAAGGTCAGGGTGACGATCGACGCGGCAACGCCCTTGCGGACGCTCCTCCGCTGTCATAGACCGGCAACACAGTCCGTTCTCCAGCCCGGAAGAGATTTCTCATGGCCGCCCGCTCCCTGCTTGCCTTGTCGCTGCTCCTCGCCTCCACCGCCGCCTTCGCCCAGACCGCGCCCGCGCCCGCGCCGGCGCCCGCGGCGCCCGCCGCCGACCAGGCGCCCGGCGCGCGCCTCCGGCAGCTGTTCCACGACAGCGACGAGGACAATCTCCGCCGCAACCCGATCCAGGGCATCTTCCGCGGCGACTATCGCTACGCCGCCCATCTCGGCGACTATGTCAGCGACGAATATTTCGCGGCCGAGCGCGCCGCCGCCCAGCACGACCTCGGCGTGCTCGCGTCGATCGACCGCAATGCGCTGAACCCGACCGACCGGCTCGCCTACGACGTCTTCCAGTATCAGCGGCAGCAGGACCTGATCGACGTCGAGCCCGAGATGCTGGCGCTGACCGCGGTCCGCCCGCTCAACCATTTCTCGGGCTTCCACACCTTCTATCCGGTGTTCGCCTCGGGCCGCGGCGCCGCCCCGTTCCGCAACGTCGAGGATTATGAGAACAACCTCACCCGCCACCGCGAGTTCGTCACCGCGATCGACCGCGCCATCGGCCGCTTCCGCGAGGGCCTCGCCTCGGGCGTGGTCGAGACCAAGCTCACCATCACCAACGTCATCCAGCAGCTCGACACCCAGTTGCGCGACGCGCCCGAGGCCTCGCCTTATTACGGGCCGGTCAACAACTTCCCGGACGCGGTGCCCGAGGCCGATCGGGCGCGGCTCAGGACCGCTTATGCCGCGATCATCCGCGACGGCATCTTCCCCGCCTACCGGCGGCTGCGCGACTTCCTCCAGAACGACTATCTGCCGCGCGCCCGCGACGGCGTCGGCCTTTCCGCGATGCAGGGCGGCGACCGGCTCTACGCGCGGCTGATCCAGAAGAACACCACCTTGCGCTTCACCGCCGACCAGATCCACGAGCTCGGCCTCCGGGAGGTCGCGCGCATCCGCGGCGAGATGGACGCGATCCGCAGGACCCAGGGCCGGCCCGGCACGCTCGCCGACTATTTCACCTACCTTCGCACCGATCCCCGCTTCGCCCCGCCCAGCCGCGAATGGCTGCGCGACCATTATTACGCGATCGGCCGCCGCGTCGACGCGCGCGTCCGCGACATCTTCTCGACCATCCCGCGCACCCGGATGGAGATTCGCGAGGTCGAGGCGTTCCGCGAGCGCACCGAGGCCGGCGGCTCCTACAATGACGGCACCCCGGACGGCACCCGCCCCGGCGTCTTCTACTACAATGCCTACGACCTGCCCTCGCGCCGCACCTACGGCATGGAGACGCTCTACCTCCACGAGGGGATTCCCGGCCACCATTTCCAGATCAGCCTCGCCAACGAGAATGCCGAGCTGCCCAATTTCATGCGCTTCGGCGGCAACACCGCCTTCGTCGAGGGCTGGGCGCTCTACGCCGAGACGCTGTGGGACGAGCTCGGCATGGAGACCGACCCGCTGCAGCGCTTCGGCGGCCTCAACGACGAGATGCTGCGGGCGATGCGGCTCGTCGTCGACACCGGCATCCACGCCAGGGGCTGGACCCGCGAGCAGGCGATCCAGTACATGCTCGCGAACAGCGGCATGAGCGAGACCGAGGTCACCGCCGAGGTCGAGCGCTACATCGCCATTCCCGGCCAGGCGCTCGCCTACAAGATCGGCCAATTGAAGATCCTCGAGCTTCGCCACCGCGCCGAGGAAGCGCTCGGCCGCCGCTTCGACCTCAAGGAATTCCACGCCCAGGTGCTGATGACCGGCGCGCTGCCCTTGAGCGTGCTCGAACGCAAGATCGACGACTGGATCGCCAGCCGCCGCGCCGGCTCGCGCTAGGGCGCGCGCGCCAGCGCCTCGGCGATCAGCTTGCGGCTGTTGTCGATGCCGTAGAGGGCGATGAAGCTGCCCATGCGCGGGCCCTGGCTGGTGCCGAGCAGGGTTTCGTAGAGCGCCCTGAACCAGTCGCGCAAGCTCCCGAACGGATGCGCCTTGCCGACCTCGTAGACCTCGAACTGGATGGCCTCGGCGTCGGCATGCTCGGGCAGGGCGGCGAGCCGGGCATCGAGGTCCGCGAGCGCCGCCGCCTCGATCGCGTCGGGCGCGCGGTGGAGCAGCGAATCGGCGATGAAGTCGCGGAAATAAGCGAGCGCGAAGTCGAGCCGCCGGTCGAGCTCGGGATGGCTCGCGGGCGAGGCTTGCGGGGCGTGGCGGCGGACGAAGCCCCAGAGCAGGTCCTTGTCGTCGGTCGCGGCGACCGCGACCAGGTTCAGGAGCAGGGCGAAGCCGATCGGCATCCGCGCCTCCGGCACCTCGCCGGCATGGACGTGGTGGACCGGATTGCCGAGCTTCTTGTCGATCTCCTGGCCCGGATAGGCGGCGAGGAACTGGTCATATTCGTCGACCGCCCTGGGGATCACCGACAGGCTCAACTGCTTCGCCTTCCGGGGCTCGCGGTAGATGTAGAAAGCGAGGCTCTCCCGGGGCGCGTAGCTCAGCCATTCGTCGAGGGTGACGCCGTTGCCCCTGGTCTTGGAGATCTTCTCGCCATTCTCGTCGAGGAACATCTCGTAGTTGAACCCCTCGGGCGGCCGGCCGCCGAGGATCCGGGCGATCTTCGAGCTGTGGGTGACCGAATCGATCAGATCCTTGCCCGACATCTCATAGTCGACGCCGAGCGCGACCCAGCGCAGCGCCCAGTCGACCTTCCATTGCAGCTTGGCGCCGCCCGAAAGGATCGACTGCTCGATCCGCTCGCCCCCGTCCTCGAACGCGACCATGCCCGCCTCGGCGTCGACGATCTCGATCGCCACCTGCAGCACCCTGCCGCTCTTCGGGCTGATCGGCAGCACCGGCGAATAGGTCCTGCGCCGCTCCTCGCCCAGGGTCGGCAGCATCACGTCCATGATCGCGCCATAGTTGCGCAGCACGGCCTTCAGCGTCGCGTCGAACCGGCCCGAGGCGTAGCAGTCGGACGAGGCGAGGAACTCGTAGTCGAAGCCGAACCGGTCGAGGAACTGGCGCAAGATGCCGTTATTGTGGTCGGCATAGCTTTGGTGGCCGCAGCCGAACGGGTCCGGCACGCGCGACAGCGGCTGGTCGAGATGCTCGTGCATCAGGTCCTGGTGCGGCACGCCCGGCGGGACCTTGCGCATCCCGTCCATGTCGTCGGAAAAGGCGATCAGCCGGCTCGGCCAGTCGGCCAGCTCGGCGAGCGCGTGGCGGACCATCAAGGTGCGCGCCACCTCCTGGAACGTCCCCAGATGCGGCAGGCCCGACGGGCCGTAGCCGGTCTCGAACAGGATCGCCTTGTCGCCGGGTCCGTCGGGATAGCGCTTCAGGAGCTTGCGCGCTTCTTCATAGGGCCAGGCCTTGCTGACCATCGCCGCCGCGCGCAATTCCGGAGAGACCGACAATCGTTGCCCTTTCGTTCCGCTTGCGCCATGTGAAGCGGATGGCGGCCTCATTGCCTTATCCGGCGCTGCACGCAACCCATGGCGGGATCTGGATCGCCTGGCCCGACGGCCGGGTCGAGCCGGTCGGCCGCGGCGAGGCGATCGCGCGCGCGGCCGAGACGCCGATGGTCATGCTGAACGCGCCGCTGGTCGGCAACCGGCTCGGCTATCCCGACCTCTCCGGACTCGACCTTTTGGAGCTCTACGCCTTCGTCCATCCGGCCCGCTTCGCGGTGCCGACGCCGAGGGGCATCGCCCACGCGCTCGGTCTCGCGGAGCCGGCCGGCGACGACAGCGCCGCAGGCTTCCTGCGCGAAGCCGCGGCGACGCTGCTGGCCACGCTCGAGGCGGACTGGCCGGAGCGGACCGGCGCCTGGGCCTCGGCGCAGGCGCTCGCCCGACTGCGCTGGCCCTGGGCGGGGGCGGTCGCCGAGCGGCTCGAAAGGCCCGCGCGCGACGAGCCCTGGCTGTTCTCCCGGCTGCCGGAATGGGAGGAATCGGGCGGGCGGCCGCAGCCCCGCGCGGTGCGCCTCGACCTCGCCGCCACCGCCGGCCGGCTGGAGCGGCTGGTCGGCGGCGATGCCGAGACCCGCCAGGGCCAGCGCGATTATGCCGCCGCCGCCGCCCAGATATTCGCGCCGCGCGCGGCCGAGGACCGGCCCCATCTGCTGCTCGCCGAGGCCGGCACGGGCATCGGCAAGACCCTGGGCTATCTCGCCCCGGCCTCGCTCTGGGCCGAGCAGGCCGACGGCGCGGTCTGGATCTCGACCTACACCAAGGCGCTGCAGCGGCAACTGGACCGCGAGGGCGCCCGCCTGTTCCCCGATCCCGCCGAGCGGAAGAGGAAGATCGTCATCCGCAAGGGCCGCGAGAATTATCTCTGCCTGCTCAACCTCGAAGACGCGCTCCAGGGCGGATTCGCCGGCCGCGCCGCGATCCTCGCCCATCTCGTCGCCCGCTGGGCGGCTTATTCGAGGGACGGCGACATGGTCGGCGGCGATTTGCCGGGCTGGCTGACCTCGCTCTTCCGCCGCGCCGGCGCGACCGCCTTGACCGACCGGCGCGGCGAATGCGTCTATGCCGGCTGCCCGCATTACCGGCGCTGCTTCATCGAGCGCTCGGCCCGCGCCAGCCAGGACGCCGACCTCGTCATCGCCAACCATGCGCTCGTCATGGTCAACGCCGCGCGCGGCCGCGACGGCGGGCAACCCCCCACCCGGATCGTGTTCGACGAGGGCCATCATCTGTTCGACGCCGCCGATTCGACCTTCGCCGCCGCCTTCACCGGCCAGGAGGCGATCGAGCTGCGCCGCTGGATCGTCGGCCCGGAGGGGCGCACCCGCGGCCGCCGCCGCGGCCTCGCCGCGCGGCTGATGGACGTCGCCTCCTATGACGAGGCCGGCGCGCTCGCGCTCGACAGCGCGGTGCAGATGGCGGCGGCGTTGCCCGGCGACGGCTGGCTGCAGCGGATCGCGGAAGGCCAGCCGTTCGGGCCGATCGAGGCGCTGCTGGCGGCGGTGCGCGGCACCGTCTACGCCCGCGCCACCGCCCAGGATGCCGGCTACGGCCTCGAGACCGAGATGGCCGAGCTCGATCCGGCCCTGGTCGATGCCGCGGCGCCCGCGCTCGAGGCGCTCGAGACCCTGCTGCGGCCGCTGGTCGCGCTCGGCAAGAGGCTCGAGGCGCTGATCGAGGATGCGCCCGACTGGCTCGACGCGGCCGCGCGCGCCCGCGTCGAGGGCGCGATCGGCGGCCTTTCCTGGCGGGTGCAGACGCTCCAGGCCTGGATCGCGCTCACCGCCCGGATCGGCGGCCCGGCCGACGCCGATTTCGTCGACTGGCTCGCCGTCGAGCGGGTCGAGGGCCGCGAATATGATCTCGGCCTCCACCGCCACTGGCTCGATCCCACCCGGCCGCTCGCCGAGGCCGTGCTCGCCCCCGCCCACGGCCTGCTCGTCACCTCGGCCACATTGCGCGGCGGCAGCCCCGATTGGGCCAATGCCGAGGCGCGCACCGGCGCCCGCCATCTCGGGGCCGCCGCCGGCCGCTTCGAGGCGGCGAGCCCGTTCGACTATGCCGCCAACAGCGAGGTCCTGGTCGTCACCGACGTCAGGAAGGGCGATCTCGCCGCCCTCGCCGGCGCCTATGCGCGGCTGATCGAGGCGGCCGAGGGCGGCACTTTGGGCCTGTTCACCGCGATCCAGCGGCTGCGCGCCGTCCATGCCCGCATCGCCGACCGGCTCGCCCGCGCCGGGCTGCCGCTCTACGCCCAGCATGTCGATCCGATCGACACCGGCACGCTTGTGGATATCTTTCGCGACGATCCGCGCGCCTCCTTGCTCGGCACCGATGCCCTGCGCGACGGCGTCGACGTCCCCGGCCATTCGCTGCGGCTGGTGGTGATGGAAGGCGTGCCCTGGCCGCGTCCGGACGTGCTCCACGCCGCCCGCCGCGCCGCCGGCGGCGGCATGGATTATGACGACCGGGTGGTGCGCGCCCGCCTGGCCCAGGCGTTCGGCCGGCTGATCCGGGGCGCCGGCGACCGGGGCGTGTTCGTCCTCCTCTCCGCGGCGACTCCGAGCCGGCTTTTGACCGCCTTCCCGCCCGGCGTCCGGGTTCTCCGCCTGCCGCTCGCCGAGGCGATCGAGCGGGTGCGCCTGCGCCTTCCATCGGCTACCGTGCCCGCCGATGAAGATCTTGACGCTGCTGCGCCACGCTAAATCGGGCTGGGACGATCCCTCGCTGCCCGATTTCGAGCGACCCCTCAACGCGCGCGGCCGCGCGGCGGCCCGGGCGATCGGCGCCGAGATGCGCCGGCTCGGCCTCGCCTGGGACTGCGTCCTCGCCTCGCCCGCCGCCCGCGTAACGCAAACGATCGACGGCCTCGCCGAAAGCTGCGGCCCGCTCGCCCCGGTCTATGACGAGCGCGTCTATCTCGCCACCGCCGAGACCCTGCTCGCCCTCGTCCGCGCCGCCGACGACGGCTGCGAGAGCCTCCTCATCGTCGGCCACAATCCCGGCCTGGAGCGGCTCGCCTTGCTGCTCGGCCGCCCCGGCCCCCTGCGCGACGAGATCGCCGCCAAATACCCGACCGGCGCCCTCGCCGAGATCGCCTTCCCGGTCGACCATTGGCGCGACGCCGGCCCGAGCGGCGGCACGCTCGCGCGCTTCACCCGGCCGCGGGATCTGCAGGGCTGAGTCCCTGACCCAACCCGCTCATCCTGAGTAGCCGTTGAGCCCGGCGAAACGGCGTATCGAAGGACGTACGGAGCCTCCGAATGGTCCTTCGATACGGGCCTTCGTCTTCGCTCAGTCCCTACTCAGGATGAGCGAGTTGATGGCGGTGTCGCGTTAGAAACTTACCAACCGATGAGTCGCCGAAGATCATCCAGTTCCATCGCCCGCCGACCCCAGCGCCATGCGAACGGGCCGAACGAGCGCGCGACCTGCCACCAATACCAGATGCGGGCATTTTTCTCGCCGCGTTCGCGCGTCCGCTCCTCGAATTTCTCGGCTAAGTCACCGAGTATCGCCTCCTTCATCGCCGGCCCGCAAAATATGGCAATGAGCGTCTCGCCCAGCGGCGGTGCCGCAGCTTTTACTTCGATAGTGCTTTCATCAGCGGCATGTGCCCCATGATTGCGCATTGCGACCAAGCCATGCACGTCGGCTAATGTCGCTGCGCGGACCTCGGTTCGCTCTCCTTTGTCGTCGACAAATACGAGCATGTTGGTGTCCCCATCGACAATCACTCGCCACTCGCCCTGCTCTACGTCTTCAAGTGCGGTCACGTCGATCTTACCCGAGCCAGAGAAATCTTTGATGTCGTCCGGGTCGTTCATCTAGGCCTCCGCGGGCCACGCCAGACCTTCGGGCGGCACTAGCGCACTTGTCAGCTCATGTGTGTTGTGGAGCGCTCGCAGTCCGGCCGCCCGGACTTGATAAATTCGCTTTCGGCGGCCTCCTCGCTCCGGCGTCGGCTCTCCCCATTCCGAGGAAACGAATCCCTTCCTCTCCAATCGATCGAGTGTGGTGTAGATTGCCCCCACACTCCATTCTCTGCCTGTGATCTCCAGGAGGTCGTCCAACAAGGCCGTCCCGTGCGCGCCCCGCGCCCGTCGCGCAAGGACCCCGAGCACAACGAACTCAGACTGTCCCAGTGTGTCCCTTGCCATAGTTCATCCTTATCTTCTCTATTTGTAGAACATATTGGCGCGCGACATCGAAGTCAACTCCGACCGAAGGAGGGCTGGAAAATCGGTGTTCATGGATTCCGGCTTTCGCCGGAATGACGAGTTAGGAATCGCTCTCCGCCAATGCCTCCGCCAGGGTGCGGCGGATCGCGCGCAGCTGCTCGGCGGGGAAGGCGGGATGCTGGTTGGCGGGCGTCGGCGCGGCCGGGGCGGGGGCGGCTTCCTCGGCGCCGCCGTCGCCCTTGCGCAGCAATTGCTGGACGCCGCGGATCGTATAGCCTTCCTGGTTCAAGAGGCGGTGGATGCGCCTGGCGAGCGCGACGTCGTCGGGCCGGTAATAGCGGCGGTTGCCGGCGCGCTGCAGCGGCTTCAGCTGCGGGAAGCGCGTCTCCCAGTAGCGCAATATGTGCTGGGGCACGCCGAGGTCGGCGGAAAGCTCACCGATCGTCCGGAAGGCGAGGTCGCTCTTGCGTTGAGGTTCGGCGGCCATGCGGCTCAGCCGGCGCGGGCGATCCGCTCGCGCATGATCTGGCTGGCGCGGAAGGTGAGCACGCGCCTGGGCGCGATCGGCACTTCGACGCCGGTCTTGGGATTGCGGCCGATCCGCTCGCCCTTGTCGCGCAGGATGAAGCTGCCGAAGCCCGATATCTTGACGTTCTGGCCGTCGGCGAGCGCCGCGCACATATGGTGGAGGATGCCCTCGACGATGCCCGCGGATTCGGCGCGCGACAGGCCGATCTCGCGATGAACGATATCGGCGAGGTCCGCCCGGGTCAGCGTGCCCACGGACGGTTTCCTGATCGTGCCAGCGTCGGCCATCGAATAGTCCCCCTCAATCGAGAAAGATGAACATTAATCGCGGATTGGCGCAAGCACAATCGGACATTGGGTCCGATTTGCCGCCGAAATACGGAGCGCCGGTCAGTAACGGACAAGGGCCGCTCCCCAGGTGAAGCCGCCGCCCATCGCCTCGAGCATGACGAGGTCGCCGGGCCGGATCCGCCCGTCCCTGACGGCGACGTCGAGCGCGAGCGGAACCGAGGCCGCGGACGTGTTGGCGTGCTGGTCGACGGTGACGATCACCTTGGCGGGATCGAGGCCGAGCTTCTTCGCGGTCGCGTCGAGGATGCGCTTGTTGGCCTGGTGGGGGACCACCCAGTCGATCTCCTCGACCCGGTGCCCGGCCGCTTCGAGGGTTTCGCCGAGCACCTCGGCGAGGTTGACGACGGCGTGGCGGAATACTTCCTTGCCCTTCATCCGGAGCTTGCCGACGGTGCCGGTGGTCGAGACTCCGCCGTCGACGAAGAGCAATTCGTTGTGGCGCCCGTCGGCGTGGAGCCTGGTGGCGAGGATGCCCTTGTCGCCGCTCTCGCTCTCCTCGGCCCTGAGCACGACCGCGCCGGCGCCGTCGCCGAACAGGACGCAGGTCGCCCTATCCTCCCAGTCGAGGATGCGGCTGAACGTTTCCGAGCCGATCACCAGCGCATGTTCGGCCATCCCGCCCTTGAGCATATTGTCGGCGACGCTGAGCGCGTAGAGGAAGCCGGTGCAGACCGCGGCGACGTCGAAGGCGATGCAGTCGTCGATGCCGAGCGCGGTCTGGACGAGCGTCGCGCTCGCCGGAAAGGTCTGGTCGGGGGTCGCGGTGGCGAGCACGATCAGGCCGATCTGCCGCGCTTCGACGCCGGCCGCCGCGAGCGCCTTTCGCGCCGCCTCGGTCGCCAGCGTCGCCGTGGTCTCGCCGTCGGCGGCGATGTGGCGCGCCTCGATGCCGGTGCGCTCGACGATCCATTCGTGGGTGGTGTCGATCCGCTCCGCCAGCTCGGCGTTGGTGACCCGCCGCGGCGGCAGCGCGGCGCCGGTGCCGACGATAAGGGAGCGCCTCATTTCGCCGCCTGCAATTCGGCGCTCTTGGCCGAGACGTGGGCGAGATCCTCGGCGATCTTGCGGGTGATGTCCTCGCGCACCATCCGCCCGGCGAGGCGGATCGCATTGGCGACGCCCTTGTCGGTGGCGCTGCCATGGCTCTTCACGACGAGGCCGTTCAGGCCGAGGAAGACGGCCCCATTATGGTTGTTGGGGTCGAGATGGTGGCGCAGCAATTCGGTCGCCGGGCGCGAGATCAGAAAGCCGATCTTCGAGCGCGCCGACGAGGTGAAGGCGCGCCTGAGCAGGTCGGTCACGAACCGGGCGGTGCCCTCGAGCGACTTCAGCGCGATATTGCCGGAAAAGCCGTCGGTAACGATCACGTCGGTGTCGCCGCGCGAGAGCTTGTCGCCCTCGATGAAGCCGTCGAAGCGCAGATGGAGATGCTCGGAGCCGCGCAGGATCGCGGCGGCCGCCTTCAATTCCTCGGTGCCCTTCAGTTCCTCGGTGCCGATGTTGAGCAGCTGCACGCTCGGCCGGTCGAGCTCGAGCGCGATCCGGGCGTAGGCCGCGCCCATCACCGCGAACTGGACGAGATTGTCGACGTCGCACTCGGTATTGGCGCCGAGGTCGAGCATGACCGTGTCGTTCTCGCCCAGGGTCGGCAGCAAGGCCGCCAGCGCCGGCCGGTGGATGCCGGGCATGGTCCGCAAGGCGAGCTTGGCCATCGCCATCAGCGCGCCGGTATTGCCGCCGGAGACCGTCGCCTGCGCCGCGCCCTCCTTCACCGCCGCGATCGCCTGGCCCATCGAGGTCGTCTTGGCGCGGCGGATCGCCTGGCTCGGCCGCTCGTCGCCGGCGATGGCGTCGGCGCAATGGACGATCTCGGCGACCGGCGCGAGGCGGGGATGGCGGGCGAGCTCGGCGCCGATCGCGTCCTTGTCGCCGAACAGGAGGAAGGAGAGGTCGTCGCGCCGGTCGAAGGCGATGGCGGCGCCGGCGACCATCACCGCCGGGCCGCCATCGCCACCCATCGCGTCGATTGCGATCCGCGGCGCGCTACCCACTCTGGCGGTCTCCCGTGGTGAAACGGTGCTGTCTTACGCCTCGGTCTTCACGATTTCACGCCCCTTATAATGGCCGCAGCTGGGGCAGACATTATGGGGCAGCTTGAGCTCGCCGCAATTGGGGCATTCCTGGTACTGGGTCGGCTTCAGCGCGTCGTGGCTGCGCCGCATGTTGCGCTTGGAGGGCGAGGTTTTTCTCTTGGGGACGGCCATCTTGGCACCTGTCTTCGTGGTTCCGGTTCGGCGAAAAGCTTCGGAAAACGGATCAGCGGCCGGCGGGCCGCTGGCCTCGCGGCCCGATGCTTTCGCGTGAAGGGAGCCGCCTATAGCGCATTCGGGAGCGGTTGCAAGCCGGGCGGGCGCGTGCGATTCCCTTGAACGAGAGAGGGGATATAGAGATGATCCTGCCGATCACATTGACGCTCGCCGGCGCCGCCGCGATCCTCCACATCTGGCTCAGCGTGCGGGTCAGCCGGCTTCGACGCCCGCTCAAGATCGGCTTCGGCGACGGCGGCAACGAAATCCTGCTGCGGCGGATGCGCGCCCATTCCAACTATGCCGAGAACATGCCGATCTTCATCATCCTGCTCGGCCTCCTCGAGCTCGCCGGCGGGGACCGGCGCATCCTCTGGGGCGCCGCGATCGCCTTCATCCTCGCCCGCCTCCTCCACGCCTTCGGGATGGACCGGCCCGGCGCCAACTGGCTTCGGGTCGGCGGCATCGGGATGAGCTGGCTGCTCCTCCTCGGCCTCGCCGGCTGGGCGCTGAGCTACGTCTATCTCCAGCCGCCCGCGGAGCAGCCGCGCGAGATCATGATCGGCCCCGGCCGCAGCGCCTAGGCCCGCGCCAGCACCCTGTCGGCGACGAACGGGTTGGTGCGGCGCTCCTGGCCGAAGGTGCTCATCGGGCCGTGGCCGGGGACGAAGGCGGTGTCGTCGCCCAAGGGCCAGAGCCGGCCGGTGATCGCGTCGATCAGGTCCTGGTGGTTGCCCATCGGAAAGTCGGTCCGCCCGATCGAGCCCTGGAACAGGACGTCGCCGACGATCGCGAGCTTCGAGGCGGGATGGTGGAAGACGACATGGCCGGGCGTGTGGCCCGGGCAGTGGTAGACGTCGAAGCTGAGATTGCCGACCGTGACCCGATCGCCGTCGACCAGCCAGCGGTCGCTTTCGAAGACCTTGCCGGTGATCCCGTAGGCGCGGCCGTCATCCTCGAGCCGGGAGATCCAGAAGCGGTCGGCCTCGTGCGGCCCCTCGATCTTCACGCCGAGCTCGTCCGCCAGGATCTTGGCCGATCCGCAATGGTCGATATGGCCGTGGGTCAGCAGGATCTTCTCGATCGTCACGCCCTGGTCGAGCGCCGCCGCCTTCAGCCGGGGAAGGTCGCCGCCGGGATCGGTGAACGCGCCCTTCATCGTTTCGGTGCACCAGATCAGGCAGCAATTCTGCCGCAGCGGCGTCACCGGGATGATCGCGGCCTTGAGGGGAGGGGTAGCCATGGCCGGGCAAATGGCCTTGGCGGCGCGGCGATGCAAGCTATGGTCGCGCGATGGACCTCACCAGGCGCCACATCTTCGCCGCCGCGGCGCTGCCGCTGCTGGCGGCGTTCGACGCGCCCGATTACGACGTGCCGTTCGTGCCGACCCCGCACGCTCTGGTCGAAAAGATGCTCGACCTCGCCCGGATCGGCGCGAGCGACTACCTGATCGACCTCGGCTGCGGCGACGGCCGGATCGCGGTGGCCGCCGCCCGGCGCGGCGCTCGCGCGCTCGGCGTCGACCTCGATCCCCTGCGGATCGAGGAGGCGCGCGCCGCCGCCCGAATCGCCGGCCTCGAGGCGCGGGTGCGCTTCCGCCGCCAGGACCTGTTCGCGACCCCGATCTGGGACGCCGACGTGATCGCGCTCTACCTCTTGCCCCGGATCAACCTCGCGCTGCGCCCGCGCCTCCTCACCGAGCTTCGCCCCGGCGCGCGCATCGTCAGCCACGCCTTCGACATGGGCGACTGGCGCCCCGAGGCCGCCGAGACCCATGACGGCCGCCGCATCTTCCTCTGGCTTGTGCCGGCGGTGGCCGGCGGCCGCTGGACCATGACCGAGGCGGACGGCACGATATGGGCGCTGGAGCTGGAGCAGCGCTTCCAGGACGTGACCGGGACGATGAGCGGCGGCGGCCGCGTGCTCGCGCTCGAGGGCGGCGTGCTGCGCGGCACGAGCTTCCGCTTCACCGCCGGCGGCCGCGCCTTCGCCGGCACCATCGCCGACGCCGCCATCGCCGGCGCCGATTCCGGCTGGCGCGCGGTCCGCCTCGATTAATCCTCCCCTGCCTTTGCAGGGGAGGGGGAGCGGCGAAGCTGGTGGAGGGGCTTCTTGGCACGAAACGACCCGTCGTTCGTTACCCTCCGCCGACAGGGAAACGTGTCGCAAGGAGTATCTTCGCCATGAGTATCTTCAAGCTGGCCGCCGCGGCGGCGATCGTGATTTCGGGCTTCGCGCTGCCGGCCGCCCCGGCCGCCGCCCAGGGCCATCGCGGCGACCAATATGAGCGCCACGACCGCGACGCGCGCGACGACAGCGGCCGCCACCGCGGCTGGGAGCGCGGCCGCCACCATGGCTGGCGCAACCGCCACCGCCACCGCGTCTGCCGCTGGACCTGGCGCCACCACCACCGCGTCCGCCACTGCTGGTACGTCTGGCGCCGCAGGTAGCGCCGCAGCCCGCCGAGCCCAAGCGCGCCGGCCCGAAAGGGGCCGCCGTGCTTAGGCGAAGAGCCGGGCTAAGCCTGTCCTGAGCCTGCCGAAGGGCCGCCCTTCATCCCGCCCGACGAGGCCCGCGAGGCGCGGGCTCGCGCCGAGATGAAAGCGGTCCGCCGCATAACCGCGGCGGCCGAGGCGGAGCGCCTGCGGCAGCGCCGGCACTGAACGGCGGCCGAGGCGCTCTTGAGGCCGGTGGTTTTGCGGATGCGTTAGACTCGCGCCTGCTCGGGGCACCGCGCGGCGATCCCGTGCGTTGATCGCTTGCCCCTGCCGGGCGGCGCAAGGCAAAGATTGTGTTGCCGCCGAATCCGCACTGCGGTACCAATATCAAGCAGTGGGCGGAAAGGGACGGAGGACTGCAATGCTGGGGGTTCGAACAAGCCCGCGTCCAACAGCGTCTGGGTTCGGCGCGCCTCCGTGTAGCTTGCCTCATCCTGGCGCCTTCTTGCTCCGCCATAAACCTCGTTGGCTGGGTAAAGGCTGACAACTTAGCCTTTACCAAATGCCGTTAACGAGGGTTCAACTGATTCAGATTGGAGCAAGAAATGGGTAAGGCGAATCGAAGGGCGGAGGAAGTCCACACTTGGCGGACCGTCTTCATTCCGGTTTCCACGGACATAGAGTTGGCGGACGTTGCGCGCCATGAAGGACGTGCCAAGCAGGATTTGATGCGCGAGGCTATCACCTGCTATCTGGAGTCGAGGACCGCGTCGGCCGAGCGCTAGGCTGTATCAACATCCAGCTGGAGAGCGCGCCGAAGCCGCTCTTTCCAAGGGGGATATTGGGGGTGGGGCGTCGGCTTCCGAGAATAATGGCCATCGCCGTACGTTCCTCGCCCTGCCCTTCCCCTAAGGGGCGGAGGATAAGAGCGTGGACGTTGATACAGCCAGCCTAGCGCCGGCCTAGGATTCGGTCGGAAAGGTCGCCGAGGCAGCTCAGATTGGGGAACCCTGGGCCTTGTGCGAATCCCGAAATCATCGGCACATAGAGCTTTGCCGGAACGAGCTTCTTGGGCAGGCTGAGATCGTGGCCGACCAAGGCTTCGATCTCCCGATTTCGCCGTGCCTCGCGATTTCGGACTACCCTTTGCCTGACCAGCTTGTCGAACCTCGCCTGGATGTCGTCCGGCAGTAGCTTGATGAACCAGAACGGATCGAAGCCCAATGCCCAGACCAGCATCTGGCAGTCCAGGCCCGTCTCGTCCGGGTTCAGCACAACTCGGCTTTCTTCGATGCGAACTCCTTTGACCTCCAGGCACTGATGCTCAACCCGGCGGGCAAGTGAAAGCTTGCGCATCGCCTCGACCGAAAAGACGCCGCGATCCGCCCGATCAATCACCTCCCTGCGAACGGATGGCTGGAGGCCGCACCAATCCAGCGCCTCGGTGAAGCGGCGGTTCTCATAATAGCCTTCCCCCCGCGAGAAGATCGCTCCGGAGCGCGTGAGAACGTAGATACGCGGATTCTCGGCGTCGAACTGGTCGACGAGGTAGCTTACGATCGCCGCCGCGGTCTCACCCCCACCGACGACGATGATCGGCAGCGCGTCCTTCTTCTTGTTGACATGCTGTTTGATGTAATTGTGGTCGCACTTCTGCCAGAAATCATCCCCGTAGTGGATCATTCGACTGGCCGGTGGGTTGAAAGGTGGGCGCTTGCAGGTGCCCGGTCCGGTGATCACCACACCGGAAAACCGCTCCTTCCTTATCTCGTCGCCGTCGTCCTTGATGTGGACTATCCATTCATCGCCATCGATTTCCAGCTTATCGCAGCTTCCGAATATGACCCTATTTTCTGCCGTCTGGTTGATGACTCGCGTAATGTAATCGGCCCAATTCTCGTGGGTGGGATGCGGTCGGCCGCGATCGATCCATTCGCCGAAAGTCCTCTGCTCGAAATTCTTGTAGCTGCCCCACGAGAACCGCGAGAAGATGGCTTTGGTGACCTCGGGTTCCTTGTCTATCATATAGGGAAAGCCGATGTCCTTCTCCGGCGGCGTGCCGAGCGTAGCCTTGCCATTGGTGAAGCCGTGTTCCCCCGTCCAGTTCGCGCAAATATCCGTCTGTTCGAGGACCCAGACCTCGGGCGCATCCTGCTCTAGTTCTCTGAGGATGTGGCTTTTCGCGGCGATCGCTGCGGCCTTGGGCCCGGCCCCGACTACAAGCAGCCGCTTTCCGTGCTGCGCTTCCATTGCGCCCCCTTTTTGAGGGCGTCCGGCCCTGATTGATTGATGGCTCGGCGGCAATTGCGAGTCAAGATCGTCTCGCCCCGACTTCGAAATCGAAAATGTTCTTCTCTTCCCCTAGGCGATATCTTCTAGGATCGATGATGCTATCGGGCGATTCGTCCGAGTTGGAGGCGGTTGCCATGGATAAGCCGGCTTATTCTTTCATCTATGCGACGCGGACGCGGGATTGGCTGGCCGCGCAGCCGGTGGTCGAGCCATATCCGGCCGCCGCATTCATCGATTTCTATCTCTATTACGGCGAGGCTTTGCGAGGCGAGCCGGCCGCCGTCCGCGCCGCGGATCTCGACGCGATCTTCGGCTTCCTCGAATTCCTGATCTGGATCGAGCGCGGCCTGGTCACCGACATATGCGGGATGATCGAGGGCGGCACGCCCTACAGCTTTTCGCCCGATCTGGAGGTTGGAGCCGGCTCGGTGGCGGCCCAGGAGGTCGGCCATTCGCGGCGCGCCTACCGGCTGCTAAGGTCGCTGGAGCAGGCCGAAAGCCGGCCGGCTCGCTGGGAAACGCCTGCGCTCGGCCTGATGCTCGATCGGTTGGCGGCGGCGCATCCCGCGCATGCCGAGCTCGCCAAGCTCCTGGTCGTCATTTTCGCGGAGATCGATTTCGGCACCGTTCCCCGGCTGATGGCGGAGGAGCGGCTGGCGGAGCCGGTCCGCGAATTCGCCCAATATCACGAGACCGACGAGATCCTGCACCGGGTCTATTTCCGCAAGGTGCTCGAAGAATTGGTGCCGCAACTCTCGCCCGAGGAAGGGCGGTTCGCCGCATTTGCGATCCGGTCGATCCTGCGGGCCCTGGTCTTGGGAACGTCGGCCTTAGGGGAAGACACAGAGGACGGCTGGCGCCCGGTCGAAGCCCATTGCCGGCAGCATATTGCCTATGTGTTTGGCACAGGGCTGCTTGCCGACCCCCTCCGCCTCGCGATCTTCCAGCGCCGCAGGGAGCTTCGAGCCTAGGCTCGGCCATCGCATTCCACATTCGCTTTTTCCGATGAGTGCGGCTTCCTCGAGGCCCCGCATCAACGGTCGGCGCTCATTTCATGCTTATCCGGCAAGCGGAAAAAGGAAGGCTATTCCTCCCCCATCCTCAACGCCGCGATAAACGCCTCCTGCGGGATGGGCACGCTCCAATACTCTCGCATCCTCTTCTTCCCCTGAACCCGCCTGGGTCGATGCCCCGCATCGACCGCCGAGCCCATCTTCCCCACCACCCCGAAAGCAAAGGGCCGCCGCCGCGTTCCCGCCGCCCTCCTCGAACGCCCGCTCCCTCCTTCGCTGCTAACCCATTAGCATTGGACCGCTGCATCCTTGATATAGCCGATAATCGTGTCGACATCGTCGACCGCGCTGGCGCGCCAGACGAGGGTCAGCACGCCTTACGGCGCTTCGCCTTCGCGATGATCGCCCGGATTTCCGTCACCACCTCATCATGCGGCACGGGCGGGCGCGGATCGGCCAGCGCCTTCGCGACCTTCTCCTGCAGCCAGCGTTCGTAAGCTTCGGCTTGTTCGGGCGTCTCGAATTCCGACACGATGGGGGAGCGCGCCTTCATCACGCCAAACTAGGCCAAGGCTCCGGCTTTGCAAAGCGCGCGCTCCGGCGGGGCGGGCGCTATTCCTCCCCCATCCGCAGCGCCGCAATGAACGCCTCCTGCGGAATGGAAACGGCACCCGCGCTGCGCTCGATCAGCACCCCGTGCTGCCCGTGCTCGCACGTCCCGCATCCGTTGCTCATTCTTCGCCCATTCGGAGTGCGGCTATGAAAGCTTCCTGCGGAATGCTTACAGAGCCATACTCTCTCATTCTCTTCTTCCCCTCTTTTTGCTTGTCGAGCAGCTTCCTCTTTCGGGTGATGTCGCCGCCGTAGCACTTGGCGGTGACGTCCTTGCGCAAGGCGGCGATGGTCTCCCTGGCAATGACCTTGCCACCGATGGCGGCCTGAATGGGAATCTTGAACAAGTGTCTGGGGATCAAATCCTTGAGCCGCTCGCACAATTGCCGCCCGCGCGCCTCGGCGGCGGCGCGGTGGACGATCATGCTGAGCGCGTCGACCGGCTCGCCGTTGACGAGGATGTTCATCTTGACGAGGTCGCCCTCGCGGTGGCCGATCTGGTGATAGTCGAAGCTCGCATAGCCGCGGCTGATCGACTTCAGCCGGTCGTAGAAATCGAACACGACCTCGTTCAAGGGCAGCTCGTAGGTGAGCTGGGCGCGGCCGGCGACGTAGGTCAGATTCTTCTGGATGCCGCGCCGGTCCTGGCAGAGCTTGAGGATCGCGCCCAAATAGGCGTCGGGCACGTAGACGGTGGCCTCGATCCAGGGCTCCTCGATCGTCGCGATCCGGTTGGGGTCGGGCCAGTCGGCGGGGTTGTGGATCTCGATCACGTCGAGCCCGGCCGAGTCCACCTCCACCTTGCGGGCCGAGCCCGTCGACGCCGCCGCCTCCCTCCCCCTGGTCAGGTGGACGCGGTAGATCACGCTCGGCGCGGTGGTGATGAGGTCGAGGTCGTATTCGCGGGTCAGGCGCTCCTGGATGATCTCGAGGTGGAGGAGGCCGAGGAAGCCGCAGCGGAAGCCGAAGCCCAAGGCCGCCGAGGTCTCCATCTCGAAGCTGAAGCTGGCGTCGTTGAGGCGGAGCTTGGCGAGGCTGTCGCGCAATTTCTCGAAATCGTTGGCGTCGGCGGGGAAGAGGCCGCAGAAGACGACCGGCTGGACCTGGCGGAAGCCGGGCAGCGCCGCGCCCGCGGGCTTGCGCGCGTCGGTGATGGTGTCGCCGACGCGGGTCTCGGCGACGTCCTTGATCTGGGCGGTGATGAAGCCGATCTCGCCCGGGCCCAATTGGGCCATGGTCTCGATCTTGGGCCGGAACACGCCGACGCGGTCGACGAGGTGGGTGGTGCCGGCGGCCATGAAGGCGATCTGCTGGCCCTTCCTGACCGCGCCGTCGATCACGCGGATGAGGATGACGACGCCGAGATAGGGGTCGTACCAGCTGTCGACCAGCATCGCCTTCAGGGGCGCGGCGGCATCGCCTTTGGGCGGCGGGATCCGCGTCACGATCGCTTCCAGCACTTCGTCCACGCCCGCGCCGGTCTTGGCGCTGGTCAGCACCGCCCCGGTCCCGTCCTCGGCGCCGGCGGGGAGGCCGATAATGTCCTCGATCTCCTTGCGGACGCGGGGGACGTCGGCGGCGGGGAGGTCGATCTTGTTGATCACCGGCACGATCTCATGGTCGTGCTCGATGCTTTGATAGACGTTGGCGAGCGTCTGCGCCTCGACCCCCTGGGCGGCGTCGACCACCAGCAGGGCGCCCTCGCAGGCGGCGAGGCTGCGGCTCACCTCATAGGCGAAATCGACATGGCCGGGCGTGTCCATCAGGTTGAGCACATAATCGGCGCCGTCGCGCGCCTTGTAGTCGAGCCGCACCGTCTGCGCCTTGATCGTGATCCCGCGCTCCTGCTCCAGCTCCATATTGTCGAGCACCTGGCCCTTGGTCATCTCGCGCGCGGTCAGCCCGCCCGTCGCCTGGATCAGCCGGTCGGCGAGCGTCGACTTGCCATGGTCGATATGGGCGATGATGGAAAAATTGCGGATTCTGCTGAGGTCGGTCATTGGACGCGCGCCCTAGCAGGGGCGGCGGGGGGTGCCAACCGGGCGAGGCGCCGGCGCGGCGGCCTCGAACTCAGCCCAGGCCGTAGCTTCCGACCAGGACCGAGGCCACGGCGCAGGCCAGGCCCGCCGCGATCAGGTTGAGGCGGGCGACGACGAAGCCGAACGCGGCCAGCAAGAAACAGACCAAAGCGGCGATAAGGAGAATGGTGGCGACAGTCATGCGTGCCTCCTTTTGGCATTCGTCGTGCGCGATGCGCGGGGCGACGCATGGGATAACGGCCATGGCGGGAAAACGGCCGCAATTGCGCCCTCGAAAACGCGAAGGCGGCGCGCAGGGCCCTGCCGGGCTGTCGGCCAGCTTCCGAAGCGAGGGCGCCTGGCGGGGGGCGGAGCGCGTGCAGGGGCGCGCCGCCGATGCCCGCGAAGATCTTGCATCGATGAATCGTAGCGTTCGCCAATTCATTGATGTGGAGGCATAAAGTCGGGCGGTGCCACTATTCGAAGTCCGATTTGGACCATGAGCGCGTATTGATGACATCTTGGAATGGACATAAGAAGACTTGGGGATTCGATTCGTTTCGTCGTCGTTCGGGGGGCTCAATGAAGCTGCTATTGCATCTTGTCGTGCTCGGCCTGGTGGCCGCGCTCTTCAGTCCGGCCTCGGCGCAGAACCGGCAGGGCGCGACGTCGCAGCCGCGATTGCCGATCGTGGCCCTGCGCCGGCTCGAAGATTTGGCCAATACCGGACAAGGGCCGGCGTTCAGCCGAATGCTGCAGACGGCGATCGTGTCGACCGCCAAATTCCGGGTGATGGACCGGTCCTTCGCCGCCGCGCTGATGGAGCAGCGCGACGCGGCCAGCGGGCTGGTGACCACCAACCGGCCCGGCCGCTCCGGCGGCTTCGAGGGCGCCGACTATCTGATCGAGGCGACGATCACGACCGCTTCGGCGGGCCGCCGCGCGGACTTCGGCTCGACCTTCGTCGCCAATTTGATCGGCGGCCGCAACAGCAACGTGCGCTGCTCGCGCATGGCGGCCTCGATCGCGGTCGACATCCAGATCCTCGACGCGGCGACCAACGAGGCGCGCTATGCGTCGCGGATCAATCAGACGGGCCAGTCGGCGGCCTCGTGCACCGGCGACGACAGTGTCGACGTCGCGGCGATGCTGCGCCTGGCGGCCGACCGCATCGCCGCGAGCCTGGTGACGACCATCTATCCGATCCAGATCCTGGCGCTGCAGCCCGACGGATCGATCCTGCTCAATTACGGCGAGGGCACGGTGACGCAGGGCGCGATCATGTCGGTCTACGGGCCGAGCACGGCGGTGCCCGATCCGGGCACCGGCCGCATGATCATGGTCGACGGCATGCGGCTCGGCGACATCCGGGTCACCGAGGTGCAGGCGCGCTTCTCCCGCGCCGTCGCAAACGGGCCGATGGCGGCGCCGCTCGCCGTGGGCGCGATCGTGCGGCCGGCGCAGACGCAGGCGACCGGCAACCGGCGCGGCGGGCGGCCGTGACTCCGGCCAGGCTCGCCGCGGCCGGCCTGGCGCTCGCCGCCGCGCCCGCGATCGCCGAGGACGCGCCGGTGCGCGTCGCCATCGGCGACTTCACCAGCCAGCAGAGCTGCACGCTCTACGCGGTCACTTCGGGCAGCGAGGCGCTCGTCTACGATCGCCGCGGCGCGGTCGCGGCCGACGCTTACGGCTATGCCGCCGCGAGTCGCGCCACCCTGGCCTGGGCGCGGCAGTGGCGGACCGAGCTGGTGCGGGATTGCGTCAGCCATTTCCCGGCCCTGCGCAATTCGATCGTCGCGGCGCTCGCGGCGTCGGGGCGGGTGACGGTGGTGCCCCCCGGGACGCGCGGCGCGCTGGTGCTGAACGGGCGCGTGTCGGACGTCGGCGTCACGAGCAATTCGGTCAGCGCCGCCAGCTTCGACCGCGCCGCCGACACGGCGACGCTGACGGTGGAATTCTCGCTGGCCGGGCGCGGCGGGACGAGCTTCGGCGGTTCGGCGATCAAGAATGTGACGTTCGGTGAGCGGCTCGATGCCGGCGGCGTCTCCTACCGCCAGGGCCAGAGCGACGGCGCGACCTATGCGCGGCTCCAGCGCGAGCTGTCGCTGGCGGTGTCGCGCGCGATCGCCTTCCACTTCAGCCCGCTGAGGGTGGTCGCCAATGCCGGCCAGCGCCTGCGCGTCAATTATGGCGCGCCGCTGCTGCCGCTGGGGGCGGCGGTGACGGTCGATGCGGGGCCGGCGATGGGCATGATCCGCACCAATGTCGTCGCAGCGGGCGCGGGCTTCGCGGACGTGGAATCGGAAGGCGGGATCGATCTTTCGGCGGTCCCGCCCGGCAGCCTCGCGACCTTCGCCGAGCCCGAGGATCCGGCGGCGAACGCGCGCCGGCTGCCGCGGACCGAGCTGCCGTTCTAGGGCCCTTGCGTCCCTTCTCCCCGTTTCGCCGGCGCGAGGACGCCCTCCATCCTCCGCGCGCGTCTCGCCGCCCGGAAGCGTCGACCGGGCGAAACCAAAGTGTCTTATAAGAGACCTGTCTTATAAGACACGCGGCCTGCCGGGCTTCGCGACCGGGAGGGCCCGGGGCCGAAGGAAGGGGTGTCGCGATGGGCGCCTCGCCCTCCTCCCTTCCTCCCCAGAGGAGGGGGAAGGGCGGCCCGGTTTCCAGCTTGCGGCCGGGGCGGCTATCGGGACCGGGGCTGCGGCGGGGTCGGCTGCGCGGGCGGCTGCTGCGGCGGCTGCGGCTGCGGCGCCGGCATGACCGCCGGCTCGGGCCGCGGCAGCGGCGGCGCCTCGGGATCCTCGCCGCGCTCCAGCACCGCGCAGGGGCTCTCATTGCCCTGCGGGCCGGCGCCGCCCCAGCGGCGGAAGCTGCGCGTGTCGATATGGAAGCGGGTGAAGCTGTAGAAGCCGAGCCCGGCGCCGGCCGCGGGCCCCGCGCGCGCGTGCATCGGGCAGAGGCGTTCGAACAATTGCCGCCGCGTGGTCGGCTGGAGCGGGACGAGGTCGAGCGCGAAGAAATCGAGATGGGCGCTCCGCTCCGAGCCGCGCGCGCACTGGTTCAGCGCCGGGTTGCGGTAGCCCGAGACCGCCTCGAGCGGGCCGATTGCGGGCCGGACCTGGTCGCGGATGAAGCGGAGCGTCGCCGCCATTCCGGGCCAGAGCCGGAACGGCGGGATCTCGAACGGCGCCCCGCCGCATTCGCGCCACATGCTGGCGGTGCGGATCAGCTGGTAGGTGGGAAGCACGCCGCCGACCCCGGCCGCCTGCTGCCAGGCCTCGAACGAGAGCACCTGCCCGCGATTGCCGGGATTGGCCGCGAGCCAGGCCTGGTAGTCGGCCTCGGACTGGCCGACGGGCAGCTCCTGCGCGCGCCCCGGGGCGGGCGCGACGAGGAGGAAAGCGGCCAGCGCCGCGGCCGGGACAGGTGGAACCCGCATCGCCGCGACGATAGCAGCCGGCCCGGATTGGGCGAGAGCGAAAATGCGATCGTGGCTAACGCCCCGCTAACCAGACCCCTTGAGCCGGCTTTAGTCTTAATCGGGCAAAGGACCTCTTCGAAAGAGCCGCAAAAGGCCTTGGAGGACCGGAATGCTCAATGGACATGGCGGCGGCGCCGCCGTCTCGCCTCATCGCCGCCGGGGCTTCCTCGCCCGGCTGGCGCGCGACGCCAGGGGCAACACGCTGGCGATCGTCGGCGCCGCTCTGGTGCCGCTCGCCGGGATGATCGGCTCGGGCGTCGACATGAGCCGCGCCTACATGGCCAAGACCCGCCTCCAGAGCGCCTGCGACGCCGCCGCGCTCGCCGGCCGCCGGGTGATGACCAACGACCAGCTCAGCTCGACCGTCACCAACGAGGCGACCCGCTTCTTCAACTTCAACTTCCGCCAGAACCTCTACCAGACCGAAAGCTTCACCCCGGTGGTGACCCGGCCGACCTCGGGCACCGTCCGGGTGACCGCCTCGACCCGCATCCCGACCTCGATCATGCGGCTGTTCGGCTTCACCACCCTGCCCTTGAACGTGACCTGCGACGCCTCGCTCAACTTCGTCAACACCGACGTGATGCTGGTGCTCGACGTCACCGGCTCGATGGCCGACAGCCTCAACGGCACCCAGAAGATCGTCGCGCTGCGCGACGCGGTGATGGCGCTCTACGACGAGCTGGCGCCGATCCAAACCCAGCTCGAATCGAACGGGCTCAGGCTGCGCTACGGCATCGTGCCCTATTCGACCACGGTCAACGTCGGCACGCTGATCCGCGACGTCAATCCCGCCTATATCGCCGACAACGTCACCTACCAGGCGCGGGTCGCCAATTACGATCAGCCGCACACGGTCTATACGGCCGTGCCGCAGCCGCCCGAGCCGCCGGTCGTCCAGATCTACGGCAGCTCGATCTCGCAGTCGGACTGCGACAAATATGGCCGCAACGTCAGCTTCTCGGGCTTCAGCCCGAGCGCCACCACCGGCGGCGGGCCGCCGCCGACGGCGAGCTGGAGCCGCGCCTTCTCGAACGACGAATCCGCCGGCACCGACTGGGGCTGGTCGGGCGCGTCCGACACGAGCGGCACCAGCCGCTCCTGCCGGCGCCGCTACGTCGAGACCGACACCACCTACCAGACCAGCGTCTATTACACGTCGGGCGGCTGGACCTACCGGGCCGAGTCGGTCAACGTCAGCAATTACAAGATGGGCAGCGCCGTCGCGATCGCGACCGACGATGACGGCCAATCCTCGACGTCCGGCACCTGGGACCCGCTGGAAATCGCCCAGAACGCGACCGGCGAGACCAATTCGAACGCGACCTGGAACGGCTGCATCGAGGAGCGCGACCAGGCCGACCCGTCGCTGATCACCTCGACGACGCCCGCGGATCTTTCCATCCCGGCGACGGCCTACGATCTCAACATCAACCTCATTCCGAACAACGACGACACGCGCTGGCGGCCGATGTTCCCGCAGATCGAATATGGGCGCTACGGAACCTTCAATTACAGCCAATCCAGCGCCCCCTGCCCGGCCGCGGCACGGCGGCTGGCGGCGATGGTCCGCGGCGACATGCAGGCCTACGTCAACACGCTGACTCCGACCGGCAACACCTATCACGACATCGGCATGATCTGGGGCGCGCGCCTGCTGTCGAGCGGCGGCATCTTCGCCGACAGCCCCGACACCTATGCCTCGATGCCGGTCGCCCGTCACATCATCTTCATGACCGACGGCCAGATGGACACCGATCCCAACATCTATACCGCTTATGGGATCGAGCGGAACGACCAGCGGATCAGCGGGCAGTCGAGCCCGTCCGAGAGCGAGCTGAACGGGCGCCACCTGCAGCGCTTCCGGATGATCTGCAACGCCGCCAAGAGCCTCAACATCTCGATCTGGGTGATCGCCTTCGGCACCACGCTGACGACCGACATGACCAATTGCGCCAGCAACGCCAACCAGGCGGCGACGATCAACGACCGCGACGCGCTGATCGCCAAGTTCCGCGAGATCGGCAACAATATCGGCGCGCTGAGGCTGACCCAATGAGCCGGGGCAAGCACCTTCGCGCGCTCGGCCGCGACGCGCGCGGCGCCACCATCGTCGAGTTCGCGCTCGTCGTGCCGGTGCTCTCGCTGCTGCTGCTCGGCACGCTCGACCTCGGCTACCGCTCCTATGTGACCTCGATCGTCCAGGGCGCGCTCCACGAGGCCGCGCGGATGGCGACGGTGGGCGGCGTCTCGACCTCGACCATCCAGACCCACGTCCAGAACCGGCTGCGCGATTTCTCGCGCAACGCGACGATCACGACGACGACCCGCTCCTATTCCGAATTCTCCGGGGTCAACGTCCCCGAGACGATCACCCAGGATACGACGCCGCTCGGCACCTACAATACAGGCGACTGCTTCCAGGACGCGAACGGCAACGGCACCTACGATCTCGACCGCGGCCGCGGCGGCCTCGGCGGGGCGGAGGACGTCGTCTATTTCGAGGTGACGATGACCTATCCCCATATCGTTCCGCTCGGCACCTTCCTCGGCTGGAACAACAACGTCACGGTCAGGCAGAACACGGTGCTCCGCAACCAGCCCTATGCCGGCCGCAACAACACGACGAGCGTGATATGCTGAAGACCGCTCCCACTCATTCGTTCGCCGCGCGGCTGCGCGATTGCCAGAGCGGCCTCGCCTTGGTCGAGTTCGCGATGTCGCTGCCGGTGCTGGTCACCCTCGGGCTGGTCGGCCTCGAGACCGCGAACCTGGCGATGGCGCATCTGCGCGTCAGCAACATCGCGATGATCGCGTCGGACAATGCCGCCCGGGTGCGCGACAGCATCGACGAGGCCAATGTCATCGAGCTTTTGACCGGCGCCAAGATGACCGGCGACAGCATCCGCTTCCGCCAGAACGGCCGCATCATCCTGTCCAGCATCGAGCCCAACACCGCGGGCACCGGCGGCGCCAGCACCGGCCAGTGGATCCGCTGGCAGCGCTGCGACGGCGCCAAGGTCGTCTCGTCGAGCTACGGCCCGCAGGGCACCGGCCAGACCAACGCCTCGCTGCAGGCGGTCGGCCCGGCGGGCAACCAGATCGCCGCTTCCTCCGGCACCGCGATCATGCTGGTCGAGGTCGTCTACGATTATCAGCCGCTCGTCTCGAACTCGATCTTCGGGCCGCGCACGATCCGCTACGAAAGCGCGTTCAACGTGCGCCAGCGGACCAATCAGGCGATCACCAACAACGGCAACGCAACGCCGCGCAACTGCACGACCTACAGCGCCTGACGGCTGGTCCGGGCAACCAGCCCGGCCTGCGCCGCCCTCCTTGCCGGCGGCCTTCTCCGGGCGATCCCGGCCATTGCCGGTATCGAGTGCGGACCCTAGATTGGGCCGATGAGCGGCCCGATCACCGTCGACCTCCCCCACCGCCTCGGCGCCGAGGAGGCCAAGCGCCGCATCGGCGCCAATATCGGCAAGCTCGCCGGCCACATTCCCGGCGGCGCCCAGGTCCGCTCGTCCTGGCAGGGCGACCGGCTCGATCTCGGGGTCGGCGCGATGGGCCAGCAGGTCGAGGCGGCGCTCGACGTCCGGGAAAGCCTCGTCCGAGTCACCGTGATGCTGCCGCCGGCGCTCGCCTTCTTCGGCAAGGCGATCGAGGCGGGGCTGCGCCGCGGCGGCCCGCAATTGCTCGAGGACGGGTCGAAGAAGGGCTAACGGCGATGCCGGCGGCCGGGCGGCGGCTCGCTCCGCACCAGCGAATGGATCGGGCAGCGCTGGCCGTCGACGAGAAAGCTCGACGTATTGTCGAGCGTGTCGCCGCTGTAGCGCGTGTCGACCGCGATCCGGAGCGCCGTGTTGAGGTTGAAGCAGGGGCCCGCCAAAGTCGCCCGATACCAGTTGCGCCGCATGTCCTGCAGATAGACGATATCGTCGCCGACCGGATGGAAGGTGCGGATCGAGCGGAAGCCGACGAACGGGATGCGCGCCTGTTCGGCGGGGGGCGGCGGCGGCCCGGCGGCGGCGGCCAGGGCGGCGGCGATCAGGATTGCGGACATGGCGCCTGCTCTACGCAGGGCGCGCTGAACCGTTCCTGACCGCCTCTATGCCTTGACGCCGGCCCGCGCTACAGGGCGGCAGGTCCAGGGTCGGGAGGCGGGATGCGGCACGTTGCGGTGATCGGGTCGGGACCCGCCGGCTATTACAGCGCCGAGGCGCTCCAGAAACTCTACGGCGACGAGGTCCGGGTCGACATGATCGACCGGATGCCGGTGCCCTACGGCCTCATCCGCTTCGGCGTCGCCCCGGATCACCAGTCGATCAAGGCGGTCGCCAAGCGCTACGAGAAGGTCGCCCTGTCCGACAATGTCCGGTTCGTCGGCAAC
Organism: Allosphingosinicella sp.; assembly: GCA_035941735.1. Lineage (GTDB taxonomy): Bacteria > Pseudomonadota > Alphaproteobacteria > Sphingomonadales > Sphingomonadaceae > Allosphingosinicella. Next base: position 52,594 of record DASZDS010000023.1, read on the forward strand.
GTCCTTGTCGGGCGCGACGTCTCGATCCCGGAGCTGCTCGAGCTCTACGACGCCGTCATCCTGGCCACCGGCGCGCCCGACGACCGGCCGATCGGCATTCCCGGCGACGACCTGCCGGGCGTGATCGGCTCGGCGGCGTTCGTCGGCTGGTATAACGGCCACCCCGAATTCGCCGATCTGGAAGTCCCGCTCGACGTCGGCGCCGCGGCGGTGATCGGCAACGGCAACGTCGCGCTGGACGTCGCCCGCATCCTCGCCAAGACGCCGGCGGAGTTCGTCGGCTCGGACATCGTCGCCCACGCTTTCTCGAGGCTCGGCAATTCGGGCATCAGGGAGATCCACGTGCTCGGCCGGCGCGGGCCGCACCAGATCGCGATGACCCCAAAGGAGCTCGGCGAGCTCGGCCATCTCGAGGACGCGGTGCCGCGCGTCGATCTTGGCGACTTTCCGCCCGAGCTCGACGACGCCCTGCTCGAGCCGGGCCAGCGCAAGTCGGTCACGCATTTGCGCGAATTCGCGAAGCTGGCCGCAGACAAGCGCAAGACCATCCTTTTCGACTTTTTCGCCAAGCCGCTGGCGATCGAGGGCGACGGCCGGGCCGAGCGGCTGATCGTCGAGAAGACCCGGCTCGACGAGCGCGGCGCGGCAATCGGCACCGGCGAGACCTATGAGATCGCCTGCGGGCTGGTGATCAGCTGCATCGGCTACAAGACGCCGCCGATCGAAGGAGTCGCCTATGAGGAGGATCGCGGCCGCTTCGCGAATGAAGGCGGCGCGATCGGCGGCGGCCTCTATTGCGTCGGCTGGGCGCGGCGCGGGCCGACCGGAACGATCGGCACCAACCGGCCGGACGGTTATGAGGTGGCGGAACGGATCGCCGCCGACCTTGGGTCCGGCGGCGGCCGCAAGCAGGGGCGGGCGGGGCTCGACCGGCTGCTCGAAAGCCGCGACGTCGATATCGTCACCTTCCGCGACTGGCAGCGGATCGAGGCGGCCGAGGCGGCGCGGGCGCGGGAGGGCAGTCCGCGCGAGAAGTTCGTCGCGATCGCCGAGATGCTCGGCGCGCGCGAGCGCTGACCGATTGCGCAGCGGGGACGATCGGGGCTAATCTGATACCGGCCTTGAGGGGGGACCAGGAAATGAGCGACACGGACGCGCCGGCCAGTGAGGAGCGGCTGCGCGCCGCGATCGGGCCACGGGCGGATTATTATCTCCGCCGCTGGCGCGAGATGGACGCGAGCGGCAGGAAGGCGAGCTGGAACTGGCCGGCCTGCCTCGCCAACCTCTACTGGTTCCTCTATCGCAAGATGTGGCTGGCGACGGTGGTCTTCATCCTCGCCAACATCGTCGTCAGCATGGTGCCGGCCGTGGTCCCGATCCGCAACCTGTACGTGATCTTCATGCTGATCGGCCTCACCTTCATCACCGGCTATTACGGCAATCTCCTCTATCGCCGGCAGATCGAGAAGCTCGTCGCGGGCCCGGCGACGCTGGAGCAGCTGCGCGCCCGCGGCGGCACCTCGCCGCTCGCGCTCGGCATCGCGCTGGCGCTGACGGCGGTCGCGGCGGTGCCGCTCGCGATCCAGGTCTACCAGCAGGTCCAGGCGCAGCGCGCAGCCCGCTTGCACTCCCCCTGACCCGTCCCTATAGACGCCCGGCCCCGCCGGCCTTCTCGAGGCCGCGCGCATCGGTCGGGGAGTAGCTCAGCCTGGTAGAGCACTGTCTTCGGGAGGCAGGGGCCGGAGGTTCGAATCCTCTCTCCCCGACCATTATCGCGTGAGGAAAGCGCGGGGCGCTTTCCTGACGCGAGAATCCCCCGGAGGGGAAAGCGAGCCACGCTCCGCATCCGCCCCGACACGGTAAAACCCGCAGTCCCTCTCCAAGCGCCTGTAAACGCCTCTGCGCTAAGAGCTGTCCCGCCGAACGCTTCTGGTCCGGTTCGGCGGCGGCGGGCTCGTCTGTGCCATCGGTTTCGAGCCCGCCGCACTTGGTTTCCGATTCATTCGAGGAAAGCGTCCCGAGAGCGAGGCGACAATGCCGCCTCGCTCCAGGCCGGTCACTGCCCGGGATAGCGAATGTCCGGATCGATCACGAGATCGAGGGCGCGCGGCTTCTGATCCGAGCCGTCGGGCTGGCGCAGCCGGACGTTCAGGTTGAACGGATGCCTGTAATTATATTCCTCCGGTGGCGGCAGCGAGGGCGGCGCCGGCGGATTGGCGATAAAATAGACGATCGCGCAATCGTCCAGCCAGTCTTCGCTCTCCTCATAGGTGGTCGCCGTCACCTTGACGTGCCGCAACCCGCCGTAAAACTCCCGATCGTCCTCCTTGTGCGTGACCCCCTTCTTGCCCGGGCTGAACCGCATGTTGAACGGCTTGCCGAGAATAAGGACGATGTAGAGGGGCGCCCCGCCGAGCAGCTCGATGTCGAGCGGCGTTTGCAGGTAGCTGGCGGGCTGCGTCGCGAAAAAGAAGTTCGGGGCCGGCGCGCCTCCACGGACCACGTTCTTGATCGCCTGGGTGATCCCTTCCGGGGGCAGCTGCTGGGCGGGAGCGAGATCGCGGAACATCGCGTGCAATTCGGTGACAACCTGGCCGCCGGACGCGACCTGGACCTCCTTGAGGTCGATCGTGCGAACGAGGAAGTCGGTCGGCAACGTGCCGGTCCAATCCTCCTTTATTTCGAATTCGCCGGCTTCCTCCGCTGCGGCAACGAATGCGGCGGTTGTCTGGGGGTCATCGAGTGCCATGGTCGTTCCTCCTTCGAGTGGTGTGGACGCGTACGCGACGGTGCGGCTTTCGGCGCCCACGGCCTGGAAGTCCCCTGTCGAGAGAATGTTATCGCCGCGCCGGTGAGTCGCGCGTGATCTCCGTCACGCCCGCGCAATTGCCCGAGCAGATGCTTGTGGATATTTCGGAGGAGGTGCGGGGACAGGGCCGCGAACGCCGAAGCGCGCCGCACCCTGTCGGGGCGAGGCGGATTGGCCCGCCTCGCCCCAGTTCGGTCACTGCCCCGGATAGCGGATGTCCGGATCGATCATGATGTCGAGCGCGCGCGGGGTCTTGTCGTCGTCGTCGTCCGGCGGGTGATCCAGCCGCACGTTGAGGTTCAGCCCGTGCTTGTACCGGTATCCGGGCGGCGGCTCCTTGGACGGGCCGGGCGGCGGCTTGGCGACGAAATAGACGATCCGGCAATCCTCGAGCGGCTCCGGCCTTGCGTAATATTTGCCGTTCGCGAGCCTGACGTGCATCAGCCCGCCATAGCCGTCGCGGTCGGCGGGATTCTTATGGGTGAGCGCCTTGGCGAGCGGGCTGAACCGCAGGTTGATCGGCCGCGCCAGAATGAAGACGATGATGGTCGGATCGCCGTACAGCGCGATGTCGAGCGGCGAGCGCAACGGGCCCTTGCCCTTGAGGAAGGCCTTGGTCCGGGCGATGACGAGCCTGGCCCGGGAGACGAACGCCCGCTTCGGCCCGGCCTTGCGGGCGGCATCCCGGATCGCCTGTTCGATGCCGCCGGCGGGCAGCTTCCTGGGCTCCTTGTCGGGATCGCGGAACGAGGCGCGCAATTCGGGGCCGCCCGAGGTCCGGACCTCCTCGATATCGATGACGCGGATGAGGTATCTCTTCGGCGGGTCGCCGTCCCAGATCTGCCTCATCTCAAGGTTGAGCGGCGCCGCCGCCGATATCGGCGCACCGCCGTCGGGATCGTTGCGTGCCATGATCATTCTCCCTGGCCTGGCGTGGACTCGTACCGGACGGCGCGGTGTCGCTCAGCCTGCCGTCGGAGGGTGTGTTAAAGCGGGCGCCGTCGAGTCCCGCGTGACCCACGTCACGCCGCCGCAATTATCCGAGCAGGTGCTTCTGGATCTTGCCGGCCGAGGTGCGCGGGAATTCGGCGACGAAGTCGAAGCGGCGCGGCACCTTGTAGGGGGCCAGCCGGGCGCGGCAGAAGGCCTGGAGTTCGTCGGGCGCGGGCCGGCCCCCGTCCGGCGCGAGCTGGACGAAGGCGCGGCCGACCTCGCCCCATTTCGGATCCGCCTCGGCGAGCACGGCGGCGTCGACGATCGCCGGATGGGCCGAGAGCACGTTCTCGACCTCGGCCGGATAGACGTTCTCGCCGCCCGAGATGAACATCTCCTTGCGCCGCCCGGCGATCCAGAAGAAGCCGTCGCGGTCGCGCCGGGCGAGATCGCCCGAGATCAGCCAGCCGTCGTCGGTGAAGGCGGCGCGCGTCGCCTCCTCGCTGCGCCAATAGCCCGGCGTCACGCCGGGCCCGGCGAACTGGAGGTCGCCGACCTCGCCGTCGGGGACTTCGCGTCCGGCGCCGTCGACGATCCGGGCGCTCACCAGCAATTGCGGCTTGCCGACCGAGCCGATCCTCTCCCAGGCGTCGGCCGGGTCGACGAGGAAGGCGGTCGGCCCGGTCTCGGTCATCCCCATGCCGTTGCAGACTCGGATGCCGAGGTCGCGGCAGGCGAGCGCCAGCGCGTCCGGCAGCGGCGCCCCGCCGCAGCCCCAGTGGCGGACAAAAGCGAGCGGCGCGGCGGCGAAGCGCGGATGGTCGATCAGGCTCTGATAGACGGTCGGCACTCCGAACAGGGTGTCGAGCCGCCGCGCCTCGAGCAGCGCGACCAGGGTCTCGGCGTCGAACCCGTCCATCACGGTCACCCGGCCGCCCGCGAACAGCGTCGGCAGCGCGTGCAGGTTGATCCCGGCGGTATGGAAGACTGGCAGGAAGCTCGCGGTCCGGTCGCTCGCGGCGAGGGAGATCGCGCCGCCGATATTGACGTAATTGGCGAGCGCCATGCCGAACGTGTAGATCACGCCCTTGGGCCGGCCGGTCGTCCCCGACGTGTAGAGCAGGTACCAGGTCGCGCCCGCCGGCCAGCGCGCGCGCCAGCGGCGGGCGTCGGCGGCGGCGAGCAGGGCTTCATAATCCCGGTCGAAGTCGATCGCCGGCGGCGGCGCGGCGAGCGCGCGCGCGGCCGCGGCCTCGCCGGCGCCGTGGAAGAGCAGGGCCGGCGCGGCGTCGGCGATCAGCCCGTCCAGTTCGGCCGGCGGCATCCGCCAGTTCAGCGGCACCAGCACCGCCCCCAATTTGGCGCAGCCGAACAAGAGCTCGAAAAACTCGATCCGGTTGCGGGTCAGCACCGCCACCCGGTCGCCGCCGCCGACGCCCTGGGCCGCCATCAATGCGGCGGCCCGGCCGGCGCGCGCGTCGAGCGCGGCATAATCGAGGCACCGCCCGCCCGCCGCCTCCTCGAACGCGATCCGGCCCGGGCTCAGCGCCGCGCGCCTGGCGATCAGATCGGGCAGGTCGGCGATCATCGCCGGCGCAGGCCTTCCGAGACGAGATCGATCGCCCGGTCGGCGACCTCTTCCGGGTCCATGTCCGTGCCCCAGATGCCGTAGCGCATGCCCAGGAAGACGCTCATGCCGATCAGCGCCCAGGCGCGCAGCTCGTCCGGCCCCGGCGCGATCTCGCCGCGCCCGCTCGCCGCGGCGAGACCCTGGCGATAGCCGTCGACGAAGGTGAGGTAATGTTCGCGATAGACGTCCTCGGCGACGAACTGGGCCTCCTCGATGATCCGGTAGAGCTCGGGATGCTTGCGCGTGAAGGCGATGAAGGCGGCGAGGCCGAGCCGCTCCGCCGCGAGCCGGTCGGGCGCGCCGGACGCCGCCTCGGCGACATGGGCGCGGGTGGCGCGGCTCATGTCGCGGACCAGCGCCCGGAACAGCTCCTCCTTGCTTTCGAAATAGGTGTAGAAGGTGCCCAGGGCGACGCCGGCGCGGGCGGTGATTCCGGTGATCGCCGCCTCGTGATAGCCGCGGCTGCCGAATTCCTGCGCCGCGGCCTCGAGCAGCTTGCGCACCGTCCGCCGGCCGCGCTCGGTGCGCGGCGCCTTGTCGGCCGAAACGGCGCCCTGGCCGAGATCGTTCATTTCACCCGCTCCCGGGCGCGAACCTGAACCGACTTTCAGCTTTGCGCAAGCCGCGGCACGCGAAAAGGGGGACCGGCGGCGACAATCGATGCTTAACGAATTGGGCGTATCGGCGGGGATCAGGAGGCCGGATTGGCGAAGCTCGTCATCTTCAAGAAGGGCGGCGGCGGCAAGGTCGCGATCAACCCGGAGCAGGTGACCCACGTCCGTTCGGCGGCGGGCGCGTTCACCGACGTCTTCATGGGCGGCCAGCAGGTCGCGGTCGAGGGCAGCTTCGAGGAGGTCGTGAGCCTGCTCGCCGGCCTCGACCGTCGCGCCGCGCAGGAGGCCGCCCCGCTCGTCTCCGGCCCGCAGCGCGGCCTCGTCTTCAACCGTCCCGGCGAGCGGCCCTGACCCCATGATCCCCGCGGCCGCCCTGCCGGCGATCGCCGCCTTCAACCTGATCTGCACCGGCACGCTGAGGACCGGGCCCGTGGGACTGGCGATGCCGGAGGCGAGCGGCGAGCCCTTCACCATCACCTACCGCGTCGACCTCGCCAGCCGCACCTGGTGCAGCGGCGACTGCGCCGAAACCGAGCCGCTGGCCGACGTGACCGACACCGAGATCACGCTGCGCGAAGCCTACCGCCCCACCGGCAGCCACGTCATCATCGTCGGCCGGCTGGTGGGGATCTTCGCGGACACGGCGATCGACGGCACCACTGCCACGCTGCGCAGCGGCCGCTGCGCGCAGGCGGCGTTCACAGGGTTCCCAATCCCGACTGCCTGAAGACGGAGACAGTCCTCACTCGAGCTCAGGCTTCCTGCTCCAACTTGAATATTGACTCAACTTTCAGATTGAGGCATTGAGCCCCGGCCAGAACCGCGAAATGCGGCGGTGCGCGGGGAGGGTAAGCTGGACTTTTTCACCGCTTCGGACGGGACCAGGATCGCCTATCGCGACGAGGGCGAGGGCGTGCCGCTCGTGCTGCTGCACGGGCTGATGGCGCATGGCGGCTTCTTTCGCGAGCAGGCGGCGCTGGCGGCCGATTTCCGGGTGATCACTATCGACCTGCGCGGCCATGGCGAATCGCGCGTCGCCGGGGGCACGCGCCCGACCGTCGAGCAGCTCGCCGCCGACGTCGCCGAGCTCGCCGCCGCGCTCGACCTTCAGGGCGCGATCGGGGTCGGCTGGTCGCTCGGGGCGACCGTGCTCTGGCATGTGCTCGCGGGTCCGGCGGCGGCGCGCTTCGCCGGCGCGGTCGTCGTCGACATGACCGCGCGGGTCCGGAACGACGAGGAATGGGACCTCGGCCTCTCGCCCGAGGCCTGCGAGGCGCGCAGCGCCGCGATCCGCGACGATTTCGCCGGGTTCGCCGCCAATGCCGGCCAGGGCATCTTCGCCCAGCCCGAGGCGCAGAAGGGCATGGCCGACTGGGCGAGCGGCGAATTCGCCCGCAACGATCCCGCCGCGATCGGCTCGGTCTGGGCGAGCCTCGTGCGCCAGGACGTGCGCGCCCTGCTCCAGCGGATCGAGCATCCGACCCTGATCGTCCACGGCGCCCGCTCCCGGCTCTACGGCGACGACACCGCCGATCATCTCGTCGCCGCTCTGCCGCAGGCGCGCGCGGTGCGCTTCGACCGCTCCGGCCACGCCCCGCACCTCGAGGAGCCGCTGCTGTTCAACCAGATCGTCAAGGATTTCGCGGACCGCCTGTCGCGCGCCCGCGCCGGCCAGACCACCGAATGACAAGGAGAAGACCCATGTCCAGCAAGACCAGCCTCAAGACCCGCCTCAGGATCGGCGGCGCGATGATCGCCCTCGCCGCCTTCGCGAGCCCCGCCTTCGCCCAGGACGCGCCCGTGGTTGCGGACGCCGATCTGGCCGCGACCGACGCCAATGACGAAGTGATCACGGTCACCGCCCGGCGCCGGGCGGAGAGCCTGATCGACGTCCCGATCGCGGTCAGCGCCTATTCGGGCGAGCAGCTCGACAATGAAGGCGCGCTCGATCTGACCGACATCGCCGACACCACCCCCAACGTCACCATCGAAGCCTCGCGCGGCACCAATTCGACGCTCACCGTCTTCATCCGCGGCGTCGGCCAGCAGGACCCGGTCGCCGGCTTCGAGGCGGGCGTCGGCCTCTATCTCGACGACGTCTATATGAACCGGCCCCAGGGCGCTCTCCTCGACATTTACGACGTCGAGCGGATCGAGGTGCTGCGCGGGCCGCAGGGCACGCTCTACGGCCGCAACACGATCGGCGGCGCGATCAAATATGTGACCCGGCGGCTGCCCGCCGATCCGGCGCTCGGCATTCGCGGCACGGTCGGCACCTACCAGCAGGCCGACCTCGTCCTGACCGCCTCGACCCCGGTCACCGAGGACCGGCGGCTGCGCGTCGGCGGCGCCTTCGCGCGCCTCTCGCGCGGCGGCTTCGGCGACAACCTCACCACCGGCCTCGAAAACTACAACAAGGACGTCTGGGCGGGCCGGCTCTCGGCCGAATATAATAATGGCGGCACCGCCTTCGTCCGCCTCCAGGGCGATTACACCGCGGACGATTCGAACCCGCGCGGCGGCCACCGGCTGATCCCCGGCATCGCCAGCGGCACGCCGGTGCTCGCCGACGTCTACGACAGCCGCGGCGCCCTGCTCGATCCGACCCAGCGGGTCCGCGCCTGGGGCGTCAGCCTCTACGCCGAGGCGCAGCCGTGGGACGGCTGGACGCTGAGGAGCATCACCGCCTATCGCCGCGACCGCTCCGGCACGCCGATCGACTTCGACGCCTTGCCCTCGGTCAACGTCGACGTCCCCGCCGTCTACCGCAACCACCAGACCTCGCAGGAAGTGCAGATCCTCTACAATCGGGGCGGGTTCAACGCTCTGGTCGGCGCCTATTATCTCGACGCCAACGGCGTGACGATCTTCGACGTGCGGCTGCCCGGAGGGGTCACCGCCTTGACCTTCGGCGACGTCGACACCGAGACCTATGCGGTCTTCGGCGACTTCAGCTACGATTTCGCGTCGATGTTCAGCATCTCGCTGGGCGGCCGCTACACCTGGGACGAGCGCGGCTCGCGCGTGCTGAGGCAGACCTTCCTCGGCGGCGGCTCGCCCTTCTTCGGCGGCGGCGGCACCTTGTTCGCGACCACCTCCAACTTCACCGGCACCGCCAATTTCGAGAAGTTCACGCCGCGCGCCTCGGTGAGCTTCCACCCGGCCGAGAACCAGAATCTCTATGCGAGCTGGTCGCGCGGCTTCAAGGGCGGCGGCTTCGACCCGCGCGGCGTCACCACCGCCTGCCGCACCCCGACCGGAGTGGCGTGCAACGCGCAGCAGATCTACGACTTCATGTCGTTCGATCCGGAGACGGTGACCAGCTACGAGCTCGGCTATCGCGCCGCTTTGTTCGACCGGCGCGTGAATCTCAGCTTCAACATCTTGCGCCAATTATCGCGACGTCCAGGTGCCGGGCTCGATCGGCACCGTGATCAACGGCCAGCAGACCTTCATCGGCATCACCACCAATGCCGGCCGGGCGCGCTTCCAGGGCGCCGAGTTCGAGGGCAATGCGATCGTCGCCCGCGACTTCGGCAGCCAGGGGGATTCGCTGAACTTCTCCTGGGCATTGGGCTATCTCGACGCCGACTATCTCGAGTTCATCGATGCGCGCGGCATCGACGTCGCCAACCGGCGGCGGATCCAGAACACGCCGCGCTGGACGGCGAGCGGCACGCTGAACTACGGCACGCCGGTGGCCGGCGGCATGCTCAACGCGATCACCACGCTCTCCTACCGGAGCGCGAGCCAGCAGTTCGAGCTGCGCACGCCGATGCTCGACCAGCCGGGCTTCGTGCTGTGGGACGCGAACCTGGTCTGGCGCTCGAGCGACGACCGCTGGTCGATCGGGCTGCACGGCCGCAACCTCACCAACAAGCGCTACATCGTCTCGGGCTACAATTTCCTGTCGCAGAACCCCGACACCGGCGATTTCAACCGCAACCCGGTGACCGGCAACTTCATCCCGACGCTCGGCAATGAAGGCGTGCTCACCGCCTTTTACGGCAATCCGCGCCAGGTCTTCCTGACCGTCGGGCTGAACTTCCGCTGATGCGGGGCGGGAGCGGGATGGCGGCGGCGGGCCCGGGCGGGCGCGTCCTCCTCATCCTGCTCCTCGCCTACATCTTCAACTTCATCGACCGCCAGATCATCGGCGTGCTGGCGCTGCCGATCAAGGCCGAGCTGGCCCTGAGCGACAAGCAATTGGGGCTGATGGGCGGAATCGCGTTCGCGCTCTTCTATTCCGGGCTCGCCATCCCGATCGCCTGGCTCGCCGACCGCAGGAGCCGGGTCAACATCATCGCCGGTTCGGTGGCTTTGTGGAGCCTGTTCACCGCGGCCTGCGGCTTCGCCCAGAATTTCTGGCAATTGTTCCTGGCGCGGATGGGGGTCGGCATCGGCGAAGCCGGCGGAGTCGCGCCCTCTTACGCCCTGATCTCGGATTTCTACCCGCGGGAGAAGCGCGGCCGGGCGCTCGCCTTCTTCTCGCTCGGAATCCCGATCGGCTCGGCGCTCGGCGTCTTCTTCGGGGGCTGGATCGCCAGCCATCTCGACTGGCGCTCGGCCTTCCTGATCGTCGGCCTCGCCGGCCTGCCGGCGGCCCTGCTGGTCAAATTGTTCATCCCCGAGCCGCCACGCGGCGGCTTCGACGAAGGCCCGAGCGAGGCGGCGCCGCCCTTCCTCGTCGTGGCCGCCACGCTGACGCGCAACCCGAGCTTCTGGCTGCTCTCGTTCGGCGCCGCCTCGGGCTCGATCCTCGGCTACGGCCTGATCTTCTGGCTGCCGAGCTTCTTCGCCCGCTCCTTCCATCTCGCGCTCGCCGAGGTCGGCTGGTTCTACGGCTCGATCGTGCTGGTCGGCGGCGTCGCCGGCACCTGGCTCGGCGGCTGGTTCGGCGATCGCACCGGGCCGGCCGATCCCGGCGCTTATGCGCGCATCCCGGCGCTCTGCTTCCTGATCGCCGCGCCGTGCTTCGCCTTGGGCCTGTTCGCGCCCTCGCTCTGGCTGGGCTGGCTGCTGTTCGCGATCGGCCAGATGCTGGCGCTGGCCTGGCTCGGCCCGGTCATCGCCGCCGTCCAGCACATCGTCCCCCCGAACATGCGCGCCACCGCCTCGGCGAGCTTCCTCTTCATCAACAATCTGATCGGGATCGGCTTCGGCATCTACTTCCTGGGCTTCATGTCCGACGCGATGGACGCCAGCCACGGCGCCGACGCGCTCAAATATTCGATCCTCTACGGCCTCGTCTTCTACCTGCTCAGCGCCGCCATCTACTTCGCCGCCTCGAAGCGGCTGAGGAGGGACTGGGTGGGCTAGCTCGCAAACCCCGGATCGAGGCGGTAGGCCTTCCGCAGCAGCGCCGGCCAGGCGAGCAGATTGGCGCTCAGCTTGAGGCCGACCTTGCCCATTTCGGCGGTGAGCTCGGGCGAGCCCTGGGGCGGGTTCGAGACATTGCCCTCGCCGGCGGTGAGCGCCTTGATCTGGGCCTCGCAGGCACGTTCGAGGAAATAGATTCGGATGAAGGCTTCGCCCACGGTGTCGCCCAAAGCGAGGGTGCCGTGGTTCCTGAGGATCATCGCATGCTTGTCGCCGAGGTCGGCGATCAGCCGCTCGCGCTCGGAAAGGTCGACGGCGACGCCTTCATAATCGTGATAGGCGATCTCGTCGCGGATCAGCATCGCGGTCTGGGTCAGCGGCAAGAGGCCGTCGGCATGGGCGGAGACCGCTTGGCCGTCGGGCGTGTGGAGGTGGATCACCGCCTGGGCGTCCTCGCGCGCCATGTGCAGCGCCGAATGGATCGTGAAGCCCGCCGCATTGGTGATGAACGGGGTCGGCTCGACCGGATTGCCGCTCATGTCGACCTTGACCAGGCTCGAGGCGGTCACCTCCTCGAACATGAGGTTGTAGGGGTTGAGGAGGAAATGATGCTCGGGCCCGGGCACGCGCGCGGACAAATGGGTGAAGATGAGGTCGTCCCAGCCGTAATAAGCGACGAGGCGGTAGGCGGCGGCGAGGTCGACGCGGATCTTCCATTCCTCGGCGCTCACCTTGTCCTGCATCGGCGGGATTTCCACCGTGGACAAGGCATGGGCCTCGGCCATGCTCTGCGCGATTGCGTCGACGCGTCCCATAAGGTGCCTCCTGATTTGCCGTCCTTTTAGGGTCCGCACTCGGTGCCCGCAACGGCCGTGACGGAGCCGATTTTGGGTCAGGGCAAGGAGCGAGGAGGGAGCGATGCTAAGCGCATCGTAACCGACGCTGCGACGCGGCCCTGGCCCAAAAGCGGCCCGCCGCTTCTCCGGGCGATCACGACCATTGCGGGCACCGAGTGCGGACCCTAACCGCTCGCGGGCGCGGGCGCGACCCTGTCGGGATGGGCGGCGGCGAAGGGCTCGAGCGCGCGCGCCGCTTCATCGGCGCGGACCAGGGTCGGATAGGGCGCCAGATCCACTTCGAAGCGGCGGGCGTTGTACATTTGCGGCACCAGGCAGATATCGGCCAGCGTCGCCGAGTCGCCCGCCAGGAAGCGCCCGGCCCGCGGCGCGGCGAGCGCCTCCAGCGCGTCGAATCCTTCGCGGATCCAGTGGCGGTACCATTCGTCGCGCGCCTCCTGGTCGATGCCCAATCTGGCCAGCCGCTTGATCACCCGCAGGTTGTTGACCGGGTGGATGTCGGCGGCGATGGTCAGCGCCAGCGCCAGCACGTCGGGATCGTCCGCCCGCAGCGGCGGCTCCGGGAATTGCCGGTCGAGCCAGGCGATGATCGCGAGGCTCTGGGTCATCCGCCGCCCGTCCGCCTCGAGCATCGGCACGAAGCCCTGCGGATTGCGCGCGCGATAGGCCTCGTCCTGCTGCTCGCCTTCGAGCAGGTTCACCGGCACGCGCTCATGGGCCGCGCCCTTGAGATTGAGCGCGATCCGCACCCGGTAGCTCGCCGAGGAGCGGTAATAATCGTAGAGCACCAGCTTCATGATCCGGTCATAGGCGATAACCGGCCCGGCCCGCCAGAGACGCCGCGCCGGGTGAGGCCGCGCGGCCGGCCGCCGGAACGAAGAATTCCCGCGGCATGAAGGGCCAATGTCTCGTTAGGGCTTGCGTATCGTATCTTTGACAGGCCAACTAAGACCGGGGAGAATCATATGGATATTGCCGCGGTCGAACCGAAACGGGGGATTTGGCGACATTCGGCGAAAGACGGCCTTCTGGTCCTGTTCGCGCTTCTTGAAGCGGGCATAAAGATCGCGACGATCCTTTTCTTCGACCGGATCCCGGTTTTCGGTTTCGTCCCCATCGCTCTGCTGCTGACCTATCTGAACTGCATGAATTATGAAGTGACGGGGCATTATTTCATCCACAATCCGTTCTTCCGGTCCGCCCGCCTCAACGCCGCGTTCGCGATCCTCAACAGCATCGCCTTCGGCTTTCCGCAGACCCTGTATCGGGCGGAGCATATCAACCATCATCAGTTCGGCTGCGACCTGCGCGATCCGGCCACGGGCGAAACCCGCGATCAATCCTCGATCTATCGCTTCGGTCCGGGCGGGAAGCGGCCCGAGCCCCTGTGGCGCTATGCCCTGCTCGGCCCGCTGCGCGAGGACGTTCGCGGCATGTGGCGCGCGACGCCGCGCCGGCTGCGCCGGCAGCTCGCGTTCGAGGCGCTCGCGGTGCTGGCGCTGCTCGCCGCCGCCGCGGCCGCGAGCCCTCTCGCGCTCCTCTTCATGCTGGCGATGCTGTGGACCGGTTCGGCGGCATCGCATTACCAGAGCTGGCTGGAACATGCCCATGCCCGGCCGGGCTCGCGCCTTACCGATTCGGTCAGCAGCTATGGCCGGCTCTACAACCTGCTGTGGTTCAACAACGGCTATCACCAGGAGCATCATTTCCGGCCGAGCACCCACTGGAGCGCGCTCCCCGCGCTGCGCGCCGCGATGCTGCCCGAAGCCGAGCGCCGGGTGGTCCCGCACGCTCATTTGTGGAACCGGCGCGGGGGCTGAGCGGCCCGATCGGATCGAGCGCCGCCGCCCCGGCCCATCGCGCCGGCAAGCCGGCGGGGTCCGGCCGCGCGCGAGCAGGCCGATTGTCCGGCTCCGCCGCGGCCGCTACCGAGGGGACGAAGGGAGCGGGCGATGGGCGGCGGCGTCTGGGTGAAGATCCACAAATGGCTGGCGCTGCTGATGGCGGTCCAGATCCTGTTCTGGTTCGCGAGCGGGCTGTTCTTCGCCGTCTTTCCGATCGAGCGGGTGCGCAGCGAGCATGCGATCGCGGCGCCGCCGCCGGCGCCGGTCGACCTCGCCGCGGCCGCGGCGGGCCTCGCCCGGCTGACGGCGCCTCCGGCCGAGAAAGTCGAGCTGCGCAGCCTGCTCGGGCGGCCGGTCGCCTTGCTCACCGCGCGGGGCGCGCGGCCGCGGCTCTACGATCTCGTCGACGGCAGGCCGATCTCGCCGATCGGGGCGGCCGAGGCGGCGCGGATCGCCGAGGCCGATCATGCCGGCGGCGCCCACGCGATCCGGGTCGAACGGATCGCCGCGAACAATCCCGAATATCGCGGCGCGCTGCCGGCCTGGCGGGTCGATTTCGCCGAGGCCGGGCGCTCGCTCTACGTCGCCGCCGATACCGGCGCGGTGACCGCGCGGCGCTCGACCCTGTGGCGGGTCTACGACTTCCTCTGGGGCCTCCACATCATGGACTGGCGCGGCCATGAGGATTTCAACACGCCGCTGCTCGCCGTCGCCACCGCGCTGGCGCTGGTCCTGACCGTGGCCGGCATCGTGCTGCTACCGAGCCGGCTGGGGTTCACGGCCTGGCGGCGAAGGCGGCGGGCGGCGCGAGCGCGCTGAGCTGCTGCGTCGCCGCAGCGCGCAGCGAGACCTGGTCGCCGGCGAGGGCGGGGATGTGGGTCGCTGCCCAGGCGCCGAGGAAGAGGCAGGTGAAGCCCGCATAGAGCAGGAGATTGGCGCGCAGGCTCCGGTAGAGGTGCGGCAGGATCAGCAGCAGCACCACGCCCAGCGGCGCGACCATCATCAGGGTGATGCACAGGATGACGGGGTTGAGGCCGCCCGGCACGCCGATCGTCGCGCTCAGCACCGTGAACATGGCGAAGCCGGCGAGGGCCAGGATGATCCCCAGGCGGACATAGGGCGCGTTCATCGTCACCTCCGGCGGGGCCGGTCAGTCGACCCTCAACCGAACAAACGCCATCAGGCCGCCGGGGTTGCCGCCATAAGAGGGTCGTAACGCCTCCGGCACGAAGCTCAGGGCATAGAGTCCGCCGAGGCCGAGGCGGACATGCGGCGCCACCCGCACGTCGCGGATCACGCCGGCCGAAATCTTGCCGACATCGTAAGCCACCCCGCCGTGCCCGCCGCCAAGCTCGTCGTTGCGGGTCCTCTCGGCGCGGCCGAACAGGGTCCAGAGGCCGATACCCGCGGCGCCTTCGAGGACGAAGGCGTCGTCGCCGTCGCGGCGTCCCCAGGCGAGCGTCGTCGCCCACCAGCCGCTCCGGCCGAAGCGCCGCGTATAGATCGCGCTTGCGGACCAGCGGGTCGAATTCTCCTGGGGCGCGAGCTGCTCCGGGCCGACGAGATGCGCCCAGCTGCCCTGCAGCGACAGGTTCGGGGTCGGATTCCAGGAGAGCCGGACCGCGGTCGAATCGAGCGGTCCGGTCTCGATGTTCCAGCGGTGCTGGTCGGGCTCGCGGCCGTTGAAGCGCGAGGCTTCGAGCTTGAGAGCGCCGACGATCAGGCCCGCGGTGACCACGCCGAAGCTGATATGGGTCGAGTCGAGCCAATGATGGCTGATCGGGGCTTCGGGCGAATCCATGATCGACATGCGGTGCATGAAGGAGGGCGGCCCGAACGCGGGCTCGCCGGGAAGGCCGACATAGACGAAAGCGAAGGCGCCGCCGTCGGCGCGGATCGGGCGGCTGTAGCTGGCCGACAGCTCCATGAAGAAATCGTGCGGGTGCTGGCGGTCGATGAGCGGCGTCGCCCCGTCCGCGCTCTCGCCGGCGGCGAGGTGAAGCGGGTAGCCGCGCGCGCCCATCAGCGGTTCGGGGCTGAGCATCGCCCGCAACTGGAGCGTGCCTTCCCCGACTTCGCGGCGTGCCACCGCCATGGCCATGCCCGAGACGAAGCCCATCTCGCCCCCACGCGGCCCCTCCTGCCGGTCGTAGACGGCGTTCAGCGCGAGATGGCCCATCAAGGTCCAGTCGCCCGCGACCGTATGGACGCCGCCGTGGACCGAGGCGTCGGGTTGCCAGGACGTGCCCGAGGCTTCGCGCTCCATCCGCGCGGAGCCGAGCGCGCCGCGCCGGGGGCCGAGCTCGACCGTCCAGTCATCGTCGGGGGGCGCCGAATGGTCGCCATGCTGGGCGAGCGCCGGCGCGGCGCCCGCAAGCATGATGGCGGCGAGGACCATTTTTCTCATCATCGTCGCTTTCGAAAGAAGAGGCGGCGGCCGGAACCGCCGCCTCCTCCCCTGCTCAGCGGTCGTGGCCGGGATGGCCGCGATGCTGCGCATGATCGGCGCCGCCCTCGCGGTGCCGGCCGGCCATGCCGTGCTCGCAACAGCAGCAGCGGCAGTCCTGCGGATGCCTCTGCTGGGTGGGCGCGTCCGGCGTCGGCGCCGGCGCCGGCGCCGGCGCGGTCTGCGCGACGGCAGGGAAGGCGATCGCGAGCGCGACCGCCGTCATCGGGATTTTCATCTTCTGTCTCCTGAAATTCGAATGAGTGCGTTCGAAATCTCAGGCGAAGCGGGGCGGCGGCGGATCGGCCTCGGGCCGGATGCCGGCAAGCCGGGGCAATGGCGCGGCCGCGACCGCGGCTTCGACGGCGACGGGGGGCACGAACAGCGTCGCCGGCACGCTCGCCATCGCGGCGCAGGCGATCAGACAGTCGACCCCCATCTTGTGATGCCTGTCCGCGTCGGGCAGCGGCTGGCCGGCGCAATGGGAGGCCATTGCCGCATGGTCCGGCGCCGCCATCGCCTGGGAGATGCCGATCCGCCCGAGCGGCGCCACCAGCAAGGCGGCGAGGACGAAGAGCTGGACGAGGCGGCGATGGCTCACCGGGCCGGGATACGCCTCCCGCGCCGCCCAGGCAAATGGTTCAGAAATAGGAGCGGATACCGAGCAGCAGGCTGGTCGATTCGGGATCCTCGCCGGCGAGGCGGGCGAGGCGGGCGGTGCGGCCGAGCAGCCGGCCGTAGCTGATCCCGACATAGGGCGCGAACGGCTCGGCGACGCGGTAGCGCAGCCGCGCGCTCAGTTCGAGCGCGGTGGCGCCGCGGCCGAGCCCGAGCGCGGGAATGTCCGCGGCCGCGAAATCCACGCCCGCATAAGGCTGGAGGACGACATTGCGGACCGGCTCCCAGTCATAATAAGCGTAGGCGCTGCCGGTGACCTCGCCCTTGGTCGACAGATAGCCGAAGGCGCCGATGTAGAGCGGCGCCGTGACGTTGCCCTGCATGCCGACCACCGCATAGGTGCGGCGCGGCCTGAGGAAATCGCGCTGGACTCCGGCCTGGAGCGCGAGGCCGGCGTCGAGGATCGGATGGCTGTAGAGCGCCTGCGCGCCGACATAGTCGACGCCGCCGTGAAACAGGCCGCTGCCGGTCGAGGCGAGCCAGAGCCGGTGCGGGCCGTTGCCGATCTGGGCGGACACGTCCCAGGCATAGCTGTTGCCCTCGGGGACGATCTCGATCCGGTCGCCGTAGAATTCGGCGAACGGCTCGGGCTCGGCGGCGGCAGCGTCGGCGGCCGGCGCGGGCGGCGGCTCGGCGATCGCCATCGGCCGATAGGCGAGCCGCGGCGCCGGCCCCGGGGTCAGCACATCCTCATAGCCGAGCCGCTGCGCCGCCGCCGGCGCGGGGGCGAGCAGCACCAGCAAGGCGAAAGCGGATCGCATCGCCGCTCGTTATGCCCGCGAAACCTTTCCGGCCAGTGTCGAATCCCGACCGCCCCCTTGTGGGACATCAGGGGCCCAAATCCCTGCCGCGGACGGCGGCGGCGGGACGCGGGCGGCGGGGCAGGCCGAGCCCCTCGGCGACGTCCTCGTCCCAGCCATAGGCGTCGGGCGCGAAGACGATCCGGCCATGGTCGACGAAGGCGGTATGGTAGAAGAGCCGCACCGGGATCGGCCGCGGCAGCGCCACGAACGTCTCCTCGCCCTTCGCCAGCGCCTCGCGCCATGCCTCCTCGACGCCCGCGTCGGCGGCGATCATCGCGGCGAAGCCGAGCGCGTCCTGGACCCGGACGCAGCCATGGCTGGCGTGACGGTCGCTCTCGCGGAACAAGGCCTTGGCGGGCGTGTCGTGGAGGTAGATTTCCTCGTCGTTGCGGAGATCGAACTTGACCAGGCCCAGCGAGTTGCGCGGCCCCGATTGCTGGACGATCCAGCCGTCGCGGCGCTCCATATGGTTGCGCCGCATATAGGCCTCGCCCTTGGGGACGATCTCGCTCTGCTCGATCGAGCGCGGCACCGTCCAGGTCGGGTTGGCGACGAGGCGGTAGAGCGGGGAGGCGAGCTCGGGGGTCTCGCGGCCGGGCTCGCCGACCACCACCCGGCGCGAATCCGCCACCGCGCCGTCGCGGATATAGGCGAGCGTCGCGGCGCCGCTGTTGACGTCGATCCGCGTCGCCGGCGGCTCGCGCTCGAGCCAGCGCCGCCGCTCGAGGTTGACGGCGAGGCTGCGCGCCCGGTCGAGCAGGGCGGGCGGCGGCCGCCCTTGCGCGGCGACGACCTGGCGGTTCGCCGCGACATAGGCCTCGGAGAGCAGCCGATATTCCTCGTCGTGCGGGGCGAGGCCGCGCAGCCAGGCGCCGACATCGCCGCCGGCGCCGAGCGCGCGCTCGAGCCCGCGGGCGAGGTCGGGACCGGGGCGCGGCAGCGTGTAGGGGCGGCGGATGCGCGCCGGATCGGTGCGGCCCCGGGCCAGCGCCTCGGCATAGGTGAGGGCGGCGAGGCTCAGGGCGGCGTCGCGCGCCGCCGGCGAGGCCGCGGCCCGGACCGGACCGAGGAACGCCGCGGGGTCGAGCGCGTGCCGCTCCGCCTCGCCGATCGCCGCGGTCAGCGCCGCCTCGCTCTCGCGAGTCCAGGCGGTGCGCCAGCCGCGGGCGCGGTAGAAGCCGGCGACGCGGGGGTCCGACGCCGCCGCGCGCAGCTCGGCGGCGCCGTCCGGCGCCTGCGCGTTCTGCTGCTGCTGTTGCTGTTCGCAGCCTGCGAGCGCGATCAGCGCCGCCGCCAGCCAGATTTTCCTGCCCACAAATACTCCACATGACGCCACGATCGCGGGCTCAACGTGCGCGGCCCGGCTTCGATCCGGACGGGCTTAAGGCTTGCTTAGCCATTCGCGGCCTAAGGGCCGGTCATGACATCTGGAATCTGCCCGTGAGCAAGGGACAGCTGGCGATCCTGCCATTGCCGGACGGCCGCACCGCGGAGCGCCGAATCGTCAATCTCGCCGCGCGCCTTCGCGAGCCGGGGGCGAAGATCGCCGACGCCGAGGTGCTGGACCTGTCGACCGACGGCTATATGGCGGTCTGCGAGCTCGTGCTCGAGCCGGGGACGACGGTCTGGCTCAAGCTGCCCGGGCTCGAGCCGCAGAACAGCCGCGTCGTCTGGGCCGAGGGCGGCAGGACCGGCTTCCAGTTCGCCACCCCGCTCCACGCGGCGACGCTCGAGCTGCTGGTGCGGACCAGCCGGCCGGCGATCCCGAAGCGGCATTTCGGCCCGCAGGGCTGACCCTCGTCCCGCTTGACGCGAGGCCGCGCCTCCGTCACAAAAGCGGCTTCGGCCGCACGGGAGCAAGGCCATGAAAAAACTCGCGGTTCTGACCTTCGCCCTGATCTCCTCGACGGTTCCGGCCGTGGCGGAGACGACGAGCACGCAGCTCGACCCCAATGAGGTGATCTGCCGGACCGAGCGGGCGACCGGCTCGCGGCTCGGAGTCTCGCGGCGCTGCGCGACCCGGGCGCAATGGCTCGAGGACGAGCGCATGCAGCGCGCCCAGATGGCGGAGCGCCAGATCCGCCAGACCAATCCGGCCTGCTTCACCCCCGGCGAGCGGGGAGGGGCGATGGGGCGCTACGTAGCGGCGCCGGCGCGCGGCAACTGCCAGTGACGGGCCGCCTGCTGCTGGCGGCGGCCGTCGCGACGGCGGCGCCGGCGCCCGCGCTGGCCGACACCAACGCGCCGCCGCTCGACCCCAACGAGGTGATCTGCCGGACGGTGTCGGCGACCGGCTCGCGCCTCGCCGCCTCGCGGCGCTGCGCGACCCGCGCCCAGTGGCTCGAGGACGAGCGCGCCCAGCGCGCCTGGATCGCCGAGCGTCAGGTTCGCCAGACCCAGCCGAGCTGCCTGAACCCGGCCGAGCGGGCGCGCACCATGGGCCGCTATTATGCGGGCGGCGGCACCGGCGCCGGCGGCTGCTGAAGATGAGGAGCAATGCCATGATGAAGTCCGCTTTCCTGGTCGTCGCCATCTCGGCCGCGACCGCCGCGTTCGCGGCCGACCAGCCCCAGGCGGGGGCCGATCCCAACGAGGTCGTCTGCCGGACGGTCTCGGCGACCGGCTCGCGGCTGGCCCAGTCGCGGCGCTGCGCGACCCGCGCCCAATGGACCGAGGACGAGCGCCAGCAGCGCGCCCAGCTCCAGGAGCGCACCTTGCGCCAGACCAATCCCACGGCGATGAACCCCGGCGCCCGCGGCGCCGCCTTCGGACGCTACGTCTCCCCCGCCGCGCGCGGCGGCACGCCGACCGGCAACTAACCTCGCTGCGATCGTCCGGGCTTGCCAGCCGAAGCCCGCGAGGGCGAAGGCTGGTGCCGCTTGGGGGACTCGAACCCACGACCCCATCATTACGAATGATGTGCTCTACCAGCTGAGCTAAAGCGGCCCTGCCCGGGAGCGGGGCCATTATCAGCGGGTGCGCGCGATGACAAGGCGGGCGGCGCCATGCTTTCCGGCCCTTAACCATATCTCAACCACGTTCGGTGCAGGGTCGCCCTTCATTCGCCCGGGGGCGGCAGGGACGCGGGGTACATGGACAGTTTCAGGGGTTTCGAAGAGGATGGATCGGCCCCGGCGGCCGACGACGAGCCGTCGATCGAGCGTCCGCCCGAGATCGGCGTCGACGAGCGGCGGATGCATGTGCGCGCCTACAATTACTGGGTGTCGCTGCTCGCCGGCCGCGCCTATCCCTCGATCCAGGACGTCGACCCCCACACTATCGAGGATTTCGGGCCGCACAGCGTGCTGCTCGATTTCTCGGGCGATCCCGAGGATCCGGCGATCGCCTTCCTCGGCCGCGCGCTCCGCGCCGAATGCGGCCTCGACGCCGGCATCGGCCGCATCGCCGAGGTGCCGAGCCGCTCGCTGCTGTCGCGGCTCACCGACCATTATCTCCAGATCATCGCCAATCGCGCGCCGATCGGCTTCGAGGCCGAGTTCGTCAGCCAGCGCGGCCACAACACCCTCTATCGCGGAATCCTGATGCCGCTCTCCTCGGACGGCGAATCGATCGACTTCATCTACGGGGTGATCAACTGGAAGGAGATCGCCGACGCCCAGACCGCCTCGGCGCTCGCCGGCCAGGTCGAGAGCGCGATCGCCGCAGCGCCGGCGCCCGCCGCCTACGGCGCCGACGCTTTGGTCTGGGCCGACGGCCCCAATGCCGATTTCGCCGAGGCGCCGGTTCCGCCGGTCGACGATTCCACGCTCAGCCTCTGGCCCGACGCGCCCGGCCTCGCCGACCGGTTGTGCGCGGCGCGCGACGGCGCCGAGCAGGCCACCCAATCCGACCAGCGCAGCCGCGCCGCGCTCTACCGCGCGCTCGGCCTCGCCTACAATTTCGCCCTGGCCGCCGAGCAGGCGCCGGACGACTATGCCGAGCTGCTCGAGGATTCCGGAATCACGGTCCAGGCGCGCGCGCCGATGACCCCGGTCGTCAAGCTCGTCTTCGGCGCCCATTACGACAAGACCCGGCTCACCGAATTCGCCGCGGCTCTCGCCTGGGCGCGGCGCGAGGGCGTCGCCGAAGGGGCGCTCGCCGAGCGGATCGAGGGCTTCCCGGGCGGGCTCAAGGGCCTGGTCGGCGCCGAGCGCGCCGCCCGCCGCTCCGCCCCGAAGCCGGACCGCTGGGCCGAGCTGCGCGCCGCGCTCCAGCAGGCGCGCCCGCTCGCCCGAGTCGACATCGCGGTCGCCGGCGATGCCGAGTTCGTCCTCCTCGTCGCCCGCCGCGAGGCCGACGGCCTCGCCGTGGTCGCGCCCGTCACCGACGCCAGGCTGGTCGACCAGGCGATCCGCAAGACCGCCGCCTGAAAGCGGGGACAGTCCCCCCATCGGGGACAGTCCCCCCGCCGCAGTCCCCCCATCGGGGACAGTCCCCCCATCGGGGACAGTCCCCCCACCGGGGACAGTCCCCCCGCCGGGGACAGTCCCCCCGCCGGGGACAGTCCCCCCATCGGGGACAGTCCCCCCGCCGGGGACAGTCCCCCCGCCGGGGACAGTCCCCCCGCCGGGGACAGTCCCCCCGCCGGGGACAGTCCCCCCGCCGGTGACAGTCCCCCCACCGGGGACAGTCCCCCTTTTTCATGCTATGAGCGGCGCCCGGGGCCTGGCCGGGAGTCGCATCATGCGTCCTTTGCTCTTCGCTTTCCTCATCGCCCTTCCCGCGCTCGCCGCCGCCCAGCCGGCGCCGCGCACCGTCGAGGTCAGGCTGTCGAGCTTCGACTTCACCCCGAGCGAGATCAGGCTGCGCGCCGGCGAGCCGGTCACGCTCCATCTCGTCAACACCGGCCGCGGCGGCCACAATTTCTCGGCGCCGCAATTCTTCGCGGCGGCGAGCGGGGTCTCCGGGCCGGTCCAGCGCGGCGCGGTCGAGGTCGGCTCGCGCGGCAGCGCCGACGTCCGCCTGACGCCCGCGCGCGGCCGCTACCGGCTGCGCTGCACCCACAGCCTCCACACCGCCTTCGGAATGACCGGCCGCATCACCGTCGAATAGGTTGCCGCCGCGATGAAGCCGGGTCTATAGGCGCGCGCAGCAACGGGCGCCCGATGCCCGAATCCCGGGAGCGGAGCTTATGGCGGCGGACAGCATGGTAGCGGGGGATGCCGCTCACCAGCGTCTGGTGAAGAGCCTCGCCGCGGCTTTGTGCGGCGGCGCCCTGCCCGGGGAATTGAAGGAGTTCGGCACCGAGGATTGCGCCGCCGCGGCCGCGTTCATCGCCGGCTGCGCCGCGCGCCGTCCGCGCGGCACGGCGCTGGTGAAGCTCGAATCGACCGGCACCAAATTGGGCCACCGGCGGATGCGGATCTGCATCGCCAATGACGACATGCCGTTCCTGGTCGATTCGGTCGCCGGCGCGATCGCGGCGCGCGGCCTGATCATCCACCGGCTGCTCCACCCGGTGGTCTGCGTCACCCGCGACGCCAAGGGCGTCCTGACCGCGGTCGAGCCGCTCTGCCAGGACAAGGACCGGCGCGAATCGATCATGTATATCGAGGTCGACCGCGCCGACGCCAAGGGCCGGGCGGAACTGGTCGCCGAGATCGAGCGCGTGCTCGCCAACGTCCGCGCCGCGGTCGCCGACTGGCGCGCGATGCAGGACAATATGCACGCCCAGGCGGACGCGGTCGCCGACGGCGAGGGCAAGGCCCTGCTCCACTGGCTCGCCGACGGCGCGATGACCCTCTTGGGCTACGAGGTCGAGCGGCCACGCCGCAAGCCCTCGCAGCGGCTCGGCATCATGAAGCTCTCCGACGATCCGACCGACGAGGGCGGCAGCGAGGGCGCGATCCGCTATTTCGAGCAGGGCGGGCCCGTGCCTCTGATCGCGAAGGCGGACCTGCGCTCGCCGGTCCACCGCCGGGTGCCCCTGGACCTGATCGTCGTGCCGCTGCGCGAGAAGGGCGGGATCACCGGCATCGGCGTCCATGCCGGGCTGTGGACCAGCCAGGCGCTGACCGTGCCGATCGAGGAGGTGCCGCTGCTGCGGCGCCAGCTCGCCGCGCTGGAGGAGGAGTTCGGCTTCGATCCTTCCGGCCACAGCGGCAAGGCGCTGCGGCACGCGCTCGCCTCGCTGCCCCGCGACCTGCTCGTCAACCTCCGCCCCGACGAGGTCAAGCAGCTCGCCGCCACCGCCATCTCGCTCGCCGACCGGCCGCGGCCGACCCTGCTGCTCGTCCGCTCGATCCTCCGCGGCCATATGTTCGCGTTCGTCTGGCTGCCGCGCGACGAGCTCACCACCCGCCGCCGGGTCTCGATCGGCGAGATGATCGAGCAGGCCGCCAAGGGGACGATCACCAACTGGTCGGTCGCCCTCGGCGACGGCGACCTCGCCTTGGTCCGCTACACGCTCAACGTCGACGCGAAGACTCCGACCCCCGACGTCGAGGCGCTCGACCGCCGGCTCGACGCGATGGTGCGCGGCTGGGTGCCGAGCGTCGAGGAGGCATTGGGCGAGCTGGTCGGCGAGCGCCGCGCGGCGGGCCTCGCGATGACCTTCCTCGACCAGTTCCCCGAAGGCTATCGGATCCGCACCGGCCCCGCCGACGCCGCCCGCGACGTCGTCTGCCTGTCGGGCCTCGAGGGCGCCGGCGCGCGCGACGTCCGCCTGTTCAACCGCGACACCGACGCGCCCGACCGGCTCCACCTCAAGACCTACCGGATCGGCGAGATCATCCCCTTGTCCGAAGCGGTGCCGGTGTTCGAGAATTTCGGCTTCCGGGTGCTCGACGAGGTGCCGACCCCGGTCGGCCGCGCCGGCGCCACCGGCTACGTCCACGATTTCGACCTGCAGATGCCGGGCGGCGCCGCCGCCAATGCGGTGCTGAAGCGCGCCGAGCTGGTCCAGCAGGCGATCGCCGACGTGCTCGAGGGCAAGGCCGAGAACGATCCGTTCAACCAGCTGATCGTGGCCACCGGCCTCGAGCCGCGCGAGATCGCCCTGTTCCGCGCCTGGTTCCGCTATCTGCGCCAGACCGGCCTCGCTTATTCGCAGCTCACCGTCGTCGACGCGCTGCGCCGCGCCCCCGACGTGACCAAGGGCCTCATCGGCCTGTTCGACGCGCTGCACGATCCCGCCATGCGCGGCCGCGCCGAAGCCGTCGCCGCCGCCGAACGCAAGATCGAGCGCGGCCTCGCCAATGTCGCGGCGATCGACGAGGACCGAATCCTGAGGCTGATCGGCGGCGTCATCCGCGCCACTTTGCGCACCAACGCCTTCTCGCCCGCGGGGCAGGAGGCGCTCGCCTTCAAGCTCGATTCCGCTTTGGTTCCCGGCCTGCCGGCGCCGGTGCCGTGGCGCGAGATCTGGGTCTATTCGCCGCGCCTCGAAGGCATCCACCTGCGCGGCGGCCCGATCGCCCGCGGCGGCCTTCGCTGGTCCGACCGGCGCGACGATTTCCGCACCGAGGTGCTCGGCCTGATGAAGGCGCAGGTGGTCAAGAACGCGGTGATCGTGCCGACCGGCGCCAAGGGCGGCTTCTATCCCAAGCATCTGCCCTCGCCCGCGAACCGCGACGCCTGGCTCGCGGAAGGGACCGAAAGCTACCGGATCTTCATCCGCGCCTTGCTCTCGGTCACCGACAACCTCGTCAAGGACAAGGTGGTCCACCCGCCCAGGGTGGTGATCCGCGACGGCGACGATCCCTATTTCGTGGTCGCCGCCGACAAGGGCACGGCGACCTTCTCCGACGTCGCCAACGCGATCGCGGTCGAGCGCGGCTTCTGGCTCGGCGACGCCTTCGCCAGCGGCGGCTCCAACGGCTACGACCACAAGGCGATGGGGATCACCGCCAAGGGCGGCTGGGTCTCGGTCCAGCGCCACTTCCGCGAGCTCGGGATCGACGTCCAGAAGCAATCGATCCGGGTCGCCGGCGTCGGCGACATGAGCGGCGACGTGTTCGGCAACGGCATGCTGTTATCGAAGGCGATCAAGCTCGTCGCCGCCTTCGACCACCGCCACATCTTCCTCGACCCCGACCCCGATCCGGCGAGGAGCTGGAAGGAGCGCAGGCGGCTGTTCAACCTGCCGCGCTCCTCCTGGGCCGATTACGACAAGGCCCTGATCTCGAAGGGCGGCGGTGTCTTCCCCCGCGGCCAGAAGTCGATTCCCGTGTCGAAGGAGGTGCGCGCGATGCTCGGCATCGCCGCCGAGAGGGTCGATCCGCCGACCCTCATCTCCGCGATCCTGAGGAGCGAGGCGGACCTCCTCTGGTTCGGCGGCATCGGCACCTACATCAAGGCCCGGCAGGAGAGCCAGTCCGACGTCGGCGACCCCGGCAACGACGCGATCCGGGTCAACGCCTCGGAGCTGCGCGTCAAGGCGATCGGCGAGGGCGCCAACCTCGCCATCACCCAGGCCGGGCGGATCGAGTTCGCGCAAGGGGGCGGCCGGATCAACACCGACTTCATCGACAATTCGGCCGGCGTCGACTGCTCGGACAACGAGGTCAACATCAAGATCCCGCTCAACCGCGAGATGGCCGAGGGGCGGCTGAAGCTCGAGCAGCGCAACCTGCTGCTCGCCGAGATGAGCGACGAGGTCGCGGTCCTGGTGCTCGAGGACAACAGGCTGCAGACTTTGGCCCTGTCGATCGCCGAGAAAGGCGGCGCGACCGCGCTGCCGCAGCTGGTCCGCGTGATCGAGATCCTCGAGGAGAGCGGCCGCCTCAACCGCGCCGTCGAGGGGCTCGACAGCAACGAGGACCTGCTCCGCCGCGCCCAGCAGAATCTGGGCCTCACCCGGCCCGAGCTGGCGGTGCTGCTGTCGACCTCGAAGATGCGGCTCCAGGCGGCGATCGAGGGCGCCAGGTTCACCGACGATCCGACGCTCGAGGGGGAGCTGCTCGCCGCCTTCCCGCCCGAGATGCGGCGGCGGCACAAGCCGGCGATCCTCGCCCACCGCCTCAAGCGCGAGATCATCGCCACCAGGGTCGCCAACCGCTTCGTCAACCGGATGGGGATCATCGCCCCGTTCGCGCTGACCGAGGAGGAGGGCGCCGCCTTCGCCCAGGCCGCCGCCGCCTTCCTCGCCGCCGAGCGCCTGTTCGACATGGACGCGCTCTGGGCCGAGCTCGACCGCGCCGACCTCGCCGAGGAGGTCCGCCTCGCGCTGTTCGCGGAAGCCGCGCGGGGCCTCCAGATGCACATCGCCGACATGCTCAGGGTGACCTCGCCGACGATGCGCCCGGGCGAGCTGGTCGAGCTGCTTCGGCCGGGCCTCAGGAAGCTGAACGCGATGGTCGACGATCTGCTTCGGCCCGAGGCGCGGGCCGAGGCCGGCTCGCTGCGCGCCGAGCTCGAGGAGATGGGCGCGCCCCGCCCGATCACCGACCGGATCGTGCGGCTGGTCGAGCTGAACGGGGCGGTCGGCCTCGCCATGCTCGGCCGCAAGCTCGGCATCGACGAGGTCCAGCTGACCCGCGCCTACACCAAATTGGGCGAGGCGCTCGGGCTCGACTGGGCGCAGAACGCCGCCAACCATTTCGAGGCGCGCGACCAGTGGGAGCGGCTGCTGACCGCCGGCCTCGCTCGCGACTTCGAGCAGCTTCGGCTCGAATTCCTCGAGCGGCGCAGGAGCGCCGATCCCAAGGCCGCGGTCGACGCCTGGGTCGACGAGCAGGTCGCCCGGATCGAGCAGTTCCGCCGCACCGTCGAGCGCGCCCGCACCGCCTCGGTCACGACCGCGCCGATGCTCGCCCAGATCGCCACCCAGGCACGGGTGCTGCTCGGCCGCTGATTGCTCCGATCCGGTATCCATTCCGGACCGGTCGCCGTGGGCCCGGTTCGGCGCCGCATGCTAGGATCGCGCTCCAGCTGAATCTCTTCCCGCCGAGTTTCCAGTCACGTGCGCGTGCCCCGCCGCAGGCAGTCCGCCTGCGTCGGCGACCTTCCTCCAGCCGAAGGATCGACGCTATGACCGACACTCCGCCCCTCATCCTTGCTGACGCTCCTGCCGCCGCTGCCGCCGCCGCGCCGACGAAGTTCCGCTGGCCGGTCGTGAATCCCGGTCCGAGCTGGTCCTGCCCGCGCGTTTCCATGCCCGACATCTTCTCGATCCAGTGGGACATGCCGCTCGACAGCTGGTTCTACGCCGGCCACGCCGTCGATACGGACGGCAACGAATATAGCGTCAACCTCTATTTCGCCCGCACCCAGCCGAGCGCGGCCGATCCGGCCATCCAGTTCGTCTCGCTCGGCATCGGCATCGGCGTCGCCGCCGGCGGCGCCTACCATATGTGCACCGCGACCGCCGAAGGCGCCGCCGAGACGCCCGGCACGGGAGCCGCCCTCTACGTCCCGCGCGCCACCGATTCCTCCTACCTCGTGCAATTCTCCGGCGGCTCGTCGGCCGCGCGGGGGAGCATGGCCTATAGCGGCGGGGATTCGATGGGGATCGCGGGCGCGACCTACAAGGCGAGCGCGAGCGGGACCGACGCGAACGGCGCGCCGATCGCCCTCGAGCTCGACCTCAACGACGCGATCGGCACGAAGATGGAGGGCCTGTCCGGCTGGGTCGGGCCGACCTACGAGATCGCCCAGCCGCGCCTGCTGATCACCGGCGGCACGCTGACGCTCGGCGACGCCGTCATCACGCTTGCCGGCGGCAGCCTCTGGCACGACCGCCAGACCTATAACTTCCCGTCCGCGCCGCCGCCGCCGGGCGGCAAGCCGGCGCCGCTCTACACCGGCAATTGGATGGCGCTGCTGTTCTCGAACGGGCTCAGCGCCGACCTCAACGCGGTCTGGCCCGAGGCGACCGAGCCCGGCACGCAGTGGCTCTCGGGCCGGGCGCTCAATCCGCCGCGGCCGCCGCTCAACGCCAGCGGCAACCTCTATTTCGCCGACGGCGTCGACCGCTACAATGGCGGCGCCTTCCTCCAGGGCGTCGGCGACAGCCCGGAAGAGTTCGATTACGACATCAACATTTTCGATCCCGGCAATCCCGGCCAGTCGCCGCACTGGCAAAGCCCGGCGACGGGCAACGTCTATTGCAACAAGTGGCAGATCGCCCTTTCCTCCCGCCTCGCCCGGTGGAACGTGCCGCCGATGGTCTATGTCGCCGCCCTCGTCCCGGGCTGTGAATATGCCCCGCCGGCCGGCCGCGCTTTCTGGGAGGGCGCCGTTCATCTCTTCTCCGACCGCGATTGCACCGACCGGATCGGCGAGGGTTTCGTCGAGCAGATGGGCTATAATTGATGGCGGGCGCCGGGCTGCGCTGGCCCGTCGTCAATCCCGGCAACAGCTGGTCGGCGCCGCGCATCGCCATGCCCGGCTTCTTCGCCGTGCAATGGGATTTCGGCCTCGAATCCTGGTTCTACGGCGGCCACGCGATCGACGAAGGCGGCAATCTCTACAGCCTCAACGTCTATTTCGCCCGCGCCGCGCTCGACCCCGCCGATCCCGCCAACCGGCTGCTTCAGGGGGTCATGCTCGGCGCTGGCATCGGCGTCGCCGCCGACGATTCCTATCATGTCTGCATCGGCCAGGGGATCGGCGCCTTCGAGGATCCGGCGATCCCGGTCGGGCTGGTCGTGCCGCCGGTCGCCGATCAGGCCTATTCGGTGGCGTTCGCGCCGGAAGGCGCGGGGCCGGCGGGCAGCGTCCGCTTCGTTCCCGCCACCGAGCCGGTCGGGCCCGCGGTCGGGATGGCCGGCGCCCGCTACCGGCTCGACGTGGAGGGGGTGGACTCGGCGGGCGCGCCGCTGACCCTCGGCCTCGACCTGATCGACGCGCTCGGCACGCGGATGGAGGGCTGCTCGGCCTATGTCGGCCCGCCGATCGACCCGACCGGTCTCTATACCTACGAGGTCGCCCAGCCGCGGCTCGCCATCGCGGGCGGCACTCTGACGGTCGCGGGCAAGACGGTGACGCTCGCGGGCGGCAGCCTGTGGCACGACCGCCAGGTCTACAATCAGGATCCCTCGGCGCCGCCCGCGCCGGGCAAGGGCCTCTATTGCGGCACCTGGATGCCGCTCCTGTTCGACAGCGGCATGACCGCGACGATCTCGGCCAACTGGAAGGTCGGGGACGGCCAGGGCACGCAGTGGATGTCCGGCCGCGCTCTCCACCGGCCGCCGATCGGCGGCACCGGCAACCTCTATGCCGCCGACGATCCGGACCTCTTGAACGGCGGCGCGCTGTTGCGCGCGATCCGCGAGAATTCGTCCGAGCCCTGGGATTTCGACATCAACATCTTCGATCCCGACGATGCCGAGAATTCGCCGCACTGGTCGGCCGGCGGCGCCGGCGATCCGACCTATTGCACCAAATGGTGGGTGACCTTCTCGGACCGGCTGGTGTCCGGATGGGGCCTGCCGCGCGACATCTACATCCTTGCCTTGGTCCAGGGCTGCGAGTTCGCCCCGCAGGGCGAGAAGCCGTTCTGGGAAGGCGCCACCGAGATTTTCGCCGACCGCGCCTGCACCCGGCGGATCGGCCGCGGCTGGGCCGAGCAGATGGGCTATAATTGAGGGTCCCTCGGCTGAACGCTCTCTTTCACCTAGCCTCCCACCTTGCTAGAGCGCCCCCAAATTAAGCTAATGCCTTAATTGGGACGCGGTATATGACATCCACCGGCCACGACACGCTCGGCACCCGCTCCACGTTCGAGGTCGGCGGCAAGAGCTACGCCTATTTCTCCCTCGCCAAGGCCGCCGAGCAGCTCGGCAATGTCGACAAGCTGCCTTTCTCGATGAAGGTCCTCCTCGAGAATCTGCTCCGCTTCGAGGACGGCAAGACGGTCACCGTCGACGACGTCCAGGCGCTGGTCGACTGGCAGACCGAGCGCAGCTCGACGCGCGAGATCCAGTATCGCCCCGCGCGCGTGCTGATGCAGGATTTCACCGGCGTCCCCGCCGTCGTCGATCTCGCCGCGATGCGCGACGCGATGGCGGCATTGGGCGGCGATCCGCAGAAGATCAACCCGCTGGTGCCGGTCCACCTCGTCATCGATCACAGCGTGATGGTCGACGAGTTCGGCACGCCCAAGGCGTTCGAGGCCAATGTCGCGCTCGAATATCAGCGCAACATGGAGCGCTATCAGTTCCTCAAATGGGGCCAGCGTGCGTTCCGCAATTTCGAGGTGGTGCCGCCCGGCACCGGCATCTGCCACCAGGTCAATCTCGAATATATCGCGAGAGGTGTCTGGAGCACGCCCGAAGCGGGCGGCGGCGACCGCCGCAGCGGCGCCGACCGCCGCGCCGACGAACGGGCGGGCGCTGGCGACCGGCGCAGCGGCGCGGACCGCCGCGGCGAGGCGCGGGCGGCGGTCGAGGTCGCCTATCCCGACACCCTCGTCGGCACCGACAGCCACACCTCGATGGTGAACGGGCTCGGCGTCCTCGGCTGGGGGGTCGGCGGGATCGAGGCCGAGGCGGCGATGCTCGGCCAGCCGGTCTCGATGATCATCCCCGAAGTGGTCGGCTTCCACCTCACCGGCGCCTTGAAGGAGGGGATCACCGCCACCGACCTCGTCCTCACCGTCACCCAGATGCTCCGCGCCAAGGGCGTGGTCGGGCGCTTCGTCGAATTCTTCGGGCCGGGCGTCTCGGCTTTGTCGGTCGCCGACCGCGCGACGATCGCCAACATGGCGCCCGAATATGGCGCGACCTGCGGCTTCTTCCCGATCGACGCCAAGACGCTCGATTACATGCGCCTCACCGGCCGCACCGAGGAGGCGATCGCGCTGACCGAAGCCTATTGCCGGGCGCAGGGCATGTGGTTCGAGGAGGGCGCCGACGATCCGGTGTTCACCGAGACGCTGCGGCTCGACATGTCGAGCGTCGAGCCGTCGCTGGCGGGGCCGAAGCGGCCGCAGGACAAGGTCGCGCTGAGCCAGGTCGACGAGGAGTTCCGCGCCAATTTCACCAGCGAATACGGCCATCCCGAAAGCGAGCTGCCGGCGCGCTTCCACGTCGAGGCGCCCAATGCCGACGGGGTCGCCCACGATATCGGCCATGGCGACGTCGTCATCGCCGCGATCACCTCGTGCACCAACACCTCCAACCCCTCGGTGCTGGTCGCGGCCGGGCTCGTCGCCCGCAAGGCGCGCGCGCTCGGGCTCGATTCCAAGCCCTGGGTCAAGACCAGCCTCGCGCCCGGCAGCCAGGTGGTGACCGACTATCTCGACCGCGCCGGCCTCTCCGAGGACCTCAACGCGATCGGCTTCGATCTGGTCGGCTATGGCTGCACCACCTGCATCGGCAATTCCGGGCCGCTGCCCGAGGCGATCAGCGCCTCGATCCACGCAAACGACGTCGTCGCCGCCTCGGTCCTCTCCGGCAACCGCAATTTCGAAGGCCGGGTCTCGCCCGACGTGCGCGCCAATTATCTCGCCTCGCCGCCGCTCGTCGTCGCCTATGCGCTCAAGGGCACGGTGGTGCAGGACATGATCGCGACTCCGATCGGCCAGGACCGGAACGGCAACGACGTCTATCTGAAGGACATCTGGCCGACCGACGCCGAGGTCCGCAGCCTGATCGACCGGTTCGTCAATGGCGACATGTTCCGCGCCCGCTATGCCGACGTCTACAAGGGCGACGCGCGCTGGCGGGGGATCGCGGTCACCGGCGGCGACACCTATGCCTGGCCCGCTTCGTCCACCTACATCGCCAATCCGCCCTATTTCGAGGGCATGTCGATGACGCCGGTGCCACCTTCCGACATCATCGACGCGCGTCCGCTCGCCATATTGGGCGATTCGATCACCACCGACCACATCTCGCCCGCCGGCGCGATCAAGCTCGACAGCCCGGCCGGAAAATACCTTACGGATCACGGTGTTAGCCGCGCCGACTTCAATTCCTACGGCGCCCGCCGCGGCAATCACGAAGTGATGATGCGCGGCACCTTCGCCAACATCCGCATCAAGAACCGGCTCGTCCCCGGCATCGAGGGCGGCATCACCAGACATATCCCGACCGGCGAGGTGATGCCGATCTACGACGCGGCGATGCGCTACAAGGCGGAAGGCACGCCGCTCGTCGTCCTCGCCGGCAAGGAATATGGCACCGGCTCGTCGCGCGACTGGGCGGCCAAGGGCACCAACCTCCTGGGCGTGCGCGCGGTGATCGCCGAGACCTACGAGCGGATCCACCGCTCGAACCTGGTCGGCATGGGCGTGATCCCGCTCCAGTTCGTCGAGGAAGTGCCCGAACTCGACGGCACCGAGACCTTCTCCGTCCTCGGCGTCGGCGACCTCAAGCCGCGCCAGGAGATCGCGGTCAAGGTGACCCGCGCCGACGGCACCGGCTACAGCTTCGCCGCCCGGGTCCGGATCGACACCGCCAACGAGCTCGAATATTTCAGGGCCGGCGGCATCCTCCACTACGTGCTGCGCCACCTCGCGCGCGGAGCGGCGGCCTGAGCCGGTGGCAGCGAAGAGGCTCGTCGATCTCAGCCACCTGATCGAGGACGGCATGACCACCTACAAGGGGCTGCCGGGCCCGCACATCTGCGACTATTGGACGCGCGAGCACAGCGCCCGGTTCTACGACGACGGCGCGAGCTTCCAGATCGGCCGGATCGACATGGTCGCCAATACCGGCACCTATCTCGACGCGCCCTTCCACCGCTTCGCCGATGGCGACGACCTCGGGCAATTGGCGCTCGACCGGCTCGCCGCGCTGCCCGGCCTCGTCGTGCGGGCCTCGGGTTCGGCCGTGGACGCGGACGCGTTCGACGGGCGCGACGTCGCCGGCAAGGCGGTGCTGGTCCATAGCGGCTGGGACCGGCACTGGCGCACCGAGGCCTATCAGCAGGGCCACCCCTTCCTGACCGAGGCCGCGGCGCGGCTGCTCGTGGAAGGCGGCGCCGCGCTGGTCGGCATCGACAGCCACAATATCGACGACACCGGCGTCCGCGCGCGGCCGGTCCACACCATCCTGCTCGGCGCCGGCATCCTCATCTGCGAGCACATGACCAATCTCGGCGCGCTGCCCGACGAAGGCTTCGCCTTCACCGCCGCGCCGCCGAGGATCGCCGGCATGGGCACGTTTCCGGTGCGGGCGTTCGCCGAGGTGGGTTGAGGACGGAGCTGCCAGGCCGGCTTAATAGGAGTCGAAAACGTTCCGGCCCATGCTGCCCGCCACGGCTTGGCGAAAGGCCAGGCCCTCATGAAACAGATTGACGCTTTCCCGCTCCGGATCCGAGTTCACCTCCTCGACCGTCGCCGCCATATTTTGCCGGGATTCCGCGGCGACCCGAATTCGCAGATCCTCGACCGCGACGGCGTCGGCGATGGCATATGCGCGTTGGATCAGCGAGGATGCCGGCGCCTCGATCATGGTCCGCTCGATGTGCACAAGCACATTGTCGAACTCGGCTTGCAGCGCGGCATAGATGGCCTCCACCGCCTGCACCCGAAATTCGAGCGGATCTGCCGCATTGAATCGAACGCGGACCTCCTTCGCCACCATGTTCCTGGCGAGCTCCTTTAGAAGCTCGGATTGCCGGGAAGGGTCCCGCAAGCCCCACAGGAGGCTCGCCAGGTCCACCATCTCGCAGGCGTTCCCGGAAAGCGGTACGCCCTCGACCTCGCAGGTCGTAGGCCCGAGCTCCGCCCACAGGACGCTCCAATATTGCGATCCCATCGGCGGCGGCGGTGGCGGCGGCGGGGGCGGGGAACCGAATATGGGTCCTGGCAGTGGCAAGGGCTGGATGGCGGGAGGCGGCGAGAGCGGGGTCAGCGGCCGGAGCGGCGGCGTCGTTGGAGCCGGAATGACCGTCGGCGGCAAAGCCGGGGGCCGGGCGAAGGGGGCGAGACGCACCTGCGCGTCGGCGAGATATCCAGCCGGCATGGATGTGAGCACGATCATGAGCAGCAAACGGGCCGACAAGCTCATCCCAACCTCCGTCTCCACCCCGTATCGCTGCCGCGGGTCGAGCGTTCAGGGCCGCGAAAGTTTCGCTACCGTACCGAAGTGCTCCCCCAAGTAAAAGAGTGCGTATTCATGCTCCAGCCTCTCTTCATCGCCCTCATGCTCGCCGCCTCCCCGCAGCCGCCCCTCAACCCGCAGATCGATTATGACGGCTATCGGTCGCTGATCGAGGAGGTCCGGCCCTATCGCCTCGCCCGGCTGATCGATTGGAACGCGTTCATCGCCGCCGCCGACGAGCCGGACGTGCTGATCCTCGACGCGCGCTCCGCGGAGCAGTTCGCCGCCGGCCATATCCGGGGCGCCGTCAACGTGCCGCTGCCCGAATTCAGCGAGGAGCGGCTCGCCGAGGTGATCGGCCGGGCGGATCGCCCGATCCTGATCTACTGCAACAACAATTTCCGCAACGACCGCCCGCCGGTCATGCTGAAGAGCGGCCGGCTCGCGCTCAACCTTTCGACCTTCACCCACCTCTACGGCTACGGCTATCGCAACGTGCGCGAGCTCAACGACGTGATGGATTTCAACGACCCCCGCGTGCGCTGGGTCAGGGCACCGGCGGCAGGCTGATCTCGAACAGGTTCGGCCAGTTCTTGCCGGTCACGAACAGCCGGTCCTCGTCCGCGTCCCAGGCGATGCCGTTCAGCACGTCGCGTATGTCGCGGCGGCCGGACCGGGCGACGATCGCGCTCAGGTCGATCCGGGCGCGGACCTCGCCGGTCGCGGGATCGATCCGCGCGATCGTGTCGGTCATGAAGACGTTGGCGAAGAGCTCGCCCCTGACGAAAGCGAGGTCGTTGAGCAGCCGCAGCGGCCGGCCCGCCTCGGTGACGGCGAGGGTGCGGCGGACCGCGAAGCTTGCCGGGTCGACGAAGCGCAGCAGGTCCGAGCCGTCGCTCATCGCCAGCTCGTCGCCGCTCCGCGCGAGCCCCCAGCCCTGGCCGGCGCAGGGCAGGGCGCCGCGCGGCGCGAAGCTTTCGCGGTCCCAGCGCAGCGCCGTCCCGGAGCTCAGGGTCAGGCCGATAATCTCGTCGCCCCAGTCCGCGATCCCCTCGCCCCAGGCGTCGGCGGGGAAGGGCGCCCGGCGCAGCACCGCGCCGTCCTCGAGCCGCAGTTCGCGGATCTCCGATTTGCCCACCTCGCCGGTGCTCTCGTAGAGGCGGCCGTCGCACCAGAGCAGGCCCTGCGTGAAGGCGCCCCGATCGTGCGGATGGACTTGGACGATGTCCGCGCGCTGGACGGTCACCCCCGCGGGAATCGGCGGCGGCGGGAATGCGACCCGGATGGTGTAGGTCATGCCAGCGCCGCCGCGAGCCATGGCGGCAGGATCGCGTCGCCGAGATCGTCGATCCGGCGATGCTCGACCGCGAGGCCGAGGTCCGGATAGTGGATGCGGGCGCGCGGCCCCGGCGCGTCGGTCGGCACGACCACCAGGCGGCGATTGACCTTCTGCCGCCAGTTCATCCGCGCCGTATTCTCCTGGCCGACATAGCAGCCCTTGTCGAAGCTGACCCCGTTCAGCTCGGCGGCGTTGCATTCGAGCCAGAGCGTCCTGTCCGAGCCGAGCTCGGCGACCCCCTCGGTCACGCCCAGCGACAGCCGATGGGCGAGCCAGCCCTCGGCCGGCGTGTCGCCCGGCGCGAGCCAGCGGCGGCCGAGCGCGGCCAGGCGCGGATCGCCCTCGCCTTCGCGCGACCAGTGAACCGCGAGGCTGTCGTCGCGGACGATCGCGATCGCGCGGCGCAGCCGGTAGAGCGTCAGCCGCCGCGCGAGCGCCTCGGCCTCTCCCGCCTCGCAGTCGATCAGCACGTCGGCGCCGTCCGCCCAGAGGATGAAGTCGAACAACGCCTTGCCCTGCGCGGTCAGAAGCCCGGCCCAGAGCGGCCGGTCCGGCGCCAGCGCGTCCATGTCGGTGGTGACCAGGCCCTGCAGGAAGCCGCGCACGTCCTCGCCGCCGAGGCGAAGCAGGGCGCGGTCGGTCAGGGTGGTTCCGCTCATGCACCCCTGTTAAGCGGGGAGCGTGAGCGAACCAACCCGCCTTGTCATCCGCCGCCCCGACGATTGGCACGTCCATCTGCGCGACGGCGACATGCTCGAGGCGGTCGTCGGCCACAGCGCGCGGCAGTTCGCGCGCGCGATCGTCATGCCCAATCTGGTCCCGCCGGTGACCGGAGTCGCCGCGGCCGAGGCCTATCGGACCCGCATTCTCGCCGCGCTTCCCCGGGACAGCGACTTCACCCCTTTGATGACCTGCTACCTCGTCGACCATGCGCCGCCGGCGGAAATCGCGCGCGGCTTCGAGGAGGGCGTGTTCGCGGCGGCGAAGCTCTATCCCGCCCACGCGACGACCAACAGCGCGCAGGGGGTCAGGGACATCGCCGGCCTCGCGCCGGCGCTCGAGGCGATGCAGCGGATCGGCATGCCGCTGCTGGTCCATGGCGAGGTCGCCGATCCCGAGGTCGACGTGTTCGACCGCGAGGCGATGTTCATCGAGCGCGTCCTCGCCGGACTGGCGCGCGATTTTCCCGCGCTCAGGATCGTGTTCGAGCATATCACCACCGCCGAAGCGGTCGCCTTCGTCGAGGCCGCCGGCCCGAACGTCGCCGCGACCATCACGCCGCACCATCTCCTCATCAACCGCAACGCGATGTTCGAGGGCGGCCTTCGCCCCCATGCCTATTGCCTGCCGGTCGCGAAGCGCGAGCGGCACCGGCGGGCGATCGTGGGCGCGGCCATTTCGGGCTCGCCGAAATTCTTCCTCGGCACCGACAGCGCCCCCCATCAAGTCGCCGCCAAGGAATCGGGCTGCGGCTGCGCGGGCATCTTCAACGCGCCGTTCGCGCTCGAAGCCTATGCGGCGGCGTTCGATGCCGAAGGCGCGCTCGACCGGCTCGAGGCGTTCGCCTCGGAGAGCGGGCCGCGTTTCTACGGCCTGCCGCTGAACGAGGGCCGGGTGGTGCTCGAGCGGGCGCCGGTGACGGTTCCTGACGTGGTGAGCGGGATCGTGCCGTTCCTGGCCGGGCAGACGCTTCCCTGGCGGCTCGTCACTTGATCGTCATGCTGAACTGGATTCAGCATCCATGAACACGGACAGCGAGGACCCGCCACCTCCGTGTTCATGGGTCCCGGATCAAGTCCGGGATGACGTAGCGCTTAAAACGGCAGCCAGCGGTTTCTTTCGCTGAAGCGCATATAGCCGGCATTGACCCCGAGCCGCATGCCGACGCCGAGCCGGATCGGGATCAGCACGACGTCGCCGCGCCGCATATACTGGGCGTTGAAGCCGCCGATGAAATAGGCATGGCCCTCGGCGTGCGGATAGCGGCGGAACAGGTCCTGGCTGTCGTGGAGGTTGTAGACCAGCACGAACACCTTGTTGGCGTCGGCGCCGGCGTCGAAGCCCAAGGACGGGCCGGTCCAGTAGACGGTGCGGTCGCCCTCGATCGAATGGTGCATCACGCCCGAGCCGTAGCGGACTCCGAAGACGAAGGCGCCGCCGGCCTCGGAGCCGGCGATATAGGCGACCGGTTCGCCCTGATCGCGCAGGACGTTCTCGAGGAGGTGGGCGAGGCCCTGGGCGCCGCGGCCGAACACGCCCTCGGCGGCGCTGAACACGTCCTCGCGGGGAACGGTGTTGGCCTGCTCGGTGGTCGCGGTCCGGACGTCGCCCGCGGGCGGAGCGGGGCTCGCCTCGGGGGCCGCGGCCGCCGGCGGTTGCTCGACCGGGGTGAATTCCGGAGTGTCGGCCGGCGCCGGCTCCTCGGCGGCCGGGGCGGGCGCGCTCTGCCAGGCATCGGGCTGGTTCGGATCGACCGTCTGGACCTGCGCGACGGCGGGCGCGGCGGCGACGAAAAAGGCGGCCGCGGCGGCGAGATTCACGAACGATTTCAGCATGACATTTCCCCCACACGCTCTTCGCGCCAAATTAGCGCGCGCAAAGCTTTCCCGTCCATGAATCGGCGGCAGGGCGAGTCGATAGCGCGCCCAGACGAGTCAATTCCTGCCCTTGAGGTCTTGAATCATTGCCAGGATGGGGCCCAGCCGCGCTAAGGCGGACGGCGTATCGATACGATAGGGGCGGCGGGAGATGCTGGCGGAGACGGAGGGATTCGAACCCTCGGTAGGAGTAATCCCCCTACGGCGGTTTAGCAAACCGCTGGTTTCAGCCACTCACCCACGTCTCCGGGAAGGCCTCAGGCCATGGCCTATATAAGCGGGAATCGGATCGTTCAACCGGACCCTGCGGCGGCGCGCCCGGCTATAGCGTATCTGGCCATCCTCATCGGCGCCGCCATGCTGATGCTCCCGGCCGCCCTCGCCCCGGTCAAGCTGCACGACAGCTTCTGGATCGATTGGGTGTGGACCGACCAGTTCGGCCAGCAGCTGCGCGCGGGCGTGCTCTATCCGCGCTGGCTGCCGGCCTCGCATGACGGGCTCGGCGCGCCGGTCTTCTATTATTATCCGCCGCTCGCTTTCTATCCGGCCGGGCTGCTCGCCGCGCTCGGGCTCTCCGCTTATGCCGCCATCCTCGCCACTTTCGGGCTCGCCTTCGCCGGGGCGGGCGCGGCCATGTACCGCTGGGCGTCGGGCTGGACCAGCCATCCGCTCGCCGCCGCGCTCTTCTATATGGCGGCGCCCTACCATGTCGCCGACGTCTATGGCCGCGGCGCGCTCGCCGAGGCCTGCGCGATCGCCCTCATCCCGCTGCTCGCGCTCGGGCTGAAGCGGGCGGCGGAAGGGCGCGGACCCGCGCTGCTGGCGGTCGCTTATGGCGCGATCATCGCCACCCATTTGCCATTGGCGCTGCTCGCCAGCCTGTTCCTGGTGGCGCCCTATGCGCTGATCCTCGCCAAGGGCCGGCCGCGCGCGCTGCCCGGCTTCGCGGCCCCGCTCGCGCTCGGCCTCGGCCTGTCGGCCATCTATCTGGTCCCGGCGCTGGCGCTGGAGCGCTACCGCGACTCCGCGGTGCTGTGGTCGGACCCGCTGCTGCGGCCGGAACATTGGCTGCTCGTCAACGGCGCGCCGACCGGCATGGCGCTGATCACGCTCAAGGTGATCGCGGCCGTCGCGCTGCCGGCTCTGTTCATGGCCGCGCGCTGGCGCTCGCCCTGGGCGCGCTACGCGATCCTCTGCTGCCTGATCGTCGCCGGCCTGCTCCCGTTCCTGTGGAGCCTGCCGCTGATCCGCTCGGTCCAGTTCCCGTTCCGGGCGCTGCCGTTCGCCGAATTCGGCCTCGCCACCGCGATCGCGCTGGCGCCGCGCGGCGAGGGGCGGATCGCCGCCCTGCTGGCTCTGCCCGCCCTGGCGCTGTCGGCGACCTTCCTGCTCGCGCCGGCGCCGGCGGGGCCGCCCGTCACCCTCGAGCTGCTCGCGGCGCGCCATCCCGACGTGCCCGAGAATCTGCCGCCGGGCGCCCGCCCCTATAGCTGGCCGTCGCGCTGGGCGCTCGATCTCGCCGCGCGGCACCGCGCCCCGGTCCGGCGGGGCGACGTCACGATCGAGCCGGTCTTCTACTTCCCCGCCTGGCGCGTCGCCTGCGCCGAGGGCGGGGTCGAGGCTTTCCCGGATCCCGCCACCGGCCTGCTCGCGCATCGCGGCGCGGGCTGCCGGGCGAGGCTCGGCTGGACCTGGCCCGAGAAAGCCGGCGCGGCGATCAGCCTGCTCGCCCTGCTCCTGCTCGGCGCCTTGATTTTTCGGGGCCGCGCCCGCAGGGACGCGCGATGCTGAGCCTGGTCTTCATCCGCGACAATCCCGACGTCGTCCGCAGGGCGATCGCCGACAAGGGCGTCGCCCTCGATCTCGACGCGCTGCTCGCGCTCGATGGCGAGGTCAGGGGCCTCAAGACGCGGGTCGACACCCTCCGGGCCGAGCGCAACGCGATCAGCGACGGCTTCAAGAGCGCCGCCCCCGAGGAGCGGCCCGCGCTCGGTGCGAAGGCCAAGGCGCTCGGCGCCGAGATCGGCGAGGTCGAGGCGGCGCTCGGCGGCAGGCAGGCGGCGCTCGACGACCTGCTGCTGCGCGTCCCCAACATCCCCTGGTCCGGCGCGCCGGTCGGGCCGGACGAGACCGCCAACACGGTGGTGCGGCAGGAGGGGACCATCCCCACCTTCGATTTCGACCCGCTCGACCATGTCGCGCTGGTCGAGAAGAACGACTGGGCGGACCTTGCCCGCATCACCCAGGTGGCGGGGTCGCGGCAATATTGCCTGAAAGGGCGCCTCGCCCTGCTCGAGCAGGCGCTGATGTTCTGGGCGCAGCAGCGGCTCGCGGCGGACGGCTTCACCCTGATGACGGTGCCGGCGCTGGCCCGGCCAGCCGCGTTCGTCGCCACCGGCCATTTCCCCGGCCACGAGGACGAAGCCTATCATATGCCCGCCGACGACCTCTATCTCGCCGGCACGGGCGAGATCGCGCTGACCAGCCTCCATTCGGGCGAGATCTTCGAGGCGGACCAATTGCCGATCCTCTACGCCGGCTATTCGCCCTGCTTCCGCCGCGAGGCGGGCAGCGCGGGCCGCGACGTGCGCGGCCTCTTGCGAGTCCACCAATTCTACAAGCTCGAACAATATGTGATCTGCCGCGACGACGAGGAGGAGAGCGCGACCTGGCACCAGCGCCTGCTCGCCAATGCCGAGGCGATGCTGCAGGCCCTCGAAATCCCCTATCAGGTGGTCGAGACCTCGACCGGCGACATGGGCGCGGGCAAGTTCCGGATGAACGACATCGAATCCTGGGTGCCTTCGCTCGGCAAGTATCGCGAGACCCACAGCTGCTCGACGCTGCACGACTGGCAGGCGCGCCGCGCCAATCTCCGCTGGCGCGACGGGGAGCGCAAGGTGCGCTTCGTCCACACCCTCAACAACACCGCGCTGGCGAGCCCGCGCATCCTCGTGCCCCTGCTCGAGAACCACCAGACCGCCGACGGGCGGGTGAAGCTGCCGGCGCCCTTGCGGGAGCTGATCGGAGGCGAGCATCTCTGACGAGGCGAAGCCGAGGCTGCGGCGGTTCCTGCTCGAGGCGCCGTTCCTCTGGGCGCGCCTCTACAAGAGCTTCGGCCGGCTGGGCGAGCGCGGGCCGGAAGACGGGCCGAAGGTCATGGTCATCCCCGGCTTCGTCGCCAACGACCGCACCACGCTCGGCCTGCAGCGCGCGCTCGCCGCGGCCGGCTACAGGGTCACCGGCTGGGGCATGGGGCTCAACACCGGCGTGAAGGCGGACACGCGCGAGCGGATCGCCGAGCGGATCGAGGCCTTCGGCAAGGGCGGGAAGGTGATCCTGGTCGGCTGGAGCCTGGGCGGCGTCTTCGCCCGCGAAGTCGCCAAGCAGCGCCCCGACCTGGTCGAGAAGGTCGTGACATTGGGTTCGCCTTTCTCCGGCGATCCGCACAACAACAATGTCTGGCGGCTCTACGAATGGGTGGCCGGCCATCCGGTCGACAAGCCGCCGATCGAGAGCGACCTCGCCGAAAAGCCGCCGG
Source organism: Allosphingosinicella sp. (assembly GCA_035941735.1). Taxonomy (GTDB): domain Bacteria; phylum Pseudomonadota; class Alphaproteobacteria; order Sphingomonadales; family Sphingomonadaceae; genus Allosphingosinicella. Next base: position 94,935 of record DASZDS010000023.1, read on the forward strand.
TGCCGACGCTGGCGCTCTGGTCGCGGCGCGACGGCATCGTCTCGATCCGCTCGGCGCGCGGCCTGCCCGGCGAGAGCGATCGCCAGGTCGAGCTTCAGTGCAGCCATATGGGCTTCGGCGTCAGCGGCCGCGCCTATCCCGCGATCATCGCCGCGCTGAAGAGCTTCTAATTCCTCCCCAGCAAGACTGGGGAGGGGAACCATGCGCAGCATGGTGGAGGGGTGACTGACGAGGCCTCGCTTTCTACCCCTCCACCACCCTTCGGGTGGTCCCCCTCCCCACGAAACGTGGGGAGGAATTAGGCGAGGAAGGGCGCGGCGACTTCGGGCGGGACGCGCAGCGGCCGGCCGGTCGCCTTGTCGAGGATCGCCCAGGTGGTGCGGGCGCGGACCCGCACCCTGCCGTCGTCGCCGACGAACTCGACATGGCGGTCGAAGCGGGCGCCCTTGGGCGCCTCGCCGACCCAGGTGCGTCCAGTCACCGTCTCGCCGGGCCCGGCGGCGCGCAGATAGTCGATCTCGTGCCGGGTCACGACCCAGACATAGGCGTCGGCATGTTCGCGCGGCGCGACCGCATGCCAGTGCGCGGTCGCCATGTCCTGGATCCAGCGCACCCAGGCGGCATTGTTGACATGGCCGAGCTCGTCGATGTCGCCGGGGCTCGCGGTGATGCGCTTTTCGAACACCGTCACAGCAGCCTCGGATTGCCGCCTTCGGCCAATGCGTAGCGGACGCCCGCGCGGGTGAACAGCGAGGCGATCAGCACCGCCGGATCGGGGTCGCCCCGGTCGAGCAGGCGGGCGATGTCGGCGCTCAGCGAGGGATCGCGCGACACCCGGTCGAGCCCGGCGAGCCATTCGCCGCGGGTCAGCACGCGGTCGGCGCGATTGGCGTCGACGAGGCGGCGGACGAAGGCGCCGAACGGCCGGCGCGAGGCGGCTTCGGCGACCAGTCCGAAGACGACGCCGCAGGCATAATAAGCGCGCTGCTCGCCCCGGTCCTCGGCGGTGGCCACGGCCTGGTCGGTGCTGAGCCGGACGCAATCGTCGATCGCCTTCTGCAGCTCGCCGCGCCAGTCGTAATGGGGCTCGACCGCGGCCACGGTGCGGAAGGCGAGCAGGTCGGCGCCGCCCTCGGTGATCCAGCTATCGCGGGTGAATTCGTAGACGACCGCGTCGCCGAGCCAGAAATGGGCGGCCTCGTGGGCGATGAACCAGAGCGCGTGGTCGCGCAGCCCGGCATTTTCGCGCAGCACGCCCTCGCCCTCGAAGGTCATCGCCAGGAGATTGGGAAGAACGCTTCCCGTCATGCTGACCCGGCGCGGGGTCGGTCCGGCCCAGCTCACCATCAATACCGGCCGGGCGCCCGGCGCGGGGCCGAGCGCCGCCTCGAGCCGGGCGAGGATCGCGGGGGTCGCCTCGCTCAGGGTGGCGCGGATCCAGGGCGGCAGCGCGGGATCGTAGATCGCGGCGATGCCGGCGCTGACGACCGGGTCGGCGGGCCCGAACAGCACATAGGTGCCGTCCTGGTCGTCGAGGCTGACCGAAGCGACGCGCCGGCCCTGGTAGAGCACGGGCCCGGCGGCGTCGTGGAAGGTCGCGCGGGTGCGTGTGAAAGGGATGTCGGCGGTGCTGATGTCGACCGGCAGCTGCGCGGCCGCGGCCGCGTCGGGCAGGCCGAAGACGTCGAACTGGCGGCTGAACAGGGCGGTGGCGCCGCTGGTGAAGCGCATCGCCGGGGCCGAATCGGTGAGCAGGTCCTGCGCGAACGGCGTGAAGCGCAGCCGCACCTGCGCCGGCACCGGGGAGCCGTCCTCGCTCAGCAGCACGTCGTAGCGGCCGCGGCGTTCGAGCCGCACGCCGGGCGTTTCCACGGTCACGGTCTGCGCTCGCCAGGCAAGCTCGCCGGCGCGGGTGACCGACGAGCGGACGAACACCCAGATCGGCGCCGGCCGGCCGAAGCGGAAATCGGCGGTCCAGCCCTCGCCCTGCCGGACGATGTCGACCTCGGCGCCGACCGGCGCCGGCACCGCGCGCGGCGCCGGCCGGGGCATGCAGCCGGCGAGCAAAGCGGCAAGCAGCAGCGCGGCGACGAGGCGGATCATCGTGCGGCGGCGCCCCCCTCCCAGCCCATCTGGCTGAGGATGAAGGCATATTCCTCGGCGGTCTCGCGCAGCGCCGTCCAGCGGCCGGAGCGGCCGCCATGGCCGGCGCCCATGTTGATCTTGAGGAGCTGGAGGTTGCTGTCGGTGCGCATCGCCCGCAGGCGCGCCGCCCATTTGGCGGGCTCCCAATAGGTGACGCGCGGGTCGTTGAGGCCGCCCGAGATCAGCATCGGCGGATAGGCCTGGCGGCGGACATTGTCGTAGGGGCTGTAGCTCAGCATGTAGCGGAAGGCGGCCGGATCGGTGATCGGATTGCCCCATTCGTTCCATTCGCCCGGGGTCAAAGGCAGGCTCTCGTCGAGCATGGTGTTGACGACGTCGACGAACGGCACGTCGGCGACCACCGCGCCCCACAGCTCAGGGTCGGAATTGACCACCGCGCCCATCAGCTCGCCGCCCGCCGAGCGGCCCTGGATCGCGATCCGGCCGGCGCCGGTGTAGCGCTGGGCGATCAGGCCCCGCGCGGCATCGACGAAGTCGTTGAAGGTGTTGGTGCGCCGGTCGAGCTTGCCCTGGAGATACCAGTCGTAGCCGAGCTCGTCGCCGCCGCGGATATGGGCGATGGCGAAGGCGTAGCCGCGGTCGAGCAGCGAGAAGCGGTTGGTGTTGAACGCGGGCGCGGTCGCATAGCCATAGGCGCCGTAGGCATAGAGGAACAGGCGCCCCTGGCCGTTGCGCTCGAAGCCGCGCCGGTAGACGATCGAAACCGGGATGCGGCGGCCGTCGCGGGCGGGCACCATGATCCGCTCGGTGACGTAGCGGCTGGGGTCGTAGCCCGAGGGGATGCGCTGGACCTTGAGCGTTTCCAGCCGGTTGTCGGCGGGGTGGTAATCATAGACGGTCGGCGGGGTGACCATCGAGCTGTAGGCGAGCCGGTAGGCGTCCGGCGCATATTCGGGATTGCTTCCGAGCCCGACCGTATAGGCCGCCTCGGCGAAGGGGATGCGGCGCTCGCCGCCGTCGTAGGAACGGAGGCGGATCTGGTCGAGCCCGTCGACCCGCTCGGTGATCGCGAGATGATCGCGGAAAGCGGTGATTCCGCGCAGATAGACCTGGTCGGAGCCCGCGATGACCGTCCGCCAGGCCCCCGGACGGGCCGGGTCGGCCTCGGCGATGCGGAAATTGACGTGCTCGTCATTGGTGAGGATCCACAATTTGCCGTGGCTCGCATCGACCGAATATTGGATCAGCGGGCGCCGCCGCGCGATCAGCACCGGCGCCGTCTCGGGCGCGTCGGCGGGGATGAGGCGGACCTCGTTCGAGCTGTTCTCGCCGGTCGAGATCAGGATGAAGCGCCGGTCCTGGGTGCGGCCGACGTCGACGGTGAAGGCGACATTCTCGGTTTCCTCGTAGAGCGTCCGGTCGTTCGCGACCGGCTCGCCGAGCCGGTGGAGGCGGGCGCGGTAGCTGCGCCAATTCTCGTTCACCTCGGTGAAGACGATGGCGCGACTGTCGGCGGTCCAGACCGGCGTGCCGATGCCGACCGCGGTCACCGTCTCGACGTCGCGGCCGGTGGCGAGGTCGCGGATGCGCAGCTGGAAGCGCTCCGAGCCCGAATCGTCGACCATGGTCGCGGCGTAGCGGCCGTCGGGGCTGACCTGGAGCGCGCCCAAGCGGAAATAATCCTTGCCCGCGGCCTCGGCGGCCTCGTCGAAGATCACCTGCTCGGGGACGCCGCCGGAGAAGACCGGGCGGCGGTGCCAGGTCCGATACTGGGCGCCGGGCCGGAACGCCCACCAGTAGAGGAAGGCGCCGTCGCGGACCGGGACCGAGCTGTCGTCCTCGGGAATGCGGCCGCGCATCTCCTGGAAGACGGTCTCGACCAGCGGCTGGTGGGGCGCCATCGCCGCTTCGTAATAGGCATTTTCGGCGCGCAGATAGGCGAGCACGTCGGGGTCGTCGACCACCGGATAGGATTCGTCCTTCAGCCAGTGCCACGGGTCCTCGACGCGGATTCCGTGGCGCTCGTAGCTATAGGGGCGCTGGGCCGCGACCGGGGGCGGCGGCAGTTGAGCTTGGGCGGGCATCGAATAGCTTTCGAAGAGAAGAACGGCGGCAATCAGAAGGCGCATCCGGGGGCCTCCTCGATCGGGCGCCGGACTGGCGCGAGGCTGGGAACCCGCCTATCTAGCGGCGGTTACACCGATCGGGAATGACCTATGTCCAGCTATGAAGCACGCCTCGCCGCGCTGCGCGAGCAATTGAAGGCCGACCGGCTCGACGGCTTCGTCGTGCCGCTGACCGACGAGCATATGAGCGAATATGTCGGCAGCTATGCCCAGCGGCTCGCCTGGCTGACCGGCTTCCAGGGCTCGGCGGGCTCGGCGGTGGTGCTGCCCGAAGAAGCGGCGATCTTCGTCGACGGCCGCTACACGCTCCAGGTCCGCGACCAGGTTGACGGCGACCATTGGAGCTACCAGTCGGTGCCCGAGACCAGCATCGCCGACTGGCTCAAGGCCCATGCCCCCGACGGCGGCCGGATCGGCTACGATCCCTGGCTGCACACGAAGGAATGGGTCGAGAAGGCGCGCGAGGCGCTCGCCGACAAGGGCGCCGAGCTGGTCGCCGTCCGCCGCAACCCGATCGACGCGGTCTGGGCGGATCAGCCCGAGCCGTCGCGCGCCCGGCTCGTCGTCCATCCCGACACCTATGCCGGCAAATCCTCGGCCGCCAAGCGCCAGGAGATGGCCGACTGGCTGAAGGAAGAGAAGGCCGACGCCGCCGTGCTCGCCGCCCTCGATTCGATCGCCTGGACGTTCAACGTCCGCGGCCAGGACGTCGAGCACACTCCGGTCGCCTTGTCCTTCGCCCTCGTCCACGACGACGGCACCGCCGATCTGTTCGTCGCCGGCGAGAAGATCGACGCCGAGGTCCGCGCCCATCTCGGCAACGGCGTCCGAATCCACGAGCGCAGCGCGTTCGAGCCGGCGCTGGCGGGCCTCGCCGGCAAGACGGTCGCGGTCGATCCCGAGCGGTCGGTCGCCGCGATCTTCGGCGCGCTGGAAAAGGCTGGCGCGCACGTGATTTCCAAACGCGACCCTTCGATCCTGCCCAAGGCGATCAAGAACGAGGTCGAGATCGCCGGCCATCGCGCCGCCCAGGCGCGCGACGGCGCCGCTCTGTCGCGCTTCCTTCACTGGCTCAGCGTCGAGGCGCCGAAGGGCGGCGTCGACGAGCTGTCGGCGGCGGCGAAGCTTCAGAGCCTCCGCCAGCAGGGCGGTGACCTTCGCGACCTCAGCTTCGACACCATCTCCGGCGCCGGTCCGAACGGGGCGATCGTCCATTACCGGGTGACGGAGGCGACCAACCGGCCGCTCGAGATGGATTCGATCTACCTGGTCGATTCGGGCGGCCAATATCCCGACGGCACCACCGACGTCACCCGCACCGCCGCGATCGGCACCCCGGACGCCGAGATGAAGGACCGCTTCACCCGCGTCCTCAAGGGCCATATCGCGGTCGCCCGCGCGCGCTTCCCGGAGGGGACGCGCGGCTCGCAGCTCGACAGCTTCGCCCGCCAGTTCCTGTGGTCGGCCGGGCTCGACTATGCCCACGGCACCGGCCACGGCGTCGGCAGCTTCCTCGCGGTCCACGAGGGGCCGCAGCGCATCTCGCCGGTCGGAAGCGCCCAGCCCGGCGGCGACGAGCCGCTGAAGGCGGGCATGATCCTCTCCAACGAGCCCGGCTATTACAAGACCGGCGGCTACGGCATCCGGGTCGAGAATCTGGTGCTGATCGTGCCCGTCGAGGTCGAGGGGGCGGAGAAGAAGCTGCTCGGCTTCGAGACCCTCACCTTCGCGCCGATCGACCGCAATCTGGTCGACATCGCGCTCATGACGCCTGAGGAGCGGCAGTGGCTCGACGATTATCATGCCGACGTGCTGCGGATCGTCGGCCCCCAGCTCGACGGCGAGGCGAAGGAATGGCTCGAAGCGGCCTGCGCGCCGCTTTGAGTGAAATCGTCATCCCGGACTTGATCCGGGATCCATGAACACGGCGCGGGCTAGTTCTCGCCGTCCGTGTTCATGGGTCCCGACTTTCGTCGGGATGACGTGGCTTTTCCTCGTCGGCGGCCTCGGCCTCGCGCGCCTGCGCCTTGCGGCGCTTCAGATTCTCGCGGAGCGCGGCGGCGAGCCGCTTTTCCCGCTCCTCGTCACGCCTCGCCATGGACTTGCCTTGACATCATCGGAGGTCAGCGGCCATAGGCCCGCCTTCCCGCAAACGCGATAGGCTGCCGTAGCTCAGTGGTAGAGCGCATCCTTGGTAAGGCTGAGGTCGTGAGTTCAATCCTCACCGGCAGCACCATCGCCCCGGCGGAAGCGCTCCCGCTTATTCGGCCCTGAGCCGCGCCAGCACCTCGCCGCGGACGCGCTGCGCGGCCTTGGAGGCGAACAGGGTGGCGAGCTCGCGATGGCGTTCCCGGGCTTCCTGGGTGACCGCGTATTTGGCCCTCCGCTGCTCCTCCGCAGCGCGCCGAGAATAGTATCGGAAATCCGATTCCATGCCGTAGCCTCCCCATCCGACTCGGCGGGCTTAACACAGCCGAAACAAGAATCCGAATCGGACGTAATCGGCTCGCCGGCGGGTCCCGGCGGGGAGGAGGAAGCGGGCTTATTTGCCCTTGGATTTGCGCACGATCATGTCGAGCACGGCCGGATGCAGCGGCCGCTCGAACGCGCAGCCGATATACTGGCCTTTCGTCCAGACGACGATGGCGTGACAGGATTCGAGACCGGGCAGGCGCAGCCAGACGTCGGCGCCGCGTTCGAGCTCCAAATGAGTGCTGGCGCGAAAGCCGTGGGTGGAGAGGTCCATGATCAGTACGGAGACGCCCGAAGCGCCGCGCTGGCGCAACCCGGCGCCGATCTCGATCGCCACCCGCTCGGAAGCGCGGCTCTTGGGCGTCTCGTCGTCGGCGCCGTCGGGCGTGACGGAGAGCTCGCCGGCGAAGCAGGGGCCGGCGGACTGCGAAGGGGACGACCAGCTTGAACCCCAGGGTTCCATGGCGCGCGCTCAGTTCTTTCCTTCGGGAAGGTTGAGGCCGACCGCGACGCTCCACGCCTGGGCGACCTTGCGCTCTTCGGCCGACATGGTCTGGGCGAGGCCGGGGCGCCGGTAGCTCTGGGCGTAAATGGGGGCCGCCGGTCCCTTGGCGGGCTTGCCGATATGGACGAGCAGCTCATGCTCGTCGATCATATGATCGAATTCGAGGCCGACGCGGTTGCCCGAGGCCCAGGCGACGCGGGCCGCGACGATCGTCTCGCCGCGCACGAACACGACCTCGCTGCCGATATTGGGAACCTGCGCGCATTCGACCAGGGCGCCCTTTCGCGACAGGTCGCGCAGCCGCGCCTCGACCTCGCCGAACGAGGTCTGCAGCTTGGCCGCGAGTAGCACGCGCGCGCGCTTGGCCGAGCGCTTGCCGGCGGACGCCTTCGGGAAAGTCTCTACGCCCATGTCTTCATCCCAGCTGGTCTTCCCGAAACGCATAATCGGAAGGGGGCTAAATTGTGGTAAACGCCAGAGATGAAATTCACGATCGGCGTTGACGGCGGGAAAGCCGCCGATCATGGCGCCGGAATGCGCTTTTTCTCCGACAATGCGGCCGCCGCCTGCCCGGAAGCGCTGGCCGCGATCGCGGCGGCGAACCGGGTCGACGCCGCTTATGATGGCGACCAGTGGAGCCGGCGGCTCGACGCGGCCTTTTCCGAGCTGTTCGAGCGCGAGGTCGCCGCGTTCTGGCTGTCGACCGGGACCGCGGCCAACGCGCTCGCCCTCGCCGCGCTCTGCCCCCCTTACGGACGCATCCTGTGCCACCGCCAGGCCCATATCGAGGTCGACGAATGCGGCGCCCCCGAATTCTACACGGGCGGCGCCAAGCTGCTGCTCGGCGAGGGGGAGGGGGCGAAGCTCGCTCCGGACACGGTCCTGGCGCTGCTGGCCGGCCTCACCGACGACGTCCATCGCGCCCCGCCCGCCGCGCTCTCGATCACCAACGCCACCGAATATGGCTGCGTCTACACGCCCGCGGAAACCGCCGTCCTGGGCGAGCTTTGCAGGGCCCACGGCCTCGGCTTCCATCTCGACGGCGCCCGCTTCGCCAACGCGGTGGCGAGCCTCGGCTGCGCGCCCGCCGACCTGAGCTGGCGGGCGGGGGTCGACGCGCTTTCCTTCGGCTTCACCAAGAATGGCGGGCTTTCGGCCGAGGCCCTGATCCTGTTCGATCCGGCGCTGGCCGAGGCGACCCGTTACCGCCGCAAGCGGGCCGGCCACCTGCTTTCCAAGGGGCGCTACCTCGCCGCCCAGATCCTGGCGATGCTCGAGGGCGGCGTCTGGCTCAGGAACGCGCGCGCCGCCAACGCCGCGGCGGCGCGGCTGGCGGCGGCGGCGGGCGACGCGCGGCTCATCCATCCGGTCCAGGCCAACGAGATGTTCGTGCGGGTCAGCGCCGGGGAGGCGGCGTCGCTGCGCGCGCAGGGCTTCGATTTCTACGATTGGGGGCCGGGCGAGGCGCGGCTGGTGACGAGCTGGGACAGCGATCCCGCTCATGTCGACGCCCTCGCCGCCGCGATCCGCGCGCTGTGAGCCAGGCCGCCGGCGGCTTCCGCGATCCCCGCGTCCTGCTGCCGTTCCTCTTGATCACCCTGATCTGGAGCTCGACCTGGATCGTCATCAAGGGCCAGCTTGGGGTCGTGCCGCCGATCTGGTCGGTCAGCTACCGCTTCTGGATCGCCGGCGCCGCCATGCTCCTGCTCGCCCGGCTGGCGGGATCGACCCTCAGGCTGGGGCGCGGCGGCTTCGTGCTCGCGGTGCTGCTGGGGACGTTCCAGTTCGTCGTCAATTACAGCTTCGTCTACGTCTCCGAGCTCTACATCACCTCGGGCCTCGCCGCGGTCGTGTTCGCCCTGCTGGTCGCCCCCAATGCGGCGCTCGCCTGGCTGTTCTTCGGCGAGCGCGTCAGCGGCCGCTTCATATTGGGCTCGGCGGTGGCGATGGCCGGGGTCGGCTTGCTGTTCGTCCAGGAAATGCGGCTCGCCGCGACCGCGTCCGGCGACGTGCTCAAGGGCCTCGGCTTCGTGCTGGGGGCGGTGCTCGCCGCCTCGTTCGCCAACGTCATGCAGCTGATGCCGGCGATGAAGGCGCGGCCGGTGGCGCCGATGCTCGGCTGGGCGATGCTCTACGGCGCCGCGGCCGACGCGCTCTATGCCCTGCTCTTCATCGGCCCGCCGACATTCGACCTTCGCCCCGCTTATTGGCTCGGCCTGCTCTATCTCAGCATCGTCGCCTCGGCGCTCGCCTTCTGGCTCTATTACCGGATCATCCGCGCCGTCGGCCCCGCCCGCGCCGCTTATTCGAGCGTGCTGATCCCGATCGTGGCGATGGCGATCTCGACGCTCTTCGAAGGCTATCTCTGGTCGCCGCTGGCGATCGCCGGCGGGCTGTTCACCATCGCCGGCCTGGTGGTCGCGCTGGGCGCGCCCCGCGCCGGGCCGGCGCCGCTCGTCGAATGACCGGCACCGGCGGCACCTTCGCGCGTTGGCCGCGCAGGTGAGAGGAGGGCGGACGGCGTGCGCCTGAACATCCAGGTCGATCTCGATTATCATTTCCCGGAGCCGGCCGACGTGCTGCTGGCGATCGAGGTCGCCCAGCTTGCCGATCAGGTCCTGATCGAGGATCGGCTGACGGTCGGGGCGAGCGCGCCGCTGCGCACCGTCGCCGGCGAGGACGGGATCGGCCGCCGCACCTGGATGCGCGGCGAGGGCCTCAGCCATGTGGCCTACCGCGCGCTGGTCGAGGTCGACCGGCCCACGACGGCGATCGCGGCGCTGCCGGTCTCGCCGCCGCCCGACCTGCCGGCCGCGGTCGTTCCCTATCTCTGGCCGAGCCGTTATTGCGAATCCGACCGGTTCGAGGCGTTCGTCGACAAGACGTTCGGGGCGATCGAGGGCGGCGCCAAGCTCATCGCCATGGCCGAGTGGATCAAGCGCGAAATGGGTTATGCGGCCGGCTCGAGCGATGCCAGCACGACCGCGGTCGACGCCTTCGTCTCCCGGCTCGGCGTCTGCCGCGACTTCGCCCATCTGATGGCGAGCTTCGCCCGCGCCGCCGGGGTGCCGGCGCGGCTGGTCTCGGCTTATGCCTGGGGGCTGAAGCCGCCCGATTTCCATGCCGTCGTCGAGGTCTGGCTGGCGGGCGGCTGGCATCTCGTCGACGCGACCTGCCTCGCCCCCGTCGAGGGCCTCGCCCGCATCGGCGTCGGCCGCGACGCCACCGACATCGCCTTCATGACGATCTTCGGGGTCGGCGAGATGCGCAGCCAGCGGGTCGAGGTGACGAGGCTGGACGAGTGAGCCCGCCCCGGCCTAGAGCGCGGCCATGCTAGACGCCCAGAATGCCGTTGCCGCGCCGGCCGCCGTGCGCCGCGAGGATTATCGCCCGCCCGCATGGCTGGTGCCCGAGATCGGCCTCGACTTCGACCTCGATTCGGAGCGGACCTCGGTGCGCGCGATGCTCGACGTCGTTCGGAACGGCGCCCATCGCGAGCCGCTGAGGCTCGACGGCGATGCGCTGACGCCGCTGTCGGTGACCGTCGACGGCGGCGCCGCGCCCTGGTCGATGGAGGGCTCCGACCTCGTCGTCGAGATCGCCGGCGACAAGGCCAGGGTCGAGATCGTCACCGAGCTCAATCCGCGCCGCAACACCAAGCTGATGGGCCTCTACGAATCGGGCGGCATGCTCTGCACCCAGTGCGAGGCGGAGGGCTTTCGCCGGATCACCTTCTTCCCCGACCGGCCCGACGTGCTCTCGCGCTACCGGGTGCGGATGGCCGCCGACAAGGCGCGCTATCCGATCCTGCTCGCCAACGGCAATCGCGAGGGCGCGGGCGAGTCGGCGGGCGGGCGGCACTGGGCCGAGTGGCACGATCCCTTCCCCAAGCCCTGCTATCTGTTCGCGATGGTCGCCGGCGACCTCGCCGCCAATCGCGACAGCTTCGTGACCCGCTCGGGGCGCACGGTGCAGCTCGGCATCTGGGTGCGCGAGGGCGATCTGCCGCGCACCGGCCATGCGATGGAATCGCTGAAGGCGGCGATGAAGTGGGACGAGGAGGTCTACGGCCGCGAATATGATCTCGACACGTTCAACATCGTCGCGGTCGCCGATTTCAACTTCGGGGCGATGGAGAACAAGGGCCTCAACATCTTCAACTCGCGCTACATCCTGGTCGATCCCGAAACCGCGACCGACATGGATTACGACGCGGTCGCGGCCGTGGTCGCGCACGAATATTTCCACAATTGGTCGGGCGACCGGGTCACCTGCCGCGACTGGTTCCAGCTCTCGCTCAAGGAGGGCTTCACGGTGTTCCGCGACCAGAGCTTCTCGGCCGACATGGGCTCGCCGCCGGTCAAAAGGATCGAGGACGTGCGGGCGCTGCGCGCGGCCCAATTCCCGGAGGATGCCGGGCCGCTCGCCCATCCGGTCCGGCCCGAAAGCTATATCGAGATCTCGAACTTCTACACCGCGACCATCTACACCAAGGGCGCCGAGCTGATCCGGATGATGCACACCCTGCTCGGCCCGGAGAAGTTCCGCGCCGGATCCGACCTCTATTTCGAGCGCCACGACGGCCAGGCGGTGACCTGCGAGGATTTCGTCTGCGCGATGGAGGATGCGAGCGGGGTCGATCTCTCCCATTTCCGGCTCTGGTACAGCCAGGCGGGGACGCCGCGGGTCAAGGCGAGCGTCGCGCGCGAGGGCGGTGCCGCGCGGATCCGGCTCGAGCAGAAGACGCCGGCGACGCCGGGCCAGCCGGCCAAGCGGCCGGTGCCGATCCCGCTCAAGCTCGCCTTGTTCGGCGCGGACGGCAAGGCGAAGCTGGACGAGCGGCTGGTGCTGCTCGACGAAGCGGCGCGGGAGCTCGTCGTCGAGGGCGTCGGCGAGCGGCCGGTGCTCTCCATCAACCGCGGCTTTTCGGCGCCGATCGTCGTCGAAACCGATCGCGGCCCCGAGGATCTCGCCTTCCTCTCCGCCCATGACGACGATCCGTTCGCCCGCTACGAGGCGATGCAGCAATTGATGCTCGACACTTTGCTGGCGGCGATCGCGACCGGCGCGGCGGATCACGCGCCGGTGGTCGACGCGGTCCGGAACACGCTGACCGACGCGGCGCTCGACCCCGCCTTCATCGCCGAGGCGGTGCTGGTGCCGACCGAGAGCTTCATCGGCGACCAGATGGAAAAGGTCGATCCCGACGCGATCCACGCCGCGCGCGAGGCGCTGCGCGGGCGGCTCGGCCGCGACCTCGAGGCGCACTGGCGCGCCGCTTATGCGGCGACCGCGGCCAACCGGTTCGAGCTGTCGCCGGCCGCCAAGGGCGCGCGGCGGCTGCGGACGGTGGCGTTGGGCTTTCTGATGGCCTCGGGCGCCGCCGACGCGCCGCAACTGGCGCTGAGGCAGTTCGACGCGGCCGACAACATGACCGACCGGCAGGGCGCGCTCGGCATCCTCGCCAACAGCGAGGCGCCCGAGCGGGAGACGGCGCTCGCCGCCTTCTACGAGCGCTACCGGGGCGATGCGCTGGTGATCGACAAATGGTTCACCGCCCAGGCGCTGTCGAGCCGCGACGATACGCTGCGCGCGGTTCAGCTGCTGCTCCGCCACCCCGATTTCAGCCTGGTCAACCCGAACCGGCTGCGCTCGCTGATCGGCGCGTTCGGCGCGAACCAGCGCGCGCTCCATCACGCGAGCGGCGAGGGCTACCGCTTCCTCGCCAATTCGATCCTCGCCGTCGACAAGCTGAACCCGCAGAACGCGGCCAAATTGGTGCCTCCCCTGGGCCGCTGGCGCCGCTTCCACGAGGACCGGGCGGCGAAGATGCGCGCCGAGCTCGAGCGCATCCTCGCGGCGCCCGGCCTATCCAAGGACGTGTTCGAGCAGGTCTCGAAGAGCCTCGCCTGAGCCTAATCCGTCATCCCGGCGAAGGCCGGGATCTCGGGACAAGAGGTCACGGCCCTTCTCGCCGAGACCCCGGCCTTCGCCGGGGTGACGCTTCGCGTCAGCTCCCCAGCCAGGCGGCGACCTGGCCGGCGACCTGGTTGGCGGCCTGGTTGAGCGCCGGCGCGACCGCCGCCGCGCTCGCCTCGGCTACGGGCACGCGCGCTTCGAAGCGGTTGGTGGTGACTCCGCCGTTGACGCCGCGGACGATCGCCGCGTCGTAGACGACGACCACCTGCATCGCATTGGGATCGAGCCCGAACTTGAGCAGCTGGCCGGTCAGGCGGGTGCCGGGATCGTGGCTGTACTGGCTGGGGTCGAGCACCACCCGGCCGGTGCGCGCGGCGATCGTCTCGCCGACCAGCCGGCCGAACAAGGGCCCGGGCTTCTCCACCCATTCGGCGTTGGTGAGATACTGGACGACATTGTCGCTGACATAGACCGGGATGCGCGTCGTCCGGAGCGCCTCGGGCACGGTCGGCACGACGACGGTGATCGCCTCGCCCTGGCCGGCGCTGCGCGGCTGGGCGGCGGGGCGGCTCTCGGCCGGGGTCAGGGTCAGCAGCTGGTCGGGCGCGCCGCCGCCGAAGCAGGCGGACAAAGCGAGCACGGAAAGGGCGGCGGCGATCGGCTTGGCGCGCATGATGGTCAATTCCTTCTTCCGCCGTGATAGTCGGGCAGCTGCTGGCCGCTGATGATGCCGCCGACGCCGCGCCGGTCCATCCGGTCGGTGATGTCCCTCAGCGATTCGGAGGTGGCGCGCAGGTCGCGGACGAGCTGGCCGACCTCGGGCAGGGTCTGGTTGGAGAAGGCCTGGATGCCGGGCCGCGCGTCGCCGATCGCCGCCTGGAGCTGGGTCATGCTCTGGTCGGCGCTGCGCAGGGTGCGCCGCAAATCGTTGATCAGCGGCCGGCCGTCGCGGTCGAGCATCGCCTCGGTGGTGCCGGCGAGCGCCCCGATCCGGTCGGCGGCGTCGCCGGCCTGGCGGATCGCCACCCGCGCCTCGGCCAAAGTCGCGGCGATCTCGGGCGAGCGCTCGGCGAGCGAGCGGCTGACCTCCTCGAGATGGTCGAGGATGCCGGCGATCGATTCCTGGTTGCGGTCGGAAAGCAGTTCGGTGAGCCGCTCGGTCAGCGTCGAGACGCGCTCGAGCAGCTCCGGCGCGGTGTTGAGCAACTGGCCGAGCGCGCCCGGCTTGGTCGGGATGACGGGGACGCCATAGGGGCATTCGGATTGCGGGTTGCGGTCGGGACAGCGTATCTCGCGCGGCGCCCGCCGCGGCTGGCCCGGCGCCGGCGGTTCCGGCGGGTCGATCTGGATCTGCGAGACGCCGGTGAAGCCGACGCCGCGGATTGTCGCGGTCGAACCTTCGAGGATCGGCGTGTCCTCGTTGATGGTGATGCGGGTGCGGATGAATTGCGGGTTTTGCGGCTCGAGGTTGATCGACTGGATCTGGCCGACGGGCACGCCCCTGAACGTCACCGGCGAGCCCTTGGCGAGCCCTTCCACCGATTGCTGGAAGAAGATGTCGTAGGTCTTCTCGCCGCCGCCCGTGACCGAGCTCAGCCAGATGATGAACAGGACCAGGGCGGCGAGCAGCCCGAGGGTGATGCTGCCGACGAGGATCTGGTTCGATCGGGTCTCCATCAGGCCTCCACCTCTTCAGTCGCGCGCTGGGCGGCGGCCCGGCCCCGCGGTCCCCGGAAATATTCCTGAATCCATTCGTGGTCCAAAGCCAATAATTCCGGAATCGTTCCGACCGCCACCACCTTCTTGTCGGCGAGCACGGCGACGCGGTCGCAGATCGCGTAGAGGGTGTCCAGATCGTGCGTGATCAGGAAGACGGTGAGGCCGAGCGCGTCCCGGAGCTCGAGGATCAGCTGGTCGAAGGCGGCGGCGCCGATCGGATCGAGCCCGGCGGTCGGCTCGTCGAGGAACAAGAGCTCGGGATCGAGCGCCAGCGCGCGGGCGATTCCGGCGCGCTTGCGCATGCCGCCGGAAAGCTCGGAGGGATATTTGGCGCCGGCCTCGCCGGGCAGGCCGCTCATCGCGGTCTTGTAGGCGGCGATCTCGTCGAGCAGGTCCTGGTCGAGGCCCGGATAGAATTCCTTGATCGGCACCTGGATGTTCTCGGCGACGGTCAGCGTCGAGAAGAGGGCGCCGCCCTGGAAGAGCACGCCCCAGCGGCGGCGGACATGCTTCGCTTCCTCCTCGTCGCGGCCGACCATCGACTCGCCGAACACCTTGACCTCGCCGGCGTCGGGGATCTGAAGGCCGATGATCGAGCGCATCAGCACCGACTTGCCGGTTCCCGAGCCGCCGACCACGCCGAAAATCTCGCCGCGCCTGACCTCGACGTCGACGCCGTCATGGACGACCTGCTCGCCGAAGCTGTTGTTGAGGCCGCTGACCTCGATGACGGTATCGCCTTTCATAGCCAGCCGATCTCGGTGAAGAAGACCGCGAAGAAGGCGTCGAGGACGATGACGAGGAAGATGCCCTGGACGACGGCGGTCGTGGTCCGGGTGCCGACCTCCTCGGCATTGCCCTGGACCTGGAGGCCCTGGAAGCAGCCGGCCATGGCGATGATCAGCCCGAACACCGGCGCCTTGATCAGGGTCTGCCAGAGGTCGGTCATCGGCACCACCTCGCGGATCCGCTGGACGAAGGTGATCGGCGGGATGTCGAGCGAGACCCAGCAGAAGATGCCGCCGCCGACGATCGCCAGCATCGCCGCATAGAAGCCGAGCACCGGCATCAGCAGCACGGTGGCGAGGACGCGCGGGAAGACGAGCGCCTCCATCGGCGAGACGCCGATCGTCCGCATCGCGTCGACCTCCTCGGAAAGCTTCATCGAGCCGATCTGGGCGGCGAAGGCCGAGCCCGAGCGGCCGGCGACCATGATCGCGGTCATCAGCACGCCCAGTTCCTTGATCGCGGAGCGGCCGATCAGGTTGATCGTGTAGATCTCGGCGCCGAACTGGCGCAGCTGGACCGCGCCCTGCTGGGCGATGACGATACCGACGAGGAAGCTCATCAGGCCGATGATGGCGAGCGCCCGCACCCCGACCTGCTCGAACTGCTGGGTGACCGCGTTGAACCGGAAGCGGCGCGGATGGCGGACGATGTTCCCGAGCGAGATGAGCAGCGCGCCGAAGAAGCCGAGCAGCCCGTACAGCGTGTGGCCGGTCGAGATCACCGCCTCGCCGGCCTCGCCGATGACCCGGAGCAGGGGCGATTCGTAGTCGCGCTTGACCTTCACCGGCATGTCGGCGCGGGCGACATGGTCGATCAGCAGCTGCTGCTCCTCGGTCGCGCCGACGATCTTCGCGCCGCGGTCGCGCTCGAGCTTGTGGACCAGCCAGGCGCCGACCGTGTCCATCCGCTCGACCCCGGCGAGGTCGACGACCAATTTGTCCGCCTCGACCTCCTCCAGCTGCTCGCTGAGCTTGCGCACGCGCAGCAGGGTCAGCGAACCGCTGAACCTGAGCAGGCAGCGGCCATCCTCCTGGGTGACGCTGAAGCCGGTGGTCGCGTTCATGATCTGGGGAATGCTTCAAATCCTCGCGGGCGGCAAGGAGCCGGATGGACAGCCGCTACGTTTCTATGCTCCGACAAGTTCCATGAAGGCCGCGCTCGCCATTTACGACATGGACCGGACGATCACGCGCCGGCCGACCTACGCCGCGTTCATGGCCTTCGCGGTCCGGCGGCTCGCGCCGTGGCGGATCGTGCTGGCGCCGGCGGTCGTCTTCACCACTCTGGCCTATCTCGCCGGGGCGTTCGACCGCGGCCGATTGAAGGAGCTGAACTTCCGGCTGCTGATCGGGCGGGTGCCGCCCGAGCGGCTCGAGCGCGTCGTCGAGGCCTTCGCCGACCGGCAGCTCAGGACCAACATCATGGCCGGCGCCCGCGCCCGCCTCGCCGAGGACAAGGCGGCCGGGCGGCGGCTGGTGCTGGCGACCGCTTCCTACCGCCTCTACGCCGCCGCCATCGCCCGCCGATTGGGCTTCGACGACGTCATCGCCACCGACGTCGAATATGACGCGCACGGCCGCACCATCGCCCGCATCGACGGCGTCAATTGCTACGGCCTCGGCAAATTGGACATGATCGAGGCCTGGCTCCAGCAGGAAGGGCTGGAGCGCGAGGCGGTCCATATCCGCTTCTATTCGGACCATATCTCCGACGCGCCCGTCCACCACTGGTCCGACGAGGCGTTCGCGACCAACGCCCATGCCCGGCTGGTGCGGCTCGCCGAGGACGAGGGCTGGGAAGTGCTCGACTGGCGCGACCGGCAGCGGGCCTAGACCGCCGCCAGCGCCTGCTCGAAATCGGCGATCAGGTCGCCGGGATCTTCCACGCCGATCGAGACCCGCACCAGATTGTCGGTGATGCCGAGCGCCTGCTTGCGCTCGGGCGGGACCGAGAGGTGGGTCATGGCGGCCGGGTGGCTGGCGAGCGTCTCGGTGCCGCCGAGGCTGACCGCGAGATGGGCGATCTTGAGCGCGTCGAGAAAGGCGAAGGCCTCGCTCTCGCCGCCCTTCAGGTAGAGCGAGAAGGTCGAGCCGGCGCCGGTGCAGTGGCGGCGGTAGATGTCGGCCTGGCGGCCTTCGGTGAGGAAGCCCAGATAGCCGACGCTCTCGACCTTGGCATGGCCCTTGAGGAACTCGCAGACCCTGGCGGCATTCTCGCCGGCGCGGGTCATCCTCAATTCGAGCGTCTCGAGGCTCCGCAAGAGCATCCAGGCGGTGTTCGGGTCGGTGATCGTGCCGATCGTGTTCCTGAGCATGCGGATGGTGTTGATGAGGTCCTTCGAGCCGGCGATGCCGCCGGCGACGAGGTCCGAATGGCCGCCCGCATATTTGGTGAGGCTGTAGACCGAGAGATCGGCGCCGTGGCGCAGCGGCTGCTGCCAGAGCGGGCCGAGGAAGGTGTTGTCGATCGCGATCGGCGGGCGTTCGTCCGCGGAGAAGGCGGCGTCGCGGACCCGCGCCACCGCCTGGACGTCGACCAAAGCGTTGGTCGGATTGGCCGGGCTTTCGAGATAGATGAGCGGTACCCGCCCCATCCCTTTGGCACGGTCGACCGTCTCGGCGATCTCCTCTTCGGTCGCCCCGGAGGGAAAATCGAGCCATTTGACCCCGAACCGGCCGAGGATGCGGCCGATCAAGGTCTCGGTCGCCGCGTAGAGCGGGCCCGAATGGACGACGACGTCGCCGGGCTGGACGAAGGCGAGGAACAGGGTCGCGATCGCCGACATGCCGGAGGAGAAGGACAGCGCGTCCTCGGCATCCTCCCAGACGCTGAGGCGATCCTCGAGGATCTCCTGGTCGGGGCCGTTGAAGCGCGAATAGATGAGGCCCTCGGCGCCGCCCGGGCGCTTGCCGGTGACTCCCTCGAAATGGCGCTTGCCGGCGGCCGCGCTCTCGAACACGAAGGTCGAGGTCAGGAAGATCGGCGGCTTCAGCGATCCTTCCGACAAGGCGGGATCGTAGCCGTGGCCCATCATCAGCGTCGAGGGCTTGAGCCGCCGTCCGCCGATTTCGAGCACGTCCGGCTTGGGCCGGCGGCGCGGGGTCGCGCCGGTGAGGTCGGATTCGTCTTCCATGATCATGTCTCCCGTTCACATTGCTGCGTGGAGACCGAGCCGGCATAGGTGAGCCAGGCTCAAGGCCGCCCGGCTGGAGCGGCCCAGGGGTGAGGTCCGTTGCCCGCTTGGCTTTTAGCGGGCCCGGCCGTGCGCATCCAGCCGATTTCCGCTATCGTCGGCGCCATGGAAGAGCGGGGGCGCGCCGCGAGAATCAAAGACGGCCTGATCACCATCGGCGCCGTCTGGCTCGCGCTTACCGTGGCGGGGATCGTCGCCGCGCTGCTTTTTCGGCCGTCGGCGGAGGTGCCGGTCTCGCTGCTCCTCTATCTCCTCCTGCTCGCCGCCTATGCGCGCTGGACCGGGCCCGGGCGGCGCAGCGCGGGTGCCTATTTCCTGGGCGGCTTCCTGTATCCGATAATCTGCTTTGCCTTGCTCATTGCGCTCATCGGACTCGTCCCCCACTCCTTCTTCGACAAGGGCGGCGATTTCCTTTTCGCGGGCGCGAATGTCGGCTTTCAGTTCTCGGGTGGGCCCGATACGCCGCTGGAGGCCTATCTGCCCCTGATGTTCCTCAACCTCCTGCTGCCGATCGCCCTTGTCGTCGGCGTGCGCGGCTTCGTGCGCTACCATCGTCCCGACTGAGGCTCAGCGCGGTAGCGCGATCAGCGAGAGCTGGCGGCCGTAGGTCGGCTCGCCTTTGTGGGTGGCGCGGCGGTAGCTGAAGAAGCGGTCGGGATCGGAATAGGTATCGAGGCCGAGCGCCTCGGCGCGGGTGACGCCCGCCTCGGCGAGGCGGGCGAGGACACAGGCTTCGAGGTCGAACTGGCGGTGGCCCTCTCGGCCCGGGGTGAAGAAGCGCTCGTTTTCCGGGTCGATCTCGGCGAAGCGGCGCAGGAAAGCGTCGTCGACCTCATAGCTCTTGCGGGCGATGACCGGGCCGATCGCGGCGGCGACGCGGGCGCGCTCGGCGCCGTGCCGTTCCATCAAAGCGAGGGTCGATTCGATCACCCCGCCGAGCGCGCCCTTCCAGCCGGCATGGGCGGCGGCGATGACTCCGGCCCGGCGGTCGGCGAGCAGCACCGGGGTGCAGTCGGCGGTGACGATGCCGAGCGCGAGGCCGGGCCGGTCGGTGACCAGTGCGTCGGCATGGGGCCGGGCGTCGTCGGGCCAGGCCGAGGCCGCGTAGATCGCGTCCGGCGAATGGACCTGGTGGACGGTGACCAGGGCCGCCCCCGGCGCCACCGCCGCGACCGCGCGGCGGCGATTTTCGTGGACGGCGGCGCGCTCGTCATCGGCGCCGAGGCCGACGTTGAGCCCGGCGCACAGGCCGTGCGAGACGCCGCCGCGCCGGCCGAGGAAGCCGTGCGGGATGCCGGCCAGGGCGGCGGCGCGGATCACCTCGACGTTCACAGCTTCAGCCGCATGATGATGTCCTCGTCCGCCTGGCTGCCGACCATGAAGGCATAGGGGCCGACAGGTTCGAAGCCGTAGCGCGCGTAGAAGCGCCTGGCGCGGTGATTGTCGGTGAAGACCGAGAGGTAGAGCTCCCCGGCGCCGCGGCGGCGGGCCTCGGCCAGCACCCAGTCCATCAGAACCGGAGCGATGCCGGCGCCGTGCCAGGGCTTCAGGATGTAGAATTGGCGAAGCTCGACCGCGGGACCCGCCGGCTCGGCCGGGAGCAACAGCGGCGACAGCTTGGCATATCCGGCGAGCGTTCCGTCGTCCTCGGCAAGGCGGAAGGCGAAGCGGGGATCGGCGAGGTCGCGCCGCCACCCCGCCTCGGTGAAGTCGGCGAGGAAAGCGGCGAGATCCTTCGGGTCGTAGAGATGCGCGAACGTGTCGGCGAAGCTGCGGCGGAACAGGGCGTCGATCGCCGCCGCGTCGTCAGGGGTTCCGTCGCGATAGGCGATCATGGTCAAAAGCCCGCCGGCTCGGGCCAGCCGGGCGCGACCAAAGCCATCGCCTTGAACAGCCGGCCCATCTGCCCCGGAGCGGTCAGCCGCACGCGGGCGGCGGCGATCTCGGCGGCGCGTTCGGGTGCGGCCTTGGCGAGCGAGGCGGCGCGCAGCTTGATCCCCATCGCCTCGAGCCAGGCGCCCTGCGTCACGGGCCCGAAGACGCGGACGCCGGCGGCGCGCGCCGCTTCGGCCAGCGCGTGGAAGTCGACATGGGCGGTGAGATCGCGTTCCCCGGGCGCCTCGAACGGATCGGCATGAGCATGGCCCGAGACGGCCTGGAGGGTGTCGCCGGTGCCGGGCCGGTCGTGGCCGTAATCGACGATCAGCGCGGCGCCGCTCTGGCGGGCGAGGCGGCGCGCGAGATCGCCAACGATCGCGAGCGCGAGCGGCGAGGACTCGGTCTCGACCGCCCCGTCGCGGACGAAGCCGCCTTTCCAGCCGATTCGGAGTTCCCGCGCTCCATCGAACTGCCGGATCGGCAGCGCGTCGAAGAATTCGTTGGCGACGACCAGCAGCGGGCCGGTGTCCGGCAAGGTGGCAAGGCCGTCGTGCCAGCGCGCCGCGACCTGCTCGGCCTGGGCGGCGCGCAGCACCGGGCTGGTCTCAATGAGCTCGACCGGCGGCGCCAGGCCGGTGCCGCGCATCGCCCGCAGCGCGTCCGCGGCGAGGGTGCCGCGGCCCGGGCCGAGCTCGACGTAGCGCGCCGCCGCCGGCGCGCCGGCGCGCCGCCAGAGGTCGGCGAGCCAGATTCCGGCCAGCTCGCCGAACATCTGGCTGATCTCCGGCGCGGTGGTGAAATCGCCCGCGGCGCCGAACGGATCGCGGGTCGCGTAATAATGCGCGTTCGCCTCCGCCATGAAGTCGGCGACGCTGATCGGGCCTTCGGCGGCGATGCGGGCCCTGAGCCGCGCCTCAGGCGACGGCTTTGTCGTCATCGCCGGGGACGGGTTCGACGCGCTCCGCGCGCTTGTTCGCGGTGAGCACGAGGTAGAGCCCGCCGAGGATCATCGGCAGCGACAGCCACTGGCCCATATGGAGATGCGTCACCTCCGCGAAATGGGCGAGGTGCGCGTCGGGCTCGCGCACGAACTCGATCAGGAAGCGGCTCACGCCGTAGACGAGGATGAACGCGCCGACGAGGCGTCCGGGCTGGTAGCGGGCGCGGGTCTTCCAGAACATATACCAGAGGATGAGGAACAGGAGGATGCCCTCGAGCGCGGCCTCGTAGAGCTGGCTCGGATGGCGCGGAACGCCGCCGGCATTGGGAAAGACGATCCCCCAGGGCAGAGCGGTCGGCGCCCCCCACAGCTCGGCGTTGACGAAATTGGCGAGCCTTCCGAGGAACAGGCCGAAGGGCGCGCAGCAGGCGACATAATCGTGGATCCGGAGCCAATCGAGCTTGTGCCGCCACGCCATGTAGCAAATGCCGAGGCTGACCCCGATCACGCCGCCGTGGAACGACATGCCGCCGTCCCACAGGCGGATGATCTCGATCGGATTGTGGAAATATTCGAGCGGCTTGTAGAACAGGACATAGCCGAGCCGGCCGCCGAAGATGATGCCCAAAGTCGCGTAGAAGACGAGGTCGTCGGCATGGCGCCGGGCCATCGGCGCGCCCGGCTGGGCGAGCAGCCTCAGCAGGTACCACCAGCCGAGCACGATCCCGACGAGATAGGCGAGGCTGTACCATCTGAGCGCCAGCGGGCCGATCTGGAGCGCGACCGGGTCGAGACCGAGGCCTTCGTAGGTGATTGCGCCGGTCGCCGCCGTCAGCGATGTCAACAAGTCGGAGATCAAGTCTTCCCCCTTCAGGCTCGCGTCTTCATAGAGGGGGCGGGAAAAAAGGCAAAGTCAGGGAGTCCGAGCCCTAATGCCGAGCGCGCTCGACAAGGCCTATGACGAAGTCCTGGCGGAGGTGACCGGGCCGGGCGGGCGCATCCAGCTCGGCCGCGACGGCGAGGGCCGCGCGATCGTCACCAACCTGCCGGCGACGCTGCCGATCCTGTTCGACGCCTTCTCGATCCTGCACGGCGCGACCGAGGCGGTGGTGGCGGGCGAGGAGCGGATCAGTTTCGCCGAGCTCGACACGCTGGCGACCCGGCTCGCCCGGGCGATCGCCGGCAGCTGGGGCGTCGCCAAGGGCGACCGCGTCGCGATCGCGATGCGCAACTGCCCGGCCTGGATCCTCTGCTACATGGCGGTGCTGAAGGCGGGCGGCATCGCGACCCTGATCAACGGCTGGTGGCAGGCCGCCGAGATGCGCCACGCGCTCGATCTCAGCGAGCCCGAGCTGATCATCGCCGACGAGACCCGCGCCCAGCGGCTGGCGGCGGGCGGCTGCACGATCCCGACCGTCGCGCTGCCGGTCGAGCGGCCGGCGGCCGAAGCGGTGGCGCCGCTGCTCGCCCGCGGCGGCGAGGCGGACCTGCCCGAAATCGGCCCCGAGGACGATGCCACCATCCTCTTCACCTCGGGCTCGACCGGCCTCGCCAAGGGCGCGGTCTCGACCCACCGGGCAGTGACCACCGGCGTCTATGCCTATGCGATCGGCCTCGCCGTCCTGCTCGGCATCAAGGAGCGGCGCGGCGAGGCGCCGCCCTCGCCCAGGACTTTGGTCAACGTGCCGCTGTTCCACGTCACCGGCGAGGTGCCGGTGCTCTTGAACAGCTTCGTGATCGGCCGGACGATGGTGCTGATGCCGAAATGGGATCCGGGCGAGGCGCTGCGGCTCATCGCGAAGGAGAAGATCACCTATTTCGTCGGCGTGCCGACGATGAGCCTGGAGCTGATGCAGCATCCCGACCGGGACAAATACGACGTCTCGTCGCTCACCGACATCGCCGCCGGGGGTGCTCCGCGCCCGGTGGCCCATGTCAAAAG
>DASZDS010000024.1:0-1562 GCA_035941735.1 Allosphingosinicella sp.
CATCGGGTTACCGAATTCAGACAAACTCCGAATGCCAAAGATTTATCCATGGGAGTCAGACTGCGAGTGATAAGATCCGTAGTCAAAAGGGAAACAGCCCAGACCACCAGCTAAGGTCCCAAAGTATACGTTAAGTGGAAAAGGATGTGGAGTTGCTTAGACAACCAGGATGTTGGCTCAGAAGCAGCCACCATTTAAAGAGTGCGTAATAGCTCACTGGTCGAGTGACTCCGCGCCGAAAATGTACCGGGGCTAAACGTATCACCGAAGCTGTGGATGGACACCTTAGGGTGTCCGTGGTAGGAGAGCGTTCTAAGGGCGTTGAAGCTAGACCGTAAGGACTGGTGGAGCGCTTAGAAGTGAGAATGCCGGTATGAGTAGCGAAAGATGGGTGAGAATCCCATCCACCGAATGCCCAAGGTTTCCTGAGGAAGGCTCGTCCGCTCAGGGTTAGTCGGGGCCTAAGCCGAGGCTGAAAAGCGTAGGCGATGGATAACAGGTTGATATTCCTGTACCACCACACTTTTGTTTGAGCAATGGGGGGACACAGGAGGATAGGGTAAGCGCGCTGTTGGATATGCGCGTCCAAGCAGTTAGGCCGTCAGTGAGGCAAATCCCACTGGCAATAGGCGGAGCTGTGATGGCGAGGGAAATATAGTACCGAAGTTCCTGATTCCACACTGTCAAGAAAAGCCTCTAGCGAGGAAGTGGGTGCCCGTACCGCAAACCGACACAGGTAGGCGAGGAGAGAATCCTAAGGTGTGCGAGAGAACTCTCGTTAAGGAACTCGGCAAAATGACCCCGTAACTTCGGGAGAAGGGGTGCTTTTTAGGGTGTTAAAGCCCTGAAGAGCCGCAGTGAATAGGCCCAGGCGACTGTTTAGCAAAAACACAGGTCTCTGCAAAGCCGCAAGGCGAAGTATAGGGGCTGACGCCTGCCCGGTGCTGGAAGGTTAAGAGGAGAGGTTAGCGTAAGCGAAGCTTTGAATTGAAGCCCCAGTAAACGGCGGCCGTAACTATAACGGTCCTAAGGTAGCGAAATTCCTTGTCGGGTAAGTTCCGACCCGCACGAAAGGCGTAACGATCTGGGCACTGTCTCAACGAGAGACTCGGTGAAATTATAGTACCTGTGAAGATGCAGGTTACCCGCGACAGGACGGAAAGACCCCGTGGAGCTTTACTGCAGCCTGATATTGAATTTTGGTACAGCTTGTACAGGATAGGTAGGAGCCTTGGAAGCCGGAGCGCCAGCTTCGGTGGAGGCATTGGTGGGATACTACCCTGGCTGTATTGACATTCTAACCCGCACCCGTAACCCGGGTGGGAGACAGTGTCAGGTGGGCAGTTTGACTGGGGCGGTCGCCTCCTAAAGAGTAACGGAGGCGCCCAAAGGTTCCCTCAGAATGGTTGGAAATCATTCGTAGAGTGTAAAGGCACAAGGGAGCTTGACTGCGAGACCTACAAGTCGAGCAGGGACGAAAGTCGGGCTTAGTGATCCGGTGGTTCCGCATGGAAGGGCCATCGCTCAACGGATAAAAGCTACCCCGGGGATAACAGGCTTAT
>DASZDS010000025.1:0-5321 GCA_035941735.1 Allosphingosinicella sp.
CCGCTGATCCCGCCGGCGATCGCGCTCATCGCCACGCCCTTCCAGTTGAACCCGCTCTGGGCGCCGATGCCGATGCCGACCGCCTGGCTGGCGATCGAGCCGGCGGCGCCGGCGATCGCCCCGCCGACCACCGCCGCGCCGCTGCTGCTTCAGCGTGTCCGCACAGCTCGCTTCACTCGCCGTGAATTAAATGTTGCGTCCCCGGAATTCGTGTCTCCGGCTTCTCAGTGTCATCGCAGTTCCTGGGATGGTTCATGGCCCACCGCTCGTGCGGGATGTTCCGACATGATCGACAATACGAGGGAATATTCCCTTCCGGCATCCGCCGGGCTCTCCGCGGTTCGCGGATTATCGCCTCCCAGCATCCGGCCCCGATTGCGCATCTCAAGGGCGACGCCGACGCCTTCGCCGTCCAGCGAGAACACGACCATCTCGGACACCGAAGCGCTGGGGTCGCGCCAAGCCCGTTCGACGGTTTCGAAATCATCGATCAAGTACGGAATCGGCATACTGCTTCGCGTTACCGACGCCATTCCGCACGGCCCGGCTTCAGTGGGACACCGGTTTCTTACAAATCCATTCCGGCTGAACCACGCCTTGAGCTCCCGCGCGACCATAATGGCTTCTTCCAGCGGGAGAAGCCCCCGCCGCGGATTCAGGCCCACGCCTCGCAAGCGCCCATCCTCGGAGGAAAAAACAAGCGACGTGAAGACGTCCTCTCCACCCACATTTTCGATTACCAGCTCCCGACCCTTGTACCGGAAGTGGAAATCGAATTCGTGGGGGACATGGACGAGGAGCCGCCCCGCCGGCCCGTCGCCCACAGCCAACTCCACCGACGACCTACGCTGCACGTCTTCGAGCCGATCGCTCATCTCGACCGACAGGACCGGCCGCGCATCGGCGGCGCGTCCAGCTTGGCAAGCCGTCGTCACCATGGCCGCGATTGCGAGAAAAATCGACGTCCGCCCCACATGCCTCCGATCTCTCCTAGATTGTCGGCCGCGGCCCCGCATGATTGCGCCTCTCAAGCAATGCCCTTAGCGCCGAATTGTAGCGCCCCATGTTCGCCCCGTTTGTATGTACCATGCCATACATCCAATTGAAGGCGTAAGTCGCCATCTGAACTCGATCGTTCACATTCGTGACATCTCTCCCATTCATCCGCACGGGGCGCCCGCCTGGCACATTCAGCATCGGGCTCCATAGCTCATTGCCGGCTCTGATTGTGCCGACAAAAGTCCGGTCCCGACCGTCCTGATTGGGAAATGCGCCAATGTGGAGATTGGTGTCGACCATGCCCAGGAAATTCCCGGCGATTGACGATGTCTTCAAAAGGGGATCGTCCCACATCGCCTGCAATCGATGCTGTTCGTGAGTCACGGCCATAATGGCCGCGTCGCGGCGAAGGCTGATCGCTTCTCCTCTTCTGCCTGCATTCCAGGCGCCCTCCGCTCTCGCCTGGATATCCAGTGCCGCACGCAGATAGGTGTTGGGTCGAACGGTCGCGGCCACACGGGCAGCTCCGAACCTGTGAACAGACAAGATGATGGGAACGATGTCCGTGGCCACCATTCGTTGACCATCCGCGATAACATTGATGAGGTGGTCGCGCGCGGCAGCTATGGTCATCTGGCCACCGGCGATCCCTCCTTCGAGCACTGGGCCAATGATTGGGATGTGTCTTACGGCGACCCTTAGCATGCTAGCGAAGCCCTCGGGATTTTGGGCCTGTTGATAGATGGTGTGAATTTGGCCTCTTACCTGGTGCGCCGCGAATACCGCTACAGATGTCCACTGGAATTCCGGGACCACCAGCGCAAGCGCGGCGTACATTGTTACCAGTGCAGAATTTTGCGCGAGCGCGGACCGATAGGCATCGGAAGAACTACCCCTTGCTAGACCCAGGACACGCGCGACATTGGCTTCGACAATACTCCGCGTTTCCGCGACAGATCTGCCTTGGGTGCCGACCATGAGCCCCTGAACGATCATATTGGGGTCCGTTGTCGGTTGAGACCCGCCGGTAAGATATACCGTAGCGTTTTGCCCGTCCTCGGTGGCTACCGCTTCATCAAAAAGGTCCTGAACGCGATCTTGTTGAATTCCCGCCACGATCGGATCGGCGATCATGTTGCCGATCGTGGAGCCGATCACGTCGGGCAGGGCGGCGAGGATGTTGTCGCCGAAATCCGAGCCCTGGACGATGGTGCGGGCGCCCGCACTGGCGAGCGCCCCCGCCATGCCGGACAGCGCCTGGTTGGCGTAGAAGGCGGCATTGTGCGGTGTGCTTGAATTGACCTCGCCCGGCGCGACGCCCAGCCCGTGTGCCGCGAGCGTGCGCGAGGCGATGCCGACCGCGCCCGCGGCGATGCCGGCGGTGGCGACGCCCATCCAGTCGAACTTCTTCTGGAGACCGGTCGCGACGCCCACCCCCTGGCTGAGCGCGCTGCTCAACACGCCCTTGGCGACGTTGCTGACCAATTTGTCGGCGTTGAGGAAGGCGCCCGCGGCGCCCTTGATGCTGCCGAGCCCGCCGCCGATCGCGCCGCTGATCGCACCGATCGCCACGCCCTTCCAGTCGAACTTGCTCTGCATCCCGGTGGCGAGGCCGAATGCCTGGCTGGCGACCGAGCCGGCGACGCCGGAGGCGGCTCCCGCGAGAACCGCGCCGAGGAAGGTCGTGCCTGGCCCGGTCAGCGCGCCGTAGGTGACCGCGCTCACCGCCACCGCGATCACGACCATCAGGATCATCCCCACGACGCCGCAGCCGCCGGCTTTCTTGACCGGCTTGGGATTGGTGGGGCTGAGGTCGCCGATCGCCTTGGCGGGGTCGTAGGGCCTGAACGTCGAGGCGTTGTGGGCGTTCGACATGACGTTGGCGGGGATGGCCAGGGTGCGGCCCTCGCCGGGGGATCCCGGGCCGGACAGGCCGTTGGCGGAGGCGAGCAGGTACCAGAGCGAGGAATCGCCCCAGAGGTTCCGGGCGATCGATTCGAGCGTGTCGCCGGCCCGCACCGTGTAGCTGCCCGCGTCCGAGCCCTGGGCGTAGCTGTTGATCGGGTTGAGCGCCTGGCTGAAGTCGGCGCAGGAGACCGAGGTCGAGCTGCCGAACAGGAACGCGTTCGGGTTGGTCGGCGGCGTGCGCATCCGATTGTCGATCGAGGTCAAATAATCGGTGTCGAGCGTGCCCCCTTCGGCTGCCTGCAAGCAGGCGCTCAGGGCAGGGTCATCGCCGTCAAAGCCGAGCTGTTGGTGGTGGATTGCGCGGCCGGCCGGAATTGCAATAGGCTTGCGGCGGCAGCGCGCCGGCTCCCTCGCGTCTTGCAGCGCTTCCACAGGGAACGAGGGCGCCGACGCCGTGCGCCGGTCCCTCGGCCAGCGCGCTGCCATCCGCGCCGGACTTTCGGAGCGGGACGCGCGGGCGAGTCGGGCCGTCAGAGGAGGGCCGCCGCCTCGCCCGCCGGCAACCGACTTGGCGCGGCGTCAGGGTGATTTGGTCATTCGCGGGGGAGACAGGGCAATTGAGTGCACCCACCGTAATTCTCGGATTGCGGTTCCTTCTCCACGGCCGGTCCCCTACCTCCACCTCCTGAGGCTCCGTCGGCGATCAGGTTGCCGATAGTGTTGCCTATGACGTCCGGGAGCGCCGCAATCAGATTGTCGCCGAAGTCGGCGCCCTGGATGAGGCTGCGGGCTCCCGCGCTGGCCAGGGCGCCGGCCATGCCAGACATAATCTGGTTCGCGTAGAACGCGGTGTCGCGCGGGGTGAGATCGGTGATCCGGTCGGGCCTCACGCCGATGCCCATCTTCGCTAATCCCCGGGCGGCGGCGCCCCCGACGCCGGCGGTGCGGACCTGGCTATCTAGGCGCGAGCGAGGGCTGGAGCGGAGTTAGATGGCCAGGAAAACTATCATCGTAATCCCACTCTACTGGTAAAACAGCCGTGCTTCGCGAATCAAAAACGAAGGCACGTCATCTCTGCTGCGGCGTTCAATAACACAGTCGCAAAAAATCCTTTTGCCAACATTCATTCTAAGGTTATCAACCGAAAAGGCTCTCTCGAATTGCCCTAGGACGCTATCGTCTAGAAATTCAGGTATAATAGTTACATTAAGGTCAGCCTCTGGAGAGAGGCTATAGCCATATTCTCTTGTATAAAATACCAGGAATCTCTCGGCTTCCTGCCGTAGATTTGCGCTACCTTCAGTATCGGCACGATGGCTGGCAAAAGTTCTATCTAAATCCGCTTTAGTCATGGCCTCCGTGACTCCTGACACTCGAGGTTCCGAGCAAGCGCCTGTCATACCTGACATAACTAATGGGATTGCTAGGTAGAAGGCTCGTCTCACGCTCTATCTCAATAGCTCGCTGGCGGAACGTACACGGGCGGGACTATATGCCTCTGCCTAGGTGTAGGTCTAATGTTGGTTCCATTCGCTCTGTTATAGGCAGCAACTTGGCGCAAATAAACAGCATAACTCCTGTCTATATTAGCGTTCGTCCTACGCGCTTCTATCGCCGAGGCGTTCACCCACGATTTTACAGACGCCTCGGCGGCAAAATTCGCAGTCGCGCTGGTCAATGGCACGATCACCCCGTTCGGATCCTCCGCATAGCCGGTCAGACCTGTT
This sequence comes from Allosphingosinicella sp., assembly GCA_035941735.1. Lineage (GTDB taxonomy): Bacteria > Pseudomonadota > Alphaproteobacteria > Sphingomonadales > Sphingomonadaceae > Allosphingosinicella. Next base: position 4,635 of record DASZDS010000025.1, read on the forward strand.
GACTTCAAGTAGGCGGCCTCGGTCCGATAGGCGTTGCGTTCGGTGCGCCGAACCTGCGCTAGGGTCGTCGGCCCATTGCGGAGGCCATAGAATCTATTGTCATATATGTGCCGCGCTTCGTGGAGCAAGCTGCGGGCCAATTCGCCGACATTAACCGTGCCGTCCGGGTTGAACAGGCCTGCTCCGTGGAGGTTGATCGTAATCGAGGCCACGCCGTTCACCATCCCTGCGCTCGCGGCACTGTTTGGTTGATTGGCTGCCCGGCCATATCGATACGTAATACCTCCTCTGCGCAACGTCCTTGCCGCCGCCTCCAAATCGGCCCTTTCGGCCGGATCCAACGAAGGATCTGCCGCGGCCTGTTCGATGCTGGCGATTGCGTCCGGCCTTGCGCCCGTTACGAGCTGACGCCTTTGAGCATCTGTCAAGACTGGGGATGACGCCGGCGCGGCCCCTGCCACTTGTGGCGTTTCTGTGGCCGCATCCTGTTTCTCTGGTTCTGCAATGACATCAGGTGCGGAGGCCAGCGAGCTCGCAACCAAATGCCCGATCGTCGATCCGATCACGTCGGGCAGCGCGGCGAGCAGATTGTCGCCGAAGTCGGAGCCGTCGATCAGGGTGCGGGCGCCGGCATTGGCGACGGCGCTCGCGGCGCTGGAGAGGGCGCCCGCCATGTGGCCGTCGAAG
>DASZDS010000026.1:0-22819 GCA_035941735.1 Allosphingosinicella sp.
TCCAGGACCGTATCGAGAGCGCCGACGAAACCGTTCAGTTCACGTCCGAGGGCAAAAAGTCGATCCTCGCAAAGGTGATCGAAGCCGAGCAGTGGGAAAAATTCCTCGCCAAGAAATATGTCGGCACCAAGCGCTTCGGGCTCGACGGCGGCGAATCGATGGTGCCGGCGCTGGAGGCGGTGATCAAATATGGCGGCCAGTACGGCGTCGCCTCGATGGTGTTCGGAATGGCCCATCGCGGCCGCCTCAACGTGCTCGCCAACGTCATGGGCAAGCCCTATCGCGCCATCTTCTCGGAATTCGCCGGCGGCGCCACCAATCCGGAGGATGTCGGCGGCTCGGGCGACGTCAAATATCATCTCGGCACCTCCTCGGACCGCGAGTTCGACGGGATCCGGGTGCATCTCAGCCTCGTGCCCAATCCCAGCCATCTCGAGGCGGTCGATCCGGTCGTGCTCGGCAAGGCGAAGGCGCAGCAGGTCGCGCGCGGCGACGCCGAGGGCGACCAGGTGCTCCCCGTCCTGCTCCACGGCGACGCCGCCTTCGCCGGCCAGGGGATCGTCGCCGAATGCCTCGGTTTCTCCGGCATCCCCGGCTACTCGACCGGCGGCTGCCTCCATTTCATCATCAACAACCAGGTCGGCTTCACCACCTCGCCCCAGTTCGGCCGCTCCTCGCCCTACCCGTCCGACGTCGCCAAGGGCATCCAGGCGCCGATCCTCCACGTCAACGGCGACGATCCCGAAGCGGTCACCTTCGCCTGCAAGCTCGCCATCGAATATCGCCAGAAGTTCAACCGCGACATCGTCATCGACATGTGGTGCTACCGCCGCTTCGGCCATAACGAGGGCGATGAGCCGAGCTTCACCCAGCCGCTGATGTACGCGAAGATCGCCACGCATCCGCCGATCTCCGCGATCTACGCCGCCCGGCTGGAGAAGGAGGGCGTGATCGAGAAAGGCTGGGTCGACGGCGAGATCGCCGCCTTCACCACCCTCCTCGAAGGCGAGTTCGAGGCGGCCCAATCCTACCTGCCGAACAAGGCCGACTGGTTCGAGGGCGCCTGGTCGGGCCTCGGCAGGCCCAAGGCGGCGATCACCGAGCGGCGCAACGTCGCGACCGGCGTCGATGAAGCGCTGCTGCGCGAGATCGGCAAGATCCTGACCGAGGTCCCGGCCGAGGTCGCGATCCACAAGACGCTCGGCCGGATCCTCGCCGCCAAAAGCGAGATGTTCGAGAGCGGCGCCGGCTTCGACTGGGCGACCGCCGAGGCGCTCGCCTTCGGCACCCTGCTGCGCGACGGCCACCCGGTCCGCCTGTCGGGCCAGGACAGCGCCCGCGGCACCTTCAGCCAGCGCCATTCGGTCTGGGTCGACCAGAAGGACGGCCGCAAATATATCCCGCTGACGAAGGTCGGCCCGGCCCGGTTCGAGGTGCGCGACAGCCCGCTCTCCGAATATGGCGTGCTCGGCTTCGAATATGGCTGGTCGCTGGCGGACCCGCAGACCCTGGTCCTCTGGGAGGCGCAGTTCGGCGACTTCGTCAACGGCGCCGAGGTGATCATCGACCAGTTCATCGCCGCCGGCGAGGCGAAGTGGCTGCGCGCCTCCGGGCTCGTCCTGCTGCTGCCGCACGGTTATGAGGGCCAGGGCCCCGAGCACAGCTCGGCGCGGCCCGAGCGCTTCCTGCAGCTTTGCGCCGAAGACAATATGCAGGTCGCCAACTGCACCACGCCCGCCAATTATTTCCACATCCTCCGGCGCCAGATGAACCGCGACTTCAGGAAGCCGCTGGTGCTTCTGACCCCCAAGTCGCTGCTCCGGCACAAGCTCGCGGTCTCCAGCCTCGCCGACTTCACCGGCGAGAGCCATTTCCGGCGCATCCTCTCCGATCCCGCCGAGCCCAGGGACGGCGACATCCGCCGGCTGGTGCTGTGCACCGGCAAGCTCGCCTACGAACTGTTCGACGCGCGCGACAAGGCCGGCGACAAGCACGTCTCGATCGTCCGGATCGAGCAGCTCTATCCCTTCCCGGGCGAGGCTTTGCTGGCGCGCCTCAAGCGCATGACCAGGCTCGAAGAGGTGATCTGGGCGCAGGAGGAGCCGCAGAATCAGGGCTATTGGGCCCATGTCGAGCCGCGTCTCGAACGCCGCCTCGGCGAGGCCGGCCTGAAGCCGAAGCGGCCGGTCTATGCCGGCCGCCCCCCCGCCGCCTCTCCGGCCACCGGCCTCGCCAAGCGCCACGCGGCCGAGCAGGCGATCCTGATCGCCGAGGCGCTCGGCCATGGCGCCGCCGCCCCGGCGTCGCAGAAGAAGGCGAGCTGAGCGATGGCTTCGGTCCCCTTCCCCCCTGTTCCGTCACCCCCGCGAAAGCGGGGGTCCAGCTCCCTTGCTGCCGCGCGGAAAAGGCAGCTGGATTCCATTGAACAGGTGCGGAGTGCCCCGCACTCCGCAGTCATGTCCGGGGGACATGACGTGCCTGTCCAATTTCGCGGGAATGACGATTCTTTCACGAGGTAACCAATGGCGACCGAAGTCAAAGTGCCGACGCTGGGCGAATCGATCACCGAGGCGACCTTGGGCCAGTGGCTCAAGCAGCCCGGCGAGCCGGTCGCGCAGGACGAGCCGATCGCCAGCCTCGAGACCGACAAGGTCGCGATCGACGTGCCCGCGCCGGTCGCCGGAACGATGGGCGACCAGCTCGTCAAGGCCGGCGACACGGTCGCGGTCGGGGCGGTGATCGCCCATGTCGAGGCGGCCGGCGCGCTGCCCGCTTCCAGCCCGGTCAACCCCGACGGCGCCGGCGAGAATATCGCCCCCAAGGCGGAGGAAGCCCCCGAAGAAGGCGAGGAGGGGCCGCATCTGACGCTCTCGCCGGCGGTGCGCCGGGTCGTGCTCGAGCACCATCTCGATCCTTCGAAGATCAAGGGCACCGGCAAGGACGGCCGCCTCACCAAGGACGACGTGCTCGCGGCCGCGGAGGAACATAAGGCCGAGGCGCCCGCCGCCCCCGCGCCGCCGCCGCCGCCTCCGCCCGCTCCGCCGCCCGCGCCGCGTCCTTCGGGCGAGCGCCGCGAGGAACGGGTGCGGATGACGCGGCTGCGCCAGACCGTCGCCAGGCGCCTCAAGGAGGCGCAGAACACGGCCGCGATCCTCACCACCTTCAACGACGTCGACATGTCGGCGGTGCTGGCGGCGCGCGCGAAGTATAAGGATCTGTTCGAGAAGAAGCACGGCATCCGCCTGGGCTTCATGGCCTTCTTCGTGAAGGCGGCGGCGTTGGCGGCGCACGACGTTCCCGCGGTCAATGCCTCGATCGACGGCGAGGAGATCGTCTATCACGATTATCTCGACGTCTCGGTCGCGGTATCGGCGCCGCAGGGGCTGGTCGTGCCGGTCGTCCGCGACGCGCAGAGCATGAGCTTCGCCGAGATCGAGAAGACGATCGCCGACTTCGGCAGGCGCGCGAAGGAGGGCACGCTGACGCTCGAGGAGATGCAGGGCGGCACCTTCACCATCTCCAACGGCGGCGTGTTCGGCTCTCTGCTCTCGACCCCGATCATCAACCCGCCGCAATCGGCGGTGCTCGGCATGCACCGGATCGAGGAGCGTCCGGTGGTGGTGGACGGCCAGATCGTCGCCCGGCCGATGATGTACCTCGCGCTTTCCTACGACCACCGCCTGATCGACGGCCGCGAGGCGGTCACCTTCCTGGTCCGGATGAAGGAGGCGCTCGAGGACCCGACCCGGCTGCTGATCGACCTGTGATCGTGGACTGCGGCATGGACTGGCCCGATCCGGATAGAACCTACGAGCAGATCGCGAGGCAGATCGAGCGCGAGGACACTCTCTATCAGACCCGGCTCAACGCCTGCATCGTCGTCAACCTGGCATTGCTGGCTGCGGTCGCTACGCAGGCGAACCTGCCCGATCTCGGGCGGAAGAATCTGGTCATCATCCTTGCCTGCTCCGCAATCGGGTTGGCCATCACCACCGGCATCCGCACGGCGATCGCAAAGGGCAGCGAGCAACTCGGCGATCTAAGAGATTTCTTCGGCAAGCTGGAGCAGGAATATCCCGGCCGCTTTCCCTACCCCTTCTTTCATGGGGAAACATCGGCCCTCCAGCGCTTCGTGCAAAAATGGACCCCGGCTACGCTGGTCTTCATAATGATCTGGGTCGCCTTGCCGATCCTGGCGCTGAGCCTTTTCGCTTTCCCCGACATCATCAAATGAGATTTCACCATGGCAGAAACTGACTTCGACGTGATCGTGATCGGCGCCGGGCCGGGCGGCTATGTCGCCGCGATCCGGGCCGCGCAGCTGGGCCTCAGGACCGCCTGCGTCGAAAGCCGCGAGACTCTGGGCGGGACCTGCCTCAACGTCGGCTGCATCCCTTCGAAGGCGCTGCTCCACGCCTCCGAGCTCTACGAGGAGGCGCATTCGGGGGCGCTCGCCAAATGGGGGGTCAAGACCAAGGGGCTCGAGCTCGACCTCGATGCGATGCACGGCGCCCGGCTGGAGGCGATCAAGGGGCTGACCGGCGGCATCGAATTCCTGTTCAGGAAGAACAAGGTCGAATGGCTGAAGGGCCATGCCAGGTTCACCGGCAAGGATGCGATCGACGTCGCCGGCAAGGCCTACAAGGCGAAGCATTTCGTCATCGCCACCGGGTCGAGCGTGACGCCGCTGCCCGGGGTCGAGATCGACCACAAGCAAATCCTCGATTCCACCTCCGCGCTCGAGCTGGACGAGGTGCCGGAGACGATGGTGGTGATCGGCGGCGGCGTGATCGGGCTCGAACTGGGCTCGGTCTGGCGGCGGCTCGGCGCCAAGGTGATCGTCGTCGAGTTTCTCGACCAGATCCTGCCCGGGATGGACGGCGAAGTGCGCAAAGAATGCGCGAAGATCTTCAAGAAGCAGGGCTTCGACATCCGCACCTCGACCAAGGTCACCGGAGCGACCAAGAAGGGCAAGAAGGTCACGCTCACCGTCGAGCCGGCCACAGGCGGCGATGCCGCGACGATCGAGGCCGACACGGTGCTGGTGTCGATCGGCCGCAAGCCGAACACCGACGGCCTCGACCTCGCCAAGGCCGGGATCGAGACCGACAAACATGGCCGGATCGAGGTCGACCACGAGTTCCGGACGAAGGTCGCCGGCATCTACGCGATCGGCGACGTCACGCCGGGGCCGATGCTCGCCCACAAGGCCGAGGACGAGGGCATCGCGGTCGCCGAGATCCTCGCCGGGCAGATCGGCATCGTGAACCACGAAGTGATCCCCTCGGTCGTCTACACCATGCCCGAGATCGCCGGAGTCGGCCTCACCGAGGAGGAGGCGCGCGCGCAGGGCGAGGTCAAGATCGGCAAGTTCCCGATGCTCGGCAATTCGCGCGCCAAGACCAACCGCGAGGGCGACGGCTTCGTCAAGATCGTCGCCGACGCCAAGTCGGACCGCGTGCTCGGCGTCTGGATCGTCGCCTCGGTCGCCGGCACGATGATCGCCGAGGCGGCGCTGGCGATGGAGTTCGGCGCCACCAGCGAGGACATCGCCTACACCTGCCACGCCCACCCGACCCACAGCGAGGCGGTCAAGGAAGCGGCGATGGCGGTGACGGGCAAGCCGATCCACGTTTAGCCTCCTCCTCGTCATTCCCGCGAACGCGGGAATCCAGCTGGACTCCCGCTTTCGCGGGAGTGACGGGAGTGTGTTAGACGGGGCCATGACTCCCGCCGCCCCTCTTCCCGAAGCGCTCGGCCCGATCCTCGGCTTCCTCGACCTGGCGGGGATCGCGGTGTTCGCGCTGTCGGGCGCCCTGCTCGCGGCGGCGAAGAAGCAGACGCTCGTCACCTTCCTGTTCTTCGCGGTGGTCACCGGCGTCGGCGGCGGCACCGTGCGCGACCTCCTCATCGGCGCGCCGGTCTTCTGGGTGCACGACAATTGGACCTTGCTGATCTGCTTCGCGGCGGCGCTGGCGGTCTGGCTGATGCCGGCGCGGCTGTGGCAGGGACGCGCCCTGCACTGGTTCGACGCCGCCGGCCTCGCCGCTTTCTCGGCCTATGGCGCCGCCAAAGGGCTTGCCTTCGATCTCGCGCCCATCCCCGCTTTCGGCATGGGCGTGCTGACGGGCTGCCTCGGCGGCATCGTCCGCGACGTGCTCGCCGGCGAGCCCTCGATCCTGATGCGGCGCGAGCTCTACGTGACCGCCGCCGCCTTGTCGGCCGCCCTGTTGGTCGGGCTCAGGCTGGCCGGGGTGCCGGGCGGCATCGCCGGCCCGATCGCCTTCGCCGCCGGCTTCGCGCTGCGCGGCGCCGCGATCTGGCGCGGCTGGTCGCTGCCCGCCTACGGGCGCTGATCCTTCCAGACGGCGGAGACGGGCTTGGGCTCTTCCGGGCGGGTCGAGAGCGGCGCCAGCGCGCGTTGCCAGAGGCCGACGCTGCGCCATTCGCGGAACTTGAAGCCGACCTTCTCATAGGTGCCGACCTGGGCGAAGCCGAGCGCCTCGTGGAGCCGGACGCTGGCTTCGTTGGGCAGGGTGATCGCGGCGATCGCCTGGGCGAAGCCCTGCGCCTCGAGCACCGGCAGCAGCGCCCGGTAGAGCAAGGTGCCGATGCCGCGCCGGTGCGCGCCGTCGGCGACGTAGACGCTGGTTTCGACGGTGAAGCGATAGGCCGGCCGCGGCCGGAAGGGGCAGGCATAGGCATAGCCGAGCGGCGGCCCGTCGCCCTCGCCGGCCGCCAGCCAGGGATAGAGATCGGCGCCGCTCTCGATCCGCGCGCGCATCTCCGCCTCGTCGGGCGCCTCGGTCTCGAACGAGACGATGCTGGCGGTCACATAGGGTGCGTAGATCGAGGCGATCCCCGCCGCGTCGGCGGCGGTGGCGCGCCGGATCCTCACCCCCGCCAGACCAGCGAGATCAGCCGCGCCCACAGCGATTCACGCGCGGCGGCGCCGAGTACGGGCGCCGGCAGCGCGGCGCCGCATTCGAGGCAGCGCGCCTGGATCGCCGGACCGGAAAGCAATTGCCGGGCGTCGTGGACGGCCCGCTCGATCATCCCCTCGGAGCGGCGCGAGAGCCGGGAAAAGGCGTCGCGCGCCGTCTCCTGGCCTTCGTCGCCCCGCGCCGCGTCGGCGAGCAGCCGGGCGAGCCAGCCCGGCTCGCGCTCGAGGAAGACCGGGCGCGCGTCGGCGGGGTCGATATGGGCGCGCCGCGCCGCCTCGGCGATCGCGTCGCGGAGCGAACCGAACCGGTCGACGAGGCCGAGCTGGCGGGCGGCGCCGCCGTCCCAGACGCGGCCCTGGCCGATCTCGTCGACCCGGCCCGGCGCCAGATGGCGGGCGTTGGCGACCAGGCCGACGAAGCGCCGGTAGGTGCCCTCGACCCCCATTTGCAGCAGCCGGCTGGCCGCCGGCGAGGGGCCGCGCAGCACGTTGGGCTCGCCGGAAAGCGGGGTCGTCGCGACCCCGTCGGCGCCCAGCCCGAGCTTCTGCAAGCTTCCCTGGAAGCTCGGCAGGATGCCGAACACGCCGATCGAGCCGGTGATCGTCGAGGGTTCGGCGAAGATGACGTCGCCGGCGGTCGAGATCCAATAGCCGCCCGAGGCGGCCACCGAGCCCATCGAGACGACGACCGGGATGCCGCGCGCCTTGGCGCCGAGGATCGCGCGCCGGATCCGTTCCGAGCCGGTCACCGATCCGCCCGGCGAATCGACGCGGACCACCAGCGCCCTGATATTGCCGCCCGCGAGGCCGCGCTCGAGATTGCGGGAGACGGTCTCGCCGCCGGCGGTGCCGGCCGGGGCATTGCCGTCGACGATGTCGCCGGCGACGGTGAGGACGGCGATCCGTCCGCTCGCGTTGCTGGCCGGATGATCGTTGAGCCAGGCCTCGTAATGGACCGCCCGGTAGCCGTCCGGCGCGCCGGCGTCGCCCGCGCCGGCGAGCTCGGCCATGCGCCGGCCGAACTGGGCGCGGTCGCCGATCCGGTCGACGAGGCCGGCGTTGAGCGCCGCGCGCGCGAGGTCGCCGCCGGCGGCGGTGACGAAGCCGGCGGTGTCGGCGGCATATTGGGCGATCCGCGCCCGCGGCCGCGCCTGGCGGACGTCCTGCTGCCAGGTGCCCCACAGCGCATCGGCGAGCGCCTGCGCATTCTCGCGCGCCTCGGGCGACATGTCGTTGCGGGTGTAGGGCTCGACCGCCGACTTGAACGCGCCGACGCGGTAGACGTTGGCCGTGACTCCGAGCCGCTCGAGCAGGCCGGCATAATAAAGATGGCTGCCGCCGGGCCCGGCGATCAGTACCGCGCCCAGCGGATCGAGCCAGATCTCGTCGGCATGGGCGGCGAGCTGGTAGCCGTCGTCGCCATAGCCGGTCGCATAAGCGACGACGCGCTTGCCGGAGCGCCGGAACCGGTCGAGCGCGGCGCCGACGTCGGCGATCGCGGTCTGGCCGCCGCCGACGAAGATGTCGAGGTCGAGCGCCACCGCTTTGATGTCGTCGTCGGCCGCGGCCGTATCGAGGGCGTGGACGATCTCGCTGACCCGGTACTGGCGCCCGACCCGGGCACCGCCGACCAGGTCGAGCGGGCCGCGCACCGCCGGCTGCTCGACGATCGCCCCGGCGAGATCGAGCCGGAGCGCGCCGCTCCGGGCGCTGTCCTTGTAGGGGCTCGCCGACAGGGCGCCGTAGAGCCCGCCGAAAAAGAGCAGCATCAACAACAGGACGAGCCCGTCCTTGATCCCGACCAGCAGCTTCCACGCTTTGCCCGCGAACTTCATCGACCCGGCGCTCCTCCCATTCCGGCTAGACGAGGGCCGATCCGCTGTAAATGGCGGACCCGGATGCGGGCCCTGGTCCTTGACCTGCCATGAACAGCGCCTAAATGAGCCCGCATTGGCACTCGCACCGAGCGAGTGCTAACAGAGATCCGAATACCTATCAGAAAGGGTGAAGGCATGAAATTTCGACCGCTCCACGACCGCGTGCTCGTCCGCCGCGTCGAGGCCGAGGAGAAGACCGCCGGCGGCATCATCATTCCCGACACGGCCAAGGAAAAGCCGCAGGAAGGCGAAGTGATCGCGGTCGGCTCCGGCGCCCGCGGCGAGGACGGCACGATCACCCCGCTCGACGTCAAGGCCGGCGACCGCATCCTGTTCGGCAAATGGTCGGGCACCGAGGTCACCGTCGAGGGCGAGGACCTCATCATCATGAAGGAAAGCGACATCTTGGGCATCGTTGGCTGAGCCAACGGTGACCAACCCCGGCGAAGGCCGGGGCCCAGATGAAAGATCAAAACTGGACCCCGGCCTTCGCCGGGGAACGAATGAAGGGAATAAGAACATGGCAGCGAAAGACGTACGCTTTTCGCGCGACGCCCGTGAGCGGATCATGCGCGGCGTCGACATCCTCGCCGACGCGGTGAAGGTCACATTGGGCCCCAAGGGCCGCAACGTCGTCCTCGACAAGAGCTTCGGCGCGCCGCGCATCACCAAGGACGGCGTCACCGTCGCCAAGGAGATCGAGCTCAAGGACAAGTTCGAGAATATGGGCGCGCAGATGCTGCGCGAGGTCGCGTCGAAGACCAACGACCTCGCCGGCGACGGCACCACCACCGCCACCGTGCTCGCCCAGGCGATCGTCCGCGAGGGCATGAAGTCGGTCGCCGCGGGGATGAACCCGATGGACCTGAAGCGCGGCATCGATCTCGCCGTCACCAGGGTGGTCGAGGATCTGAAGGGCCGCTCCAAGGAGGTCTCCGGCTCGAACGAGATCGCCCAGGTCGGAAGCATCGCCGCCAATGGCGACACCATCGTCGGCGAGAAGATCGCCGAGGCGATGGAGAAGGTCGGCAAGGAGGGCGTGATCACCGTCGAAGAGGCCAAGGGCCTCGAGTTCGAATTGGACGTGGTCGAGGGCATGCAATTCGACCGCGGCTACCTCTCGCCCTACTTCATCACCAACCCCGAGAAGATGCAGGTCGAGCTTTCCGACCCCTACATCCTGATCCACGAGAAGAAGCTCTCCAACCTCCAGGCGATGCTTCCGATCCTGGAAGCGGTGGTGCAGTCGGGCCGGCCGCTCCTGATCATCGCCGAGGACATCGAGGGCGAGGCGCTCGCCACCCTCGTCGTCAACAAGCTGCGCGGCGGCCTCAAGGTCGCGGCGGTCAAGGCGCCGGGCTTCGGCGATCGCCGCAAGGCGATGCTCGAGGACATCGCGATCCTGACCGGCGGCGAGATGATCAGCGAGGATCTCGGCATCAAGCTCGAGAACGTCACCGTCGCCATGCTCGGCCAGGCCAAGCGCGTCACCATCGACAAGGACAATACCACGATCGTCGACGGCGCCGGCAATCCGGATTCGATCAAGGCCCGGGTCGAGGCGATCCGCGCCCAGATCGAGACGACCACCAGCGACTATGACCGCGAGAAGCTCCAGGAGCGCCTCGCCAAGCTCGCCGGCGGCGTCGCCGTGATCAAGGTCGGCGGCAGCAGCGAGGTCGAGGTGAAGGAGCGCAAGGACCGCGTCGACGACGCGCTCCACGCGACCCGCGCCGCGGTCGAGGAAGGCATCGTCCCGGGCGGCGGCGTCGCTTTGCTCTATGCCACCAAGAAGCTGGCGGGCCTCAGCGGCGCCAATGACGACCAGACGCGCGGCGTCGACATCGTCCGCCGCGCGCTCCAGTCGCCGGTCCGGCAGATCGCCGAGAATGCCGGCTGGGACGGCGCGGTCGTCGCCGGCAAACTGATCGACGGCGACGACGAGACGCTCGGCTTCAACGCCCAGACCGAGGAATATGAGAATCTCGTCAAGGCCGGCGTGATCGACCCGACCAAGGTCGTCCGCACCGCCCTCCAGGACGCGGCCAGCGTCGCGGGCCTCTTGATCACCACCGAAGCGGCGGTGAGCGAGCTGCCCGAGGACAAGGCCCCGGCCGGCGGCATGGGCGGCGGCATGGGCGGCATGGGCGGCATGGATTTCTGAGTCCGTCGCTCAAGCGAACAGGAAGAGGGCCGGGGCGGCGACGCTCCGGCCCTCTTCTTATCGGATTGAATCAGCTTCCGCTCATCCTGAGTAGCCGTTGAGCTTGTCGAAACGGCGTATCGAAGGACGGTCCTTCGATACGAGCCTTCGCCTTCGCTCAGTCTCTACTCAGGATGAGCGGAATCTATCATTCTTCGCTGCTCCGGCCTTTTCTATTCGGCGCGCTCCGCCTCGTTCGCGTCCGCCCCATTCTCCTCGGCGGCGATCTCGGCCTCGTTGGCAACCAGGCTGTCCGGCGAGGCGTCGAACACATTGTTGTCGTCGAGCATCGCCGCGGCATTGTCGAGCTGGCGCTCCTCGTCGGCGCTGAGGCCGCCGGCGCCGGACTGGCGGCCGCAGCCGGCGAGCGCGAGGAGGGCGGCGAGGCCGGCAAGAGCGAGGCGGGTCTTCATCGTCGGATCTCCCCGGCCTGGCGCCGGCCGAAGCCCATCCTAGCCCGATCGGCGGGCAAAGAAAAAGGGCCGCGCGCCCATCCGGCGCGCGGCCCCGTTTCGAAACGAGCCTTGCGAAGCTTACTTGGTCGCGTTGCCCGCGGCTTCGGTCGCGTTGGCGACGGCGTCGCCCGCGGCGTCGGCCACGTTGGCGGCGGCGTCGGCGACGTTGCCGGCGGCCGCTTCGACCTGGTCGGCGGCATTTTCGAGATCGTTCGCGGCCGCGGCAGTGGCGTCGGTCGCGTTGTTGGCGGCTTCGTTGGCGGTGCTGTTGCTCTGGCACGCGGCGAGGCCGAGCGCGGAAACAGCGACGAGGGTGAGAGCGATCTTCTTCACTGGTAGTTCCTTCAAAATGGTTGCGAGTGGCTTGCGAGGAGAACCCCTAATCGCTGGACGAGGCGCCGAAAGAGCGGCTCAGGCCCCTCCTCAGGCCTCCCAGCAGGGGGGTGTTTTACGGGATGTTGGAGCACGAGTCTAGCATTTCTCTACTAACGCGGTTGGCAATCGCGGCAGGTCATGCTCAAGCCGCATTAACTTGACGGATATAAAGATATCTTTATATCCGCAAATATGGCTTTGGCGCCCAATATCTTCGCGGCCCTGGCGGATCCGACGCGGCTCCGGATCCTGATGCTGCTGCGCGCCATGGAATTGAGCGTCGGCGAGCTCGCCCAGGTGCTCGGCCAGAGCCAGCCGCGAGTCTCGCGCCACGTCCGCATCCTGATCGACGCCGGCCTCGCCGAGCGCCGCAAGGAAGGGAGCTGGGTGTTCCTCAGCCTCGGCCCGCGCCCGCGGATCGAGCCCCTCTTCCAGCTGCTCGACCGCTGGGCCGAGGCCGACGGCGACAGCGCCTGGACCGCGGCCGACGCCGCCCGGCTCGCCGCCGTGCGCGCCGAGCGCGCCGCCGCCGCGACCCGCTATTTCGCCAGCCACGCCTCCAACTGGGACGCGCTGCGCTCGCTCCACGTCGCGGAGAGCGAGGTCGAGGCGGCCTGTCGCCGCGCCCTCGAGGGCGCCCCGGTCGGCCGGCTGGTCGACATCGGCACCGGCACCGGCCGGATGATCGAATTGTTCGCCGCCGCCGCCGATCGCGCGCTCGGCATCGACCGCAGCCCCGAAATGCTCCGCCTCGCCCGCGCCAAGCTCGCCGAGGCGGGCCTCGATTCGGCCGAATTGCGCCAGGGCGACATGTACGCGCTGCCGCTCGCCTCGGGCAGCGCCGACACGGTGACCATCCACCAGGTGCTCCATTACGCCCAGAACCCGGCGGCCGCGGTCGCCGAGGCGGCGCGGCTGCTCGCCCCCGGCGGGCGCCTGCTGATCGTCGATTTCGCGCCCCACGAGCGCGAGGAGCTGCGCGCCACCGACGCCCATGTCCGCCTCGGCTTCGCCGACGAGGCGATCCTCAGGCATTTCGAGGAAGCGGGCCTCGACGGCCGCGTCGTCGAGCATCTCGAGGGCGGCGAATTGACCGTCACCATCTGGCTCGGCGAGCAGCCGGCCAACCGCATCCGGGAGGTCGCATGAGCCCGCTCGCCACCGCTTTGGCGCAGCCCGGCCGGCCGCTGTTCGAGCATGCCGCCGGGGATATCGCCGTCAGCTTCGAATTCTTCCCGCCGAAGACCGAGAAGATGGAGGCCGTGCTCTGGGAGAGCGTCAAGACATTGGAGCCGCTGGCGCCGCGCTTCGTCTCGGTCACCTACGGCGCCGGCGGCTCAACCCGCGAGCGGACCCACGCCACCGTCACCCGAATCCAGCGCGAGACCTCGCTCCACGCCGCCGCGCATTTGACCTGCGTCGAGGCGAGCCGCGGCGAGATCGACGACATCGCGCGCGCCTATTGGGACGCCGGCATCCGCCATATCGTCGCCCTGCGCGGCGATCCGCCCGAGCCCGGCAAGGGCTTCGCGCCGCACCCCCAAGGCTATGCCAATGCCGCCGAGCTGGTCGCGGGCCTGAAGCGGGTCGCGCCGTTCGAGATTTCGGTCGCCTGCTACCCCGAATGCCACCCCGACGCGGCGAGCGCCGCCGCCGACCTCGACTATCTGAAGCGCAAGCTCGACGCCGGCGCCGACCGCGCGATCACCCAATTCTTCTTCTCGCCCGACTGCTTCTTCCGCTTCCGCGACGAGGCCGCCGCCGCGGGGATCGACGCCGAGATCACGCCGGGCATCCTGCCCGTCTCCAACGTCGCCCAGACCCGCAAGTTCGCGGCGCTCTGCGGGGCCGCCATCCCGCCATGGCTCGACCGGATGTTCGAGGGGCTCGACGACCTCCCCGCCGCGCGCCAGCTGGTCGCGGCCACGCTCGCCGCCGAGCTCTGCGCCCAGCTCTATGCGGGCGGGGTGCGGACCTTCCACTTCTATACCCTCAACCGGGCCGAATTGAGCTATGCGATCTGCCATTTGCTCGGGCTCAGACCGAAGGAGGCGAGCGATGAACGCCGCCGAACGGCTTAAGGCCGAAGCCTCGCGGCGCATCCTCGTCAAGGACGGCGCCTACGGGACCCAGGTCCAGGCGCGTCGGCTCGCCGAGGGCGACTATCGCGGCACGCTGGCGCTCGCCCGCGACCAGAAGGGCAATAACGACCTCCTGAACCTGACCCGGCCCGAGCTGGTGCGCGAGATCGCGCAGAGCTTCGCCGACGCGGGCGCCGACATCCTCGCCACCAACACGTTCAACGCCAACAGGGTCAGCCAGGCCGATTACGGCGCGGAAAGCCTGGTGCGCGAGATCAACGCCGCCTCGGCCCGGATCGTCCGCGAAGTGGCGGGCGCGGAGCGCTGGGTCGCCGGCGCGGTCGGGCCGACCAACAAGACCCTGTCGCTGTCCCCCGACGTCAACGATCCCGGCTATCGCGAGATCGACTTCGACACTCTGTCCGACGTCTATGTCGAGCAGATCGAGGGGCTGGTCGAGGGCGGCGTCGATTTCGTCCTGATCGAGACGGTGTTCGACACATTGAACGCCAAGGCCGCGGTCCACGCCGCGCGGCGGGTCGATCCCGGCCTGCCGGTCATGCTCTCGATGACGATCACCGACCTTTCGGGGCGCAACCTTTCGGGCCATTCGATCGAGAGCTTCTGGGCCTCGGTCCGCCACGCCCGGCCGCTGTCGATCGGGCTCAACTGCTCGTTCGGCGCCGGGCAGCTGCGCCCCCACATCGCCGCGCTTTCCGGAATCGCCGACACGCTGATCATGGCCTATCCCAATGCCGGCCTGCCCAAC
Organism: Allosphingosinicella sp.; assembly: GCA_035941735.1. Lineage (GTDB taxonomy): Bacteria > Pseudomonadota > Alphaproteobacteria > Sphingomonadales > Sphingomonadaceae > Allosphingosinicella. Next base: position 14,704 of record DASZDS010000026.1, read on the forward strand.
GATCTCGGCGACTATGACGAATGCGCCCGGACCACCGCGGGCCTGGTCCGCGAATGGGCCGAACAGGGCATCGTCAACATCGTCGGCGGCTGCTGCGGCACCACTCCGGCGCACATCGCCGCCATCGCCGAGGCGGTCCGCGACTTTCCGCCGCGCGCCATCCCCGACGTGGAGCGCCGCACCAGGCTCGCCGGCATCGAACCGATGATCCTCGCCGCCTGACCATGCCCAACGCCGTCGCCCCGGGCTTATTTGAACCGAACACCGTCAATGCGATTGCGGCCGTGGCCAACGTCGTCGTTGCGGCCATCGCCCTGCTGGTTGCGGGCCTGTCTATTCGCCTCAGCCGGCGGACGCTGCGCGGCCAGACGCTGCATAACAAGCTCTCGGTTCGACCCCTCGCCTACATCGCAACCGGCAACTACGAGAGCCATATCTGGGTCAAGATCTGGAACCATGGAACCGGTCCTCTGATCCTCAAGCAGGTCGCCGTCACGGGAGGCGCAAAACCCGAGAAAGATTTAATTTCGTGCATGCCGCCGCTGCCGAAGGCAATCTCCTGGACTGACTATCAGGTCCCTTGGGTGGGCCGACCGATCCCGTCAGGCGGGAACCTGATTCTGGTGGAGCTTAAAGGCGACGACCGCGATCCCGCATTCGTGGCATTCCGGGACACGTGCAAATCGGCACTTAAGGCACTGACCGTAACCGTCCGATATACCGACATTTACAATGACGAGTTCATCGAGGCGCGAAAGCTGGACTGGTTCGGGCAGTGACCGCTTCCAATTTGCGCAGCACTTTCGTCAATATCGGCGAGCGGACCAACGTCACCGGCTCGGCCCGCTTCAAGAAGCTGGTCATGGCCGGCGACTATGCGGCCGCGGTCGAGGTCGCGCGCAGCCAGGTCGAGAACGGCGCCCAGATCATCGACGTCAACATGGACGAGGGCCTGCTCGACGCCGAGGCGGCGATGGTCACCTTTTTGAAGCTGATCGCCGCCGAGCCCGACATCGCCCGGGTGCCGGTGATGATCGATTCATCGAAATGGTCGGTGATCGAGGCGGGCCTCAAATGCGTGTCGGGCAAGCCGATCGTCAATTCGATCAGCATGAAGGAGGGCGAGGCCGAGTTCCTCGCCCATGCCCGGCTGGTGCAAGGCTACGGCGCCGCGGTGGTCGTGATGGCGTTCGACGAGACCGGCCAGGCCGACACCAAGGAGCGCAAGGTCGAGATTTGCGAGCGCGCCTACAGGCTGCTCCTCGCCGACGGCTTTCCGCCCGAGGACATCATCTTCGATCCCAACATCTTCGCGGTGGCCACCGGGATCGAGGAGCATCGCCGCTACGCGCTCGACTTCATCGAGGCGTGCGCCGAGATCAAGGCGCGCTGCCCGCACGTCCACATTTCCGGCGGCCTTTCGAACCTCAGCTTCTCGTTCCGCGGCAACGAGCCGGTCCGCCGGGCGATGCATTCGGTCTTCCTCTACCACGCCATTCCCGCCGGGCTCGACATGGCGATCGTCAATGCCGGCCAGCTCGACGTCTACGACACGATCGATCCCGAGCTCAGGGAGGCCTGCGAGGACGTCATCCTCGACCGCCGCGACGACGCCACCGAGCGGCTGGTGACGCTCGCCGAGAAATATCTGGGCTCCGATCCGGTCCGCGAGAAGGCCGAGGCCGAGTGGCGCGGCTGGGCGGTCGAGAAACGGCTCGAGCACGCTCTGGTCAAGGGCATCGACGCCTTCGTCGTCGAGGATACCGAGGAATGCCGGCTGAAGGCGCCGCGGCCGATCGAAGTGATCGAGGGGCCGCTGATGGACGGGATGAACGTGGTCGGCGACCTGTTCGGATCGGGCAAGATGTTCCTGCCGCAGGTGGTGAAGTCGGCGCGCGTGATGAAGAAGGCGGTCGCCCACCTGCTTCCCTATATCGAGGCCGAGAAGGACGAGAACGCCAAGGGCAAGGGCCGGATCGTGATGGCGACCGTCAAGGGCGACGTCCACGACATCGGCAAGAACATCGTCGGCGTCGTCCTCCAGTGCAACGGCTATGAGGTGATCGACCTCGGCGTGATGGTGCCCTGGCAGGACATCTTGAAGGCCGCGAACGAGAACCAGGCGGACATGATCGGCCTTTCGGGCCTGATCACGCCCTCGCTCGACGAGATGGTGACGGTCGCGAGCGAAATGCAGCGCGAGAAGCTGGCGCTGCCGCTCCTGATCGGCGGCGCCACGACCAGCCGCGTCCATACCGCGCTCCGCATCGATCCCGCCTATGAGGGCCCGGTGATCCACGTGCTCGACGCCAGCCGCGCGGTCGGCGTCGCCTCGGCGCTCGTCTCCGACACCCAGCGCGCGCCGCTGATCGAAAAGACCCGTGCCGACTATCACGACATTCGCGAGACTCGCGCGGGCCGCGGCCAGAGCGAGCTCGCCACCCTCGAGGAGGCGCGCGCCAACGCCTTCCCCTGGGATCCCGCCGGCAAGGCGCCGCCGCCGCGGCGCCCGGGCCTTTCCAGCTTCAACGACTGGCCGCTGCGCGAATTGCGCGATTCGATCGACTGGACGCCCTTCTTCCGCGCCTGGGAGCTGGCCGGCAATTATCCCGCGATCCTCGACGACGCGGTGGTCGGCGAGAGCGCCAGGAGCCTGTTCGCCGACGCCCAGGCGATGCTTGACCGGATCGTCGCCGAGCATTGGCTGCAGGTGCGCGGGACGGTCGGCCTGTGGCGCTGCCGGCGCGAGGGCGACGACATCCTGGTCCTCGCCGGCAATGACGAGACCCGCCTTCCCATGCTGCGCCAGCAGGTGAAGAAGCGCGCCGGCCGGGCCAATATGTGCCTCGCCGACTTCATCGATCCCGGCGGCGAGGACTGGATCGGCGGCTTCGCGGTCGCGGTGCACGGCATCGAGCCGCATCTGGCGCGGTTCAAGGCCGACAGCGACGATTATTCCGACATCCTCCTGAAGGCGCTGGCGGACCGCCTCGCCGAGGCCTTCGCCGAGCGCCTGCACGCGCACGTCCGCGAAAGCGTCTGGGGCTATGCGGGCGTCGAGCATCTCACCAACCTCGAGCTGATCCGCGAATCCTATGCGGGCATCCGCCCCGCGCCCGGCTATCCGGCCTGCCCGGACCACAGCCTGAAGCCGATTCTGTTCGACATGCTCGGCGGCGAGCCCGCCGGCGTGACGCTGACCGAGAGCCTGGCGATGCTGCCCGCCTCCGCGGTCTCGGGCTTCTATTTCGGCCATCGCGATAGCCAGTATTTCGGAGTCGCCCGCATCGGCCGCGACCAGCTCGAAGATTATTCTGCTCGCCGCGGCGTCCCGCTCGCGGAGGCGGAGCGCTGGCTCAGGCCCAATTTAGACTGAATTTGCTCGCAAAATCTGTTACGCTGCCGGTCCCGAAAGGAGATTGCTATGGCGAAATCTTACCTGATTGCGGCGATCGCGGCCGGCCTGGCCGTGCTCCCGGCGGCAGCGATGGCGCAGGACGAACCGGCGACTCCGAACACCCGCGACGAGGTCCAGACCGGCTCCCGCATCCAGACCATCACGGTCATCGGCGCGATCCGGGACCGGCGCGCGACGCGCCGGGCCGAGCGCCCCGCCGACCGCAGCCTCCCCGAGCTGCCCGTCACCTATGAGGACGCGCAGCCGGGCAGATAGGCCCACCGGGGACAGTTATCCGTAACTGTCCCCTAACCGCCCGGGCGGGCCCTGACCTCGGTCATCCCCCGCCATTCGAGCAGGCTGGCCAGCTGGTTGGCCGCCTCGATCGAGCGCGCGTCGCCGTCGCCGACGACGAGCGCGATATGGGTGGCGTCGAAGCTCTCCAGCGCCGCGTCGAAGCTGCGCCAGCCCCCGTCCACATAAGCGAGCACCCAGGAGTGCGGCGTGAAGACGTTGCCGACGCCGTGATAGGCGTCGCGCGAATAGACGAGGCCGCTGGCGACCCGGGTCGGGATGCCGATCGCCCGGCCGAGCGCGGCGAGCAGCACCGCCGCCTCGGTGCAGTCGCCGGCCCGGCGCGCGAGCGCGTCGAGCGCCGAATAATGGCCGCCGAACTCGATCCGGGGCATGAGCTGGCGCGCGCGGATCGCGAGCCGCTCCATCTTTCGCCGATCGGACACGGCCATGCGCGCGAACGGCGCCGCGATCGAGCGCAGCCGCGGATGGTCGCTTTGCAGCCAGCGGGTCGGGCGCAGCGCCAGGGCGCGCACCGCCTCGTCGCCGGCAAGGCCGGGGCCGCAGGCGGCGCAAATGTCGACGACCACCGCGTTCGGCGCCGCCTCGCCACCGGCGGCGACGCGCTGCTCGCTGGTCTGCGGCAGATCGAAGGCGAGGCCGTCGCGAAAGCCGAAGCGGTAGCGGATATGGCCCTGGAGCGCGCTCGCGGGGATCCGGTAGGGCGCGCGCACGACGGCATTGCGCAGCACGCTGTAGGGCGGACGCGGCCGAAGCGCGGTGGCGCGGTCGGTCGGCCGGATCGTGATGTTGGTGCCGAAGCTCGGCTGGGTGACCTCGACGACGCGATTGTCGCGGTCGAGCAGCAGCCGCGCGACCGCGCGCAGCTCGCTCCCCTCATAGCGCTTGCGCAGCACCGCGATCCGCCCTTCGGCATCGGGCACGGCGCCGGGCGCGGCCTCGATCACGACCCGCTCGACGATCATCGCGCCGAGGTTGAAGTCCGGGAATTCGAGCCGCGGCGTCGCGGCGCGGTCCCAGCCCCGAAGCAAGCCGTGGCCGCTGTCGAAGCGCACGCCGACGGGCAGCGGCAGGCGGACGATGCGCCGCTCGGTGCCGGTCCGGACGCGGATTTCGGCGGCGCCGTCGGCGATTCGGGCCTCGGTCCGCGACCAGCCCGATCCGCTTTGCGAATATTCGCCGATCCAGACGGTCCGGCCGGCCGCGTCGCGCCTGGTCGTGGTTTCCTCGACCATCCGGATTTCGGGCTGGTCCATCTCGCGCAGGCGAATCTCCGAGCGGTCGACCGATTCCGGGCCTTCGCTGCCCTGCCGCTCCTCGTGGACGGCATAGCCGATCGTCGTGCCGCCCTCGGCGACGATCGCATAATAAGTGGTGGCGGCCGGCGGCGCGGCCGCGCCCAGCCCCGCCGCCGCCACGAACAGCATCGCGATCGTCCGCATCGTCATCGATTCAAAGGCATAGCCCGCCACGGCCGCTTGTCCACTCGCATCGGCCGCGGGCTTTTCCCGCCTGACTTTTGCCGCCGATTCGGCTAGGATCGCGGCGCGGAAAGGAAATCGCCATGGCCTTTTTCCCGAAGATCCAGAGCCCCTGCCCCTATAAGAGCCGGCTTTCGACGGTGATGGACGGCGATTTCTGCCGGATGTGCAAGCGCAACGTCTTCGATCTCACCGGCATGACCGACGGCGAGCGCCGGGCGCTCATCGCCGGCTGCAGCGACGAGATCTGCGTCTCCTACCGCCTTCGGCCCGCGATCGCGGCGGCGGCGCTGGCGGCGGCGCTGCCGACGGCGGCCGCGGCGCAGGATCTCGGCCCGGCGGTTCCCGACGCGGCGGCGATCGCCGCCGCGGCGACCGAGATCGCCGCGCTCGACCAGATGGAAATCTTCGTCGGCGGCATCAAGGACCTCGCCAACGTCCAATATGTCGAGGATGAAGCCGACAGCGCCATCCCCGAACTGCCCGTCGTCTATGTCGATGCGCCGGCGCGGCAGGCCGCCGCGCCGGCCGCCGACGACGGCCCGGTCAGCGTGCCGGCCGAATCCTGATCTCGGCCATATTTTCCCAGTGAAGCAGGCTCGCCAGCTGGCTGGCGGCCTGGACCGAGCGCGCGTCGCCGTCGCCGACGGTGATCGCGATATGGCTCGCGTCGAACGCATCGAGGGCGAGATCGAAGCTGCGCCAGCGGCCGTCGACGAAGGCGAGCACCCAGGAGTGCGGCATGAAGACGTTGCTGACGCCGTGATAGCGCTCGCGCGAGTAGACGAGGCCGTTGGCGACCCGGGTCGGGATGCCCGCCGCCCGGCCCAAAGCGGCGAGCAGGACGGCGGCCTCGGTGCAATCGCCCGCCCGGCGCCGGATCGTCTCGACCGCCGAATAATGGCCGGTGAAATCGACCCGGGCCAGATAGGGCCGCGCCCGGGCCAGCAGCAGCTCCATCTTGCGCGCGTCGGAGACGGCGAGCCGCGCCACCGGCGCCGCGATGCGGCGCAGTCGCCGGTCGTCGCTCTGCAGCCAGGCCGTCGGCCGCAGCGCGTCCGCGAGCGTCGCCGGATCGTGGGGCAGGCCGGGGCCGCAGCCGGCGCAGATGTCGAGGGTGACTCCGGCGCCCTCCGATGTCGCCGCCTGCTCGCCGGTCTGGGGCAGCGCGAAGGCGATGGAGTCGACGAAAGCGGCGCGGTAGCGGACATGCCCCTGCAGCGCCGAGGGCGGCATGCGAAACGGCGCGCGGACCAGCGAATTGGCGAGCACGGTATAGGGCGGATGGGCGCGCAGCGCCGTCGCGCGGTCGGTCGTCCGGGCGGTGATGGCGGTGCCGAACATCGGCTGGGTGGTCGAGACGAGCCGGCGGTCGCGGTCGAGCACGAGCCGGGCCACCGCCCGCAGCGCGCCGCCGTCATAGCGCCTGCGCAGCACCAGGAGCCGGCCGTCGGCGGCGGGCGCCGCTTCGAGGACGACATGCTCGACGACCATGGCCGAGACGTCGAGATTGTCATATTCGAGCCGCGGCGTCGCGGCGATATCCCAGCCGGCGAGCAGCCCGGCGCCGTCGTCGAAGCGCACCCGCGGCCCGAGCGGCACCCGCACGGTCCGGCGGCCGACCGGCGTCTCGCGGGTGATTTCCGCCGCGTCCGCGCCGATCCGCGCCTCGGTCCGCGACGTGCCGCGGCCGACCTGCGAGACGATGCTGACCGAGAGGGTGCGGCCGGCCCGGTCCTGGCGGATGATCGTCCGGCCGGTGATCCGCGTCGGCGGATCGGCAAGCTCCTGCACCAGGATCTCGCTGTCGTCGCGGATCTCGCGCCCGTCCGCGGTTTCGACGACTCGGTGCGAGGCGTGGCCGAGCCGGGCGCCATTGGCGGCCTCGAGGCTGAACCAGATCGTCCCGTCCTCTGGCGCGACCGCGGTCGCCGGCCCGGCGAGGATCAGCAGAACCATCGCTGTCAGGCGCCGCATCATCGCCGCAAGGCATAGCCTGCCGGACCGGCTTGTCCAACTCGCCGCCGGTCGCGACCCGGCGGCCCTAGAGCCGGAGGTTGAAGGTCGAGGCGAAGATCGACGGCATCGGACGGCCCTCCGCATCCCGCGCCGGGCGAAAGCGGGCACGGCGCAGCAGCGTCGGGCAGACGACGCCGTCGAGCCGGCGGTTGCCGCTCGATGCGAGGATCAGGCAGTAGGTCGGCAGGCCTCGATCATCGATCCCGAGGCGCGCCGTCACCCGGCCGCCGGCGCCGCCGACGCCCGCCAGATCCGCCGCCCCGATCCACCCACCGAGATTCAGCGGCACCATCGAACGGGCCCGGCGCAGCGCCTGCAGCCGGGCCGCGCACAGCCGCGCGAAGTCCGGCGGCGCGGGCTGGGCGCGCGCCATGTGGCATTCGACGAATCGGCCCTCCGCATCGGCGCCGATAAAGGCATCGCGCGGAAAGCCGTCGCCAGGCCCGCCTCTCTCCGCAAGCGCGCGCAGGCAGGCGGCATCGTCGGCGGCGGCATCGCCGCTCGTCCGGGTCACGATGCAGGCCAGCACGGGCGCATCCGCATCCACCCGCATCTCGATCGGTCCGTCGGCCACGATCGCCGGCGCGGCCGCCGCGATCGACGGCCAAGGCAGGATCGCCAGGATCGAGAGCAGGGAAATCGAGCCGCGCATCTTCTACCTCGTCGATCGCGTCTAGCGCGACGACGGCCGATTAGGAATTGGCGGCCCGCCGTCCCGTTCCGGGCCACGCCTCCGGTTAACCCCCTTCCGGCCTCGACACGAACCGCGCGGCGGGTCAGGGACGCGCGATGAACAGGACCTACCTCGTCACCCTCGCCATCGCCTGCATCCTCGTCGCGCTATAGCGGGCGCGCTTGGGATGGCGCACCGCGCCCCCTATACCGCGACGATGAACCGGCTCCG
>DASZDS010000027.1:0-12180 GCA_035941735.1 Allosphingosinicella sp.
GCCGCAGCCCTCACCGAGCTGAAGTCGGCGGCCACCGGCCTGTCCGAGCGCTCCGGCGACCCGGCGCTCGACAGCGTGCTGGCCGAGATCGAGCTGCGCGTCGAGGTCGAGCTCGCCAAGATCGGCATGCCGCGCCGCTAAGCCGGGCCCGTCCCGGGCTCAAGTGTTTCCTGAATTGTCATTCATGACCGGGCCCCGTAGGGACTCCTACTTAGGGTGTTGTCCGTCGCGCGGCCGTCCACTATAAGCTCGCCGCGCGAGCCCCAGCGGGCTCGAGGTCGTGGCGCACGGAGTTGCGGTGCATGCCCCAAAAAGACAAGAAACATCGGATACCTGAGAGGAACGGCCAGTACCGGCCGACCGGCCCGAACGGGCGGGCGAATGGCCTCAACGGCTACCGCCCTTCCGACAAAGAGCCCTTCATGAGCGAGCGCCAGCGCGACTATTTCCGCGCCAAGCTGCTCACCTGGCGCGATGAGATCCTGCGCGAGACGCGCGAGACCCTGCAGCACCTGCAGGACGAGAATCAGAATCACCCGGACCAGGCCGACCGTGCTTCCTCGGAGACCGACCGGGCGATCGAGTTGCGCGCGCGCGACCGCCAGCGCAAGCTGATCGCCAAGATCGACGCGGCGCTGCACCGGATCGAATCCGGCGAATACGGCTTTTGCGAAGTGACCGGCGAGCCGATCAGCCTCGCCCGCCTCGAGGCGCGGCCGATCGCGACGATGACGGTCGAGGCCCAGGAGCGCCACGAGAAGAACGAGCGCGTCTCCCGCGACGATTGATTGAAACGCCCGCATTCGTCATGCCGGACTTGATCCGGCATCCATGAACGCAGGCGGCCGGCATTCGGTACGACCGTGTTCATGGACCCCGGATCAGGTCCGGGGTGACGAAGGGGGCTTGCGTCAATGCGGCTCGGAAAGGCCGCTCATCTCCTCCTTGACGCGCAATTTCTCTTTCTTGAGCCGGGAGAGGGTGGCCATGTCGGGCAGCGGCCGCTGGCTTTCCTCGATGATCCTGGCTTCGAGGCCGGCATGCTTGGCCTGAAGGGCCAAAACGTGCGCCTGGTGCATTGGCAAACTCCTTCACTTGGGTGCCCCCATCTAACCACGGAGCGGGGCCTTTGTCTCCCCCGGGGACGGCGATCCAACAGATATGTACGGCGGCTCACCGAAGGATTAAGATGCGCCCCGTCCAGCCCAGAGGAGCGAGGGAGACCCATGGAAGGGAACCACTCAGCCGCTCAGGATCCGGAATCGCGACTCGCGATTCTGCGGACCGAGCATCGTGATCTCGACAGCGCCATCGAAGCCCTGAGGAGCATGGCCGGCCGCGACCAGCTCCAGCTCGCCCGCCTCAAGAAACGAAAGCTGAGACTGAAGGACGAGATCGCGCAACTGGAGGATCTCAAGATCCCCGACATCATCGCCTGACTGTCCCCGGTCAGGACTCGATTCACCTTCTTTAGGATTTTGCGCGCCCGCCGCGCTGTGGCAGGCTGGGTGAATGGGACAGGCCGCACCGCACAATCAGATGACGCCCAAGCTGGTCGACGCGCTCTACGTCGAGGCGATGGTGCTCGCCGACGAGGCGCGCTCCTATTTCGACACTCAGGGCCGCGACGACCGGCTCGCGCTGGCGCCGATCGACCGGGTCGGCTTCTCGTGCGAATCGCTCAAGGTGACGACCCGGCTGATGCACGTCATCGCCTGGCTCCTGACCCAGCGCGCGGTCGCCGCCGGCGAATTGAGCCGCGACCAGGCCGGCGAAGCCGAGCGGCGGCTGGGCGACGCTCCCGCCACCGACCGCGACCTCTTCACCCGCCTGCCCGCGACCGCCGCCGACCTCGTCCGCGCGAGCGAGGAATTGTACGACCGGGTCAGCCGGATCGATTCGGGCCACTTCGCCGAGGAGCCCGCCGGCAGCCCGGCGCGCAGCCTCCTGTCCCGGCTGCAGCGCTCGCTCTAATCGTCATCCCGGCGAAGGCCGGGACCTCGTGGGGAAACGCCGTGACTTCTTGTCCCGAGACCCCGGCCTTCGCCGGGGTGACGATCGTGGGGCGAAGCACTAAGCTGCCTGCGTGCAACCCTACCAATTCCATTACGGCCCGAAGCTGATCGCCGGCGAGGGCGCGGCCAGCCGCCTCGCCGAATTGCTGCCGCCCGGCCCGTGCCTGTTCGTGACCGACGCCAACGTCCGCGCGCTGGGGCTCGCCGAGGCGGCGCTCGCCGCTTTGCCCGGGGCGATCCTGTTCGACGGGGTCGAGCCGGATCCGTCGCGGGACACGCTGATGGCGGCGGTGGCGGCGGGCGAGGGCTGCGCGTCGGTGGTCGGGTTCGGCGGCGGCAGCCCGATGGACGTCGCCAAGCTCGCCGCCTACCTCATCGGCAGCGGCGACGAGCTCGACGCGATCTGGGGCGTCGGCAAGGCGCTCGGCAAGCGGCTGCCGCTGGCGCTGGTGCCGACCACCGCGGGCACCGGATCGGAAGCGACCGGCGTCTCGGTCATCACCATCGGCGGCAGCGTCAAGAACGCGGTCAACAGCCCCGCGCTCAATGCCGACTGGGCGGTGCTCGACCCGGCGCTGACCGTCGGCCTGCCGCGTCCCGTCACCGCCGCGACCGGGATCGACGCGATGGTCCATGCGATCGAGGCCTATACCTCGGCGCGGCGCAAGAATCCGGTTTCCGACATGCTGGCGCGCGAGGCGCTGCGGCTGCTGTCGCAAAACCTGCTCGCCGCCTGCGAACGGCCCGACGACCGCGTCGCCCGCGCCAACATGCTCCTGGGCGCCCATTATGCCGGGGTCGCGTTCGACAACGCGCCGGTCGCCGGCGTGCACGCGCTCGCTTATCCGCTCGGCGGCCATTTCCACGTGCCGCACGGCCTCTCCAACGCGCTCGTCCTCACCCAGGTGCTCTGCCACAACATGCCGGCGGCGATGGCCGATTATGCCGAACTGGGCTGCGTGCTCGATCCGTCGCTGGCGCGGCTCGGCACGCAGGGCCAGGCCCAGGCCTTCGTCGAGAAGCTCGCCGAGCTGGTGCGTGCGACCGGCTTGCCGCGCCGCCTCGCCGAGGTCGGCGTCGGCGTGGAGCATCTCGACCTGCTCGCGTCCGAGGCGATGAAGCAGGAGCGGCTGCTCGCGAACAATCCCTGCCCGATCAGCGAGGCGGACGCGCGGCGGCTCTACGAGGCGGCGCTTTGAGGGGGAGGGATGCCTATCCCGTCTGGCGCGAAATCCCGACCCGCTGGGCCGACAACGACGCCTACGGCCACGTCAACAACACCGTCCACTACGCCTGGTTCGACACCGCGGTGAACGGCTGGCTGATCGAGGCCGGACTGCTCGACGTCGCCGCCGGCGACCCGATCGGGCTCGTCGTCGAGACCGGCTGCCGCTACGCCGCGCCGCTGACCTACCCCGAGCCGGTCGAGCTCGGCCTCGGCGTCGAGCGGCTCGGCAATTCGAGCGTCACCTACCGCCTCGGCGTCTTCGCCAAGGGGGCGGACGAGGCCGCGGCGGAAGGCCATTTCACCCACGTCTATGTCGGCCGCGAGAGCCGTCGGCCGGCACCCTTGCCCGAAGCGTGGCGAGCGAAGCTGGAGGCGATCCGCTTGAACCAATGATAGCATTATGCTATCAATTCGACATGGCCCAGGCGCTGATCCGCAAGATCAAGGACGAGACGCTCGCCGACTATCGTTCGGCGGCGGCCGCGAAGGGGCGTTCGCTCGAAGCCGAATTGCGCGAGCTGATCGAAAGCAACCGGCCGATGCGGAAGAAGGATAGTGACGCGCTCGTCGCCCTTTCCGAGCGCTTGCGCGCTGCCACGCCCGAGAGCGCGGCCCGCGTCGACAGCACCGAATATATCCGTTGGGCGCGAGACACGGATGCCGGCCGCTATTTGGGCGGCGGTGCTGACGATGCTGGTCGTTGACGCGAGCGTAGCGATCAAGTTTGTAACGGAAGAGTCGGGAAGCGCCGCTGCTGTGGCACTGCTTGCTTCCCCGGATCCGTTGATCGCCCCCGATTGGGTGCTTGCCGAAAGCGCCAGCGGCCTTGCTAGAAAAGTCCTTTTGAATGGGCTGCCGCTGGCAACGGCGGAAGCTGCTCTCGCCGCCTTGCCGCGGTTCTTTTCGCAGCTGCACCCGGCCGTTGAGCTGCTCGATTCCTCGTTCGACCTGTCGTTCAAGCTTCGTCATGCCTTTTACGATTGTCTCTATCTTGCCCTCGCATTGCGCGACGAGGCGATGCTGGTCACGGCCGACGCCAAGTTCGAAAAAGCAGCTCGGCGAGGTGGCTTCGGTTCGCGGATCCGCCTGCTCGACGAAGAAGGGTACGAGGAATGACGGAGAAGATGACCGGCGGCTGCGCCTGCGGGAAGGTGCGCTTCACGGCGCAGGTCCACGACGATAAAGCCTATCTCTGCCATTGCCGGATGTGCCAGCGGGCGACGGGCGGGGTCTCGATCGCGTTCAAGAACATGAAGAAGGCCGACGTCGCCTGGCAGAGCGGGCCCGACTGGTACCAGAGCTCGCCGATCGCGCGGCGGCCCTATTGCGCGGCGTGCGGGACCTCGCTCGGCTTCGAATTCCCGGACAGCGAGAATATGGACCTGACCGTCGGCTCGTTCGACGACCCGGCGCGGTTCCGGCCGGTTCACCATTTCGGAGTCGAGTCCATGCACCGGGCGTGGATCGACACCGAAGGCCTGCCGGAATACCGCACCGAGGACTACCAGCCGGTGGTCGAGCGCTGGATCAAGGCGACCGGCAAGCTGCCGGACTAGCGGGAAGGCGCGCTCGCCGGCCCCTCGTCGTTGCGAGCGCAGCGAAGCAATCCAGCTCCGCTTCCACCGCTTTCTGGATTGCTTCGTCGCTTCGCTCCTCGCAATGACGGGGCGAGGCTGGGCGGGGCGGCGATGCGATTCCATCATCCGGCGGTGCCGATCGTGCTGACGATCCTTTTGATCGATTCGATCGGCTTCGGGATCGTGCTGCCGGTCCTGCCCGATCTGGTCGTCCATCTCGGCCAGGTGACGCTGGCCGAGGCGACGCGGATCGCCGGCTATATGCTGGTCGCCTATGCCGGCGCGCAATTCTTCGCCGGGCCGGTGCTCGGCAATCTCGGCGACCGCTTCGGGCGGCGGCCGATCCTGCTCTGCTCGGCGATCGCCTTCGCGCTCGACTATCTCTTGATGGCGGCGGCGCCGACGCTCGCCTGGCTGTTCGTCGGCCGGCTCGCCGCGGGCATAGCGGGCGCCACCTACGGCCCGGCCAATGCGGTGCTCGCCGACGTCACCGCGCCGGAGAAGCGCGGCGCCGTCTTCGGCCTGATGGGCGCCGCCTTCGGGCTCGGCTTCATCCTCGGGCCCGCGCTCGGCGGATTGCTGGCCGGCTTCGGCACCCGGGCGCCGTTCATCGCCGCCGCCAGCCTCGCCGCCGCCAATTCCTTGTGGATCGCCTTGCGGCTGCCGGAGACTCTGCCCGCCGAGCGGCGGCGGCCGTTCCGCTGGCGCGACGCCCATATCCTCGGCGCGTTCCGCCCGCTCTTCCATGCCGGCGGCGCCACCGCTCTCCTCGTCGCCGCCCTGTTCTGGCAGATCGCGCACGCGGTCTATCCGGCGACCTGGGCGTTCTGGGCGGGCCTTGCGCTCCATTGGGACGCGGCCAGCATCGGCTGGTCGCTGGCCGCCGCCGGCCTCGCCATGGCGCTCGCCCAGGCGCTCGTCACCGGACCCACGATCGCCCGCTTCGGCGAGGCGCGGGCGGTGGTGATCGGCATGGTCGTCGGGGGCTTGAGCTTCCTCGGCTATGTGTTCGCGCGGGAGGGCTGGCTGGTCTATTCGATCATCTTCTTCAGCGCGCTCCAGGGGCTGGTCTTCCCGTCGCTCAATGCCTTGCTGTCGCGAATGACCGACGCCTCGCACCAGGGCGCGCTCCAGGGCGGGATGGCGAGCATCGGCTCGATCGCGGCGATCCTCGGCCCGCTGGCGATGACCCAGGCGCTCGCCTTCGGCGCCGAGCATGGCGAGCCGGGCGGCGCCTTCCTGCTCGCCGCCTTGCTGGTGCTGATCGCGCTCATGATCGTTCTGTTCGGCGTGGTGCGCAGGTTGAAGCCGGAACATAGGCCGTCATGCTGAACTTGATTCAGCATCCATGAACCCCGTCCTTGCAGCTTCTCGCATTCCGTGTTCATGGGCCCCGGATCAAGTCCGGGGTGACGAAGCATGAACGTCGCACGCCATACCTTCACCGCCCCGGACGGCGTGACGCTCGCCTGGCACGAGACCGGCGAGGGGCGGGCCGTCATCCTGCTCCACGGCCTCTTTTCCGACGCCGACACCAACTGGGTCCGCTTCGGCCATGCCGCCGAAATCGCCGGGCGCGGCTTTCGCGTGATCATGCCCGATCTGCGCGGCCACGGGACCAGCGCCCGGCCGCACGATCCGGCGGCCTATCCGCCCGACGTGCTCGCCGCCGACGGGCTGGCGCTGATCGCGCATCTCGGCCTTGGGGATTACGATCTCGGCGGCTATTCGCTGGGGGCGCGGACGGCGGTGCGCATGGTCGCGCTCGGGGCCGGTCCCGGGAAGCTCGTAATCGCCGGCATGGGCCTGGAGGGGCTGCGCGACACCGGCGCCCGTTCCGGCCATTTCAAGGCGATCCTGGAGGGGCTCGGAACGCACGCGCGCGGCTCGCCCGAATGGATGGCCGAGGCGTTCCTGAAGACCACCGGCGGCGACCCGCAGGCGCTGCTGCCGCTGCTCGACAGCTTCGTCGACACGGACGAGAAAATGCTGCGCAGCATAAAAATGCCGACCCTGGTGCTGAGCGGCGCCGACGATCATGACAACGGCTCGGCCGAGGCGCTGGCGACGCTGCTGCCGGACGCGCATCATGTCGCGGTCCCCGGCAATCATATGAGCGCGGTCACCAAGCCGGAACTGGGACGGGCGCTCGCGGATTTTCTCGCCCGTTGACCGTCCGAAACGGCCGGTCCATTAGCGCGCCACGCACTAGACGAGGATGCCCGCCATGAAGTCGACCGCTTCGCTCATCGCTCTCACCTTCTGCCTCGCCGCCGGCTGCGCCACCGCCGCCGCCGAGCAGAGCGCCGCGGCGCCGCCGGCGCCCGCCGCGCCGGCGCCGGCATCGGCCGCGCCGACCGCCGCCGACGCCGAGGCGTTCGTCGCCCGGGCCGAGCGCGAGCTCGCCGAGTTCACCGTGATCGCCAGCCGCGCCTCGTGGGTCAACGCCACCTACATCACGCCGGACACCGACGCTCTCTCCGCCCATTTCGGGACGATCGGCACCGAAATGGGGGTCCGCTTCGCGACCGAGGCGGCGCGCTACCAGAACGTGCCTGGCCTCAGCCCCGACGTCCGCCGCAAGCTCAACATCCTGCGCAACGGCCTCACCCTTGCCGCGCCGACGACGCCGGGCGCGGCCGCCGAGATGAACCGAATCTCCACCGACCTTTCCTCCCAATATGGCCGCGGCCGCGGGACGATGAACGGCGAGACGCTGACCGGGAACGAGATCGAGGCGCGGATGGGCACGGTCCGCAACCCGGCCCAGCTCAGCGAGATGTGGTCGAGCTGGAACAACAATGTCGGCTCGCCGATGCGCGCCCAGTATCAGCGCATGGTCGAGATCGCCAATGAAGGCGCCCGCGAATTGGGCTTCGCCGACACCGGCGCGATGTGGCGCTCCAAATACGACATGAGCCCGGACGAGTTCGCGGCGCTGACCGAGCGGCTGTGGACCGAGGTGCGGCCGCTCTACGTCGAGCTGCACTGCTTCACCCGCGCCGGACTGAACCGGCGCTACGGCAATGACGTGCAGGCCGCCAACGGCCCGATCCGCGCCGACCTGCTCGGCAACCTCTGGGCCCAGGAATGGGGCAATATCTACGACGTCGTCGCGCCGCCGGGCTCGGGCCGGCCCGCCTACGACCTCACCAATTTGCTCGAGCGCGCCCATTATACGCCCGAGCGGGTGATCCGCACGGCGGAGGGCTTCTTCACCTCGCTCGGCTTCGCGCCGCTGCCGGCGACCTTCTGGGAGCGCTCGATGATCACCCAGCCCCGCGACCGCGAGGTGATCTGCCACGCCTCGGCCTGGGACGTCGACAATGTCGAGGACCTCAGGATCAAGATGTGCACCCGGGTCAACGCCGACGATTTCGTCACCGCCCATCACGAGCTCGGCCACAATTTCTACCAGCGCGCCTACAACCGCCAGCCCTTCCTCTATCTCGACAGCGCCAATGACGGCTTCCACGAGGCGATCGGCGACACCATCGCCCTGTCGGTCACGCCCGAATATCTGCAGCAGATCGGCCTGCTCCAGGCCAACCAGATGCCCAATGCCGAGCAGGACCGGGCGCTGCTGCTCAGGCAGGCGCTCGACAAGATCGCCTTCCTGCCGTTCGGCCTGCTCGTCGACCGCTATCGCTGGGGGATCTTCTCCGGCCAGATCGCGCCGGGCGACTATCAGGCGGCGTGGGACCGGATGCGGCTGCAATATCAGGGCATCGTCCCGCCGGTCGCGCGGACCGAGCGGAATTTCGACGCCGGCGCCAAATATCACGTCCCGGCGAGCGTGCCCTATACCCGCTACTTCCTCGCCCGCATCCTCCAGTTCCAGTTCTTCAAGGCGGCCTGCGACATCGCCGGCTGGCGCGGGCCGCTCCACCGCTGCTCCTTCTACGGCAATCGCGAGGTCGGGCGGCGCCTCAACGAGATGCTGGCGATGGGCCTGTCGCGGCCCTGGCCCGACGCGCTCGAGGCGTTCACCGGCACGCGGGAAATCTCGGCCGAGCCGATGGTCGAATATTTCCGGCCGCTGCTCGGCTGGCTCCGCGAGCAGAACCAGGGCAGGCGCTGCGGCTGGTAGTCGCGCGCCGGCAGAAAAGGGGACTGTCCCCGACCGGGGACTGTCCCCCTCCCATAGGGGATAGGGGCCCTAGAGCTGGTCGAGCATATATTCGGCGCTGGAGACTCGGAAGGCGCCGGGCTCCTCGACGTTGAGCGCGGTGACGACGCCGTCGTCGACGATCGCCGACCAGCGCTGGCTGCGCTTGCCCATGCCGAACTTGGAGAAGTCGCCGGCAAGGCCGAGCGCCTCGACGAAATCGCCATTGCCGTCGGCGAGCATCGTCACCTTGCCCTCGGCGCCGCCCTGCTGGCCCCAGGCGCCCATCACGAAGGCGTCGTTGACCGAGACCGCGGCGACCTCGTCGACGCCCTTCGCCCTGAGCTCGCCGGCCTTCTCGACATAGCCGGGAAGGTGGCGGGCCGAGCAGGTCGGCGTGAAGGCGCCGGGAACCGCGAACAGCGCGACCTTGCGGCCGGCGAAATAATCGCCGGTCTCGATCGGCTGCGGTCCTTCGGCGCCCGCCTTGGTGAGGGTCATGTCGGGAATGCGGTCGCCGACTTTGATGGTCATCGTCTCTCTCCTCGAAATCTCGGTCGCGGCGGCCCTTAGCAATTGTCGGCGCGCCCGCCAAACGCCTATAGGTCGGGAATGGACGCGCCGCGGTTCCTGTCGGGCCAGTTCCTGCTCGCCATGCCGGGCATCGGCGATCCGCGCTTCGAAAAAGCGGTGATCGCGATGTGCGTCCACGACGAGGAGGGCGCGCTCGGCATCGGCCTCGGCCGGGTGGTGCCGCGCCTCGGCTTCCACGACCTCCTGAAGCAGCTCGACATCGCGCCGGGCGAGGCGCCCAACGTGCCGATCCACCTCGGCGGCCCGGTCGAGCCGCAGCGCGGCTTCATCCTCCACTCGCCCGACTGGGGCGGCGGCGAGAGCGTCTATGTCGGCGAGCGCTGGGTGCTGTCGGGCACGATCGACATTCTGAAGGCGATCGCGGAGGGGAAGGGGCCGAAGCGCTGGGTCGCGGCCCTCGGCTATGCGGGCTGGGGTCCGGACCAGCTCGAGCAGGAGCTGGCGCGGCACGGCTGGTTCGCGACGCCCGGCGACGAATCCCTGCTCTACGCCTGCGACGTCGACACCCGCTGGGCCGCCGCGTTCAAGGCCGCCGGGATCGATTCGCGGCTTCTGACGGCGGAGTTCGGCACCGCCTGACTCGTTGTCACCGCAGCCTTAACCCTATCGATTCACGTCCCGCACACCGTCCGGTGACAGCCTCCCGACTCGGCCCCGCGCAGCCTGCGCGCGGCCCTGTGGACAGAGTGGGGACTTATCATGAGTGGACAGATGAAAAGGAGCGGCCTCTTCGCGGCGGCCGCGTTGATGTCGTGCGCCGCGATGCCCGCGCAGGCGACGATGGGCTGCTGGAACTCGACCCAGGTCGCCGCCGCCAAGGTCCGCGACCTGCAGTCGCGGCTGATGGTGGCGACCTTGCGCTGCCAGGCGATGGGCGCCGACGTGACCGAGGCCTATAACCGCTTCGTGCGCGCCAACCGGACGACGATCCAGGGCGCCAATGCGGTGCTGCTCGCGCAGTTCCGCTCGGGCTATGGCAGCCAGGCCCAGACCCATTACGACCGGTTCGCGACCGCGCTCGCCAACATCTACGGCGCCGACGCGACCGACCATGGGATCTGCGCCGACACCGCGGCGCTCGCCGAGGAGGCGGCCGCCGCGAACGGCGACATCGGCCAATTGGTGGCGATCGAGGACCGGTTCGGCTTCTCCTCGGACCTGCCCGGCGGCCAATGCGGCTACAGCTTCGCCTCCGCGGAGGACGGAAACTGAGTCACATATAAAGATATCTTTATATTTGCATTTGCGGGCGGCCGCGGCTAGGGGAGACCCACGCGACCGCCTGATTTTTGCCGGCGGTCCTTTTCACTTTACGAGGAGATTCCGCGTGGCGACCCAGGCCCAGACCCCGTTCAGCGACTATGTCGTTGCCGACATCGATCTCGCCGGCTTCGGCCGCAAGGAGATCGAGATCGCCGAGACCGAGATGCCCGGCCTGATGGCGCTGCGCGCCGAATATGGCGCCGCCAGGCCCTTGACGGGCGCGCGCATCACCGGCTCGCTGCACATGACGATCCAGACCGCGGTGCTGATCGAGACTCTGACCGCCCTGGGGGCGCAGGTGCGCTGGGCGTCGTGCAACATCTTCTCGACCCAGGACCATGCCGCCGCGGCGATCGCCGCCTCGGGCGTGCCGGTGTTCGCGATCAAGGGCGAGAGCCTCGAAGATTACTGGAACTATGTCGTGCGCATCTTCGACTGGGGCCAGGACACGACCTGCAACATGATCCTCGACGACGGCGGCGACGCCACCATGTTCGCGCTCTGGGGCGCGCGGGTCGAGGCCGGCGAGGCGCTGTTCGAGCCGACCAACGAGGAAGAGGAAGTGTTCGTCGCGACGCTGAACCGCTTCCTCGCCGAGCGGCCGGGCTACCTCACCAGGACCGTCCAGAACATCCGGGGCGTGTCGGAGGAGACGACGACCGGCGTCCACCGCCTCTACGACCTCGCCAAGAAGGGCAAGCTTCCCTTCCCGGCGATCAACGTCAACGACAGCGTCACCAAGTCGAAGTTCGACAATCTCTACGGCTGCAAGGAGAGCCTGGTCGACGCGATCCGCCGCGCCACCGACGTCATGCTCGCCGGCAAGGTCGCCACCGTCGCCGGCTTCGGCGACGTCGGCAAGGGCTCGGCCGCGTCGCTCCGCAACGGCGGCGCCCGAGTGCTCGTCACCGAGGTCGATCCGATCTGCGCGCTGCAGGCGGCGATGGAGGGCTATGAGGTGGTGACGATGGAGGAAGCGGTCACCCGCGCCGACATCTTCGTCACCGCGACCGGCAATGCCGACGTCATCACCCTCGATCACATGCGGGCGATGAAGAACATGGCGATCGTCTGCAACATCGGCCATTTCGACAGCGAGATCCAGATCGGCGCGCTCCAGAACATGAAGTGGACCGAGATCAAGCCGCAGGTCGACGAGGTCGAGTTCCCCGACGGCAAGAAGATCATCGTCCTCTCGAAGGGCCGCCTGGTCAACCTCGGCAACGCGACCGGCCACCCGAGCTTCGTCATGTCCGCGAGCTTCACCAACCAGACGCTGGCGCAGATCGAGCTGTGGACCGGCGGCGACAAGTACGGCAACGACGTCTACGTCCTCCCGAAGCATCTAGATGAAAAGGTCGCGCGGCTTCACCTCGAAAAGCTCGGCGTAAAGCT
>DASZDS010000028.1:0-289602 GCA_035941735.1 Allosphingosinicella sp.
GGACTGTCCCCGGGGTGGGGACTGTCCCCGGGGTGGGGACTGTCCCCGGGGTGGGGACTGTCCCCGGGGTGGGGACTGTCCCCCGGGTGGGGACTGTCCCCGGGGTGGGGACTGTCCCCGGGGTGGGGACTGTCCCCCTTCTATCGCGCCAGCAGCGCCGCGACCGGGCCGTTGTCGGCGAACACCTGCCACAGCGTCACCCGCCGCGAGTCGGTCGTCGCCCGCCACGCCGCCGGGATCCGCCAGCCGCCGTCCGCGACCGGCCGGCCGCCGCGGTAGAGGGTGGCGCCGGCCCAGCCGTGGAGCAGCGCCTCGCGCTCCTCGACGAACATCGCCTCGACCTCGATCCGGTAATCCGGGAACAGCCGCAAATAGCCGCGCCAGCCGTCGAGCAAGGCGGCCCTGCCCTCGAGCCGTTCGCCGAGCGAATCGACGAACACCGCGTCCGGGTCCATCGCCGCGATGATCCTCTCGGGCTTGCCCGAATTGACCGCCGCCACCAGCGCCTCGACGATCTCGCGAGTCCCCATGCCTCGGGCTCCTTCCGGAAGTCCACGTCATCCTGACGAACGTCAGGCCCCATGAACACGGATTCGGCAGGTCCGCGCAAGCCATGTTCATGGCTGCTGAATCGAGTTCGGCATGACGGCTGTCGCAATTCACCGCCGCGGCGCGAAACCAAGCATCTCGCGCTTCTCCTCGTCGCTCAGGAAGCCGGCGGCGCTGACCTGGCGCCAGAGCCGCTCGCGCTCGGCGGCGAGCGCGCTGATCCGGTCGAGGTCGACCGCGAGCCTCAGCCCCGGCCACCAGCAAGCCAGCGCCGCCGACAGGCCGGAAAGGATCCGCGCCGCCATCGGCAGCACGGTCAGCCGCCACAAGGCCCGGTTCGCCTCCTTGTAATTGGCGTAGGTCGAATCGCCGGGCAGGCCGAGCAGCATCGGCGGCACCCCGAAGGCGAGCGCGATCTCGCGCGCGGCGGCCGCCTTCAGCCCCGCGAAATCCATCTCGGCGGGCGTGAGGCTCAGCGCCTGCCAGGAAAGGCCGCCCTCGAGCAGCAGCGGCCGGCCGGCATTGCCGCTTCCCGAAAATTGCGCCTCGAGCTCGCTCCGGAGCCGGTCGAACTGCGCCGCCGACAGCGCCCTCCCGCCGTCGCCGCCATGGACGAGGGCGCCGGACGGCCGCGCCGCATTGTCGAGCAGCGCCTTGTTCCATCGGGCGGCGGCATTGTGGACCGCGACCGCCGCCGCCGCCGCGCCGAGGCAGCCGAGCCCGTAATGGTCGTCGAGCGGATGCGCGGCCCGGAGGTGGACGAGGCCCGGCCGGCCGAGCCCGTCCCGCGCCGGAATCCGGCTCCTCGCCTCGCCGACGCGGTAGAGATAGGCGGCCGGCCAGCCGCCCGGATCGGGCTCGACGCTGACCCGCTCGGGCCGCAGCGGATAGGCCTCGGCCGGCAGCCCCGCCCCGTCCTGGAGCAGGTGCACATAGGCATTGCCGTGCAGCAGCAGCTGGGTCGCGACGATCTCGAGCAGGCCCGGCGTCACCAGCGCGACCGCGCGCTCGGCGATCGCCCTTTCGGCGAAGACCGGCGCCCAGGCGACGCTTTCGGCGACCAGCCGCACCGCCCGCTGCGCGACCGGATTGGCCAGATAGGCGTCGCGGACCTGCGCCTCGTAGGAGCGCGGCCAGGGCTCCGCCGCGAAACGGTGCGCCCAGCCGGCCAGCAGCAGCGGCCGCGCCGACGGCGCCGCCTTTCGCCCGAACCACTTCATGTGCCATGCTCCTCGCTTATGGAGATGAGACCGCCGCCCGGCGAGATCCGGCTGCTCGTCCTGCTCTACGCCGCGATCGCGCTGGCCGCGGCGGCCGTGGCGCTGTTCTTCCTCGGCCCGATCCTCTAGCAACCCCCTCCGTCATCCTGACGAAAGTCAGGACCCATGAACACGGAGCCGGCAAGTTCGCGCGAACCGTGTTCATGGATCCCGGATCAAGTCCGGGAGGACGGCTTTTCCCAGGGCCTGTGCCGGGCACGTGCCTGGCACCGCCCCGCGTTCACAGCCGCCGGATGCGCGGCTCGGCGCGTTCGCCGAGCAGCAATTCGGCGATCGCCCAGACCATCGCGTCGGCGCGGTCGGGCGAGCGCCCCGGCCCTTCATAGCCGGCGCCCGTCATCCCGCAGAGCTGGTCCTCGAGCGCGGGAAAGATGCCCGCGAACCTCGCCTTGCCCTTGGCGAACAGAGCCGAGACCGGCTCGGCCCGCCGGCCCTTGCCGTAGCGCGCTTTGACCGCCCTCACCGGCAGCGCGCTGTCGACGCTGCGGAGCACGCTTTCCACCATCTCGCCGCCCTGGTTGGTCTCGGCGACGACCAGGTCCGCCTCCCACGCCTCCGCCGCGCGCACCACCTCGCGCGCCCAGCCCTCGGGCGGCAGCCCCGCGACGCTCGCATCGGCGAGCACATAGCCGATCCCGTCCGCGCCGAGCCCGCAGGCGACGATCCCGCAGGCGTCGCCGCCCGCGCTCGCCGGCGGATCGACGCCGATCACCACCCGCGAAAATGAGGGACAGTCCCTCTTTTCCAACCGATTGATTTCAATCCCCTCCCGGGTCCAGAGCGCGCCCTCGAAATCCTCGATCAGCTCGCCGTCCAGCTCCTGCCGGCCGAGCCTCGTGCCGGCGTAGCGCTCGTCCATCGCCGCGACATGGTCGGCGGGCAGGCTGTCATTGTCGCGGGTGCGGCCGCCCAGCCGCGCGGTCGCCGGATCGGCGACCAGCCGCTTGAGCAGCGGCAGCGGCTTCGGCGTCGTCGTCACCAGCACCTTGGCGCCTTCGCCGAGCCGCATGCCGAGCAGCAGATTGTCCCAGGCCTGCTGCGGATAGCGCCACTTGGCGAGCTCGTCGCACCAGGCGAAATGGTGCTGGGCGCCGCGCAGGCCGTCCGGATTGTGGCCCGAATAGACGAACGCCTGCGCGCCGCTGGCGAACTCGACCACGCCCCGGTCCGCATAGCAGACCAGGTCCTCGTCCGCGTGCGCGACCGCCATCAGCCCGGTCGGGCCGCGCACCATCACCTCCAGCACCTCGCGCCGCGACGCCCCGACCAGGGCGATCCTCAGGCTGCCGTCGGCGCGGGCGAGCGCGCTCGCCCATTCCGCGCCGGCGCGGGTCTTGCCGAAGCCGCGCCCGCCGAGGATCAGCCCGATCCGCCAGTCGCCGTCCGGCATCAGCTGGCCCGCGTGCCACCAATGATGAGCGACCAGCCCCCGCTTCTCCGGCATCGACAGCCGCCGCAGCACGTAAAGCTGGTGCGCCTCGTCGAGCAGGGCCAGTTGCTCGACCGGGGTCAGCCGCATTTGCCCTCCCGGGCGAGGCGGTTCGCGACTTTCTTGAGCACCTTCATGACCGCCGCATCCACTTCCTCCCGAGTCGCGACGCGCGGCCTGGGCCCGCGCCGCTCGCGCCGCTCGCCGCGCCGCTTGCGGTGGAGCGAGAGGATCTGAAGCGCGAGCTCGGGATCGAAGCCGTCCAGATCGTCCGCCTCCGCTTCGGTGCCGGGCACGTGCCCGGCGCCGGCCGGTACCGCGCGCGGCGCGCTCTTGCCCCGGGTCTCGGCCCAGACGACCAGCTTGCCGTCCAGCCGCGGCTCGGCCTGATCGAGCGCGCCGTCCCATTGCGCCGCGAACTCCGGGTCGCGATTGCGCAGATAATAGAAGCTGCGGGCGCTCGCCCCCGCCACCCGCGCCGAGGCGACCACGTTGCTGGTCGCGGCGAGATGGTCGAGGAAGGCGCGGCGCTTGCGCGCGCCGATCTCGTTGCTGCGCACCCTCACCTTGCGCACCCGCCCGTCGCCGCCGCGCACGAGGCGATGCTCGACCGGCACCGCTTCGTCATTCCCGCGAAATGATGGGGCCCCCATCGCCCCGTCCGGGGGACGGGGCAGCCCCATCATGGAATCCAGCTCCCTTCCGGAGGTCGGATCGGCGCGCCCGCCTTGCCTCTTCCGCCCCTTCCCGCCGGCCCGCCCGCGCGGCCCGGCCCGATCGGAATCCTCGTCCATCGGCCGTCCTTTCACCCATGAAAAAAGCCGGCCGCGGCTTGCCGCGCCGGCTGAAATCCCCACTCCGCGCTCGGTGCCAGGCACGTGCCTGGCACCAGCCGGCTCGGCGCCGACCCACGTCATCCTGACGAAGGTCAGGAACCATGAACACGGAGCCGGCAAGACCGCCCGAGCAGCTGTTCATGGATGCTGAATCAAGTTCGGCGTGACGACTTTCGCCGCGCTCGGTGCCAGGCACGTGCCTGGCACCAGCGGGCTCGGCGCCGACCCACGTCATCCTGACGAACGTCGGGATCCATGAACACGGAGCCGGCAAGACCGCCCGAGCAGCTGTTCATGGATGCTGAATCAGGTTCGGCATGACGGCTTTCCCCGTCCCCCGCCGCCTCTTCGCGCCCTTCGCGCCTTCGCGTGAAACCAATGCGGGCGTCGGTGCCTGGCACGTGCCTGGCACCGCGGACAGGCTTCCGGCGTGACCGGCCGACCCATCCCGACACGAAAAAGGGCCCCGCGATCCGGGACCCTTTGCGCTCCGCCCGCACTTCTCGAAGCCTGATAAGAATGTGCCATAGCAGCGTTGCGCTGTCAAGAAAAATTTACCGTTCCGGTTTTTCCCTATTCGAATCGCCGAAAAATCCAGCCCGTCCCGAGACTTGAGCGGTCGAAAAATAGGGAAGCAAAACCAACAAATTACCTATTTTTATCGCGCGGAAAATATTTTCCGGGGCCCGAATCGGCCCCGATGCGCGCGGCCGATTCCCGACACCGAATCGCGAGTCGCGCCGCGGCTCTCCTAAGCGCGCCCGCGGCGGCCGCAAGCCGCGCCCGGAAGTCGCCCCGCCGGCTTGGTATCTCCGCTCACCAGGTCGGTACGAAGCCGCTTTGGGCAACGGCATGGGAGACGAAGAGACGGGGCATATATTGATGGGGACGGTCCGGGAGAACCCGCACGGCGGACGGCGTCGCGTCGGCGATGTCGGACACTTCGACATAGGGGCCGTTGAACCAGGCCAAAGTCGCGCGGCCGTCGCCACTGTGCCACTCCTGCGCCTCCGCCCCGCCCGCGGGAATCCGGGGGAAGACGCGCGGCAGCATGTCGAGGACGAGCGCCGCCGTCTCCATTCGGCCCGCCGTGGCATAGATCCGGAGCATCCGTTCGCGGCCGTTCCGGAACCACGCGGCGATCCTCTCCGGAAAGACGAGGTTGGAGCCGTATTTGCCGTCGACGCTGTAATATTCCTGCCAATGCCGGTCGAAGGCGCCGTCGTCCCTCACCTTCCAATTCGGCGCGTTGAGCTGATCGGTCCGGTCCCCCCAGCCCTTGCCGAGCCCTCTGCTCGCCCGGTAATTGTCGGCGAGCTGCGGGATCGTGCCGGCGGCGAACAGGCGCATGGCGTCGAACGCGCCGGCGCTGAACGCGGCCACCCCGACCCGGTTGAGCCGCTGACGCGCCGTCGATTCGGGGCTCGATGCCGGCGGTCGGCCGCGCTGCGAGTGATCGCCGACGTAGAGCGCGATCTCCTTCGCCAGCCGGTGCAGCCCCTCCCGCGCGAGCAAGGGGCCCCAATAGCCGTGATCGTTGATCGGCATCGCCACCACCAGCGCCCGCTTCGAGGCTTTGGCCTGGTAGGCGAGCGCATAGCCGTTCAAAACGTCGTGAAAGCGCGCACAGAGATAATTGTAGCCGACGATCGGAAAGGGCTGGACGGGTTCGCGGCCGGCGGGCTGGCGTCGGTAGGGATAGAGCGGCGGCACCGGCGGCGGCTCCTCGGCGCGCGGCGAGAACCAGAAGAGGATGTCGACCTTGCCGTCGATGCGGGTGCCGGCGCCGTTGAGCGCCCATAGAGCGACGAGCATCCGGTAGCCGTCCGGATCGCCATATTGGGCCCAGCCGAACCAGCAGCCGCCATTCGGCTGGTCCATCTCGAGATTGGGATACGACCAGTCGAAGCGCTCGAACCCGGTCGGCTTGTCGGTCGGTTTGCCGGTCGGCTTCCCGGTCGGTTTGCCGGGCGTCGTCTTGCCCAGCAGCGTCTTGCCGATCAGCACCGGAAAGCCCTTGACCGCTTCCTCGGAAAACCATTTCAGCTTCCAGTCCTTGTCGACCCAGACGCCGGTCATGGCGAGCGCCGAGGGATCGGGCGGGATCTGGTACGGCGCCGGGGCCAGCCGCGGCGCCGTCACCTGCAGGCTGTGCAGGCCGACATCGGTCGCGGTGTTGAACGTGCCCCATTCGGCGCTGCGATCGTCGACCGTGATGCCGCCGTCGGGTCGTTGCTCGACGAGCAGCCCGCGGTGGAAAAAGCCCGGCGCTTCCAGCGAGACCACGACCGCGCTGCTCGTCCCCAGATCGAAGACATGGCGCTCGGGGGTGCCGGGAATCCACGCCGCCGGGATCGGCTTGGGCGGTTCCGGACGGATGCTGCGCGCGGTGAGGCTCGGCCACGGCACCGCTTTGCCGTTCACGTCGACCACGTTGATCCCGAGAATCGCCATCTGGCGGCGCCTCCGCCCGCCCAAATAGAACAAGAGCGCAAGACAGGACAGCGTCGATGTCGTACAGTAATGCGGCCGGGCGACCGCGACTCGATCAAGTCGAGGGGCCGGTTTTTTGCTTGCCGAATTCAGGCGCTGGATGAAATGCGCGCGGCGTCCCGCTTCGCGAGGCGACGGCGTCTGGGCGGGCCGGAGACGAGGCGATGAAGCGCGAAGAGAATCTCGACCGGTTCACCGGGAGCCTGCCTTATGCCAGCGAGGTGTTCGGCGTCTATCGGCCGCTGCTCGGCTGGAAGTCGCGGCGCTCGGAAATCTGGCTGACCGAGGGCGTCCAGGCCCGGCAGAAGCTCGCCATTCAGGCGCTGCGGCCGGGCTTCCTGCCCGATTACGCGCTCACCCTCGGCGAGCATGGCGCGCTCGAGGACATCGCCCGGCTGACGGCCGGCGCGCCGGGTTCGCCGCCGCCGGCGCACGACACGGTGCTGATGCGCGAGCTCCAGGCGCTGCTGCCGGCGCGCGAGGAATACGACCCGGCCGTCTGGGACGGCCTCCTCGACCGGCCCGCGCTCGACCGATTGCTCGCGACTCCGGTTCGCGAGGCCTGGC
The DNA here is from genome assembly GCA_035941735.1 of Allosphingosinicella sp. Classification (GTDB taxonomy): domain Bacteria; phylum Pseudomonadota; class Alphaproteobacteria; order Sphingomonadales; family Sphingomonadaceae; genus Allosphingosinicella. The sequence continues at coordinate 7,155 of DASZDS010000028.1, forward strand.
TCGGCTGGTACCGCGCCAATGCCGAGCTGATCGCCCGCCGCCACGGCGGCGACCCGGGGGTCGCGCTCCAGGCGGTCCAGGCCGGCCTCGCCCGCGAATCGACGACCGCGGCGCTGCTCCGGACGATGGGCGAGCAGGGGATGGCGGACGAGCTCGAGAAGCTCTTCTACGGCGCCGACGAGCTGAGCGCGGACGACATCGTCAAGGCGCTGTCCGCCGGCGACCCGTTCGCGGCGATCGACCCGACGCGCGAGCTCGACCGCGTCGGCCTGTCGCCGATCGGCCTCGCCCATTTGTTCCGCCAGTATTTCTTCGAGTTCGCCAGCTTCGCCGGCACCCCGGTCGGCCATGTCTGGATCAGCCCGGGCTCGACCGTCGAGCTGGTCGAGACCAGCACCCGGCGCACCCTTGTCGAGCGGAGCGAGGAGCAATCCTTCGAATCGATCGCGCGCGGCGAAACTTCGGCCGAGAACCAGGACGAGCTCTCCGATGCGGTCAAGGCCGACAATCGCGCCGAGACCAAGTTCGGGGTCAACGTCAAGGGCGAGGAGAGCTGGATCTGGGGCAGCGCCAGTCAGAGCGCGAGCTACGAGCAGGGCAGCATCCGCCAGAGCGCCCGCGAGGAGGCGCACAAGCATATGCGCCGCCAGTCGAGCAAGCTGTCGACCGAGATCCGCCGCAACTACAAGAGCACGCTCCGGGTCGTCACCGAGACCACCGACACGTCGAGCAAGCGCTACGTGCTGACCAACACGAGCGAGAAGCTGGTCAATTACGAGCTCAGGCGCAAGTTGCGCGAGGTCGGCGTCCAGGTCCAGGACATCGGCCGCTATCTGTGCTGGGAGACCTATGTCGACGAGCCCGGCCGCGCGCTCGGCATCGCCCAGCTGGTCCACGTGGCGAAGCCGCCGGACACGACGCCGCCGCCACCCAAGGGAATCGACCGGCCGCAGTCGATCCCGACCGACGTTCCCTTCATCATCGATTTCGAGCAACCGTCGCCCGGCGCGACGATGGACATGGAATATCGGGACGGAGCCACCTTTGACCAAGGTTACCAAGTGGGCGCCAACTATCTCCCGGTGACCTACACGATCAAGGCCGATTTCCTGCTGCCGGTGCGGCCGCCCCAAGCCGGTTACGAGCTCGATCCCAATATCTGGTTCGAACGGCACGACCATTATGTCGAGCTGTCGACGGAGATCGTCCGGCAGGTCGGCCCCGCCAGCCCCGACGCGGAGATCAAGATCCACCTCGAGCGCGTCAATTTCAAAGGCGTCTCCCCGCTCACCCTCACCGCCAAGCTGAACTGGCTGCCGACGGCGGCGCTGATCCAGCGGGTCGAGCAGGAGAATGACAAGCTCGTCAAGGAGCACACCCATCAGGTCGCCGAGGAGAGCCGCAGGGCCTTCGTCGAGGCGGCGCGCGAGCGGATCGCGCTCGCCAGCGACCTCGCCACCCGCCGCTTCGAGGATCTGCGCGAGGAGGAGCGGATCGTCGTCTACCGCCGGCTGATCGGCACCCTGCTGCCCAAGGGCGTCGCCGTCGACGACGCCGCCCGCCACGCCGCCTCGGCTCTGATCGATTCGATCTTCGACGTCGAGAAGATGCTCTATTTCGTCGCCCCCGAATGGTGGAAGCCGCGCGCCCATGGCGGCCAGTTCCTCGGCTTCGAGCCGGCCGCGCCCGGCCCGGGCGCGGCGGCGCCGGCCGGCCCGCCCGGCGTCTCCGATACGATCGGGCTCGCGCCGCCGGCGGCGGCCGCCGCGCTTGCCGCGCCGGTGACCTCGCTGCCGCTCGACAGCATCTCGAGCTGGGGCGGCGCCGACGCGTTCCGCAAGGACAATTATTACGTCACCGAAAAGTCGAAGCCGGCCCCGCTCGGCGCCTCGTTGGGCTGGCTGCTGCAGCTCGACGGCGACGATCTGCGCAATGCCTTCCTGAACGCGCCCTGGGTCAAGGCGGTGATGCCGATCCGCCCCGGCAAGGCGAGGGCGGCGCTCAACTGGCTCAGGCAGGTCGACGGGACGAACGGCATCGGCCCGGCCGATTATTATGGCGGCGCCGAGCCGGCGCTGGCCGGCAAGACGCTGACCGAAGTGCTCGAAATGCTCGCCGACGCGGTCGACAGGGAGCATTGGGAAGCGCGCGAGGTCGATCTCTATCCGCCCGAAGAGACCAGCCCCGCGGCCAAGGTCCACGCCACCCCGCTCGACCGGGTCTACGAGCATGGCTTCTATCCGCTCGCCGGCGGCTTCCGGGCGAACCCGGACAAGGACGATGCGACCGTGCCCGGCGGCCATCTCGCGGTGTTCGACCAGTGGCTGGAAATCCTGCCGACCGACCAGATCGTCGCGGTCGAGGTCGATTACCACCCGATCACCGGCGCCCAGCTCGCCCCCGCGCCTCCGCCCCCGCCGGCACCGCCGGCCCCGGATCCGGAGCCCGTCTGAAAAGCGCGGCCGTCACGATTCGGCATAATTCCTGACGCCCAAACCGGGATGATCCCGTACCGGGACTCGACTCCCGACAAGGACTGACGCACCCTCTCCTCGTCCAGAATCGGGAGGGATGTCATGAACCTGAAGCGTCTCTTCGTCCTCGCCGCGGCCGCGCTCGCCTGCGCCGCCGCCCCCGCCATCGCCTGGGGCCCGACCGGCCATAGCGAGGTCGGCGCGATCGCCGACGAACTGCTCAAGGACCATCCCCGGGCGCAGGCGCAGGTGCGCGCGATCCTGGGGCCGATCACGCTCGCCCAGGCCGGCCCCTGGGCCGATTGCCTGCGGAGCGTCAGCGGCCCGCCCGGCTTCGCTTATGCCCATAGCGACATTTACGGCGCGCCCTGCGTCGCCTTCGAGGGGCCCGAGCTGAAGGCCCAGATGGAGGATTATGTCCGCCGCAACTGGTCCAATTGCGCCTCGCGCGCGCCCGGCGGCTGCCACACCCAATATCATTTCCTCGACGTCGCCCTCCAGCGCCAGCGCTACGAGGACGGCCTCGTCGGCACCAACGAGTACGACATCGTCCATGCCATCAACGCGGCGATCGTGGTGCTGCGCGGCGGCCGCTCGCCGGCGCCGTTCGATTTCACCCGGCGCGACGCGCTGATGATGCTGACCCATCTGATCGGCGACCTTCACCAGCCGCTCCACGTCGGCGCGGTCTTTCTCGACGAGCAGGGCCGGGTGGTCGATCCCGATTCGTCCGACGCCGAGCGCCGCCGCGCCGAGCGGGCGACCCTGACCAACGGCGGCAATTCGCTGATCTGGACCGAGCAGGCGCGGCAGATGAACCTCCATTCGGCCTGGGACGGCATCGCGCCCCGCGCTTATTCGCTCGATTATGCGCGCAGTTTCCCCGCCACCACCGGCCCGCTCGAAAGCTGGACCGCGAGCTGGGCGACCGACACCTTGATCCAGGCGCGCGGCGCCCTTTCCGGGCTCAATTTCGGCGCCAAATCGGGCAATCGCTGGCCGCTCACCTTCGACAACCGCACCCGCTACGATTCCGACCGCGCCGCGACCCAGCGGCTGCAGATCGAGAAAGCGGGGGCGCGGCTGGCCCAGGTCCTGGTCGCGATCTGGCCGGACTGAGCCGAGGGCGTCGCCGGCCGCAGCCGCCGGGATCGCAACGCGATCCCAAGCTGCGGCGGGAGTCGCCCCGGCCGGCCGGCGGGGCGCTCGGCCGGAAGCCGAACGAACCCGTCCGACGTCACGGCAATTGAACAGGCCGCCATGCCCTCCGGGCATGGCTGCTGGTGTCCGGGGGACATCAGCACCTGTTCAATGGTGCCGTGGCGGCCATTTCTCTTCAGACTCTGGTAAGCTTCGCCAAATGCCGCGATAGTATCGGCAAGTATCCGGAGTCCGAACTTGCCCGAGCCCTTCACCGCCAGCGTCATCGCCGCCAACTGCGCCTGGGCGGTCGTTAAGAGCCTCAGCGGCAAGGCCGGCGCCACCGCGGCGATGCGGGCGGTGGAGGCGCTGCGCGGCCGCCGCACGCCCGACGGCAACGAGGTCCTCGCCGCCACCCACGCCGCCTTCGTCAGCTCGGTCCAGCTGATGGCCGAAGCCTGCGGCACGACCGGTGGCGAAGCGGCCGATCAATATTCGGCCAAGGCGCTGGCCAACCTTGCGGGGGATCGGACGTTCACCATCTTCGACCCGAAGGCCGGCGCCATCCCGAAGAAGGAGCTCGACGCCCGCATCCGCGCGATCTTCGAAGGCGCCAATCCCGACCCCGCCGTCAACGCCGCCGACGCGGTGATCGCTGAGCTCGAACAAAAGATGGGCGAACCGCTGACCGAACCCCTTCGCGCCCTCTTCCGCCACGGCAACGACAAGCACCGCAGTTGGCCCGCCGCCTTCGAACTGTTCTTCTCCGAGCAAGTCAAGACGAACGAACGGGTCTTCCGGATCCTGGCGTTCGACCGGCTGAACGAGGTGGTCGGTTTCGCGCAAACCAGCGCCGCCGAGCTCGCCTCCCTGCACGCAACTATCGGTGGCTTTCAGAGTGAAATGCAGCAGGGATTCGCCGAGAGTCGCGAACGTGGCGTGCGCATGGAGGACAAGCTCGATGTGCTGCTCACGGAAATCCTCGCACAGCGCGGCGCGCAGATCGAACAGGCGCGGATCGACCCACAGGCGATCGTCCGCATCGCTCGCAAGGTCTCGGAAAATGTGGCCGATGCCGAGCAGGCGCTGGCCGAGATCGATGTTGCCATCGACGATCTTCTTGCGTTGCGCGCCGATGCGGCGCGGGGCAGCAACTTCGATGAATTGGTCGAGGCGGCGCTTCAGCGGATCGACGCGCGCGCGGCCGCCGGTGAGTTCGATGCCGCTGCACACGAGGCGGCGAAGGCATTCGCCGAATGGGAATCCCGCGAGGCCGATCGCCGGGAACGCGAGCGCGCAACCGGGATTCGGTTCGCGGAGGAGAATATTCGCACCAATCGGTTCCGCCGCGACGCCCGTGCGGTGGCGGAATGGATATTGCGCAAGGCTGCCGTTGAAGACGAGCCGGAGCGCGACGGGTTCGCCGCGCTATCGGCCGAAATTCAGGCGCTGATCCAGCTTGGGCGCGACAAAGGCATCAACTTCGATCTGGAAGTCGCGGTTTTGCTTTCCAAGGCGCTTCAGGGGATCGCACAGCCGGGTGAAAAGACGGCATCCGCCCTCGTCTTGAAGGGAGATGCGCTTCAGACCCTCGGCGAACGCCAGAAAGAGGGAACGGCTCTGGACGAGGCGGTCGGAGCCTATCGCGCGGCACTCAAAATTTATGTCCGGGAGCAGGCGCCCCGCGCCTGGGCGCTAACTCACAACAATCTCGGAGCGGCACTTCGCACCTTGGGCGCACGGCAGGCAGACACAAACACGCTGGACGAATCGGTTGCGGCTCATCGCGCGGCACTTGAGGTGTACACCCGCGAAACGCTTCCTCTCGACTGGGCCATGACCCAGAATAATCTCGGCAATTCACTTTCAGAGCTCGGCGAGCGACAGGAAGGAACCGCGGCGCTCGATCAGGGGATCGCGGCCTATCGCGCGGCACTCGAGATCTACAGCCGCGAGCGACACCCGTCTCAATGGTCAACTACGCAGAACAATCTTGGCACGGCGCTCGAGGCGCTCGGTGTGCGCCGGGGCGATCCAAGCACGCTCGAACTGGCGATCGCCGCCTACCGCGCGGCGCTTGAGGTGCGCACCCGCGAAGGATTGCCGTTCCCCTGGGCGGCGACGCAGAACAACCTAGGCGGCGCGTTGTTTAGGCTGGGCTCCCTGCAGGAGGAAACGGACACGCTCGATCAATCGGTCGCCGCCTTTCGTGCCGCACTCGAGGTCTACACGCGCGACCGGCTGCCGCTCCACTGGGCGTTAACTCAGAACAATCTCGGCGCTGCACTTCGCGCATTGGGAATTCGGCAGGATGGGACAGAGATGCTTGACCAGGCGATCGACGCCTACCGTGCCTCGCTGGAGGTGAGAACACGCGATCGCGTGGCGCTTGATTGGGCCCTCACCCAAGAGAATATCGGTTATGCGCTTCACGCGAAGGCCGGAAAGCTCGGCGATTCCGAGACGTCCCGCGCCGCCGTCTCGGCGTTTGAGGCGGCCTTGGAGGTGTTCGCCCATCCCGATCTCGCTTGGAACCGCGCCAAGGCCGAGCGCGGCCTCGCCAATGCCCAGGCGCTCCGCGACCGCCTTTGCGGCACCGAATAATAAGGGACAGACCCTCTTTTCCGGCCCGCCCTTCGCGCCCTTCGCGCCTTCGCGTGAAATCAGGCGCTAACGCCGCTCCACCCGCGGGCACCGCGCGTTCAGCGCCGCCGCCCGGTAGCGGAAGTCCTGCCCGTTGCCGCCCGCCATGTCCTCGGTCCGCGCGATCAGCGCGTCGCCCTCACGCCGGTAAATAATCCGCTGCGGATAATCGTGCGCGGGGTTTTCGAACGCCGCTTCGTTCGGCCCGGCCCGCGTCAGCCGGAAGGCGGTGTCCGCCGCCGCGCCGCGCGGCCGGGCGACATATTGCATGGTCGCGCCGTCGTCGCTCGTCTCGATGCGGACCTGCTCCCAGCCGAACGCCTGGACGCCGTAGGTGATGCTGCCGCCGAGCATCACCCGCCGCGCCGCGTCGTCCAATATTCGGCCACCTCCATCCGCGCGTCGCAGGACAGCCAGTAGCCGGCCATCCAGTCGAGGTCCGGCTGCGCCGGCGCCTGGGCCGCGAGCGCGGCCGCGATCAGGATCGTCATCCTCTCCTCCCCTAGAGCAATGTCACCAGAGCAAAACCACCGACCAGCGCCGCCAGGAACAGCCATCCGACCAAGGTCAGCCGTTTCTCGATGAACGCCTGCATCGGCGCTCCAAACCGCTTCAAGAGGCCCGCGATCAGGAAGAAGCGCGCCGCCCGGGTCACCGCCGCGGCGGCGATGAAGGCGGGCAGGTTCATCCCCGCGAAGCCGCTGGCGATCGTCACCAGCTTGAACGGGATCGGCGTCAGCCCCTTGATCAGCACGATCCACACCCCCCATTCGGCGAACCAGGTCCGGAACGCCTCGACATCGTCGGTCATGCCGTAGAGCCGCATCAGCCAGGCGCCGACGCTGTCGTAGAGGAAGGCGCCGATGAAATAGCCGGCCACCCCGCCGAGCACCGAGCTTATCGTCACCACCGCCGCGATCCGCCAGGCCTGGTCGCGCCGCGCCAGCACCATCGGGATGACGATCACGTCGGGCGGGATCGGGAAGAAGGAGGATTCGGCGAACGAGATCAAGGCGAGCCAGCGGATCGCGTGGCGATGCCCGGCCAGCCGCAGCGTCCAGTCGTAAAGCGCGCGAAACATCGAAGGCCCCCGGGCTTGGTCGTCGGGCGGCCATAGCGACGCGCGGCCGCGGAGGCCAGCGGCGGCGCGGCTAGGGGTGGAGCGTCGGCACGGTGTTGACCGCGCCCGCTTCCTCGGCCTCGCCGTCCTCGTCGGGCAGCACCTCGCCATGGATCGGCAGCGCCGGCCCGATCCAGAGCGCGTCGTCGAGATGGTCGCGGCGCTGGTTGGCGGTGTTGGGGTGGACGAGGATCGACAGCGCGCCATGGTTGAGCATCAGCCACGGCACGATCGTCCCGAACAGATCGGGCGCGAAGGCGATCTGGTACATCGCCCGGCTATGGGGCCCGACCGGGGCGTCGCGCCACGTCCCGAGCCGCACCGCGAACCGCTCCGCCACCGCCTCGCGCAGCGCCCGCGCCGTTTCCGCCTGGCCCGCGCCGTCGAAATAGACATGGGCGTGGTAGCTCGCGATTTCGGCGACGGCTCTCACGCGGCCGTCCGCTCCAGGAAGGCGGTCTCGCGCGCGATCCAGGGCGCGAAGCTCGGCCGGGCGAGCATGCGGTCGATATAGGCGCGCAGCTTCGGATAATCGTCCGCGCTCGGCAGCGTGCCCAGATGGATGAAGTTCGCGAACGGGCTCGCCACCGAAATGTCGGCAAGCGTCAGCCGGTCCTCGACCAGATAGCCGCTGTCGGGGATCACCCGCTCCAGATAGGCGAGCAGGGGCGGCAGCTCGTCGCACTGCGCCTTGGCGGCGATTTCCTCGTCGCCGGGCTGGCCGAGGAAGCGCGGCGCCACGATCCGGTTGAAGAACATCTTGCCCCCGCAGGCGAACAGGATCGTGTCGGAATATTCGTCGAACCAGATCGTCCGCGCCCGCGCCCTGGGCTCGGTCGGGATCAGGTTCGGCTCGGGCTTCACGGCTTCCAGATAGGCGACGATCGCCGAGGAATCGGAGATCGCGAAATCGCCGTCGCGCAGGCCCGGCATCTTGCCGAACGGGCTCGCCTCGAGGAATTCGGGATCCTTGTTGCCGAGCCCGGTCGGCTTGAGCTCGACCTCGATCCCCTTCTCGGCGGCGAAGGCGAGCACCTTGCGCACGAACGGCGACAGGGACGATCCGTAGACGATCATCGGGCGACTCCCTTAGGTTTCACTATGAAACCCGGCCTACGCCCCCGGGGGCGCAAACTCAAGCGGGGCAGCCGGCGAAATGCGCGCTCAGCAGCCGCCGCCATTCGTCGCGGCCGCCGTCGCTGACGCCGATCAGGCGCAGCGCGAAATCGCGATATTCGCTGTGGTTGGGAATGCCCCATTGGGCCTCGACGATGTGGCCTTCGGCGGCGTCGAACCAGATCGGGCCGCCGCTGCCGCCGGCGAAGGCCGGCCCGCCCGCCTCGAAGCGCAGCGTCCGGCGGCCGAGATGGCGCTCGGCGCGGACGAAGCGCAGGTCGGCGCGGCCGAGATAGCGGAAGGCGTGGTCGGGCGCGCCGGGCGGCCAGATCAGGGGCAGACCGAAGCTGAAACCGGCACGAGGGTTCGCCCGATATTGCTGGGCGATGGTGAGCGAGGCGAGGTCGAAGTCGAACATGTGCCAGGGCGTGTCCGGCACGGCCAGCGACAGCGAGAGCGGCGGCGCGTCGCCCGGCGGATCGATATGGCCGTCGAGCCGCCGCGCCGCCGCATCCCAGGTCAGCACCGCGAACTCCTCGCGCCCGGCATCGGGCCGGAGGCGGCCGCCGCCGAGCCGGCTCGCATAGCCATGATCGAGGTCGAGCGTGGCGGTGACGTAGGCGGCGTTGGTGCAGCGCTCGCGCATCTTGCTGACCTCGATATGGGTCCGGTCGGCGCGATAGACGCGGACGATCTCGGCCTCGCTCCCGTCGCGGCCCGAGCGTACATAGGTGTAGATCCGGCCGATGCGGTCGACCGGCTGGGACGCGAGCAGCAGCGCGGCGAAGATCATGCCGCCGCGGCGGCCCGCCGCATCGGCTGCCTCTTCATATAGGTCAGCGTGCGCCACAGCCATTCGACCGGGCCGAAGCGGTAATGTTTGAGCCAGAGCGGGCTGACGATCAGCTGCGCGGCCCAGATCGCGAAGACCACATAATAAAGCTGGTGGCGCTCGAGCTGGTTGTACCAGCCGAGGCCGATGAACAGGAAGCCGCAGACCACCGAATGGGTGAGATAGTTGGTCACCGCCATCTGCCCGACCGCGGCGAGAGCGCGCCTGAGCCAGGCGAGCGCGCCCGAGCGCACGAACAGGAGCAGCCCGCCGAGATGGCCGATCGTCATCGCCAGCCGGCCGAGATCGTAGCTGATGTTCGACTGCGCGAAGGCGATCGCGCTGAAGCCATGATCCATCACCCAGCGCGTCTCGGCGACATTAACGGCGATCCCCACCCCGTAGCCGCCGATCAGCATCGCCCAATAGAGCCGCGCCGGCCGCTCGATCGTCAGCACGCCGAGGTGGAACAGCGCCATTCCGATCAGCATCATCCCGAAAATGTCGAAGAAGTAGCGATACATGAACCAGCTCTGGAACCAGGAATTGATCGTCGCCGTGCGGCGGAACATCGGCCAATAGCCGTTGGTGCGCGCCTGCACCGCCTCGGCGATCTCGGCCGGGGTCGACTTGAATTCGCCGCGCGCTTCCTCCCAGGCGCTGATCGCGGCCTTCTGCTCATCGGTCAGCGGCCGCCCGGCGGCCTGGGCGGCGGCCGCCGGCAGCCAGGCGTCGTGCTTGGCGATCACCTGGCGGGTGTCGTAGGCGTTCCACACCGCGCCGAGCAGCAAGGCGCCGATGCCGACGATCAGCAGCCATTTCGGCGCCATGTTGCGGAAGGTGTACACGAACAGGGCGGTGACTCCGTAGGCGTAGAGGATGTCGCCCCACCACAGGAAGAGGAAGGCGTTGACCATGCCGAAGGCGATCAGCCAGAGGTTGCGGCGAAAATAGATGTCGGCGGCGTCGCCGCGCCCTTCCTGCTCGAGCCGCGAGGTCAAGAGGATCACGCTCGCCCCGAACAGCATCGAGAACAAGGCCCGCTGGGTCCCCTCGAAGCCCACCTGGGTGATGATCCAGGCCCAGAGGTTGACGCCGGTCGCGCCGCCCGAATTCATCGGGTTGGAATAAGCGTCGGGCAGGCCGAAGCCGGTGATGTTCATGAGGAGGATGCCGCAGAGCGCCACCCCGCGGACGAAGTCCAGCGCCTCGATCCGCCGCTTCGCCGGCGCCGCGCCGCCCGTTGCCGCCGCTGCCGGAATCCCTTCGTCCGCACCCGCCGCGATCGTCGCCATCTGAAGCCCCCTTCCGATGCCCGGGTCCGTTGTCGCGCCGAATCCCGCTATGGGCAAGCCTCGCGTCGCGGCGAATTGAAGCCGCCCATTCTTCCCACTATGGTCAGCGTTCCAGCCGTGCCCGGGGAAGCGGCCGAGTCCCTTTCCTCGCGCGCCCAGCAAGAGGACAAGCGACATGGCGACGATCAACGGCACTCCGGGCGACGACAGCCTTTTCGGCACCAGCGGCGACGACGACATTCACGGCTTCGACGGCAATGACGGCATGGTCGCCTTGGAGGGCAACGACATCCTCGACGGCGGCAACGGCCACGATTTCATGCGCGGCCGCGAAGGCAACGACCAGATTTTCGGCGGCAATGATGACGATTATCTCGACGGCGGCATCGGCGATGATCTGCTCGACGGCGGCGCGGGCTGGGATCGCGCCACTTATGCGCCGAGCGCGACGAACGGTGTCACCGTCGACCTCAACATCGTCGGAATCGCCCAGAATACCGGCCAGGGCATGGACACTCTGACCGGCATCGAGCACCTGTCCGGCACGATCTACGACGACACGCTGATCGGCGACGGCGGCGACAACTGGATCTGGGGCGGCTCGAACGGCACCGGCGTCACCGGCAACGACACCATCTCCGGCAATGGCGGCAACGACCTGATCTCGGTCGGCACCGGCAACCACAGTCTGGACGGCGGCCTCGACAACGACACGCTCGGCCTGTTCGGCAACGATACCGACATCACCGCCGCCGGAGTCACCGTCTCGCTCGCCCTCCAGGGCGCGACCCAGGATACCGAGCAGGGGATGATGTTCCTCGCCGGCTTCGAGAATGTCTCCGGCTCGAAATATGACGATTTCCTGACCGGCGACGGCAACGTCAACATCTTGCTCGGCGACCTCGGCAACGACAATCTGTCCGGCGGCGGCGGCAACGACACGCTTTACGGCGACGGCCGCACCCTGATCGACGACCACGACACCGGCGGCTCGGGCTCGATCGTCACCTACAGCGACGTCAGCCTGATCCCGTTCGCCGGCGCGCCGGGCGACGACATTCTCGACGGCGGCGCCGGCGACGACATATTGAACGGCGGCGGCGGCTCCGACAGCGCGAGCTACGCCTCCTCGACCGCGGGCGTGTTCGTCAACCTCACCGCCGGCGTCGGCGACGACGGCATGGGCGGCACCGACACCCTGGTCAGCATCGAGAACTTCCTCGGCTCGGCCTATAACGACTTCGCCCGCGGCGATTCCGGCGCCAACGTCCTCGCCGGCTTCGCCGGCCACGATTTCATGCGCGGCATGGACGGCGCCGACACGCTGAAGGGCGGCGACGACGACGACTATCTCGACGGCGGCCAGGGCGACGACATAATCGACGGCGGCACCGGCTGGGACCGCGCCGCCTACAGCCCGAGCGCGCTCGCCGGCGTCACCGTCGACCTCAACATCGTCGGAATCGCCCAGGCGACCGGCCAGGGCAACGACACGCTGACCGGCATCGAGCATGTCTCGGGCACGCGCTTCAACGACGTCCTCACCGGGGATGCCGGCGACAATTGGATCTGGGGCGGTTCGGACGGCAGCGGCGTCACCGGCAACGACATCTTGAACGGCGGCGGCGGCAACGACCTCATCCAGGTCGGCACCGGCAACCACAATCTCAACGGCGGCACCGGCACCGACACCTTGTCGCTGCACGGCAACGGCACCGACATCACCGCCGCCGGAGTCACCGTGTCGCTGCTCCTGCAGGGCATGGCGCAGGCGACCGAGCAGGGCTCGATGACCCTGAACGGCTTCGAGAACATCTCCGCCTCGCTGTTCGACGATTTCCTGACCGGCAACAATTCGGACAATCTTCTCGCCGGAGATTCCGGCGCGGATTCGCTCTCCGGCGGCGACGGCGCCGACACGCTCTACGGCGACGGCCGGGTGATCGTCGACCACCACGGTACCGGCGGTTCGGGCCCGATCGTCACCTATGTCGACGCCTCGGACCTGCCCTTCGGCGATCCGGCCGGCAACGACGTCCTCAATGGCGGCAAGGGCGACGACACCTTGTGGGGCGGCGGCGGCGACGACGTCCTCACCGGCGGCAAGGGCAGTGACCTGTTCGGCTTCGGCCCGGGCGACGGCGACGACCGCATCACCGACTTCGAGAAGATGAAGGACACGATCTTCTTCCAAGGGGTTTCCGGCGTCGACGATTTCGGCGACCTCACCTTCACCAAGGTCGGCGGCGACGTCCTGATCACTTGGGGGACGAGCGATTCGATCCTGCTCGAAGGCGTCAAGCTCAACCAGATCCACGCCTCGGATTTCATGTTCGGCTGAGAGTTGGCTGCGTCATCCTGACGAAAGTCAGGACCCATGAACACGGATGGCGAGAACCTGCCGCATCCGAGTTCATGGGTCCCAAATCAAGTTTGGGATGACGCAGCGAACCTCGCTCCTCCCCCTCACCGTATCCGGTAATGGTCCGCGAGCCGGTCGAGCGCGATCGCCAGCACGACGCGGCCGGTCCGGGGCGGCCAGGCGAGCGCGCGTTCGGCGTCGCGCATCCCCTCGCCCGCGCAGACCACCCGCCAGAGCAGATCGGTGAGGCCGGCCCCGACCGCCTTCAGCGCCGAGTCGAAGCGGCGGCGGGCGGCGACCTGGCGCACCGTCGGCGGAGCCGGCTCGGGCGCCGAGCGCGCCGCCTTGTCCGGCGCCGCCGCGTCCCAGCGCATCGTCACCGCCGGCGCGAGCTGCGCCCGCTCCCAATCGGCGCGCAGCGCCTCGCCGGCCTCATATTGCCGGCGGCTGACCAGCCCGCGCGCGCGCAGCCAGCCGAGCGGCGATTCGGCCAGGTTGACGGTGACGGTGCGCGCCGCCCGGCGTCGCGCCGCCCGCCGGCGCTCGCTGCCGTCGCGCGGCAGCGCCCGCTCCACGAGAAATCTGTTCTTCATATGTTCCTCCTGCGGGTCGCTTGCCATTGACGCGGGCCTGTAGGAAAGGAGGAACCGATCCGGTTCGGAGGTAATTCATGCTCACCCGCATCAGAGAGGTCCGCCGCGCCCGCAGGATGACGCTCCAGGACGTCGCCGACCGCTGCGTCCCGCCGACCACGCCGCAGACGATCGGCCGGCTCGAGACCGGCACCCGCACGGTCTCGGTCGGCTGGCTCAACCGGATCGGCGGCGCGCTCGGGGTCGAGGCGTCCGATCTCGTCACCTTGCCCGAGCGCGAGGATATTCCGGTGGCGGCGACGCTCGATCACGACGGCGCCCACGCGCCGCGCCGCGACGGCGTCGTGATCCCGCCCCAGGCCGCGCCCGGCCTCGTCGCGATGATCGTCCATGCCGGGATCGGCGACTATCGCAGCGGCGACGAGATCTGGCTGGCACGCCTCGATCCCGACCAGTTCGCCGGCGCCTTGAACCGCGACGTCCTGCTGCCCCGCCCCGGCGGCCGTTTCCTGTTCGGCCGCCTGATCGGCCGCGAGGGCGACCGCCTCCACCTCCTCCCGCTGGGCGCCGGCCAGCGCCAGACCGTCGTCACCGACCCGCCCTGGGCGGCGGTCGCGGTCAGGCTGATCCGGAGTCTGTAGCCTCCGTTGCCGGTGCCGGAGCCCCCGGTGCCGATTCAGGATTCATCAGCGCCCACAATTCCTGAAACATGAGGCGGCTGCGAGTCTTGGCATAGGCCAGCACCGCCTGCGAATATTGCGCCCGCGGACCTACCCAGAGGTCGACCGCGCCGGGGCTGGTCCCGGTCAGCAGGTTGAGCACGCTCGGCCCAAGCCCGTATATCGCCTGCTGCTGCGCCAGCCAGCGATCGTCCTTCAGCTTCGGGCGGTCGAGTCCGAACACGTTGATCGTGGCCTGGCCCCGCGGATTGTCCTTGATCGCGTAGACGACGCCGAATTCGTCGAAGCCGAGAAAGGCGTTCGCATCCTCGAAATAGGGGTTGATCAGCAGCGGCTCCTCGGCCTTGTCGAGGACGTCGGGAGGCGGGTCCGCGACGTGAACGTGAGTGGTTCCCACCGGAAACTGATCGAGCTTGGCGTTGTTGCACAGCTCACATGCGGGCAGCAGGTTTTGCCATTCATAAGCGAGCCAGTAATAGCCCGGATGGCTCTTGCCCGCCGCGGCCACCGCCACCCGCTCGCCGTCCGGGCTCTTGACCGTGACATTCCCTTTCGGCCGGTAATGTTCTCCGTCACCGAAGAAGCCCGCCGAGATTCTCGTCTCGCAATAGGCGCACTTGCCGTGGAAGACATGCTCGAGCAGCCATTTCTTGAGGTCGGCCCAGATCGACCCGTTGAACACCGCGGGCTCACCCAGCGCGAGCTTTGAGATCAGTCGTGCCCGCTCTCTTGCGGCGCGCGCGCTCCATCTCTTCCACCAGGCCTTTTGCGCCGGATTCAGGCTCTTGTTGGGATCGAAGGGCACATGCCGCATGCTCAGCTACTCCGCCCGCGGGCCCGCACCTGGGCTGAGCACCTCGTGCTTCAGCTTGTGGAGCAGCTCATCGTCCGCGGCCACCGCCTGGATTGCCTCGCGCAACGCGGTCTGCAGCTCCTCGGCCTGGTTCCTCTCCGCCCGTGACTCGAAGGGAGGCGGAACCTGCCGCAGCGCCGCGACGAGGTCGGCCAGGCGCGCCTCGTTCTCCGCGCTGCGCTCGGGCATCGCGAGCAGCGTCGCATATTCTTCGCGCATTGCTTCCCAGCTCTTCGCGCGGGTCGATTCCATCTCGAACGGCTGGTCGGTGAGGATCTGGTCGGCGCGATAGCCTTTGAACGATTGCGCCAGGTGCTCGATCGTCAGGCCGTCCGCGTCTCGCGCGACCCGGATGACCTCATGCTCCTCGAGGTTGCCGACCATCAGCGGCGAATGGGTGGTGGCGATCACCTGGAGATTGGGAAAATGCTGCTTGAGGATCGGCACCAGGTTCATCTGCCAGGCCGGGTGAAGGTGGCTGTCGATCTCGTCGATCAGGAGCAGCGCGTGCTGGGCTAGCGGATCGGCCTCGCCGGGAAAGATTTCGGAAAGGCGCTGCATCAGGATGCCCGCCCATCCCATCGTCGAGTTCATGCCCTGGCTGACATAGTCCAGCGGCACCTCGCCGTCCGATGTATCCAGCAGGATTTCGTACGTCTCCGTGTCGCAGCGCAGGAAACGCAGGTTGAAGCCGGGTGTCATTTCATTGATCAGCTCGAAGAAGCGCCCGATCGTGTCGCGATAGTGCGCGCGTATCGTCTCACCGAGTGCCCGGTCCTCGCTGCGGACGTAGAGGTTGAAGATCCAGCGGCGCAGGTTCCTCCCGCGGTCGTCGACGCCGCCGCGGATCAGCGGCAGCACGTCCTCCGTCCGCGGAAAGCGATGACTCTCCTCCTGCGTCGGATCGAAGCTGCCGATGGGAGGAAGGCCCCGAATCGCCGGAAAGCCGAAAGCCGCCATGGTCCCCGCCTGGAGCGGCGCGGAGTGCGCCCGCACCATGACGCCCTCCCGCCCCTCGGAGGAAATCTGGGTCAGGCACTTCATCTCCGCCGACCCGGCGGCGAGCGTGACCTCGATCGAGCCCTTGAGCTCGCCGCGGCGAAGCAACGCCCGGCCCTCCTTGCGCGCGTCGCCGTCCGCGCCGCACAGCGCGAGCGCGATCGCGCGAAGCACGGTCGACTTGCCGGCGCCGTTATTGCCCAGGATCAGCGTCCAGGGCTTGAGGAAGTCGAGCTCGACCTGCTTGAACGGGCCGATATTCTCGAGCTTGGCCCGCAGCACCCTGGTCGGCGCGAGCGCGGAATAGGCCTCGGCATTGTCCGGCAGATGCTGTCGCTGTTCCTCCACCTCCGCCGTGAGCTCGTCGATGAAGTTGATGATCTCGCTGGGCCGGGCCAGCCGCAGCAGCTCGATCCCGAACAGCGCGAGACGCTCGGCCCTGGCTTCGAAATCGCCGTCGTCGAGGACGACCGCATAGTGACGTTGATTGGTCGTCCCGAGAAAGCCGATCGCGTCGCAGAGGCGCTCGATCGTCTGTACGCCCACGCCCAGGAACAGCAGGGTCCGGGTTTCGAAGATCGCGCGCAGCGCCGCCCGCAAATTGCCGGCTTCGTCGAGCGAGGCGCGCAGCTCGGACATGGTCAGCGTGGTGGCGTGCGGCGACACGATTTCGCCGTGGAGCTTGAGGATGAACGGCTCGGTCTCGCGGATCAGCGCCGCGAAATCATAGCTCGAGCGCGGCGTCAGGATCAGCGGATCGGGGACGGCGACGACCTTGTCGAGCATGTCGTCGAAATTGGTGGTGAGGAAGGCGGAAAAGGGAATGCCGTCGACCAGCTTCTCGAGCGCCGGCGGCGGCTTGGCCTTGTCGAACTGCTCGCCGATCGCAAGCATCAGCGGAATGCGCTCCAGCTTGACCTCGAGCAGTTCGGTGACGACGTCATATTCCCGCCGCGCGAGCAGGCTGCGCATGCCGCGCGCGGTCTCTTCGCTGAACAGGTCCGCATTGGCGTCGATGACCTCTTCGAGCGCGGCGCGCCAGCTGGGGAGTCCGGCGAGCATGCCGATGCCGGCGCCGGTGAACAAGACGCATCCGCCCTGGGCGCAGGCGTCGATGAGGGGCGGCGGCGGCGGATCGGTGACGGCGGGCTTCGCGCCGGTCGGGAGCGGCGCGACGACGGCTGCCGCCTTCGCCGCCGCGTCGAGCTGCGCGGCGTGCATCTCGGCTTGCAGCTTCGTAAGCATCCTGCGCTCGCGCGAGACGATCCAGTACATGGCCACGACCGTGGCGACCAGGCTGCCCGCGATGAACAGGCCGATGGTGATGGTGAATGAATTCATTGCTTCACCGTGACCGCGGGAACTGCAACGATCCTTGAATTACCCCGGCGCTGACTGCAGATCTTGTCCCGCAACCGTCGAATGAACCACGCTCAACGCACCCCGTTGCGTTCCCTTTGTCTGCCCGCGCGGGCCATACGTCAACAGAAACAAGGTCCAGATTGCCCGAATCGCGGCCCTTCGCGGCGGCGCGGCGATGGTGGGCGGTGACGGGCTCGAACCGCCGACCCTCTCGGTGTAAGCGAGATGCTCTACCAGCTGAGCTAACCGCCCGTTCGCGGCTAGGTGGCACTTGCGCGGGGCGCAGGCAAGGCCGCCGTCAGATCGCGGTCGGCGCCATCCTCTGCACCGCGCGCAGATAGGCGGTGAGCGCGCGGGCCGCGTCGTCCGACAATTCGATATAGACGCGGCGCCCGTCCTGCGGATCGGCCGAGCGGACGAACAGGCCGCGGTCGGTCAGCGCCTTGATCCAGCGCAGCGCCGTGGTCGCGGGCACCGCGGCGGCGATGCACAGGCTGGAGACCGCCACCCGATTCTCCTCGAGCCGCGCCGCCATCAGGTCGAGGAGCATGTCCCAGGCCGGATCGGCGAACAGGCCGCCGCGGAAATATTGGTCGCGCAGCCGCCGCGCGCGGATGATCGAGCGGACGAAGACGGCGTCGATTCCGGGCTCGTCCTTGGCCTCGCCCTCGCCCGGCTTGGCGCTGGCGATCGCCGCCGCCTCCTCCTCCGACAGCGAGGAGAGGATCGCGGCGATGCGGCTGACGTCCTCGGTCAGCTGCTGGAGGATGGCCGAGCCGTCGTCGCGGCCGACGTCGTGGAGCTGCGGCCCGGGCGGGCGGCTGGCGCGGACCACCTCGGCGACGCGCTCGGACTCGTCGGCGGCGCAGAGCTGCGCCACCCTGGCGTCGGGGGTGCGCGCCGCCACGAGGTCGATCCAGCAAATGGGCGACGAGACGACGCTGTGGCGCGCGCCGCGCGCGGCCTCGTGCTGCGCCCAGTCGAGCAGCGCGATCACCGCCGCCTCGTCGGCGAGGCCGTCGAGCTCGATCAGCGCCGGCGCGGTCGGTACGCATTGCGGGGCGACGGCGGCATCGAGCGCGACGCTGCGGGCGACCCGGCAGCCGGCCGCCTCGGCGGTGCGCCGCATCCGTTCGCGCGCCGCCCTGCTGTCGCCGAAGATGCAGACGGGCGGGTTGGTCTGGTAGACGATCATAGCGAGCGCATCATGCGCCATTCGCATCCCCCGCGCCAAGCGTTCAGATTCCTGTCCAAAACGGAGATTGGCGGGAGACGGCGAGACTTGAACCATTATCGGGTCCGAATCGGAGCGGGTTGCCCAAAGCGGGCAGTTTTCTTCTTACAGGCATTCGGCAACACTTTCAAAAATATTGCCCAGGCAGCCTTTTTTCCGCGTCCGGTGGCGGGCGGCGCGAAGCCGCGTTTAAGACATTTAGTCTTCCGCTGGACTTGGACCTGTCGCCAAACTTGGTCCATAATGGACCAAGATCAGGCGAAGGTCCGGGCCATCCCCTCGCGGTCGACGGCGAGTTCGCGGGCCGCGGCCGCCATGGCGCCGGCATAGAGTGCCACGCTGAGCCCGCCGACCAGCGCGCTCAGCACCCAGCCGGCCACCATCATCGCGTCGACCCCCTCCATCTGCCGCGCCAGCTGCCACCCGGCGACGGCCTGCAGCGTCTCGAGCGTGAGACGTCCGCGAAGGAGCTCCAGCAGCTGGGGTCCCGCGGTCAGCGCCGCCGCCGCGATCGAGAGCGCCGTCACCACGAGGACGACGATCAGATAGCCGCCGAACAGGGTCCAGAACCGGCCGCGCGACAGCTGCCAGGACTCGCCGATCACGATCCGGCCGCGCATCAGCGTCAGCGGGTAAGCGAGCGAGAGCCGCACCAGGATCCAGGCCGCCAGCGGGGTGAGCAGGACGATCTCGCCGACCAGGAGGATCGTCACGTCGGTGCCGCCGGTGGCGAGGGTGAGGAGGTTGAGCGGGATGGCGAGGGCGAGGCCGATCAGAATCAGTCCGAGATAGAGGACGATGGTGAGGAACAGCGCGAGCCCGGTCATGCGCAGCTCGTCCATCCCGAGCCGGAGCGAGGCGAAGCCGCTTTCCCCGGGGCGGAGCGCCGCGCGCAGGGCGGCGGTGAACAGCACCATGAAGGCCAGGAAGAAGACCAGCTCGAACAGCCAGATCCAGAGGTTCGGCGCCGTGTTGATCGCCAGCGGCGGACGGCCGGCCGCCGCCGCCGCCCGCACCTCGGCGCTCGGCATCACCGCCAGCCCCAGCGCGACCACCCCGGCCAGATAGACCAGGGTCCAGACCGCGACCGCCCCGGGCCGCTCCCGGACCAGGCGGAATCCGCCGCCGGCGATCGATCCCGCCGTCAGCATCAACCCATCGCCTTCACAATCTCTTCCACCATCTTCTTGGCGTCGGCCAGCAGCATCATCGTGTTGTCGCGGTAGAACAATTCGTTGTCGACGCCGGCATAGCCGACGCCGCCCATCGAGCGCTTCACGAACAGCACCGTCTTGGCCTTCTCGACGTCGAGCACCGGCATGCCGTAGATCGGCGAGGTCTTGTCGGTCTTGGCGGCCGGGTTGGTGACGTCGTTGGCGCCGATGACGAAGGCGACGTCGGTGCGCGCGAACTCCGAATTGACATCCTCGAGCTCGAACACCTCGTCATAGGGCACGTTCGCCTCGGCGAGCAGCACGTTCATATGGCCCGGCATCCTTCCGGCGACCGGGTGGATCGCATATTTGACGCCTACCCCCTCCTTCTTGAGCAGGTCCGCCATCTCGCGCAGCGCGTGCTGCGCCTGGGCGACCGCCATGCCGTAGCCGGGGACGATGATCACCTGCTCGGCCTGGCGCATCAGGAAGGCGGCGTCCTCGGCCGAGCCGCGCTTCCAGGGCTTGTCGATCGCCTCGCCGCCGCCGGCGATCGCGTCGCCGCCGAAGCCGCCGGCGATCACGCTGACGAACGAGCGGTTCATCGCCCGGCACATGATGTAGGAGAGGATCGCGCCCGAGCTGCCGACCAGCGCGCCGGTGATGATCATCGCGCTGTTGTGCAGGGTGAAGCCCATCGCGGCGGCCGCCCAGCCCGAATAGGAGTTGAGCATCGAGATCACCACCGGCATGTCGGCGCCGCCGATCGGGATGATCAAAAGGAAGCCGATCGCGAACGAGAGGCCGGCGATCGTCCAGAACACCGAGGGGCTCTGGTCCTGGGTGAACCAGCCGATCAGGCCGAGGATCGCCGCGATCGTGCCGAGGTTGATGACGTGCCTCAGCGGCAAGAGGATCGGCTTGCCCGACATGTTGCCGTTCAATTTGAGGAAGGCGATCACGCTCCCGGAGAAAGTGATCGCCCCGATCGCGACACCGAGGCCCATCTCGACCCGGCTGCTGACGTGAATGAGTCCGCCCGGACCGGCGATGCCGAACGCGTCGGGATTGAGATAGGCGGCCGCGCCGACCAGCACCGCGGCCATGCCGACCAGGCTGTGGAAGGCCGCCACCAGCTGCGGCATCGCCGTCATCGCGATCCGGCGCGCGGTGACGAGGCCGATCGCGGCGCCGATCGCGATCGCGCCGAGGATCTCGGCCAGGGTCGCATAGTCCGGATTGCCGAGCCATGGCGCGTCGTCGCCGACTTCGAAGCGCGGCAGATAGTGGATCAGGGTCGTCGCCAGCGCGAGCGCCATGCCGAACATGCCGAAGCGGTTGCCGCGGCGGCTGCTCGCCGGGCTCGACAGCCCCCTGAGCGCGAGGATGAAGCACATCCCGGCGACCAGATAGGCGAGCATCACCCAGGCGGGCGTCGGCGCGGCTTCGTGCATCAGCCGCGCTCCTTCTTCTTGTACATGGCGAGCATCCGCGCGGTCACCGCGAAGCCGCCGAAGATGTTGACGCTGGCGAGCACCACCGCGATCAGCCCCAGCCATTTCGCCCCGGACGCGCCGGCGGCGGCGGCCGCGATCAGCGCGCCGACGACGATCACCGAGGAGATGGCGTTGGTGACGCTCATCAGCGGCGTGTGCAGCGCCGGCGTCACCGACCAGACCACATAATAGCCGACGAAGCAGGCGAGGACGAAGATCGACAGGATCGAGATGAAGTCCATCAGCCCTCCCCACCGCCGGTCAGCCCGAACCTGGTCTCCAGCACCCTCAAGAGCCGCCCGTAGCGGTCGCGCCACTGTTCGTCGGGGACGTCGCCGCAGGGCACGCGCGCGACGAAGTGGCGGTCCGCCCGCGCCAGCGCCGCCTCGCCGTGCCGCGCGGCCAGCGCGGCGCGCACCGCCGCCTCGCGCGCGCCGAACTCGCGCGCCTGGCTGGCCGAGGCGGCGGCCGGGCTCGCGCCCTGGCAATAGACGTCCTGCTCCCAGGCGACGCGCGCATAAGCGTGGGCCGAGGAATAGACCGAAAGGTCGGGCGCCCGGCTCCAGCCGCTGCCCGTGCCCGCGCATCCGGCCAGCGCCATCGCCGCGCCCAGGTACAATCCCCTCATCGCCGATACTCCCTGATCCCCACGGCCAGATCGTCGAGGCTGCGGCTGAAATCCGCGAGCGCCGCGCCGTACGCCGCTTCGCCGGGCGCGCACCGCGCGCGGGTGTCGTGCGGGGCGATCCCCGCCCATTCGTTGGCGGCGAGCTGGAGCGAGGCCTGCGCCCCCTTCTCGAGCGCGAACCGGTTTAGCTCGGCGAGCCGCTCGATCTCCCGCCGAGTCTCGGCGCGGGCCGGCGCGCCCGGGCAGCCGAGCAGAAAATCCCGCGCCGCCAGGCTGCGATAGCTCGCCCGCCTGAGAGGGTCGGCGGGAGCCGGCCTGTCCTGCCCGCCGCCGCAGCCCGGTGCGACAAGAATGGCGGCGATGGCCACCGCGCCCTTCATAAATCCTCCCCCATCGGGGGAGGGGGACCGCCTGCCGCAGGCAGGGGGTGGAGGGGTGTCAGCGGCGGCGAATGAATCGAGGAGTCTGATACCCCATGCTGCGCATGGTCCCCCTCACCTTTCATGGGAGGATTTTGGGCGCGCGCAACAATTCCCTGAATCACATCCTCCAGATTCCCCAGCACTTCCGCCGCCGGAATTCGCATCACCGCGAACCGCCGCTCGGCGAACCACGCATCGCGCCCAGCATCCCGCGCCGGCCGATCGCCGCGATCATGTGCTTCGCCGTCGACCTCCACGACGAGCCGCGCTTCATGGCAGAAGAAGTCGGCGGCATAAGGCCCGGCCGGATGCTGCTTGCGGAACTTCAGCCCGGCCGGCCGCCTGCGCAGTTCCTGCCAGAGCAAGACCTCGGGCAGCGACATTTCCCTGCGCAATTTGCGCGCCCGCTTGATCGTCGCTTTCGGCCCGTTGAGCACTAGAAAATCCTCCCCTGCAAGGGGAGGGAGACCGCGAAGCGGTGGAGGGGTATCAGCATCAGAGAAAAATCGCGGAGGCTGATACCCCTCCGTCGCGCTATGCGCGCCACCTCCCCTTTAAGGGGAGGATTTCCTGGGGTCGCCGCCCTCACGAAACCAGCCTCTCGTGCACGACCTTGCCGCCCCGCGTCAGCCGCACTCCCTTCACGATTTCGTCCTCGTCGGGCAGCAGCGGCGCCTTCGCCTCCGCGTCCCAGAAGGCGCTGAGGAAATTGTAGAGGTTGCGCGCGTAGAGCGCCGAGGCGTCGGCCGCGAGCCGGCTCGGCACGTTGCGGTGGCCGACGATCCTCACCCCGTGCCGCTCGACGATCTCGCCGGCCACGGCCCCCTCGACATTGCCGCCCTGCTCGACCGCGAGGTCGACGATCACGCTGCCCGGCTTCATCGTCGCCACCTGGGCGTCACTGATCAGCCGCGGCGCCGGCTTGCCGGGGATGAGCGCGGTGGTGATGACGATGTCCTGCCGGGCGATATGCTCGGAGACCAGGGCCGCCTGCGCGGCCTTATATTCGTCCGACATTTCGGCGGCATAGCCGCCCGCCCCCTCGCCCTCGATCCCGGCGACATTCTCGACGAAGACCGGCTTGGCGCCGAGCGACAATATCTGCTCACTGGTCGCGGAGCGGACGTCAGTCGCCGAGACCTGCGCGCCGAGCCGGCGGGCGGTCGCGATCGCCTGCAGCCCGGCGACGCCGACCCCCATCACGAACAATTTCGCCGCCGAGACTGTCCCGGCCGCGGTCATCATCATCGGGAAGGCGCGGCCATATTCGGCCGCCGCGTCGAGCACGGCCTTGTAGCCGGCGAGGTTCGACTGCGAGGAAAGGATGTCCATCGATTGGGCGCGGGTGATGCGCGGCATCCACTCCATCGCCAGCGCCTCCAGCCCGGCCGCGGCATAGGCGATGATCCGCTCGCGCCGCCCGGTGGGGTTGAGGGCGCCGACCAGCAGCGCGCCCGCCTTCGCGCCGGCGAGCGATTCCGGCTCGGGCCCCTGGACGACGAGGATGATGCCGGCGTCGGCGAGCGCCTCGGCGCGCGAGCCGAGGCTCGCCCCCGCCGCCTCATAATCCGCGTCGGCGATCGACGCGCCTTCGCCCGCGCCGGCCTCGACCGCGACGCTCGCGCCCAATGCGATAAACTTCCTGACCGTTTCCGCGCTGGCCGCGACCCGCCGCTCGCCCTGCCCGCCTTCCTTCAGGATCGCGATCTTCACCTTGTTATTGGTAGATCAGCAGGATGACGATGAAGGCGGTGACGACGGCGCCGACCGCGCCCCATTTCATCAGGGCGGTGAAGCCCGCATAGGTGCCCAGATGGGCCTTCATGTCCTTGGCATCGCCCGGGGCAACCATGTCGAGAGATCCTCCTGCCTGCGCGTGGCGCTGCTCTAGCAAGGGGCGGGGCGCGGGGGCAAGGCGGGAAAGGCTTAGTTCGGCGCGTCGCCGCAGTGCATCACGGCGCCGCGATCCCGGAACGTCGCCGAGCGCAGCCGGTAGGGGGCTTCCCAGGCCGTCTCCATCTCCAGGTGCCAGGCCGTGCAATTGCCCATGTCGAGCACGATGAAGACCTGGCAGCGATAGCGCCGGGCGCCGCCGCAGCGCGTGCTTCGGAGCGGGCTCAGCGCGCTCGAATCGAACGGCGCGATCCACGACTGCGCCGCGCTCCGGTCGAGGCAGGTGCGCGGCCGGGAGCAGCGCACCCGGATCAGCGGCGATCCGGGCTCGGCGAGCGCGGCCCTGACCGCGATCAGACCGGTCACGGCGGCGCGCGCGCCCTCGGCCGAGTCCGCGCGGATCCAGTCGAAGCTGCCTTCGCGCGGGTCGGCGCAGGCGGTTTCGAGCGCGTCGTCGGCAATTTCGAACCGCGGCCGGTCGTCCTCGGTCTTGAGGACGTGGAACTGGCGCTCGACCTCGACCGCGCGGATTCGTGCCCGCTCGCCCTGCGCCACGGCCGGCGCGGCGGCGGCGTCGGCCATCTCGATCCGCAGCTCTTCGCGCGCGCAAATCCCGCTTTCGTCGCTGGCCCGGGCGCGCGTCCAGACCGTCAGATGAGCCGCGCCTCGATAATCGACGCTGCGGTCGACGCCATGGGCCTCGCCGATCATCTGCCGGATCAGCGGCTCGGCCGCGCGCCAGCGCCCCTCGTCCGCCTCGGGTGGCGGCTGCGCGGCCAGCGTCGCCGCAAGCAGGGCCATGATCATCGCGGCGCCCCTTTCGCGGCCTTGCTAGCAGGCTAGACCCCCTCTGTCGCCGCCCGCGCCTCCCCGGACCCGGCGCCCAGGGGGGTCTCCAGCCGCGCGCCGCCGGTCCTGACGATGCGCACCCGGCGCTGCGTGTTCCACACTTCGACGATGTCGCCGCGGCCCTTGTCCTCGGCGATCCGCGCCGCCTCGTTGTCGCTCGCCGCCTCGGCGTCCTCGGATCCGATCAGCTGCCCGCCCCTGAGGAAGTAGAGATGATAGATCGCCATAAGTCGCCTCCGAATCGGCCTACGGTTCACCAGCATGTCCGGCCCGCTTCGAAGGGCCTTCCTGCGCGCCAGAACTCGCTTGTTTCGCTCCGGTTCCGAACGCGAAACCCGACTGACGTCGTTCCTGTTATGTTCCAGTCTTCGCGGTTCGCTTCGCGGCGGAAGAGTACCAAATGCCCGATCGTTGCTCCAACCTGCGCGGCTGCATGACTCCCGTCCGGAAGAGCGATTCCCTCCCGACATAGCGTCAACTTCGTCAACTTCCGGCCTTCTGATGAAAGCCAAATGTGGCGCCGTCGGGAGGGGAGGATTTTTTGCTCCAGGGAAGCTGAACTTTATGAACCTTCCACGGAACCTGCCGCTGCGCATGTGGGCGATGTTCGCGATGTTTGCCGACCTTCCCCGGCTGCGCCGCGAGCCCGGGATGCTCTTAAGGCCGCCTTTACCCAATTCCGCTACTCCCGCCTTCCACGCCGAGACGAGGAGTGCCATGCGGGCGGACCCCAATCGTTGCCTGTTGCTGATCGACGACGAGCCCGCCCAGCGCCGGCTGGTGACGGCGATCGGCGCGCGCGCCGGCTGGTGGGTGCGCGGCGCCGCCGATTTCGACACCGCGAAGAAGATGTTCGAGGACCCGCAGGAGCCCAAGTTCGACGCGATCATGCTCGACCACTGGCTGCCCGGCGAGGAAGGGACCGAGCTGATCCGCCAGATCCGCGAATTTCGCCCCGACCTGCCCCTGCTCGTCCTCACCGCCCAGAACGACGTGCCGGTCGCGGTCGACGCGATGCGCGCGGGCGCGTCCGACTTCATCGTCAAGCCGCTCGCGCCCGACCGCCTGCTCGCCGCGCTCAACAGCGCCACCGACCGGCGCAAGAAAAATGGCGAGCTGCGCCCGCTCTCCGAGAAGATCGCCAAGGCTCTGGGCTTCGAGGAGATCGTCGGCTCGGCGCCGCAATTCCGCACCGCGCTCGCGATCGCCGCCAAGGCCGCGCGCGCCCGGGTCTCGGTGCTGATCGAGGGCGAGAGCGGCTCGGGCAAGGAGATCGTCGCCCAGGCGATCCACGCCGCCAGCCCCCGCGGCAAGAAGCAGCTCCACACCGTCAATTGCGGCGCGATCCCCGAGAACCTCGTCGAATCGGTCCTGTTCGGCCATGAGAAGGGCGCCTTCACCGGCGCCTTCGACCGCCATATCGGCCGGTTCGAGGACGCCGACGGCTCGACCATCTTCCTCGACGAGGTCGGCGAGCTGCCGCTCGACACCCAGGTCAAATTGCTGCGCGCGCTCGAGACCGGCGAGATCCAGCGGGTCGGCAGCCGAATCACCCAGCTGGTCGACGTCCGCATCATCGCCGCGACCAACCGCCGCCTCGCCGACGAGGTCGCGGGCGGCCGCTTCCGCGAGGATCTCTATTACCGCCTCAACGTCGTCCATGTCGGCATCCCGCCCCTGCGCGACCGGCAGAGCGACATCCCGGCGCTCGCGCGCCACCTGCTCGCCCGAATCGCCGAGCAGCCCGGCATGCGTCCCTTGTCGATCACCGACGACGCGCTCGCCGTCCTCATGTCCTACGGCTGGCCGGGCAACGTCCGCCAGCTCCAGAACGCCCTGTTCCGCGCCGCCGTGCTCTGCGAGGGCGACGCGCTCACCGCCGCCGATTTCCCGCACATCGCCACTGAAGCCGCCTGCGGCAAGCGCGCCGACGATTATCACGCCAAGCCGCTCAACGGCGCCTCGGCGAGCGCCGCCTTCGCCCACGGCGCCGGCATCACTTTGTTCGAATCGGACGGCAACCTCCGCCCGCTCGAAGCGATCGAGGCCGACGTCATCCGCCTCGCCATCGGGCACTACAGGGGCCGGATGACCGAAGTCGCCCGCCGCCTCGGCATCGGCCGCTCGACCCTCTACCGCAAGCTGGGCGAGCTCGGCATCGGCGACATCGCCGCCTGACGGCCCCGACAGGCCGTCATCCCGGTGCAGGCCGGAATCTCGTCGAGACTCGCCGCGACCTCTTGTCCTGAGGCCCCGGCCTTCGCCGGGGTGACGTGATAGGCCGTCCCCGCTACAGCGACCCGATGCCCGACTTCACCGACGCCATCGTCCTCGTCACCGGCGCCGCCTCCGGGATCGGCGCCGCCACCGCCACCCGCCTCGCCGCCGCCGGCGCGAAGAAGCTGATCCTCGCCGACCTCGACGAAGACCGGCTGCGCGATTTCGCCTTCTCGCTGCCCTGCGAGCGGCAGATGATGATCGGCGACGTCGCCGACGAGGCGCTCTGGGCGGACTCGGACCTGACCGGCCTCACCCACGCCGTCGTCAATGCCGGCATCGGCGCCGGCGGCCAGATCGCCGACACCAGCCTCGCCGAGTGGCGGCGGGTGATGTCGCCCAATCTCGACGGCGCCTTCCTGACCCTCCAGGCTTCGATGCGGGCCATCAAGGCCGGCGGCAATGGCGGCGCGATCGTCCTCACCGCCTCGGTCGCGGGGCTCAAGGCCGAGCCCGGCATCGCCGCCTATGGCGCCTCGAAGGCCGCGGTGATCCACCTCGCCCGCATCGCCGCGAAGGAAGGCGGGGCGGACCGGATCCGGGTCAACGCGATCGCGCCGGGCGGGGTCGAGACGCCGATCTGGCACGCCGTCCCCTTCTTCCAGGAGCTGGTGGAGAGCGCCGGCAGCGAGGAGGCCGCCTTCCAGGCGCTGGGCGATGCCGGCAGCGCGCTCGGCCGCTTCGCCCGCCCCGAGGAGATCGCCGCCCAGATCGCCTTCCTCCTCTCCGACGAGTGCGCCAACGTCACCGGCGCCTGCTTCGTCAGCGATGGCGGCTATTCGCTCTAGCCTGCTCGCTTTCGCCTTGGCGGCGTGCGGGTCCGCCGCTCCCGCGCCCACCGTGCCGGCCCAGGCCGTCGCCGCCGCCTGCGAGCAGCGGCGGTTCGAGGGCGCCGCCTTCACCGCCTGCCGCTACGACCGCAGCCGTCACGAGATCGCGCTGTTCGTCGGACCGCGCAGCCTCGCCGCCCTGGACGAGCAGCTGGGCCCGCGCGCGGCCGCCCTGCGCTTCGCGATGAACGCCGGCATGTATGACGAAGAGGGCGGCCCGATCGGCCTCTACGTCGCCGAGGGCGAAGAGCGCCATGCGCTCAACCGCCGGCGCGGCGGCGGCAATTTCCACATGCTCCCCAACGGCGTCTTCACGGTCGACCGCGAGGGCCGCGTCGCGGTGGTGCCGAGCGCCGATTACGATCCCGCGACGCGACCGCGCTGGGCGACCCAGTCGGGACCGATGCTGGTGATCGACGGCGCCTTCCATCCGGCGATCCAGCCCAACGGCCAGTCGCTCCACATCCGCAACGGCGTCTGCGTCGCCGGCCCGGACGGCGCCTGGTTCGCGATCAGCGACGAGCCGGTTTCGTTCGGCCGCCTCGCCCGCTTCTTCCGCGACGGCCTCGACTGCCGCGACGCGCTCTATTTCGACGGCTCGGTCTCGAGCCTCTGGGACCGCCCCGCCGGCCGCCGCGACGCGCGCGCCGAGCTCGGCCCGATCGTGGCGGTGTTCGAAAGACCTTGACCGCCGCCTGTGCGGCGACGGGACAGGGCGCCGGCGGCAGTTGAATGCGGGCCCCGCGAAGGTCAAAGAAGGAAAGATGCGATTGTTGCCGCGCCTTTTCGCCCTGTTGCTGCCGCTGGCGCTGGTCGCCGCCGCGGCGCCGGTCGACGTCGGGCCCGACATCGCCGCCTTCTACCACGCGCGCGGCTTTCGCCCGGTCTGGGTGACCCGCGCCGGGCTGACGCCGGAGGCGCGCCGCGTGCTCGGCATGCTCGGGCCCGCGGCCTCGCCGGAGCTGCGCCAGGCGGTGGCCGCGGCGCGGGGCGGCGACCCGCGCCGGCTGACCCGCGCCGACCTCTTGCTGAGCCGCGATTTCGCCGCCCTGATCCGCGGCCGGGCGCAGCCGTCGGCCGGCGAGGCGATGCGCTACATCGATCCCGACCTCGCCCCCGGCGCGCCGCCCCTGGACGCGATCCTGGACCCGCGCGCGCCGGAGGCGTTCGCGCGGCTCAACCCGGCCTATGACGGCCTCACCCGCGGCCTTGCCGCCTATCGGGCGCGCTGGTCGCGGCTGCCCCAGGCGCCGCTGCCGGCGCGCCCGGACGAGGCGGCGCTCGCCCGCCGGCTCGGCGGCATCGCCCTCGCCGAATTCCAGCACGTCCACGGCCTCCCCGTCACCGGCCGGGCGGACGCCGCCACGATCGCCGCCCTCAATCGCGGCGCGGCGCATTACGAGCGGCTGATCCTCGCCAATATCGAGCGCGCCCGCGCGATCCCGGCCCAGCCCGGCGGCCGCTACGTCCTCGTCGACACCGCCTCGGCGCGGCTGTGGATGGTCGAGGACGGCCGGATCGTCGGCGCGATGCGGGTGGTGGTCGGCAAGAGGGCGATGCCGACGCCGCTGATGGCCGGGCTGATGCGCTACGTCGTGCTCAACCCCTATTGGAACCTGCCGCCCGACCTGATCCGCAGCCGCGCGCGTGGCGGCGCCCGCGCGATCGCGGCGGAGCATCTCCAGGTCCTCTCCGACTGGTCGGACCGGCCGCGCCTGCTCGATCCGCGCCGGGTCGATTGGCGCGCCGTCGCCGCCGGCCGCCGCCAGGTCAACCTCCGCCAGCTGCCGGGCGCGCACAACATGATGGGCCGGATCAAGTTCATGATGCCCAACGATCTCGGCGTCTATCTCCACGACACGCCCTTGCGGGACCTGCTCGCCCGCGCCGACCGCCACGAAAGCTCGGGCTGCGTCCGGCTCGAGGACGCGCCGCGGCTGGCGCGCTGGCTGTTCGATGGGCGCGTCCCCCGGCCGAGCGGCGCGCCGGAACAGCGCGTCGACCTGCCCCGCCCGGTGCCGGTCTACCTCGCCTACTTCACCGCCCTGCCCTCGCGCGACGGAGTCGTCTTCCAGCGCGACGTCTATGGCCGCGATCGCTCGACGCCGCGCAGGAACCGGATCAGCCCGCCGAAATAGCAGGCCTGGTCGTCGTACATCGCCATGTGGCTTCCCTGCGGGCAGTAGAGATAGCGGCCGCGCGGCAGCCGGTTCGCCATCGCCTGCATCCAGGCGGGGTTCATCGTGTCGTAGCGCGCGCCGATCACCAGGGTCGGCACGTTGATCATGTGCAGATCGGCGCTTCGATCCCAATCGACCAGCCGCCCGCTCGCGCCCAATTCGCTCGGCCCCTGCATCAAGGTGTAGAGATGCTGGTTGAGGCGGCCCATCGAGCGCAGCACCGGCTCGGGCCATTGGGCGAAGGGCCGCCTCAGGATATGCTGCTCGTAATGCATCGGCAGCAGGGTCTGCATGTAGCGCGGATCCTCGGTGCGGTGGCTCGCTTCGAGCTCCTGAACGAGGCGGAGCTGGGTCTGGTCCATCGCCGGCATCAGCACGTCATGGGCATAAACATTATAGGCGGGGATCGAATCCATCATGTTGGAGATGATCAGGCATTTGAGCGCATCCTGGTGCGCGAGCGCATATTCGATCGCCAGCATGCCGCCCCAGCTGTGGCCGAGCAGGCAGAAATTGCCGCGGTCGAGGCCGAGCGCGCGGCGGACCTGCTCGACCTCGTCGACGAAGCGCGGAATCGTCCACAAGGCATCGTCGTTGGGCTGGTCGGAATAAGCCGAGCCGAGCTGATCGTAATAATAATATTCGATCCCCTCGCCCGGGAAGAAGCTGTCGAACGCCTCGAAATATTCGTGGGTCATCGCCGGTCCGCCGTGCAGCAGCAGGACCTTCAGCCGCGGATTGTTTCCTACGCGCCTGGTCCACACCCGGAAATCGCCGCGCGGCGTGTGGATCGGGATCATCCGGACGCCGCCGCTCCACGCGTCGTCACGCCCGGCGCGGTCGTAATAGCCCGGACTCGGCTGGGCGAGCGCCGGAGCGGCGAACATCAACAGGAGGAGAAGGATCAGGCGTCTCATCGAAAGCCCCCTTTCGTCATGGCGGCGTCAACGCCGCGTCCCTCAGCCCGCGCCAGACGCGCAGCGCCTGCAGCGTCTCCGGCACGTCGTGGACGCGCAGCAATTGCGCGCCCTGCTCCGCGCCCTTCAGCGCCAGCGCGATCGAGCCGCCGAGCCGCTTCGCCGCCGGCGCCTCGTTCGAGAGCGCGCCGATCGTCCGCTTGCGGCTCGCGCCGAGCATGATCGGGCAGCCGAGCCCGTGCAGCAGGGCGAGGCCGTTCATCAGCTGGAGATTGTGCTGGACATTCTTGCCGAAGCCGAAGCCGGGATCGACGATGATCCGCTCGCGCGCGATCCCCGCCGCCGCCGCCGCTTCGATCCGCGCCTCGAGCCAGTCGTAGATTTCAAGGAGCACCGGCCGCTCGTAGCGCGGGTCGTCCTGCATCGTCTCCGGTGCGCCCTTGTGGTGCATCAGCACGACCGGGCGGCCGGCGCGCGCGACGACCTCCGCCGCGCGCGGATCGAAGGTCAGCGCCGAGACGTCGTTGACCATCGCCGCGCCGGCGCCGAGCGCCTGCTCCATCACCGAGGCCTTGCGCGTGTCGATCGACACCGCAGTGCCCGCCGCCGCCAGCGCCTTCACCACCGGCACCACCCGCGCCGCCTCGTCGCCCTCCCAGACCGGCTTCGCGCCCGGCCGCGTCGATTCGCCGCCGACGTCGACCAGGGCTGCGCCCGCCGCCGCCATTTCATGCCCGGCCGCGACCGCCGCCTCGGCCTCCTCGAACCGTCCGCCGTCCGAGAAGCTGTCGGGAGTGACGTTGACGATGCCGGCGACCTGCGGCTGATCGAGCCTGATCACCCGCTCGCCGAGCCGGAGCGGCAGCCGCGGCGCGGTCAATCGCGCCCAGATCTCGCGTTCCGCCTCGCCCAGCCGCGCCTCGATCCCGGCGACCGGCAGCAGCTCCGCCCGATCCGGCCCGATCCGCTCGACCGCGGCGAACCAGCTCAGCCCGCCCGCCAGCCGCGCGACCTTGCCGTCATGCCCGAACGGCGCGTCGACGAACGCCGTGGGGCGGAGATAGGTTCGCTCGGTCATCCCATCCTCGTCATTCCCGCGAAAGCGGGAATCCATACGGCTTCAACACCAGCACAGCTCAGGAATACAAGCTGGATTCCATGATGGGGCGATGGGGGCCCCATCATTTCGCGGGAATGACGTGGGGAGGTTCAGCCCAATGAGGCGAGATAGGCCTGACGCAAGGCGTCGAGCGGCACCAGGCCGCCGTCGCGCTCGACATGCCAGAAGGTCCAGCCGTTGCAGGCCGGCGCGCCCTGGACGGCGGCGCCGATCTTGTGGATCGAGCCCTGGCGGCCGTCATGCTCGACCGAGGAATCGGCGTGCACCCGCGCCGTCCAGCGGCGCTTCGCGTCGGTGAGGAGGGTGCCCGGCGCGACCAGCCCGCACGCGACCAGGGTGCCGAACGGAAGCTTGGGCTGGGTGGCGCGCGAGGCCATCACCTTCATCGCGCTCTCATCGAGCTCGAGCGTCGAATCGATCCGCGCCCGCGCCACCTCGACATAGCGGTTCTCGCGCTCGATCCCGATCCAGTTGCGCCCGAGCCGCCGCGCCACCGCGCCGGTCGTGCCGGTGCCGAAGAACGGGTCGAGGACGACGTCGCCCTTGTTGGTGCAGGCGAGCAGCACCCGGTAGAGCAAGGCCTCGGGCTTCTGGGTCGGATGGGCCTTGGCGCCGGCGTCGCCCTTCACCCGCTCGGCGCCGGCGCAGATCGGGATCGTCCAGTCGGAGCGCATCTGCAGCTCGTCGTTCAGCGCCTTCATCGCCCGATAGTTGAACGTGTAGCGGCTGTCCTCGCTGCGGCTCGCCCAGATCAGGGTCTCGTGGGCGTTGGTGAAGCGAGTGCCGCGGAAATTGGGCATCGGGTTCGACTTGCGCCAGATGATGTCGTTGAGGATCCAATAGCCCGCGTCCTGCAGCGCCGCCCCGACCCGGTAGATGTTGTGATAGGAGCCGATCACCCAGAGCGTGCCGTTGGGCTTCAGGATGCGGCGCGCCTCCGTGAGCCAGGCGCGGGTGAATTCGTCATAGGCCTGGAAGGTGTCGAACTTGTCCCAGTCGTCGTCGACCGCGGCGACCAGACCGCCCTCGGGCCGGAACAGGTCGCCGCCCAATTGCAGATTGTAGGGCGGATCAGCGAAGATCATGTCGATGCAGGCGTCGGGCAAGGCGGTCATCGCGCTGACGCAATCCTGGCGGATGATCTGGCCGAGCGGCAAATCGGGCGCGGGCTCCACGTTCCGTTTCGGCCGCAACACCGCGGCAACCCGCCCCATCATGCTCATTCGATCCGCCCCCCGGCACCAAAGGAACCCATGCTGAGTCAGCCGGACTCAGCGGTCAAGATCAGTCACTTGCAGGATATGGTTAACAGGCCGTTGAGGGGAACGGGAACGAAACGAGTCTCCGCTACATCTTGTGGTACGGGCGCCCGCCCAGACTCAATCTGAAGTGGTGTGGCGGGAAAGACTCAGAGGCCGAGCGTAAGTTGCCGGACCGGCGCGAAGCTGCGGCGGTGAAGCGGCGTCGGCCCGAGTTCTTCGAGCGCGCGCACATGTTCGGGGGTCGGATAGCCCTTGTTGCGCTCCCAGCCATAGCCGGGATGCTCGCGGGCATGGTCGGCCATGATCCGGTCGCGCGTTACCTTGGCGACGATCGAGGCGGCGGCGATCGAGCGGCACTTGGCGTCGCCGTCGACGATCGCCAGGCTCGGCCGCTCCCAGCGCGGGCAGCGATTGCCGTCGACCAGCACCATCGCCGGCTCGAGCCCGAGCGCGTCGACCGCGCGGCTCATCGCCAGCATCCGCGCCCAGAAGATGTTGAGCGCGTCGATCTCCTCGACCGACGCAATCCCCACCCCGATCACCGCCACCCTGTACAGCCGCGCGCAAATCGCCTCCCGCACCGGCGCCGGCAACGCCTTCGAATCGTCGATCCCGCGCGGAAACCGGTTGCGGTCGAGCACCACCGCAGCCGCCACCACCGGCCCGGCGAGCGGCGCGCAGCCCGCTTCGTCCACCCCCGCAACCGGATCGGGATGCACCTTTTCGAGCTTGAAGCAGGGCCGCGCCATCGGCGCAGGGTAGGAATCCGCGGCGCGTCATTCCAGCGAAAGCTGGAATCGCCCTACTCTTTCCTGTGGATAGTTCAGTCGTTGTCGCGCTCGCCCCACTGGAAATCCGTCACGAATTGCTGCCCGAGCGGCCCCTTGCCGCGGCCAAGTCCCGGCGCTTCCAGGATCGCGATCCGCACGAAGCTCACCGCCTGCTCGAATGCCTTTTCGATCGGAAAGCCCTTGCCGAGCCCGCAGGCCAGGGCGCTCGCCAGCGTGCAGCCGGTGCCGTGCGTGTCCTCGGTGTCGAAGCGCTTGCCGTGCAGCTCCCGGATCGGCCCATTCGGGGAAATCAGGCGATCCACGATCTCATGGCCCTCGGCATGGCCGCCCTTGGCGAGAAGATGGCAGCCATGGGCGAGCACCGCCTGCTCCCCTCCCAGGGCTTCCAGCTCCGGAATATTGGGAGTGACCACCGATGCGATCCGCATCAGCCGCTCGAACGCCGCGATGGTTGCAGCGTCGGCGAGCACGGCGCCCGAGGTCGCGACCATGACCGGATCGAAGACGATCGGCACGGCCAGCCGCTCAAGCCGCTCCGCCACCGCCTCGGCGATTTCCGCCGAGCCGATCATCCCGATCTTGACCGCATCGACGCCGATGTCGCCGACCACGGCGTCGATCTGGGCGACGACCATCTCGGCCGGCACCGCCATCACCGCCTGGACGCCGAGCGTGTTCTGGGCGGTGATCGCGGTGATCGCGGTCATCGCGTGGCCGCCGAGCATGGTCACCGTCTTGATATCGGCCTGGATGCCGGCGCCGCCGCCCGAATCGGAGCCGGCGATGATCAGGATCCTCGGAACGCCGTTCATCGCGGCCCCTTGCGCTCCGTCGAAGCCGGATATTTCGCCAGCAGATGCGCCGGCCGGATCGGGCGCCGCTCGAAATTGCCGCCGCAATTGGGGCAGACGCCGGCGAGCGGCCCGTCGACGCAGGCGGCGCAGAAGGTGCATTCGAAGGTGCAGATGCGTGCCTCCGCGTCGTCCGGCGGCAGGTCGCGGCCGCAGCGCTCGCAATCGGGGCGCAGCTCGAGCATTCAGGCCGCCTGCACCGCCGCGCAGATGCTGTCGACGATCTCGGCGACGAGGCCGGCATCCTCGCCTTGCGCCATCACCCGGATGACCGGCTCGGTGCCCGATTTGCGAATCACCAGCCGCTCGGGCCCTCCGAGCCGCGCCTCGCCGTCGGCGATGGCCGCCTTGACGCTGTCCGCTTCGAGCGGCGCGCCGCCGTTGAAGCGGACGCTCCTCAGCAATTGCGGCAGCGGCTCGAACAGGTTCAGCACCTCGCTCGCCGGCCGGTTGGCCTGGACCAGTTCGGCCAGCACCTGGAGGCCCGCGACCAGGCCGTCGCCCGTCGTCGCATAATCGGTGAGGATGATGTGCCCGGATTGCTCGCCGCCGACATTGTAGCCGCCCTTGCGCATCGCCTCGAGCACGTAGCGGTCGCCGACCGGGCTGCGCTCCAGCTTCAGCCCCTCGCCCTCGAGGAAATGCTCCAGCCCGAGGTTGGACATGATCGTGGCGACGATGCCGCCGCCCTGCAGGCGCCCCTGCCGGTGCCACGAAGCCCCGATCAGCGCCATCAGCTGGTCGCCGTCGACGGTCTCGCCTTTCTCGTCGACCACGATCAGCCGATCGGCGTCGCCGTCCAGGGCGAGGCCGATATCGGCGCGCTCCTCGACGACCTTGCGCTTGAGCAGGCTCGTGTCGGTCGAGCCGCATTCCTCGTTGATGTTGAGGCCGGTCGGCGCCACGCCGATGGCGACGACCTCGGCCCCCAATTCCCACAGCGCCGAGGGGGCCACCTGATAGGCCGCCCCGTTCGCGCAATCGATCACCACCTTGATCCCGTCGAGGCGAAGATGCTTGGGAAAGGTGAGCTTGGCGGCGTGGATGTAGCGTCCGCGCGCATCCTCGATCCGCTGCGAGCGGCCGATATGCTCGGCCGGAACCAGCTTCGGCTCCTGGTCGAGCAGCGCCTCGATCGCCAGCTCGTCCCCGTCGGAGAGCTTGTAGCCGTCGGGCCCGAACAATTTGATGCCGTTGTCGACGAACTTGTTGTGGCTCGCCGAGATCATCACGCCGAGGTCCGCGCGCATCGAGTGGGTCAGCATCGCCACCGCCGGCGTCGGCACCGGGCCGACCATCACCACGTCCATGCCGACGCTGGTGAAGCCCGAGATCAGCGCGGTCTCCATCATATAGCCGGAAAGCCGCGTGTCCTTGCCGATGACGACGCGGTGGCGATGGTCGCCGCGCAGGAAATGCTGGCCCGCGGCCTGACCGATCCGCTGCGCCATCGCCGCCGTCATCGGCATCTGGTTGGTCCGGCCCCTGATCCCGTCCGTGCCGAAGAATTTACGCGTCATTGCGAAGCTGCCCCGAACATTTCCCTTGCCGTCATCGCGACGGCCATCGACAAAGGGCCTGATAGCGCCAAAGCCGGAGAAGGGCGACGCTTTTGAAATTCTCGCAGCCGACCCGCATCCTGCTCGCTCTGGTTGTCGGCCTCGTCGCCGGGATCGCCGCCGGCTGGAGCGGCGGCGCCTGGGTCGAACGGAGCGCCGCCTTCGCCGAGCCGATCGGCGGGCTCTGGCTGAACGCCCTGCAGATGACGATCGTGCCCTTGGTCGTCGCGCTGCTGATCACCGGCATCGCCGCGTCGGCCGAGGCGGCGCGCGCGAGCAGGCTTGCGACCCGCGCCATCCTCCTGTTCGTCGCCTTGCTCTGGACCTCGGCGATCGCCGCCGCTTTGCTCACCCCGCTCTTCCTCAATCTTTTCCCGCTGCCCGCCGAATCGGCCGACGCGCTGCGCCAGGCACTGACCACCGCCCAGCCGGTCGGCGCGGCGCCGAGCTTCGCCGATTTCGTCCGCTCGCTCATTCCCACCAATCCGGTCGCCGCCGCCTCGGAAAACGCGATCCTGCCGCTGATCGTGTTCGTGGTGATCTTCGCCTTCGCGCTGATCAGGCTGCCCGACGGGCCGCGCGAAACCATGGTCGGCTTCTTCCGCGCGATCGAGGAGGCGATGCTGGTCATCGTCGGCTGGGTGCTGTGGATCGGCCCGATCGGCGTGCTCGCGCTCGCTTATGTGGTCGGCGCGCGCGCCGGCGCGACCGCGTTTGGCGCCCTGCTCCATTATGTCGTCATCGTCACCGCGGTCGGCACGGTGACCTGGCTCGCCGCCTGGCCGGTGGCGATGGCCGGCGCCCGGATCGGGCCGCTGCGCTTCACCCGCGCGATCGCCGCCAGCCAGGCGCTCGCTTTCTCCACCCAATCCTCCTTGGCCTGCCTGCCGGCCATGCTGCGCGCCTCGGGCCGGCTCGGGGTGCCGGTCGCCGCCTCGGGCGTGGTGCTGCCGATGGCGGTCGCCATCTTCCGGATGACCGGCCCGGCGATGAACCTCGCGGTCGCGATCTACATCGCCTATTGGTACGGCTACGAGCTCAGCTGGCAGCAATATGCGCTCGGCGTCGCCGCCGCCGCGACGACGACGATGGGCGCGGTCGGCATTCCGGGCCAGGCGAGCTTCGTCACCTCGATCGCGCCGATCTGCATCGCCATGGGCCTGCCGATCGAGCCGCTCGCCTTGCTGATCGCGGTCGAGACCCTGCCCGATCTGATGCGGACGCTCGGCAATGTCAGCATGGACGTCGCCGCCACCGCCACCATCGCCCGCCACGCCGGCTTCGATGCCGCCGACGCGGCCACCGCGGAAGACAGACTGCTGAAGGAAGGCGCATGAAATATCGCACGCTCGGGGACGGGCTCAAGGTCTCGGCGCTCGGCATCGGCTGCATGCCGATGGTCCGCGGCGGCAACATCAACTACGGCGGCGACGCGTCCGCGGACGAATCGATCGCCACCATCCACCGCGCGATCGATCTCGGCATCACCTTCTTCGACACCGCCGAGATGTACGGCCCGTTCAGCAACGAGGAGCTGGTCGGCGAGGCGATCCGGGGCCGGCGCGACGGCCTCGTCATCGCCACCAAGTTCGCGCTCAGATGGGACGGGACAAATCCGGTCGGCTTCGATGGCAGCCCGGAAAACGCGCGGCGCGCCTGCGAAGGCTCGTTGCAGCGGCTCGGCATCGACACGATCGACCTCTTCTACCAGCACCGCGTCGACCCCAACGTGCCGATCGAGGAGACGGTCGGCGGCATGGCCGAATTGGTCAAAGAGGGCAAAGTTCGCCATCTCGGCCTGTCCGAAGCCGGCCCGGAGACGATCCGCCGCGCCGCCGCGGTCCATCCGATCGCCGCGCTCCAGTCCGAATATTCGCTGTGGGAGCGCGACGTCGAGGAGGAGATCCTCCCGGTCTGCCGCGCGCTCGGCATCGGCTTCGTCCCCTACAGCCCGCTCGGGCGCGGCTTCCTCACCGGCCAGATCAGGAGCAAGGCGGACCTGCCCGCCGACGACTGGCGCCACAACGACCCGCGTTACTCGGAGGAGAATTTCGGCGCGAACCTCAAGATCGTCGACGCGATCCGCGCCGTCGCCGAGCGGCACCGGGTCAGCCTCGCCCAGATCGCCTTGGCCTGGCTGCTCGCCCAGGGCGACGACATCGTCCCGATCCCCGGCGTCAAGCGCCGCGTCACGCTCGAGGATAGCGCCGCCGCCGTCGACATCGACTTGAGCGCGCAGGATCTCGCGGACCTGGAAGCCGCGCGCGCGGTCGCCGGCGCGCGCTACAACGAGGCGGGGATGGCGCGGGTCAAGCTCTAGCGGCTGAGCAGGTCGCCCAATGGCGAGACGAGCGGCGCGTGGTAGGAGGTGACCGCCGCCCAGAGGATCGCGCCGCCGACCAGCGCGACCGCGCCGGGGATGCAGTCGCGCCAGCGCACCCGGCCGGCGATCGCCGCGGCGAACGGCACGAACGAGGTGCGCGCCTCCCAGCCGCGCCAGGCCTCGCCAAGCAGCCGCTCCTTCTTGCGGTCCTGGCCGATCGAGCCGACCAGGGCGAGGACGAAGATGCCGCCGGCCACGATCAGGTTGCGCGGATCGCCCGCCAGGAAAATATGGACCAAGGCCCAGAGGATGAAGCTCCAGTTCATCGGATGGCGGGTGATCGCGTAGACGCCGCGCGGCGCCTTGCCGGCGCCGCGCCCGGCGCCGGGATGGGCGGGATTGCCGACCAAGGAGCCGACCAACAGGATGCTGGCAAGCAGCATCAGCAGCGAGGCGAATGGCCAAAATTGATAGGGCGCGAGCCACAGCGGCGCGCCATTGCCGGCCTGCCGGTAGGCAAGAATGATCCAGGCGAAGCTTGCCAGCGCCACCAGCGAATAGAGCGCGAGGAAGCCGCGCGCGCCGAGCCGGTCGGCCAGCGCCGGCCTGAGCGGATGCGAGAGCAGCAAATGGGTGCCGACAAACGCGAGCGTTGCCAGCGCCAGCTGCGTCACCGCGGATCGTAAGCGTGCGGCAGCGCGCCTTCCTGGGGCTGGCGGTAGCGGTCGCGCAGTTCGGTCTGGCGGTTGGTGAGCGACTGGCGCACGCCGTCGATCCAGACTCCGTCGACGCCGGTCGCGAGCTCGAGCGGGTCGCCGTCCCAGACCACCACGTCGGCGCGCCGCCCGGGCCTGAGCGAGCCGATCTCGCCGCCGAGGCCGAGCGCTTCGGCCGGTGCCGAACTGATCGCGGCGAAGGCCTGGTTCCAGCTGAGGCCGGTATGGCCCGGCACCCGGCCGATGGCGACGAGGTTGCCCGCATATTGGGTCTCGAGCCGCACCTGCCGCGCTTCGTCGTCGTTGATCATGCCGATCGCGACATTGACGCCGGCGGCGCGCATCCGCCCGACATTGGACTGGGTGGCGCTCAATTGCTCGAAGCTAGCGGGAAGGTCGACCAGGGCGTTGGCGATCACCGGCACGTGCGCGGCGGCGATCTGCTGCGCCACCCGCCAACCCTCGGTCGCGCCGACCAGCACGATCCTCAAATTCGCGAATTCGCGCTTCAGTGCGAGCACCTGGAGGATGTCGCTCGCGCGCTCGGCATGGACCAGCAGCAATTGCCGCCCCTGCAGCACCGGCACCAAAGCGGCCGCGTCGAAGCGGGTCAGCAGCACGTCGTCCGAGCGCTGCGCGCCGGGCAGCAGATAGGGATTTTCGGGCAGGTCCTCGGGCGGCGCGACATTGGCCGCCGGGGCCTGGCCGCGCGCGCCGATCGGCAGCCTCAGGTCGCGCGCCTCGCGAAGCGCGTTCCGCAGCAGGACATGGGCGGCGGCGCGGCTGCCGCCGGCATCGCCCGCGCCTTCCTCGCCCAGCTCGATATATTGGAAAGCGCGGGCGCGGGTGATCGGCTGCATGTCGCCGCCGAGGTCGATGACGGCGCCCTGGCCGGCAAAGATGCTGCGCGCCGTCGCCGGCGAGACCACCGCCCGGGTGACGCCGGCGGCGCGGCTGACCGCGATCGAGGTCGCCTCCGGGTTGATCGCCGGGGCGACGTCGATCGCGGCGCTGAACGGCGAGCTGTTGGCCTGGACGTCGTTGGTCGCATCGACCGCGTCGACCTCGACCAGGCCGATCCGCGAGAAGCCGGCGACGACGCCCGGCGTCACCCATTTGCCGCGCGCGTCGACCACGGTCGCGCCCGCGGGAACGGCAACGTTCGCGCCCGCGGCGACCACCCGCCCGTCGCGGATGACGACGGTGCCGCCGTCGATCGGCTCGGAGCCGTCGCCGATGACGACCCGGCCGCCGGTGAAGGCGATGGTTTGCGCCGCGGCGGGCGCGGCGGCGAGGAGGCCAAGCAGGAGGAGCGCTCTCAATGTACGTCTCCTTCACCCGGCTGGCCGAGCTCGAAGTCGCTGACCGGGCGCCGGCGCGGATCGTTCATGTCGTACATCAGGGCGCCGTCGATCCAGACCCGCTGCGGCCGGGTGTAGACGCTGAACGGATTGCCGTTCCACAGCACGACGTCGGCGCGCTTGCCGGCGCGCAGCGACCCCGTCTCATTCTCGATGCCGAGCGCGTGCGCGGGGTTGATCGCCAGCCAGCGCCAGGCGACCTCGTCGGGGATGGCGATCCCCATCCGCCGCCCGTCGGCGAGCGCCTTGGCCGCCTCCTGGTTGAGGCGCTGGATGCCGTTGGCGTCGTCGGAATGGACGATCGCGCAGGCGCCGGCATTGTGCACCATCGGGATATTCTCGTTGATCGCGTCATAGGCTTCCATCTTGAAGCCCCACCAATCGGCCCACATCGCCGCGCAGGTGTCGGCGCCGCGGAGCAGGTCGGCGACTTTGTAGGCCTCGACGGCGTGGTGGAAGCTGGCGATGTGGAAGCCGAACTCGCGGCCCATGTCGAGCATGATCGCCATTTCGTCGGCGCGGTAGCAATGGTTGTGGACCAGCATCCGCCCCTCGAGCACTTCGACCAGGGTGTCGAGCGCGAAGTCGCGGGCGGTGTTGGGGTCGCGGGCGCGGCGCTCGCGATACTC
This sequence comes from Allosphingosinicella sp., assembly GCA_035941735.1. Classification (GTDB taxonomy): domain Bacteria; phylum Pseudomonadota; class Alphaproteobacteria; order Sphingomonadales; family Sphingomonadaceae; genus Allosphingosinicella. The sequence continues at coordinate 49,116 of DASZDS010000028.1, forward strand.
GACCGCGCGCTGCCAGGTGGCCCGCATCAAAGCGACATTGCCCATCCGGGTCTGCGGCATCTGGTTGCGGTTGCCGTAGACGCGCTTGGGATTCTCGCCGCAGGCCATTTTGAGGCCGCGCGGCGCGCCCGGGAAGCGCATCGACTGGACCGTCCGGCCCGGCACGTTGCGCAGGGTGACGCCGCGGCCGCCGAACAGGTTCGCCGAGCCCGGCAGCACCTGCAGCGTGGTGATGCCGCCATTGGCGAGCGCGCGCGAAAAGCCCGGATCCTGCGGCCAGACGCTGTGCTCGGCCCAGACTTCGGAGCGGACCGGCCCGGTCACCTCGTTGCCGTCGCTGTGGGCCTCGACCCCCGGGCTCGGATAGTCGCCGAGATGGGAGTGGACGTCGATCACGCCGGGCGTCACCCAGAGGCCGCGGCCGTCGATCCGCGTCGCGCCGTCGGGGACCGGTGTGTCCGGCCCGCCGACCGCCTGGATGCGGCCGTCGACCATGACGATCGTCCCGTTCTCGATCCGCCCGCCCTCACCGTCATAGACGGTCGCGCCGGTGATCGCGGTCGGGACGCCCGGATAGGGATGGTAGGTCGAAGGATAGGGATCCTCGGGCGCGACATAGCGCGCCGGCGCCGCCGACGCGGCCTTCGGCGCCGGCCGCACCTCCGCCGCCTGATTCGCGCAGCCCAGCAGCAGCGCCGCCGCGGCGGCGGCGACTGCCCCCAGCGCTCCCCGCATCAGTGGCCGGCCTCGGGCGCCGGGTGCATGCCCGCGGCCTGGGCTTCGCCGATTTCCTCCTGGCCCGCCAGATCCTCGTCGTCGCGCAGGGTGTCGAGATGCATCAGCCGCTTGATCAGGAAGCCGACGATCACCACCGCCACGCCGAGCCCCATCGCGATCAGGCCGATCGTCCAGTAGATTTCGAGCGTGCCTTCCTTGCTCATCGTGCCGCTCTCGCCGCCGGTCATCTCGCCGATCTTGCCGGCGACGAAATTGCCGCCCGCGGTGGCGAAGAACCAGGCGCCCATGATCAGGCTCGCCATGTGGCGCGGCGCGAGCCGGTTCATCGCGCTAAGGCCGACCGGCGACAGGCAAAGCTCGCCGGTGGTGTGGAACAGATAGATGAGGAACAGGAAGATGACCGGGATGCGGCCGTCGATGCCGGCATAGGCCGCGCCCCAGTTGAGCACGAGGAAGCCGAAGCCGAGCTGGATCAGCGCCAGGCCGAACTTGGCGGGGGTCGAGGGCTCCATCCCCTTGCGCCCGAGCGCGGTCCACAGCCAGGCGAAGAGCGGCCCCAGGAGGATGATGTAGATGGGGTTGATCGACTGGAACAGCGACGGCGGCACGCCGCCGCGATCGATGTAACGGTCGGTGAACAGGTTCAGGGAGCCGCCCGCCTGTTCGAACAGGCCCCAGAAGACCGGCTGCAGCGCGATCAGGAAGATGATCGCGAAGATGCGGTCGCGCGCATGCGCGTCGAGCTTGAACGCCTCGATCAGCACGAACAGCAGCAGCAGCGATCCCATGATCAGCAGCAGCCAGCCGTAGAAGCCCTGATACTGGATCAGGAACCAGATGCCGGCGATCGCGGCCAGGCCGAGCAGGTAGAGCAGCCATTCGAGCTTCAGGCCCGCCACCCGCTCGTGCAGCCGGGCCGCATTGGGCGCCTCGCCGCGGCCCTGCAGCATCGGCTTGAAGATGACGAAGACGACGAGGCCGAGCAGCATGCCGACCCCGGCCGCGCCGAAGCCGAGGCCCCAGCCATAGGTTTCGCCGAGATAGCCGGCGATGATCGTGCCGATCGCCGCGCCGACGTTGATGCCCATGTAGAAGATCGTATAGGCGCCGTCGCGGCGGACGTCGGTGCGCGGATAGAGCTGCCCGACGATCACCGAGATGTTCGCCTTCAGGAAGCCCGAGCCGACGATGATGAAGGCGAGCGCCAGCCAGAAGACGTTGAGGGTCGGATCGTCCTGGCCGCCGTCGCCATGTATGGCCATCATGAACTGGCCGATGGTCAGCAGCACCGCACCGAACAGCACGGCCTTGCGCTGGCCCAGATAGCGGTCCGCGAGATAGCCGCCAAGCACGGGCGTGATGTAGACGAGCGAGGTGTAGGCGCCGTAGACGAGATTGGCTTCGCCGTCCGAATAGAGCCAGTGCCGAACGAGGTAGAGGATGAGCAGCGCCCGCATGCCGTAATAGGAGAAACGCTCCCACATCTCGGCGAAGAAGAGCACGTAGAGGCCCTTGGGATGGCCCGCGAATTCCGGCTTGCTCGACATCGCGATCGCGGCGCCGCCGCACAGCAGCAGGACGAGGAAGACGGAGGCGATGATGAAGATGACGTCGGCGGTCGACACAGGCAGACTCCCCTCGAATTAGAACGCAGCCATTTTTCGGCCTGCTGTGGCGAGGCACCCTAGCGCCCCAATCTCGCTTGTGAAGCGGGATTGTGAGGCCCGACCGCGCCTGTTAGCGGCTCTTCGCGATGCTCAACGATCTCACCTCCATTTTGAGCCTGCTCGAAACCCGCCGCTCCGGACGGCCGCGCGATCTGGTCGCGCCCGGCCCGGATCGGGACCAGCTTCGCCGCATCCTCGCCGTCGCGACTCGCAGCCCCGACCACGGCAAGCTCCATCCCTGGCGCTTCGTCCATGTCCCGCGCGACCGCCGCGACGCCTTCGCCGCGCTGCTCGACGCCGCCTACCGGATCGACAATCCCGAGCCCCGCCGCCTCGAGCTCGAGGCGAACGAGCGCTTCGCCCGTCAGGCGCCCGAGCTGGTCGTCGCCTTGTCGAGCCCGACCGAGGGCCACAAGATCCCGCTCTGGGAGCAGCAGCTCTCCTGCGGGGCCGCCTGCATGAACCTCTGCCTCGCCGTCCACGCGCTGGGCTTCGCCGCCGGCTGGGTCACCGGCTGGGCCGCTTATTCGCCGGCGGTGCTCGCCGCCTTCGGCGCCCCGCCCGAGCGGATCGCCGGCTTCCTCTTTCTCGGCACCCCCGGCATGGAGCTCGAGGAGCGGGTGCGGCCCGATTATGACGAGGTCGTGTCGGAATGGGCGCGATAACCCCCCGTCATGCCAGCGAAAGCTGGCATCCATGCTGCCTTCGATTCTCCCCTGCCGATTGGACCCCAGCCTTCGCTGGGGTGACGAGAAGGGACGGTACCGCAGCCGTCCCTCCCGAGTCGTCTCCGAATGGGCGCCATAACGGATAGAATGTGCTTGACCTCGCTACTGTATTAGAACAGTATGACGGGCATGAACGAAGACCGGCCCGTCTACCTCCGCCTGCGCGACTCCATCGCCGCGATGATCCTCGACGGCCGCGTCCGCGACGGCGATCCGCTCCCCTCGGTGCGCAGCCTCGCCGCCGATTACGGCGCCAACCCGCTCACCGTCGCCAAGGCCTATCAGACCTTCCAGGAAGAAGGGCTGGTGGTGGTGAAGCGCGGCGTCGGCATGTTCGTCGCGCCGCAGGCGGCCGAGCGGCTGCGCGCGGCCGAGCGCAAGGACTTCCTCGAGAATCGCTGGCCGGGCATCGTCTCCCATATCCGCCGGCTCGGCCTCGAGCCCGAGGATCTGGTCGAGCGCGCGCTCGTCTAATCGACCAACCCGACAAATCCGTCGACCGGCATCGTTGCCCCGAAACGATCGGGATTTTACAGCTTTCGCAACGCACGAGAGCCGTTGCGAAAGGATTTGAGATGCACCCGTTCCGCGCCTTCCTGATCGCCTTCGCCGCGGGCGCGATCGCCCTGTTCGGCGGCTATGGCGCCATCGCCGCGATGACTCCCGCCCCGGTCGGCAACACGATCACCGTCTAGGCCGCCTCTCGCTTGATTTCGGGAAGAGGCTGACGCACCGTCGCGCAATGCTTGGCTTGCGCACCGTTCTGCTGGCCGCGCTGCTGCTCGCCGGCTGCGCGGGGCACCATGTGGAGCCCGGCCCCGCCGGCATCCCTTATCTCTGCGCCGACGGCGGGACCGCGCGGATCACCTATGAAGGCGGCGGCTATTTCCCGCGGGCGCATGCGCGCCTCTCCTATCGCGGGCGGGAGATCGCGCTCGCGGCGGTGCCGCCGACCTACGGGCTGCGCTACGTCAGCGAGAGCGAGCCGATCCTGATCTGGTCGGCCCGCGGCGAGGAGGCGTGGCTCAGCGAGCTCGGCCCCGACGGAGGCACGGAACGGGAGCTCGCCCATTGCACGCGGGTTCGCTGAAGCCGGCAGTGTGGCTGATTTGCCGCATTGTCCCGCCCGTTCAGCGCCAGTCCATTGACTCGGCATTACATTTCGATGCCTAGCGCCCTATCTGGAACCAGGGATGGGCGCTCGGACGGGGTCGGGCAGCGTAGATGATCGAATCGAATAGCCGCCTCTCGGTCGCCGCGTTCGGCGGACTGCTGCTCGCCGCCGCCTCGGCCGCGGCCGCGCAGGACAATGCCGCGGCCCCGCCGCCGCCGCCTCCCCCTCCTCCGGTGGTCGGCAACCCGCAGCTGCGCGACTTCCAGCTCCAGCCGCAGCGGCGCATCGTCACCCAGCCCGCCCAGCCCGCCCCCGCCCCCGCCCCTGTCGTGGCCGCCCCGCCGCCGGTCACCGCCCGGCCGCAGGCGACGGCGCCGGCGCGCCCGGTCGAAACCCGGCCGCCGCCGCGCCGCGAGCCTTCGGTCCGCCAGCCGGAGCCCGCCGCCGGGCCCACCGCCGCGCCGCCGTCGGTCCAGCCCGCGCCCGAGCCGGTCGCGCCCATTGCCCAGGCCCCGCAGCCCGCGCCCGGCCCTGCCCCGGAGCCCGCGGCAGCGCCGCCGAACGGCTTCCCCTGGCTCTATGCGCTGCCGGTCGCCGCGCTTGCGCTGCTCGCCTTCGCATGGCTGCGCCGCCGTCGTCGTCGCCCCGAGGAAGAGGCCGCGGTCGAGCAGGCCGCGCCGGCCGTCGCCGCGCCGCCGCCGCCGCGCCCCGATCCCATTCCCCGTCCCTGGCTCGAGCTTGCCCTCAAGGCCGAGCGCGCCTCGGCGACCTTGACCGAGACGATCGTCCAGTTCGAGCTGGAAATCTCGAACACCGGCAAGAGCCCGGCGAGGAACCTCAGGATCGACGTCAAGATGTTCAACGCCGGCGCCGAGCAGGACAAGGAGATCGGCGCTTTCTTCCGCACCGCGGGCCGCGAGAGCACCCGATTGAACCTGCCGGGCATCGGCCCGGCGAGCACCGGCGTCATCCGCGGCGAGGTGGCGATGCCGCGAGACGAGATGCGGGCGGTGGTGCTCGAGGACAAATATCTGTTCATCCCGGTGATCGCGGTCAACGCGCTCTACGACTGGGGCGAGGGGCGCACCGGCCAGACCTCCAAATCCTATGTCGTCGGCCGCGAGCTCGAGCAGCCGAGCGCGAAGATGGGCGCGTTCCGCGTCGACCAGGGTCCGCGCATCTGGCGCACGATCGGCCAGCGCCAGCACACGCTGGAGAAGCGGGTGTGAATTGACAGCGCATTAGACATGTGACCATATGGTCACATGTACGCGGTCGATACCCGGGCCGAATCGGCTCCCGACATCTGGCACGCCCTTGCCGACCCGACCCGGCGCGCGCTGATTGACCGGCTCGCCGACGGCGCCCGGACCACGTCGCAATTGTGCGAAGGCCTGCCGATGACCCGGTTCGGGGTGATGAAGCATCTCGGCATCCTCGAGCGCGCGGGGCTGGTCATTGCCCGCCGCCATGGCCGGCTCCGCCTCAACCATCTGAACGCCGCGCCGCTGCGCGCCCTCAGCCGGCGCTGGACCTCCGCTCATGCTGACGGACTTGCCGATGCCGCCCTCGCCCTGGCCGCACAAATGGGAGAAACGGACATGCCCCACGATCAGCAAGCCGGCGTCGTCGACGTCGCCCTCGAATGGCCGGTCGAGGCCTCGGTCCAGCGCGTCTGGCAGGCCCTGTTCGAGCAGGTCGAAAGCTGGTGGCCCGCAGCCCATCGCGCGGTCGGCGGCGATGCGGTGATGAGCTTCGAGCCTCGGCTCGGCGGCCAGCTGCGCGAGGCCCGGCCGGACGGCGGCGGGCTCGCCTGGTACGAGGTCATCGCATTGGAGCCGCTGCGCTCGGTCGACCTCGCCGGCCATCTCGCCACCCGCTACGGCGGCCCCGCCTCGTCGCTGCTCCACATCGAGCTGGTGCCGGGCGCGCGCGACGGCACCACCCTCCTCAAGCTCACCGATTCGGTGTTCGGGCGGATCGGGCCCAATCTGCGCGCCTCGCTCGGCGAGGGCTGGCAGGCGATCGTCGGCGAAGGCCTGGTGGCGCGGTTCAGCTGACGGCGAAGGCTTCCTCGCCGATCGAATAGAGAATCTCCGCGCTCGCGCTCGCCGCGGCGGCGAGGCCGCGCGCCTCGGGCACGATCTGGTCGAGATAGAAGCGCGCCGCCGCGCGCTTCATCGCCGTGAAAGCGGGATCGCCGTCATGCCCGTCCAGCGCCGCATATTGGCGGGCCATCAGCCCGCCGCAGACCGCGACCGAGACCATGGTCAGGAACGGATAGGAGGCGGCGAGCCGGTCGTCCGGGCCCGCCGCCAGCAGCCGCTCCGTCACCGCCTCGCAATCGCCGATCAGCGCGTCGAGGCCGTTCTCCCGCCCGCGCATCTCGGCGAGCAGCCGGCGGAGCACCGCGCCGCCCTCCATGCCGAGCTTGCGCCCGACCAGGTCGGCCGCCTGGATGCCGTTCGTCCCTTCGTAGATCGGCGAGATGCGGGCGTCGCGATAATGCTGGGCGGCGCCGGTCTCCTCGACATAGCCCATGCCGCCATGGACCTGGACGCCGAGGCTGGTCACCTCGACGCCGATATCGGTGCCATAGGCCTTCACCAGCGGCGTCAGCAGGTCCGCGCGCGCCCGTGCCCCATCGTCGCCGAGCCCTGCGCGGTCGGTCTGCCCCGCGCAATAATAAGCGAGCGCCCGCGCGCCTTGAGTCAGCGCCTTCATCCTCAAGAGCATCCGCCGCACGTCGGGGAATTCGACGATCCGCGCCGGCCGTCCCTCGCGGCTGCCCTGCACCCGCTCCAGCGCATAGGCGACCGCCTGCTGGGTGGCCCGCTCGGCGATCGACACGCCCTGGAGGCCGACGTTGAGACGCGCGTTGTTCATCATCGTGAACATCGCCGCCATGCCCTTATTCTCCTCGCCGATCAGCCAGCCGGTGGCGCCGCCCTCGTCGCCAAAGGCCATCACGCAGGTCGGGGAAGCGTGGATGCCGAGCTTGTGCTCGATCGAGACGCAGCGGACGTCGTTCCTCGTGCCGTCGGGCAGGATCTTGGGGACGAGGAAAAGCGAGATGCCGCGCGTGCCCTGCGGCGCGTCCGGCAGGCGGGCGAGGACGAGGTGGACGATATTGTCGGCAAGGTCGTGCTCGCCGAAGGTAATGAAGATCTTCTGCCCGGTGATCCGGTAGCTGCCGTCGCCGGCCGGCTCCGCCCGCGTCTTCAGTGCGCCGACGTCCGACCCGGCCTGCGACTCGGTCAGGTTCATCGTCCCGGTCCATTCGCCGGTGATCAATTTGGGAAGCCAGGCCTGCTGGAGCTCGCCCGTGCCGTGATGCCTCAGCGCCTCGACCGCGGCCGGGGTCAGCATCATCACCAGCGAAAAGCCCATGTTGGCCGAGCCGAGATCCTCCATCACCACGCTCGCCAGCGCCAGCGGCAGCCCCTGCCCGCCATGCGCCTCGGGCCCGGCGAGCGTGCCCCAGCCGCCCTCGACATAGGCGCGATACGCCTCCCTGAACCGGGGCGGCATGGTCACCCCCTCGGGCGACCATCTCGCGCCGACCTCGTCGCCCGAGCGGTTCAGGGGCGCGAACTCCCCGGCCGCGAACTGCCCCGCCCCCTCGACGATCGCGGCGACCAGGTCGCGGTCGTCGACCAGGTCGGCGATGCCGACGACATGATCGAGCACGAACATCTGTTCGGCGGTCGGGGCGGCATAGCTCATCGGGGATCCCGTAAAGTTGCGCGGAGGGAATGCGCGCTATAGCCCGGCCCGGTGAGCGCGCAAAACACCCGCATCCTGCCCTACGGCCCGGCCGCGATCGCCGAGGCGGCGCGGCTGGTCGCGGCCGGACTGCCGGTGGCGATGCCGACCGAGACGGTCTACGGCCTCGCCGCCGACGCGACGAACGGCGAGGCGGTCGCGCGCATCTACGAAGCCAAGGGGCGGCCCGGCTTCAACCCCCTGATCGTCCACGTCAAAGACCTCCGGCAAGCCTCGGAAATCGCTTTCTTCGACGACGAGGCGGCCACGCTCGCCGGGCGCCACTGGCCCGGGCCGCTCACCCTCGTCCTGCCGCTCCGGCCCGACGCGCCGATCGCGTCGCTGGTCACCGCCGGCCTGCCCACGGTCGCGATCCGCGCGCCGGCGCATCCGGCGATGCGCGACCTGCTCGACGCCGCGGCGCGGCCGCTCGCGGCCCCTTCCGCCAATGCCAGCGGCGGGATCAGCCCGACCCGCGCCGGCCATGTGCTGGCGAGCCTCGGCGGCCGCATCGCGCTGATCGTCGACGGCGGGCCGACCGCGCACGGGCTCGAATCGACGATCGTCGCCGCCGACGGCGGCGCGCTCCGGCTGCTGCGGCCGGGTCCGATCGACCTCGGCCTGGCGCCGGGCGGCGGCGGCGCGATCGAGGCGCCCGGCCAGCTGCGCAGCCATTATGCCCCGGCGAAGCCGCTGCGCCTCGACGCCGAATCGGCCCGGGCCGGCGAATGGCTGATCGGCTTCGGCCCGATTGCCGGCGACGCCACTCTCAGCGCTTCGGGCGATCTGGTCGAAGCCGCCGCCAATCTGTTCGAAAGGCTCCATCAGGCCGAGTCCGCCGCGGCTTCGAGGATCGCCGTCGCGCCGATCCCGGATGCGGGGCTCGGCGCCGCGATCAACGATCGCCTGCGCCGCGCCGCCGCGCCGCGCCGCTGATCCATCCATTTCGGACATAATTATCTCTCGCGCGCGCCGTCGGGCCAGGCCGATTCGTTCCCATATCGGACCAATCTCGAATTGAAGCACCGCCAGCCCAGCGCGCCTCCTGATCTCCGCCGATTCCGATCGCGGGGAGGTCATCATGAACATCGCCTGGTTGCGCCGCTCGCTGCTGCTGATCGCCGCGGGAATGCTCCCCGCCTCCGCTACCGCGGACGTCCTCGTGGTCTCGCAAAACGCCCTCCATCTCGGCCAGGGCAGCAGCTCGGTGCCCAATTACATCCCCAACAAGAATGCGTGGGTGCGAGCGCTGGCGGCCTGGCCGGGCAACAGCCTGCCCCAGCTGACCTTCCTGCAGGAGGTGATGTCGCAGGCCGACGCGGCCGCGATCCGGCCCGCGGGCGGCACCGTCCATTTCGGTCCGCTGAAAGGAACGACCTCCTATCTCGAGCGCTACGGGGCGATCCTCGTCAACGACAGCGGCAACCATCTCGGCATCGTCTGCCAGGTCGATACCGCGTCGCTGATCACCGCCGGGGTCGTCGTCCAGCGCCCGCCCGACGCGACCCTGGTCCGCGACGCCACCGGCGGCAGCCCGCGCCTGATCTGGTTCCTGAACTTCCACGCGACCTTCGGCTCCGGCAGCAGCGGCCTCGCCTCGCGCCGCGCCGAAATCGCCGAGATCGGCAACATCATCGCCCGGCTGCGCGCCGCCGCCCCGGCCGGCTGCACGCAGACCAGCGACAATGCGGTCGTGCTCGGCGACTGGAACCTCACCGCCACCGACGCGGCGTTCCAGACCCTGGCCGCCAATGCCGGCTTCACCCGCCTGGGCGCGACTCCGAACGTCAAGACCAGCCTCAATTCCCAGGGCGTCCCCTCCAACCCCTATGATCATTTCATCTTCGACGACGCGCGCATCCAGGTGACGCTGGCCGCGCTGCCCGCGCAGGGCGCCTGCAGCACCAGCCTGACCTTCGCGGCCGGCGTCCTCAGCCCGGCCTCGTCGGCCGATTTCCGCCGGAACTGCTCCGACCATCTCGGCATCGCGGCGGTGGTGAAGGTCAGGTAGAGGCGGCCGCCTCGTCCTTGAGCCGGTCGGCGAAGCGCTTGCGCAGCTTCTGCAGCTTGGGCGGGATGACGGCCAGGCAATAGGGGCTGCTTTGGCCTTCGCCGGCCCAATAATCCTGGTGATAATCCTCCGCCGGCCACCACTCGCCGAGCGGCTCGATGGTGGTGACGACCGGTGCCGGCCAGCCTTCCGCCGCCCGCGCGATGCCGCGCCGCGCCGCCGCTTCCTGCTCGGGCGAGGCCGGGAAGATCGCCGAACGATATTGCGTGCCGACGTCGTTGCCCTGGCGGTTCAGCTGGGTCGGGTCGTGGGTCGCGAAATGGACGTCGAGCAGATCGTCGTAGGAGACGAGGGCGGGATCGAAGGTCACCCGGATCGCCTCGGCATGGCCGGTATCGCCGCCGCAGACCTCGCGATAGGTCGGGCTCGCGACATGGCCGCCGACATAGCCGCTTTCGACCGACGACACGCCGATCAGATCCTTGAACACCGCTTCGGTGCACCAGAAGCAGCCGCCCGCCAGAATCGCCTGTTCTTCCGCCATGTTGAGCTCCTTTCAGCGCTGCTGCCGGGTGCGGCCGCGCGGCAGGGTGAAGCGGAAGACGGCGCCGCCGCCCGGCCGGTTCTCCCCCCAGATCTGGCCGCCATGCGCCTCGACGATCGTCCGGCTGATCGGCAGGCCGATCCCCATGCCGCCGCTCTTGGTGGTGACGAACTCCGAAAACAGATCGTCGGGATTGTCGAAGGCGATCCCGGTGCCGGTATCGGCGATCTCGATCTCGACCATCTTGCCGTTCGGCCGGCTGGCGATCACGATCTCGCGCCGGTCCCCCTCGCCGATCGCCTCGACCGCGTTGCGGACGAGGTTGATCAACACCTGCTGGATCTGGATCCGGTCGGCGCGGACCCACTGGGCGGCGGGATCGAGCTCGAGCCGGTGCGGGATGCCGCGCGCCTCGGCGTCGATGAAGGCGAGCACGCAGGCTTCGTCGATCAGCTGCGGCAGATGCTCGGTGCGCACCGACACCTTGCCGCGCGAAACCAGGTCGCGGACTCGGCGCAGGATCTGCGCGGCGCGGCGGGCGGCAGTCTCCGCGCCCTCGAGCGCCTCGGCGAGCACCGAGCGCGGCACCTCGGGATTTTCGGCGATGCGCTTGGCGCCGCTCACGAAATTGGTCACCGCGGCGAGCGGCTGGTTGAGCTCGTGCGCGAGCGTCGAAGCCATCGCCCCCATCGCGCTCAGCCGCGAAACGTGGATCAGCTCGGCCTGCATCCGGCGGATTTCGGCCTCCGCGCGATGGCGCTCGGTCACGTCCGAGATCGCCCCCACCGCCCGGACCGCGCGGCCTTCCGAGTCGCGGATGATGAAGCCGCGGTCGAGCACGTCGGCATAGGAGCCGTCGTCGCGGCGGAAGCGGTAGGTGCCCGACCAGCGCCGGCTGCTGCCGCCGATCGCGTCCGACAGGCTCCTCAGCAGGCTCAGCTTCTCGTCGGGGTGGATGCGCTCCTCCCACCACGAGGCCGGCGTGCGTCCCAGCCGCAGCTGCGCCACGCCGAGGATCGCGGCGGCGTTCTCGCTCCACTCGATCGTCGCGTCGGTGAAGTCGTGGTCCCAGATCGCGTCGTTGGTCGCCTCCTGCGCGAGCCGGTAGCGCTCCTCCATGTCGAGCCGGGCGATCTCCGCCTGCTTCTGATCGTCGACGTCGGCGGTGATTCCGTACCAGCGCAGGATCCGCCCCTGCTCGTCGCGGTGGGGAACGCCGCGGATGTGGAAGAAGCGGAAGATCCCGTCCCTCATCCGCAACCGGCATTCGACGTCGAACGGCCGGCCCGATTCGAGCGCGGCTCCCCAGAGCTCCAGGACGCCGGCGCGGTCGTCCGGATGGATCGAGTCCGCGGAATCGGCGGCGTCCTCGATGCCGGTCAGCTCCCGATAGCGGTCGCTCATGATCAGGCCGCTGCCGTCGGCCTCGGTCGTCCACACGATCTGCTGGGTCAGCTCCAGCGTGAGCCGGTGCATTTCCTCGCTTTGCCGCAGCCGCTCATCCGCCTCTCGGCCGGGATCGGAAGAGGCTTCGGCCATTCCTCAGCCCGCCGGCGCCTGGGCCGGCTCGATCCCGGCTTCGAGCGCGAGGGTGAGCGCCTCGGCGAGGCTCGAGGCCTGGAGCCGGTCCATCATGTTGCCGCGATGCATCTCGACCGTCCTCAGGCTGATCCCGAGCGACTGGGCGATCTCCTTGTTGGACTGGCCGGCGAGGAGGCTCCGCAACACCTCCTTCTCACGGCCGGTCAGCAGGGCGGCCCGTTCGTGCGCCTCGCGGCGGCGGCGGCCCGCCGCCTCGCGGTCCTTGAGCAGGCCGAAGGCCTGGTTGAAGCAGCCGAGCAGCGCCTGCTCGGAGAAGGGCTTTTCGACGAAGTCGACCGCGCCCAGTTTCATCGCCCGGACCGCGACCGGCACCTCGCCATGGCCGGTCATCACGATCACCGGCCAGTCGACCTTGCGCTCGGCGAGCGCGTCCATCACCTCGAACCCGTCCATCTGCGGCATCCTGAGGTCGAGGAGGATGCAGCCGGGCTCGAGGTCGGGCAGCGCCTCGAGGAAGTCGAGCCCGCTGCCGAACGGATGCGAGCGGATTTCGGCGGCGCTCAGCATGAAGCTCAGCGAACGGCGGACGTCGCGGTCGTCGTCGATGACGTAAACGCTATGCTGTTTCAGGGGACCATCCTTCAGATTTGCGGGCATTTGCCGGAATCGCCCTTCAAATGGTTGCTGCGGCCGCAAAGCGCAACAGAATCTACCTCCATTTAGAGAGGAACGGATGGCGCCGGGCGCGGGTTGTTGGCGAGAGGAGGGTCCGTCATGGAACCGGTCACATCCCATTCGGAGCCGAGCGACGTCAATGCGGAGCAGGGCATCGTCATCGTCGAGGGACCGGACGGTGTCGCCGTCACCCTGACCGCGGACGCCGCCGAGGAAACCGGCAAGCGCATGATCAGGGCCGCTTCCGAAGCCCGACTCCAGCAAGCGAGCCCAACTCCGCGGGGGCCGCTTCCGAGCTGAGCTGGTCCATCCGGCATTGCTCCGGCGCCTTGTCCGGACGCCAGCGCAGGAATTTGGTGCCGTGGCGGAAGCGGTCGCCGGTGACGTGATCGTAGCGCACCTCGGCGACCAGCTCCGGCCGCAAGGGCACCCATTGGCCGGTCCGGTCGGTGCTCCAGCGGCTTGGCCCACCCGGCGCGCGGCCGGTGAAGCCGGGGGGCTCGACCAGCTTCTCCAGCCGGCGGGTCAGCGCCGCCCGTTCCGCCGCCGCGATGGCCGAGGTGAAGCCGACATGGTCGAGCCTGCCTTCGTCATCGTAGAGCCCGAGCAGCAGCGAGCCGACCTCCCCGCCCTCGGCCGCGTAGCGGAAGCCGCCGACCACGCAGTCGGCGGTGCGCAATTGCTTGACCTTGAGCATCGCCCGCTCGCCGGGCCGATAGGGCTCGTCGCGGCGCTTGGCGACGACGCCGTCGAGCGCGCCGCCGGCGCCGCCGAGCCACGACAGGGCGAGCGCGCGGTCCAGCGTGCAGGGCGACAGCAGCAGCTCGGCGCTGTTCGCGCGGCGGTGAAAAGCCTCCAGCGCCGCGCGCCGCTCGGCCAGCGGCGCCGCGACCAGCGGCCCGCTCGCCATGGCGAGGCAATCGAACAGCATCAGCCTGGCGGGAGTTTCGGCGGCCAGCCTGCGCACTCGGCTTTCCGCCGGATGCAGCCGCAATTGCAGCGCCTCGAACGAGAGCATGCCGCCGATCGCGATGATCAGCTCGCCGTCGACGAGGAAGCGGCCGGCCGGAAGCGCCGCGATCTGGGCGACAACCTCGGGGAAGTAGCGGCCGAGCGGCCGCCCGGCCTTGGACTGAAGCTCGATCTCGCCGCCGTCGCGGAAGACGAGGCAGCGAAAGCCGTCCCATTTGGGCTCGAACTGCCAGCCGCCCTCCTCGGGCAGGGAGTCGACCAGCTTCGCCTCCATCGGCGGCAGGGGCGGCGACAGGCCGAGGCGGGAAAAACCGGGCAAGGGCTCACCAATTCCTTCCTCCGGCCCAGACGCCCGTCATTCGCCGCAGTTCCGCAACGCTTCGTCGCCGACTGCTAAAAACGCTTAAGACTTGGCCCGCCACAATGCGGCGAATGACGGCCTGCCCGCGACGAGTCGAGTCGATCCGATCGGCCAGCTCGTTGAGGCGGAAGGGGAAAATACTTAGGTTCCGATCGGACCGGGGAGGGTATTCCAACATGCTGTTGTCACGTCGGCAGATGATCGAGGCCGGAGCCGCCGCGGGCGCGCTCGCCGCCATGTCGTCGCCGCTTCTCGCCGCCGTCGGCGAGCCGCGTAGCCTAGCGGGGCCGGTTCCGGCGCGGCCGCGCGTCGCCGTCGATCCGGTGATCGATGCCCGCATGGTCGCCCGTGCCCGGGCCGCGTTCGACCGGCACCGCGCCTCTCTCGACCATATCGACGTCGTCGGCATCGTCGACTTCGCCAAGGCGTCGGCGGAGCCGCGCTTCTTCCTGCTCGACACCAATAGCGGCCGCGTCTCGCGCCATTTCGTCGCGCACGGCCGCGGCTCGGATCCCGGGCATACCGGCTTCCTGCAGCGTTTCTCGAACCTGCCCGGCTCCGAAGCGAGCTCGAACGGCGCTTATGTGACGGGCGATTATTATCCGGGCCATTACGGCCGCGCGATGCGCGTCAAGGGGCTCGACATGAGCAACAGCAATGCCGAGGCGCGGGCGATCGTCGTCCACTCCGCCTGGTATGCCGAGCCCGACGTGCTCGCCTCGACCGGCCGCCTCGGCCGCAGCGAAGGCTGCTTCGCCATGTCCCATGCGAGCCTCCAGGAAGTGCTCGAACGGCTCGGCCCCGGCCGCTTCCTCTACGCCGACCGCCTCGCTTAGGCTTCGGCCGGCTCGTCCACCTTCACCGCCTCGAGCGGCTTTACCGCGGGTCCGTGGATGACGCTGCCGTCGAGCGCGAAGCGCGAGCCGTGGCAAGGGCAGTCCCACCCCTTGTCGGTCTCGTTCCAGCCGACCAGGCAGCCCATGTGGGTGCAGACCGCCGACACCGCGTGCAGCGCGCCCGTCTCGTCGCGATAGCCCGCGACATTATGCCCGTCGATCTTGAGGATCGCCGCCGTGCCGGGTGCGAGCTCGTCGAAGTCGTGCGGCTTGCGCGCCAGATAGCCGCCGACCAGATGCGAGGCGGTCGACGCGGTGCCGGCGACGAATTCTTTCGCCCCCGCGATCGGCTTGATCCGGGTCGCGTCGAACAGCTTCAGCCATTCATTGTCGCGGCCCTCGATCAGGTCGGCGATCAGGATCGCGGCGGCGGTGCCGTTGGAAATGCCCCAGGCGTTGAAGCCGGTCGCCACCAGGCAGGATTCTCCGAGCGACGAGGACCAGCCGATGAACGGGACATGGTCGATCGGCGTGTAATCCTCGTTGGTCCAGCGATAGTCTGCGGCGACGCCGAACTGCTCGAGCGCGAATTCCTCGAGGTCCTCGAAGCTCTCGCGCTCCGCGTCGACATGGCCGTGCTTGAACGAGGGGCCGGTGAAGATCATCCAGTCGCCACCCTCGTCGTCGCGGTGCCCGCGCATCGAACGGCGCGGCGTTTCGACGCTGATATACATGCCGGGCGGGACCCGCGACCGATCGGCGCGGCCCATGATCACCGGGTGCATGTGCGGATAGGCCTCGGCATAGAACAGGCCGGTCTGGCCGAGCGGGAGGTGGGTCGCCATCACCACGTGGCGCGCCTTGACGACGCCCCGGTCGGTGGCGATCCGGCGCGGGTCCCAGTCGATCACGCGCGACTGCTCGAACAGCCGGCAGCCGTCGCCGGCAAGGGTCGCGGCCAGGCCCTTGACGTAGCGGGTGGGATGGAATTGCGCCTGGTCGTCCCAGCGCATCGCCGCCTTGACCGCGAACGGCAGGCCGGTGTCGCGGGTCAGCAGCGCCGGCAGGCCGAGCCGGATGGCCAGCCCGGCCTCCGCTTCGATCCGGTCGATCTCGTCCTCGTCCCTGGTGTAGGTGAAGGCGTGCCGGCGCTCGAGGTTGCAGGCGATGCCGTGGCGCGCGACCAGGTCGCAAATCGTGCGCACCCCGGTTTCGTTGGCGTCGGCGTAGAGCCGCGCGCCCTTCTCGCCGAACTTGCGCTCGATGATGGTGTAGGCGATGTTGTGCTGCGAGGTGATCTTGGCGGTCGACCGGCCGGTCACCCCCTCGCCGATCCGCCGTCCCTCGACCAGCGCCACCTTGAGCCCGCGATCGGCGAGCATCCGCGCCGTCGTCACGCCGACGATGCCGCCGCCGACGATCGCGACGTCGGTTTCGATCTCGCCCTCGAGCGCGGGATAGTCCGACGCGGGCGCGGTCGCGTTCCAGTAGGATGAATGATGGGCCATGGCGAAGCTCCCGGCTGAATCCCTCAGCCGGAAGAACCCTCGCCGCGCCGGTAGGGTCCATACCCGGTACCCGAGGTGGCCGTGATCGGCCGGAGAAGCCGACTGGGAAGGAGAGCGCCGAAGGGCGGGTCAGGATACCCGTCCGAGGCACTCGACGCCCCCAGCCGGCTTCTCCGGCCGACCGCAGAGCGGCGGGCTGTCCTTTGCCGCCCGGACGGCGTCGCAGCGTCGGTCACGATGCATCAAGCATCGCTCCCTCCTCGCTCCTTGCCGGACAACAAATGCCAGCCCGTCACGACCGCCTCGGGTACCGGGTATGGACCCCTAGTTGCTGGCCTGCTGCACCCTGCGGCCGCCGGCGTTCAGCGCCTGGCGAACGGGCCCGTCGCGGCCGTAGACGTCGCCATAGGTGACGACGTCGCCGTCGCTGGTCGCCGCCGCGGTGAAATAGGCGATATAGACCGGAATCGGCGCCGCCAGCGGCACCGACTGGTTGCGGCCGGTGTCGATGCCGCGGTCGATCTGCGCCCGGTCCCACTGCCCGGTCGGGGCGAGCAGCAGGGCCGCGAAATCGCGGACGTTCTGGGTGCGGATGCAGCCATGGCTGAATGCGCGCACGGGCCGGCCGAACAAGGCCTGCGAGGGCGTGTCGTGCAGGTAGATGGCGTGCTCGTTCGGCATTTCGATCTTGACCCGGCCGAGCGCGTTGCGCGGCCCCGGCGGCTGGCGCACGCTGATCCCGCCGGCGGTGCGCCGGACCTCGTAGCCGGCGCCGAAATGGCCGCCATTCTCGGCGATGATGCTCTGCGGCACGTTCCACCAGGGGTTGAGCGTGACGGCGGTGATCTGGGCGTTGAGCTGCGGCGTCGGCGTGGTCCTCTTGCCGACCACGGCGCGATGGCGCGCCAGCACCCGGCCGTCCTCGACCAGAGCGGCGGTGAAGGCCGGGACGTTGACGAGGACGTGGCGGGGCCCGAGGTTGCGCGGCATCCAGCGCCAGCGCTCCATGTTGGTGCGGATGATGTCGCGGCGCGCGCTGTCGCTCTCCGGCGTCGCCGCGAGCGCGCGCTTGAGGCCCGCATATTGCGGATGGACCGGCAGCAGCGAATCGAGCGCCGCGCCGACGCCGCCGCCGCGGATGACCTGGGCGAGCAGCCGCTGCTGGCCGGCGGCATCGAGCGTCGGATCGGTCATGTGCCAGTCGACCCGGCCGCGGCCGCGCACCGAGCCGCCGCTCAGATCGGAAACGAGCCGCAGGAAGATCGGCGTCGCCACCTGCGTGAGCGCCGCGTCGTCGCTGCCGGCGATCGCCTCGCGCAGCCGGTCCGCGCCATAATCCGAAGGGTCGAGGCCCTCCTGGCCGACCTGATCGATATAGCGGAGCAGCTCCTGCGCCGTTTCGCGCCGCCAATTGCCGGGAGGCTCGGGCTGCGGATTCAGCGCGACCATGCCGCCGGGCTGGGGCTGCGCCGGGGCCTGCGACTGGGCGCGCGCGGCGGTCTGAATCGCACCGGGCATGGTGGGCGAGGCGAGCAGGATGGCGAGGGCCGAAAGGCGGAATGCACGTGTCATGCGCCACTCTTACTCCCCGAGGGGAAGCTGCGCTAGACTGTTTATTTTGTGCGACGAACCGAGGCGGCTCCGCGACGAAATGCGGAGCCGCCCCGGGCCACCGGGTCCGATCAGTAGGTCGTGGCGGGGCTGCGGTTCACCCAGCCGAAATAGGCCGCGACGACGGCGATGGCGCCGTGCAGCCAGACGTCGTTGCCGTAGAGCGGCACGAAGCCGCCGAGCGACCACAGGCTCGGGATCAGGCCGCAGGCCGTCAGCACCGCGTAGATGATCGCGACGCCGCGCGCATAGGTGACCGCGCCCGGGCCCGAGCGCGACGCGAGCAGCCCCCAGAGGCCGAACAGGAGGTGGACGATATTGTGCCACTTGTTGACCGGGAACATGCCGAGCAGCATGCCCATGTCCTCGCCGCCGCCCATGTTCATGGCGCCGCCTTCGGGCGGAGAGACGAGCTGGGGCACGAAGCCCGCCACGCCGACCGCGAGAAAGACGATGCCGAAAATCAGTGCGAATGTCCGGGTATTCATCCCTGCCCTCCTGTTCTCTTGGAAGTGGCGGGAACCTAGTCAAGGCGGCGCGGGCGCGCCAGTCATTTCGACCGTGCGCGTCGCCTTCAGGCGGCGTCGGAGATCGAGGTCGACTTCTCCAGCGAAGCGAGGAAGGGCGCGATCGCGGCGACCGGCATCGCGGGCGCGTAGAGATGGCCCTGCAGGCCGTCGCAGCCGGCCTCGAGCGCGATCTGCTCCTCCTCGCGGCAGGAAATGCCCTCGGCGACGACCTCGAGGTCCATCGCGTGGCCGAGCGTGACCGCGGCGCGGATGATGGCGACGCTCTGGTCGCGCGCGGCGATGTCGATGAACGAGCGGTCGAGCTTGATCTTGTCGACGGGGAAGCGGCGCAGGCAGGAGAGCGAGGAATAGCCGGTGCCGAAATCGTCGAGGACGATGCGGAAGCCGTCGCGGCGCAGCTCCTGGATGGTCTGGCCGCAGAGCGAGCCATGCTCGATGAACAGGCTCTCGGTGATCTCGAGCTCGAGCTGGGTCGGCGCGACCCCCTCCTCGTCGGCGATCGCGCGCAGCCGCGCCGCGAAGCGCGGCACCCGGAACTGCATCGGCGACAGGTTCACCGCGATGTTGAGGTCGGGCCAGAGCCTGGCCATCCGGCAGGCGTCGCGGAACGCAAATTCGCCGAGATCGTCGATCACGCCGCACTCCTCGGCGATCGGGATCAGCTCGTTGGGGGCGATCGTGCCGAGCGACGGATGATCCCAGCGGACCAGGCCTTCGAGCCCGGTCACCCTGCCGCGGCTGCCGATGATCGGCTGGAAGTGGAGATCGGGGCCGGCGCCGTCGCGCAGCTGGCTGCGCAGCGAGGATTCGATCTGGTCGCGGCGCTGGACGTCGGCGTCCATCGCCTCGGTGAAGATGCGGAAGCAGTCGCGGCCCGCGGCCTTGGCGCGGTACATGGTGATGTCGGCCTTGCGCAGCAGCTCGGAGGCTTCGGCGACCTCCTTGCTGGCGAAGACCGCGCCGATCGAGACTCCGACCCGCGCCTCGCGGTCGCCGATGATGAACGGCTTGCGGATCACCGCGATGATCCGCTCGCAGAGCCGCCGGACGTCGGCCTCGCCCTTCGGGCTGACCTGGACGATCGCGAACTCGTCGCCGCCGATGCGGGCGACGGTGTCGGTCTCGCGCAGCAATGAGCGCAGCCGGTCGCCGACCTCGGCGACGAGCTTGTCGCCGGCATTGTGCCCGAGCGTGTCGTTGACCTGCTTGAAGCGGTCGAGATCGAGCATCAGGAGGGCGACCTGCTCGCCCGAGCGGCGATAGCGGGTGAGGGCCTGGGAGAGGCGGTCCTCGAGCAGGGCCCGGTTGGCGAGCCCGGTCAGCTGGTCGTGCAGCGCCTGGTGCTGGGCGGAGGCCTCGCGCGCCTCGAGCTCGTCGACCAGGTCGACCAGGGATTTGTAGAGGAACGACATGACGAGGATGACGGCGACGGCGGAGGTGAGCGCGATCGGCCAGATCGAGCTGAACAGCTCGAACCGGCTGGAGGCGTCGTCCTTGATGATGCTGACGGTGGCGAAGTTCGTCAGAACAAGCGTTGCCACCGCGGCAGACACGATAGGAGGCCCGACTTTGCGCGAGTATCTCAATTCAAATTCCCCCGAGCGCCCGGAGGATTACCACCCCACCAGTTAACAAATTGCTCAGAGTAACCTGCGGGTCGGAAATTAACCTTGTCCGCGGGAATCCGCCTCCGGAATCGAGAAATCCACCCCTTGCGCGAGCGGCAGATCGCGGCTGTAATTGATCGTGTTGGTGGCGCGGCGCATGTAGGCGCGCCAGGCGTCCGAGCCGCTCTCGCGGCCGCCGCCCGTTTCCTTCTCGCCGCCGAACGCGCCGCCGATCTCGGCGCCCGAGGGGCCGATATTGACGTTGGCGATGCCGCAGTCCGAGCCGGCCGCCGAGAGGAACGTCTCCGCCTCGCGCAGATCGGTGGTGAAGATCGACGAGGCGAGCCCCTGCGGCACGTCGTTCTGGAGCGCGATCGCCTGCTCGAGCATGGCGTAGCGCAGCACGTAGAGGATCGGCGCGAACGTCTCGGTCCGCATCACCTCGCTTTGCCCCGGCATCTCGACCAGAGCGGGCCGGACGTAGCAGCCCTCGAGCCGCTCGCCGCCATGGATTCGGCCGCCCTGCTCGGTCGCCTCCGCCAGCGCCCGCTGCATCGCCTGCGCCGCCGCTTGGTCGATCAGCGGGCCGACCAAAGTCCCTTCCGCCAGCGGGTCGCCGACCTTCGCGCTCGACCAGATCTGCTTCAGCCTCGGCACCAGCGCGTCGTAAATCTCCTCGTGGACGAACAGCCGGCGCAAGGTCGTGCAGCGCTGCCCCGCCGTCCCCATCGCCGCGAAGGCGATCGCCCGCTCGGCGAGGCCGAGATCGGCCGAGGGCGCGACGATCATCGCATTGTTGCCGCCGAGCTCGAGCAGCGCCCGGCCGAACCGCGCCGCCAGCCGCGGCCCCACCGCGCGTCCCATCCGGGTCGAGCCGGTCGCCGAAAGCAGCGGCAGGCGGGGATCGTCGGCCAGCGCCTCGCCGACCTCGCGCCCGCCCTGCACGACCTCGAGCAGCCCCGCGGGCGCGTCGCCGAACCTTGCCGCCGCGCGCGCGAACAGGTCCGCCACCGCCGCCGCGCACATCGGCGTCTTCTCGGACGGCTTCCAGACCACGGCATCGCCGCAGACGAACGCCAGGCAGGCATTCCAGGCCCAGACCGCGACCGGGAAGTTGAACGCCGAGATGACCCCGACCACTCCCAGCGGGTGCCAGGTCTCCATCATCCGGTGGCCGGGCCGCTCGGTGGCGATGGTGAGGCCGTAGAGCTGGCGCGAAAGCCCGACGGCGAAGTCGCAAATGTCGATCATCTCCTGGACCTCGCCGAGCCCTTCGGAGAGGATCTTGCCGCTTTCCCTGCTGACCAGCCGGCCGAGGCTGTCTTTCTCTTCCCGGAGCACGTCGCCGAACAGCCGGACCAGCTCGCCGCGCCGCGGCGGCGGCACCAGGCGCCAGGCGAGGAAGGCCTCGTGCGCCCGGCCGACCGCGGCCGCGACTTCCGCCGGGCTCGCGGCCTCGACCTGGCCGAGCAGAGTGCCGTCGATGGGAGAATGGGAATCGAGTTTCATCGAAGTCGTCCGATCAGGCTTTCGGCGGCAAGGGGATTGCGGACCTTGGCGCCGCTTATGAAGAAGAGATAGGCGTCGCGCGGGCGGACCGGCGCCGACGCGTCGCTGACATGTTTTAGCCCCGCCGGGCTCTCGCCCGCCGCCCAGCCGCGCGCCGCCTCGGCCCAGCGGTCGAGCGCCGCCGGGCTGTAGCCGGCCGGCTCCTCCTCGCGCGCGCATTGCAGCCGGGCATAGACGAAATCCGAGCTCAGATCGGCGATCTGGGGATAGGTCTCGTGCTCGGCGATGACGATTCCGACATCGGCGGCGCGCGCCATCGCCACGAACTCGCGGCATTGGAAGCTTTCGTGCCGCGGCTCGATCGCGTGGCGCAGCCTCACCCCCTCCCGGCTGGTCGGCAGCAACTGGAAGAAGTCGCGTATCTCGTCGGGATCGAAGCGCTTGGTCGGCATCATCTGCCACAGGATCGGCCCGAGCCTGTCGCCGAGCTCGGTAAAGCCCTGGGCGCAGAATTTGCCGATCGATTCCGCCGCCTCGCCGAGCGCCTTGCGGTTGGTGCAGAAGCGCGACGCCTTGATCGCGAACCTGAAGCCGTCGGGCACCATCCCGGCCCAGCGCGCGAACAGCTCGGGCGATTGCAGCTTGTAATAAGTGGCGTTGATCTCGGTCGCGGTCAGCCGCGTCGCCAGATGCTCGAGCTGCCTCGTCTTCGCCAGCCCCGGGGGATAGAACGTCCCGCGCCAGGGATCGAAATCCCAGCCGCCGACGCCGACATGGATCTTCCCAGCGGGCACGAGTCGCTCCTTCCGGCCGCGATCCTTTGCCGCGTCCCGACTCAGGCGCAAGTGCGCAGCGGGGAAATCAGCGAAAAGTCCGGGTTGAGCGATTGCGCCGATTCGCGCCCGCGCCTTTGCGCGTCGGCGCGGCATATTCCGTTGATTCGGCCAATCTTCCCTTCCGGCGCCAGCTTATTCTCGCCCCGTTCATCCCGATCGACGGCGATCGACGAACGCGAATTCGAGGAGAAGACAATCATGGCCTATCCCACCCACGTCAACGACCAGATCACCGACTCGATCACCCAGGCCAATACCAAGGTGCTGGGCGACGCGCCGGCGATCGCGATGGGCAACCTCTACCAGGCCACCGCCCAGGCGCTGTCCAATGCCGCGCACAACGCGACCAACGCCCAGCAGCAGAGCTACGTCACCAGCCAGGCGGCGACGACGATGGGCGTCGCGACGCTCTATGCGATCGACACCGCGTCGACCGGCGTCGCCACCGAAGACATTCTCAGGAGCGGCCAGCCCGCCAGCGGCGCCCTCGTCTGAGGTCTGGCGCGGCCGCGCCCGCGCGCCGCCGCGCATAGCCCGCGAACAGGAAGGAACCCGAAATGGCATTCCCGACCCATGTGAACTCGGCGATCACCGACTCGATCACCCAGGCCAATACCAAGGTCCTCGGCGACTCCCCGGCAATGGCGCTGGGCAACCTCTATCAGGCGACCGCTCAGGCGCTGTCGAACGCCGCGCACAACGCGACCAACAGCCAGCAGCAGAGCTACGTCACCAGCCAGGCGGCGACGACGATGGGCGTCGCCACGCTCTATGCGATCGACACCGCGTCGACCGGCGTCGCCACCGAGGACATTCTGAGGAGCGGCCAGCCCGCGAGCGGCGCCCTCGTCTGAGGTCCGGCGCGGCCGCGCCCCGCGCGCGAGCCCCGCCTGACCAGCGAATAGAAAGGAGTCCGAGATGGCATATCCCACGGCGGTCAACGACCAGATCACCGACTCCGTCACCCAGGCCAATACCAAGGTCCTGGGCGACGCGCCGGCGATCGCGATGGGCAACCTCTACCAGGCCACCGCCCAGGCGCTGGCCAACACCGCCCACAATGTGAGCGCCGCCCAGCAGCAGAGCTTCGTGCTCGCCCAGGCGGCGACGACGATGGGGGTGGCGACGCTCTATGCGCTCGACACGGCCTCCACCGGCATCGCCACCGAGGACATCCTCAAGAGCTGATCCGGCCGCCTTCAACCCGCCGACCAGGGATAGCGAACCATGGCCTTTCCGACCCACGTCAACAGTCAGATCACCGACTCGGTGACCCAGGCCAATACCCAGTCGATCGGCAGCGCGCCGGCGGTCGCGATGGGCAATCTCTACCAGGCCACCGCCCAGGCGCTGGCCAATGCGGCCCACAACGCCACCATGGCGCAGCAGCAAATGTACGTGACGGCGCAGGCGGCGACCACCCAGGGCGTCGCCCTGCTCTATTCGATCGACACCGCCACCACCGGCATCGCCACCAAGAAGATCCTCGGCGGCTGATCGCGGCATGCCGCCGCGGCCCGCCCCGGACAGGATGAACTGAAGGAGAAACGAGAATGGCCTATCCCACCCATGTCAACGACGCGATCTCGGACTCGATCACCCAGGTCAACACCAAGGTGCTCGGGGATTCTCCGGCCGTGGCGACGGGCAATCTGTTCGTCGTCACCAGCCAGGCCCTGTCCAATGCCGCGCACAACGCCACCAACAACCAGCAGCAGAGCTATGTCACCATGCAGGCGTCGACGACGCAGGGCGTGTCGACCCTGCTGTCGGTGAACGACGCCACCACGGGCGTGGTCTCCGCGGGCATCCTGCGGAGGGGCCTCGTCTAACTCCGCGCCGGCGCGGTCGCGCCGGCCGGCTGACCCATTGCGGGGCGCGCGCGCATGCCGGGAGCACCGGTGACGGCTTCGATGCTGACGGTCGGCCTGGCGCCCGCCGCCGCAATGGGAATGACCTACCTCGCCATGGCCAATTCGATCGGCCTGGCGATGGAGAATGCGGCCGCCGCGCAGCAGCGGGGCCAGGCCATCGGCGAAGCGGCCACCGTCCAGGTCGTGGCCCTGATCATCGCCGTCGGCGTGGCCGAAGCCGCCAAGGGAGGATGAGGCATGAACGAGGAAGGGACCGTCAACAGCCAGATCGTCGACTCGGTCGCCGACGTCGTCACGCTGAGCGACGGGATCGCGCCGAGCACTGCCTTCGGCATGCTCGATACGGTGATGACCGAGACGCTGGGGATGGCGATGTACAACGCCGTCAGCCGCCAGCAAGGCTCCAGCATGATCGGCTCCGCGGCGACCACCGCGGTCTGCGCCAAGATGCTCGCGACGCCCTTTGTGACCGAAGTGATTCTACCGTCGCCACCGCCGCCACCGCCGCCGCCACCGCCCTCGGGAGTCGAGCCCTTGTCGCCACCGCCGCCGAAGCCGCCGCCGCTGACCCCTTCCGCGATCATCGCGGCCGCCGCCAAGGAGGGCGAATGGGCGATCGATGTCCTGAAGGAAGAGGAGAAGAGTTCATCCAAGGATGCGGTGACCGCCCGCGCGTCGCTCGAGCACCTCGCGGTCGAGGCGACGCCCTCGGTGGCGGCCGGAATCGTCGCGGCCGCCGCGGCCGAGGCAGAACAGAAAATCCGTTATCTGCAGGTCCAGGCGCACGATGCCAGCTCGCCTGCCGACCAGTGCGAGGCGCAGCACAGCCTCGGGATCCTGGCCGAGGACGCCAGCGCGCCGCCGCCGCCGCCGCAGTCGCCGCCGGGCGACCCGATCGAGGCGGCGAAGGACAGCGCCGCGGCCGCGATCCAGATATTGCAACAGGAGGCGGCGAGCGCCCCCGATCGTGCGGATGCCGCAAAGGCCCGCGCGGAGCTGAAGAAGATCGCCCTGAAGGCGACGTACGTGCCGCCATCGCCGCCACCGCCGCCGCCCCCGGCGGCAGCGCCGCGCCGGCCTCGCCATCGCCAGGGATAAGGAGGAATCGTGATGAGCTCTACCGTGGTCGACCCCCAGGTCATCGACGCCATCAACCAGGCGCAGGCGGCGGCGATGGGCGGGCAGGTCGTGCTCACCAGCGGCGCCGGCAAGGCCTATCAGTCGGTCGCCCAGTCGGCGGCGATCGCCGTCCAGGACGCGACCGACGCGCTGCGCAACATCTCCACCATCACCACTACCGCGGCCGGCGTCATCATCGCCCAGATGCTGGTCAATCCGGCCTCCCCCAGCGCGAGCGTGCTGCCGAAGCTCCAGCAAGTGATGGCGGACGCCACCGCGGATTATATCGCCATCGGCGCGGCGGCGGCGGGGATCGTCAACGAATTCCCGTCCGGCTGAGAGCCGGGGAAGGCCGTCGCCATGAGCGTCTCCGTCGCGGGCAGGCAGATCCACCGCCTCCTCATGCTGTCCGAGTCCGCGCAGGTCGTGCTCGGCCTGATCCCCGGCGGCATCGACTGGATGGAATGGGCGATCCGTCATCCCCGCGCGCGCTATCACTTCGTCGACGAGAGCGCGCTCGTCGCGGCGGTCCCGGTCGGGCTGCACGGCTCCGCGCTGCTGCTGATGCCGGCGCTCGGGCTCAAGGTCGGCCCGGCCAAGCTGATGACGCTCGACCCCGAGGATTTGTGCATCCTCGCCGCCGCCAGGACCGAGGACCGGCGCGTCAAGAGGATCCTGGCCGATCATGACCTCGTCACCCAGGCCGAGCTTGCCCGCGACCGGCCCATTCTCGAGGACAAGCTGGAGCTCGGCGACCCGCTCCCGCTGGTGCTTGAGGGCATGGGGTTCGACGATCAGCTGAGCATTCATGCGCTGCTTTGGCCCGAGCAGCCGCTGCCCGAATCCGCCCCGCCGGCGGAGGCCGCGGCGTTCGCGATCGAGCTGGCCGCCAGCCCCCTCGAGTTCGCCGACTATTATCGCGCCTATCTTCAATACCTCTCGGCGGCCCCACCGCGCCCACTCGGCGAGCGGGGCAGGATGGCGCGCGTCCGCGACGCGATCCAGCTCCTCGAGCCCTTGCTCTACGACGCGCTCGATTGCCCGCGCATCGACGGCCAGGGGGCGCACTGGGAGGTGGCGCTCGCGATCGACGAATGGCTGCTGATGGGCCGCCGGCTCGGCTTTTCCCGCCTGTCGCGGGGCGCGCAGCAGATCATCGCGCACACCAGCTTCCCCTGCCGCGACGACGACGCGGAGGCGCCCCGGATCGTCGCCGCCTATCTGGTCGGCGCCCAGGTCCTGCTCGGCTCGGCGAAGCTCGGCCCCCGCCGGATCGCGCAGGACGGCATTTCCGCGACCTTCCCGATCCGGTCCGAAGCCGAGGAGGCCGTCGTCGCGCTGAGCCCGGACGGAATCATCACGCTGGGCGGCTTCCGGACTCTGCCGGAGCCGCCGGCGCCACCCGCCACCACCAAAAGGAGGAAATGATGGCCAAGAAACCAACCCGTACGCCCAGAAGGCGAGACCGGTCCTATCGCGCGGGTCCCGCCCCCCAGGCGGATCCGTCGCCCTATATCGAGCAGCAGGACTGGACTCAGGCCAACCAGACGGCGAACGCCGCCGATGCCGCGCTGATGAACGCAGAAGGTTCCTTTCAAGCCGTGACGCAGGCGGCCGAGGAAGCCGAGATCGCCGCCGACCTGGCGGTGCGGGCGGCAGTGCAGGCAGAGGAGGCCGCGGCCTGGGTGCTCGCCGACGCCGAACGGATGGTGGCCGCCGCCGCCGCCCGCGTCGAAGCGGCGCGCGCCCTGGCCCGGGCCGGACGGCAGGTCGCCGCCGACGCCCTCGAAGGGGAATTGGAGGCCGAGGCGGCCGATCCCGATGTGCCGTCGGGCCCAAACCTCAACCCGTCCTTTCAGGCGGCCCGCCGGGCGATGGACGCGGCCTGCGGCTCGCCATCGCGCCGGCGCTACAATTGAGGCGGTGGAGCCATCCTATATCCGATTTGGATCGAAATAGGGCCTATCTACAATAAAATAGGCTCAAAATCGACTCATTGCGGAGCAATTCGCGGCTTTACTTGAAAAATACTTTAGAGATAAAATAATTGTTTGGCGAATTCTGGTCCCGGATCGCCATCGGGTGAGCGAGGTTCGGGGGAGACCGTGGCCTTTACGAGCGATCATGTCGGAGACGAATTGCTCGAGAGCATCAACCGGCCGTTTCGCGATCTGCCGGAGCTGCTCGACGCGCTGATGAAGGCGCTGGCCGAGCGCACCGGCCTCATCGCCGGCTCCCTCAGCGTCCGCGGCGCCGGCACGCTTCAGCTCCGCGCGACCGGAACGGACCTCGTCTCGGACTGGATCAGCGCGAGCCTGGAGGCCGGCGGCGAACCCAGCCATGGCGACAGCGGGCGCGGCTGGCTGACGCTGCCGCTGACCTATGCCGAGGCCCCGCTCGGCGAGCTCCGGCTGAAGATCGAGCCGCCGCCCGGGCCGGCCGATCCCCAGACCGGCCTGCTCCGCCATTTCGCCCGGCAATGCGGCCTCCTGATCAAGCGCTATCACGTCCGCAGCTGGTCCGAGCGCCGGCTCGGCCGGCCCCTGCTGCTGGTCGGGCTCAGCAAGTCCCTGCGCGAGCTCGAATCCTTCCTCGAAATCTCCGCCCGCGGCCGGCTTCCGGTCCTGCTGCGCGGCGAGTTCGGCACCGAAAAGGCGCAGCTCGCGGCGATGATCCACTGCTGCGGCCCGACCGCCGAGGGCCCGTTCGTCCAGGTCGACTGCGCCGAGCCCGACGGATCGCCGTCGCAATGGATCGACCGCGCCGAAGACGGCACCCTGTATCTCGGCGACGTCGACGAGCTCGCGCCGCGGCTGCAGAAGCAGCTGTCGCAATCTTTGCCTTCGGTGCTGCGCCAGTGGCTGCCCGCCGCGGGCGGCGGCAAGGTCCGGGTGATCGCCTCGACCACCGCCGATCTCCAGGAGCGGGCGCGCGAAGGCCTGTTCTCGCGCTCCCTGCTCGCCGAGCTCGACTTCCTGTCGGCGACGATCCCGCCGCTGCGTCACCGGGGCGGCGACATCGAGCCCCTGATCTGCCATGCGCTCGAGCAGAACGGCTACCGGCCGGAGGAGAAACGCACCGACGCCCTGGTCGCCTTGTGCGGGACCTACGACTGGCCGGAAAATCTGTTCGAGCTGGAGCGGACCGTCGCCCGCCTGGCGGTGCTGACCGAGAGCCGGCCGATCGCGCTCGACGACATTTGCCGCCACGCGCCGACGATCGTGCCCGACGGCCTGGCCGCGGCGGCGCCGCCGGGCGCGCATCCGCCCGGCCGCGGCGCGAGCGTGGACCATTGGGTGGGCTGCGCGATCGCCGGCGACCAGGCGGCGCTGCGCGGCCTTCATCACGCGCTGCGCAAGGCGCTGATCAATCTCGGCGCCCATTATAACGAGCCGATCTCGCTCGATCAGCTGGCGCGCAACGCCGGCGTCAGCCCGTCGCATCTCGGCTTTCTGTTCCGCAGCGTCATCGGCGTGCCCTTCAAGTCGCTGCTCGGCCAGATCCGCATCCGCAAGGCGCGCGAGATGCTGGCAGCCGGAACCCGCCCGAACATCACCCAGGTCGCGATGTCGGTCGGCTATTGCGACCTCAGCCATTTCGAGCGGAGCTTCCGCCGCATCGTCGGCCAGAGCCCGCGCGAGTTCCGCCGCAACGCCGCCGCCTGAGCGCGTGCACCACTTCTGCACGGCATCGATGCCGCCGCTCCACGCGGCGCGGATCAGGGCTGAACTTCGGCCTGCCATCGTCCCCGCTCCACCACGTGAGGGGGACGACCGCCATGAACGCCGTTTCGCCGAGCCGCCACAGCTTCCTCCTGAAGCTCGCCGGCGCCCTATTGCTCGTCGCGCTCGCCGATCTGCTCTTCTGGTTCCAGCGCGCCGGATCGACGATCGGCCTGTTCGCGCTCGCCCTGCTGGTCCTCGCCGCCTGCATGCGCATCGAGATGTTCGCGCGCTGGCCCTCGCGGCTGGCGCTGGCCGCCGCCTTCGCCTTCTCGCTAGCGCTGGCCGCGGACCCGGGGCCGCTCGCGCTGGCGCTCTACTGGACCGCGCTCACCCTCGCCGTGCTGCTGCCGCGCACCGCCCGGTTCGACGACGGCTGGCGCTGGGCCAAGAGGCTGCTGCTGCACGGCGTTCTGAGCCCGATCGGTCCGTGGCTCGACGCCCGCCGCGCCCGCCGCGCCCGGCGCCGCCGCGGCCCGACCGGCATCGGCCGCGGCCTGCGCGTGCTGATCCTGCCCGCCCTCGGCAGCGCGCTCTTCCTGATCCTGTTCGCCCAGGCGAACCCGCTGATCGGCGACTTTTTGGCCCGGCTCGACTTCCGCCCCGCCTTCGACGCCCTGACCGTGGTCCGCGCGATATTCTGGGCGGTCCTGTTCACCGCCTTGTGGAGCCTGCTGCGCCCGCCCCAGGTCTCGCTCCGACCGGCCGGGCCCGGCCTCGATCCCGATTTCGCGCTGCCCGGCGTCAGCCTCGCCTCGATCGCCTTGTCGCTCGCCGCCTTCAACCTCATCTTCGCGGTCCAGAACGGACTCGACCTCGCCTTCCTGTGGAGCGGCGCGCCGCTGCCCGCCGGCTTGACGCTCGCAGAATATGCCCATCGCGGCGCCTATCCGCTGATCGCGACCGCGTTGCTCGCCGGCCTGTTCGTCCTCGTCACCCTGCGTCCGGGTTCGGCGAGCGCCGGCTCGCGCGCGATCCGCCTCCTGGTCACCTTGTGGATCGGGCAGAACCTGCTGCTGGTCGGCTCGACCATGCTCCGCACCTTCGATTATGTCGAAGCCTATTCGCTGACCCGGCTGCGCATCGCCGCCTTGATCTGGATGGCGCTGGTCGCGATCGGGCTGGCGCTGATCTGCTACCGGCTGCTGCGCGGAAAGAGCGGCGCCTGGCTGATCAACGCCAATCTGCTCGCGGCCGCGCTCACCCTAGGCGCCTGCTGCACGGTCGACCTCGGCCGGATGGCGGCGGCCTGGAACGTCCGCCATGCGCGCGAGGTCGGCGGCTCGGGGGCGGCGCTCGACCTTTGCTACCTCAATCAGCTGGGTCCGTCGGCCTTGCTGCCGCTGATCGAGCTCGAGAGCCGGCCGCTGCCCGCCGGGCTGCGCGCGCGCGTCGTCTGGGTCCGCAGCCGCATCCTCGACGATCTTGCCGCCGCCCAGGGCGACTGGCACGGCTGGACGCTGCGCAACCACGGCCGCCTCGCCGCCGCCAATGCGGCCATCTCCGCGCGCCGGCTCGGCACCGACCTGAGCGGCGATCATGGCTGCGACGGTAACCCGATCCTGCCTGCCAAGCCTTTGACAGCGCCCGCCGCACGGTGACAGAGATGTACGCGATGAGCCACCGCATCCTGATCGTCGACGACGACCCGCATATCCGCCAGGTGCTGAGCTTCGCGCTCGGCAAGGCGGGGATGCGGACCGCCGAGGCGGCCGACGGCGAAAGCGCGCTCGGCGCGATCGCGGCCGAGCGCCCCGATCTCGTCGTGCTCGACATCAACATGCCGCGGATGAACGGCCTCGACGTCTGCCGCAAGCTGCGCGCCGGCGACGATCTGCCGATCCTGTTCCTCTCCTCGCGCGACGACGAGATCGACCGGGTGCTCGGCCTCGAGCTCGGCGGCGACGACTATGTGGTGAAGCCGTTCAGCCCGCGCGAAGTGGTGGCCCGAGTCAGCGCGATCCTGAAGCGCGGCGGCCGCGCGCTCGAGCAGGCCGGCGCCACGCGCCCGCTCGGCCACGGCCGCCTGCGGCTCGATCCGCAGGCATGGGAGGCGTTCTGGGACGGCGAGGCGATCGCCGTGACCGTCACCGAATTCCAGCTGCTGCTGCTGCTCGCCGGTCACCCGGCCCAGGTGTTCACCCGCGACACGATCATCGACCGGCTGCACGGCCCCGGCTTCGCGATCACGGACCGCACGATCGACAGCCATATCCGCAATTTGCGGGCGAAGTTCGCGGCTGCGGGCGGCGCCGACCTGATCGAGACGCGCCCCGGAATCGGCTACCGGATCGGCGCCTGCCGGGGCGGCGATTCTTGATCGCAGCGGTCAAGGCGTTCCTCAAGCGCTTCTGGCCCTCGCTTCGCCTGCGCACCATCCTGTTCGCGACTGTCCTGTTCGCGGCCGCGCTGCCGGGCCTGAGCGCCGTCTTCCTGCGCGTCTACGAAAATACGCTGGTCCAGCAGACCGAGGCCGAGCTGATCGCCCAGGGCGCGGTGCTCGCGAGCGCCTATCGCAGCTTCTGGGACGCCGGCCGCCCGGACGCGGCGCCGCCGGCGAAAATCGTTCCCGAGCGGCCGGCGATCGACCTCAACGCGATGCCGGTGCTCGCGGTGCTGCCGCCGCCGTCCCGTCAGGCCGGCGCGCCGGATCCGCGCGCGGCGGCCGTCGCCGCGACCTTGCGGCCGATCGTCGCCGACAGCGCCCGCACCACCCTCGCCGCGATCCGCGTCCTCGACCGGGACGGCCGCGTCCTGATCGGCCGCGACGATCTCGGCGGCAGCTATCGCGACGTGCCCGAGGTCCGTGCCGCGCTCGCCGGCCGGACCGCGACCGTGCTGCGCCGCCGCGGCGACTATCAGCCGCGCTACTGGCTCGAATGGCTGAGCCGGGCCTCGGCGATCCGCGTCCACCACGTCCGCCCGATCGTCGCCGGCGGCGAGGTGGTCGGGATCGTCATGCTGTCGCGCTCGCCGCGCGGCCTGTTTCTCGGCATCTATCAGGACCGCGGCAAGATCGCGCTCGGCGCCGGCCTGATCCTCGCGGTCCTCCTGGTCCTGGTCGGCCTGTTGTCGCGCGGCATCGCCCGGCCGATCGAAGCGCTGGGCCGGGCGACCGAAAATGTCGCGCGCGGCCCGGTCGCCATCCCCGATCCGCCGGTCACGGCCGCCGTGGAGATCCGCGCGCTCTACGACAATTTCGCGTCGATGGCGGCGCGGATCGAGCGCCGCTCGCGCTATTTGCGCGACTTCGCCGCCGCGGTGAGCCACGAGTTCAAGACGCCGATCGCCGGCATTCGCGGCGCGCTCGAACTGCTCGTGGACCATGAGGAGGCGATGAGCCCCGAGGAGCGCCGGCGCTTCCTCGCCAACGCGACCGCCGACGCCGACCGCCTGTCGCTGCTGCTCGAGCGGCTGCTTCATCTCGCGCGCGCGGACATGGCGGTGGCCCCCGACGGCGCGGCGACGCCGGTCGAGGGTCCGCTGCGCGCGGTCGCCGACGCGATGCGGGGCCCCGATCTCGCCATCGAGCTGGACCTTCCCGCTGCGCTTCCTCCCGCCGCGGCGGCGGGCGAGCTGATCGAGGCGGTGATCCAGATCCTGGTCGAAAACAGCTGCCAGGCGGGCGCGCGGCGGATCCGGATCGCCGCCGAGCCGCGCGCCGGCCGTATCGCCATCCGCGTCGCCGACGACGGCGCCGGCGTCCCCGTCGCCGACCGCGACCGGATCTTCGAGCCGTTCCAGACCGGCCGCCGCGAGCAGGGCGGTTCCGGGCTCGGCCTCTCCATCGCCCGCTCGCTCTTGGCCTCCTGCGGCGGCGCCGTCGCCAACCTGCCCGCCGACCGCGGCGCCTGCTTCGAGGTCACGCTTCCGGCGGGCAGTCTCCAACGCTAGAAGCGCCCGCATGAAAGAAGTGCTTCTCGTCGGCGGCGGCAGGATCGGCGCCATGATCACCGATCTTCTCGCCACGAGCGGCGATTACCACGTCACCGTCGCGGACCATTCGGCGGAGGCGCTGGCGGGCGTGCGTGAGCACGCGCGGGTCGCGACCCTGCGGCTCGACGTGACCGACCGGGCGGCATTGCTCGGCGCGCTGAGCGGCAAGTTCGCCGTGCTGTCCGCCGTTCCCTTCGCTTTCACGATCCACGTCGCGCGCGGCGCGGCCGAAGCCGGAGTCCATTATTTCGACCTGACCGAGGACGTCGCGACGACGAACCAGGTGCGGGAGCTCGCATCGGGCTCGCGGGGGGTGATGATGCCGCAATGCGGCCTCGCGCCGGGGTTCGTCTCGATCGTCGCTTACGACCTCGCCAACAGGTTCGACGCGCTCGACGAAGTCCGCATGCGCGTCGGCGCGCTCACCGAGCATCCGGCCAACCGGCTCCGATATGAGCTGACCTGGTCGGTCGAGGGGCTGATCCACGAATATCTCGCCGAATGCGACGCGATCGTCGACGGCAAGCCGTGCAAGGTCCAGCCGCTCGAAGGCCATGAATCCTTCACCCTCGACGGGATCGACTATGAGGCGTTCAATACGTCGGGCGGCATCGGGACGCTGGGTGCGACGCTGGCCGGGCGGGTCAGGAACCTCAACTACAAGACGATAAGATATCCCGGCCATTGCGAGATCATGAAGCGCCTGATCCGGGGCTTGCGCCTCGACGAGGCGACGCTCACGGAAATCTTCGGCTATGCCCTCCCCCGCGCGACACAGGACGTCGTCATCATCTTAGTCAGCGCGACCGGGAGGAACGGCGGCGAGCCCGCCCGGGAGACCTTCGTGCGCAAGGTCCATTCGCGCGCCGAAGCCGGCCTGGAGTGGAGCGCGATCCAGATCACCACCGCCTCGGCGATCTGCGCGGTGCTCGACCTGGTGCGCGACGAAACCCTGCCGCAGCAGGGCTTCCTGCGCCAGGAGGACGTCGCCCTCGAGGACTTCCTCGCCAATCGCTTCGGGCAGGTTTTCGCGTGATCACGCTGGCTTGCCCAGCCGAAGCCTGCCAAGCAGGCGAAGGCTGGCTGGGGCGGCAGGATTCCCCCATTACCTACGACCTCGATCAGCTCTTCAATGCTTACGACATTACCAACGTCAGAGGTCAACCCGAACCGGAAGAACCTGAGGTTCGGCCGCGCCCGCGCGGGCCGGGAGGTCGGCGATGATCGATCTTCAATTCGGCAAGCGCGAAGCGCCTTTTTCGTTGCGCCTCTCTTTCGAGGAGCGCGTTAAGCTCAGGCATGCGGCGGGCGATATGCCCATCGCCGCATACATCAAGTCCCTACTCTTCGCGGATGATGCGCCGGTCTATCGAACTCGGGGCAAGACGCCGGTCAAGGATCACAAGCTGCTCGCGGAAGTGTTGGCCTGCCTCGGCGCAAGCCGCATTTCCAACAACCTGAACCAGCTCGCCAAAGCGGCGAACTCGGGAAGCCTGTATTTCGATAGAGAGACGAAGGCTCACATCAACGCCGCCTGCGGCGATATCAAAGTCATGCGCCAGCTTCTGATGGGCGCGCTCGGGATGCAACTGAATGGCGAGCCGGTCGGAGAGGAATCCACCTCCCAAAGTTTCGCCCGCGCCAATTTCCGGAAACCCGCGCCGTGATCCTGAAAGGCTCTCAACGCGCCGGGGCGAGCGAGCTCGCGGCGCACCTGCTCAACGAGCGGGACAATGAACACATCTGCGTGCATGAACTGCGCGGCTTCGCAGCTGACGATCTGCACGGCGCCCTAACGGAAGCACAGGCGGTGTCCAAAGGCACGAAGTGCAAGCAGTACATGTTCTCGCTGAGCCTGAACCCGCCTAAGGGCGCGGTCGTCGGTGAGGCGGAGTTTGTGCGGGCGGCGGATCGGGCCGAACGGACGTTGGGTCTGGAAGGCCAGGCCCGCGCTGTCGTCTTCCACGAAAAGGAAGGTCGGAGGCACGCGCATGCCGTGTGGTCGCGGATCGATGCCGCGACCATGCGGGCGGTCAATCTGCCGCACTTCAAGCGAAAGCTCGCGAGCCTGTCGCGTGAGCTGTTCCTCGAACATGACTGGACGCTGCCGGACGGGTTGCGCGTGGGCGGCGGAAAGAGTCCGCTCAATTTCACGCTGGCCGAATGGCAACAGGCCAAGCGACTCGGCCGCGATCCGCGCGAGATCAAAACCGTGTTTCAAGAGGCGTGGGCGCGCTCCGACTCTCTCAAGGCGCTCGGCAATGCGCTGGCCGAACGCGGCTATTTCCTAGCCCGGGGCGATAGGCGCGGCCTCGTCGCGGTCGATGTGGAAGGCGAAGTCTACGCCCTCGCCAAATGGTGCGGAGTCAAGGTGCGCGAAGCGCGCGCCAAGCTCGGCGAAGCCGCCCTGCCAAGCATGGACGCGGTGCGGGCCGAAGTCGCGGGACTCGCCACGGACAAGCTCAAATCCTTCGCGGCGGAGGTTCGCCTCAAGCACAAGAACCAGCTCGCCCCGTTGCGAGAGAACGTGGACGAGATGAGCCGAACCCATGCCGGGGAACGCGCCCGGCTGGCGAGGAAACAGGCGGAGCGTTGGGCTGAGGAAACCCAAGAACGCGGCGACCGGATGCGGGCCGGACTGCGCGGGCTGTGGGACAACATCACCGGCCGGGCGCGGTCGATCCGCGCGCTCAATGAAGAGGAGGCCGTTCGCGGCATGATGCGGGATCGCGCGCAGCGGGACCGCCTGATTTGGGCGCAACTGAAAGAGCGCCAGCCGCTGCAAGCGCGCCTCGATGCTCTGCGCGCCCGCCACGTCGATGAGCGGCGGCTGCTCGCTCAGGAGATCGTGCGCCATCTGCGAAGCCGCGCCCTCGGTATCGAGGCGCGGCCCTTTGCTCCGGTCCGCTCGCGCAAGCGCGACGGTCCGTCTCTCGAACGTTGAGGAGTCGGTTATGCGTCTCAAGCCGGGCTTGCCACCCACGGTGTTTCAATTTCCGCGCGGCTATGGCGAAGCGTCGATCCCTGTCACGGGTGATGTGAACCGGCCGCAAGCCGCGATCTGGTGGACGAAAGAGCAAGTTCTGGCCGCACCGCCGTTGGCCTATGCGCGGGGCAAAATCTTCCTGGGCCGCGTCGATGACAAACCCATCGGCTATCTTGATGACCGCCATGTGGTCACGGTCGCGGGAAGTCGCGGCGGGAAGTCCGCCTGCCTGCTCATCCCCAATCTGAAGCTCTATCCCGGCTCGGCGCTGGTCATCGATCCCAAGGGCGAGTTGGCGCGCGAAACGGCGGCCTTTCGCCGCGATGCGCTCGGACAGGATGTGCATGTGCTCGATCCGTGGGGCGTCACGGATCTGGCACCGGAATTGCTCTCAAGTTTCGATCCCTTTGCGGAGTTGCAAGGTGACGAGGACGGTCTGATCGACAACGCCGACCTGATCGCCGACGCCTTGATCGTCGCGAGCCCGAAGGACCCTCATTGGACGGACGCTGCGCGCGCGCTGCTGCGAGCGCTTGTGCTGTATCTAGCCATCGATCCGGCAAGCTCGGGCGGCTCGCTGGCCTGTCTGCCCGCGCTCATCGCACAGATCGCCGCCGAGCAAGATGAAAGCGGCGGCGACACCGTTTTGCACCAACTTGCCGCCTTCCCGGAGGGTGCGCGCCATAGCGAAGCGAGAGCGGTCATTCGCAACCAGGCGGCGGTCATGCTCGGGGCGAATGACAAGGAGATGGCGTCGATCATTTCGACCGCCCGGACGCAGCTCGTCTTTTTGGAAAGCCCGGCGCTGCGCCGCAATCTCGATCTTTCGCTGCTGCGACTGGCCCAGCTCAAGAGTAGGCCCACGACGATTTATCTCTGTCTGCCCGCCTCGCGCATGGCCACGCATGGAAGATGGCTTCGGCTCATCGTCGGCCTTGCCGTGTCTGCGCTAGAGAACGCGGCGTTTCCGCCATGCGAGGAATGGCAGCTTCCGAGCCCGGTCCTGTTCATTCTCGAAGAGTTCGCGGCACTCGGACACATGCGCGCTCTGGAACAGGCCATCGCCTACATGGCCGGATTCGGCGTCAAGCTGTGGGTGGTCCTGCAAGACCTCACGCAGCTCAAGCGCCACTACAAGGATGGGTGGGAGACCTTTCTCGGGAACGCGGGCGTGATCCAAGCCTTCAGCGTCTCCGACCTGACGAGCTGCGAATACCTGTCCAAGCGCATCGGCGAGACGACCTTCCAGATAACGAACAAAGTTGATGTCGGCTCGGCCCAGGCGCTCCAAGGCGACACCGGCCTTCGCCGCGAGTTCAAGACCGCGCCGCTCATCGCGGCCGACGAGCTCGCGCGCAAGTTCGCGCGCAAGCCGAACGGGACGGGCGGCACGGCCGGCGGCCTGACGCTGGTTCTCGTCGCGGGCGCTCATCCTTTCGTCGTTGATCGTGTCTTTCATGGGGAGTTGGTCGAATGACTTGGCAGATTTTCGAAGCGCATGACCGCGTTGACGAGCGCGTCGTCGCCAGGGCGCGCGCGGAGGGGCGCAAGTGGAACATGGATGATATGAAGCACCTCGGCCCGGAATGGTCGGGTGGAGATCGCCGCCTGAATCCGCTCCACGCAACCCGCCCTCGGGCCTTCTTCGTTGGCGGTTGGCTGGTCCTCGTTCCGCTGCTGGTGTTGTTGGGTTTCGTGTTCGGTCCGCGCGGGATGATCCCTAAGGGCGCCGTCGAGCTGATGCTGATTGTCGCCTTCTTCCCGGGCGTGGCGGTGCTGGCCTACGGCTTCCTCATGCCGCGCTTTCTAGAGGGATTACGCTGGCGGCTGTCGCTCGAATCCAACGGCTTGCATTATCAGGCGCAGTCATACTGGGCGCCGTTCGTCAGCTCGCCTGAGGGATGGGCCGTGCCGCTCGCGTCGATCGCTCGGGTCGAAACCGGCGCGACGGCTGATTGGGAGCCTGTGCGGCGCGCTGTCTTACGGGAAAAGCCCGTACCGCGCGAGGAAGTGCAAACCTTCCTGTTCATGGATGACGGCTCGCGCCGGGTGATCGCCACAGTCCACGGCGGGCGGGAAAGCATGTCCACGCTCGCTCATTCGATCCGCTCATGGCTGCAAGCGATGCGGGAGCGCATGGACCGCACGGCACGAGACGACTTCGTGACTGTATCAGGAGAAGGTTTCAGCACATGAGCGTGGGAAAGGGGCGCGCCCGAGAGCGCGCCCCGTTTCCGTCAGGCCGCGGGGACCGGCAGCGGCTCGCGAAGGACGATGCGCCCGTCCATCGGCAGCGTTTCAAGCTGGAGCGTCATGCCCTTGCCGTCTTTGTGATTCCAGCTCGCGCCGAGCTTGTTCCAGAAGGTCTTGTCGCCTTTGGTCTGGACGTGAAACGCGATGAGGTCGGGGGTCTTGGGGTTTTCCGGCGCTGCGGGCTGAGGTTTCTGAGTGCGTGCCATGATCGTATCTCCTTTGGTTGGGGTTGGCTCGTAACGCCTGCCCAAAAGGCCGAACGGAGAAGGTCGGCGGTCAATGGCGCGAAGCGCGCACCCAACACGGGTGAGCGAAGCGAACTGGCGCGGGCCGGGCATTGACGGGCGGCCGCGTTCGGCCAGGCATAAGGCGTAAAGAACGAGCCGATCTCAATTCAAAGGTCGGTCATAGAGTCTCCATCTCGCTTAGGTCGCTCCGTGCAAATCGCATCCACCGATTCCGCGTCGGGTCCCGATCCAGCCCTGACAAACCGAATGGAACATAGGCGCAGAAGATCACGAACAAGGGCAAGGCCCTGCTCCACTGACGTTACGCCCCTTCGGGTGTTCGCTGTCCCGCCGATGTTGGCCCTCGTTTCGTAAGGCCGGGACGGTCCCGGTCTCCAACGGAGCCGGAGCTGCACATGCACTATCTCATTCCAATCGACGGGCTGGACAAACTGACCGATCTTGATTTGATCGAACTCGAGGCTCGCCTTCGCGACCTGATCCTCACCGTGGATCTCCACGAGGACGATTTGCGCCGCTGCCTCGCCTCGCTGAGCAACATCCTCTACGTCCGCGAGCGTCGCTTGCGCCCGTCGATCGGCGCGCCCTAACCTCCAGCCGTCAGAAATCGTGTCGGCGCGAGTTAGCGACAAAGTCGGAGGACGATCGCACAATGACGCGAAGTTCGCCTAACGCGATCCGGCGCCTGCCCATTATGTCTGCGTGAGACAAAGCGCTCCAGAAGCGCTCGAAAAGACTCTCGCGGCTGGATCGACTTTTGAGAAAATCCAAAGCCGCGCGAACGTCCGCCGTGCGCATGTCCTGCTCCTGACAGCGGTCGGCCGCGTCGCGCAGGACGCTCAATGCATCCCGGCGCGCGAGTTGTTCGAGATAGGCATCGTCCCCGGACGGGAAGGCCATTTCGCTGTACATGCGGCGGTAGGGGTCTGAGAACATCTAAGGAAAATATTGAGTACCAACGGCGACATCCGTCAAGTCATAGGCAAAGTTTCCTATCGGCCACGCACCCACTGGCGACGGCGCCGCGCTCAATTGACCGGACAGCGCATCATCACAACGGCGGGTCGGTTGCCGACGCGCCAACTCATCCGCCCATTCGCAAGAGGGGCAACGCTAGCCGAAGTGCGGCGCGGTTGACGCAACTGCTCGTCGACGTCGGGGTCCTCCGTGGGGACATGCGTAGTCACAAGCGTCAGCGTCGTCCCGGCAAGGCTCCATCTCCCAGACCGGTCCCTGGCGATGAAGTTTCGGTCCTCGACGAAAGTCACGCCATTCATGCCCCTGCAATCGTTGAGGCTCTCCGCCCATGCGCCGACGATCCACGACGCGGCAGGACGGCTGGGGGCGGACGCGCGAACGTTGTTCGGCGCGGCACCCGCCGAACGTGTCCGCGAAACCCTGGCATCAAAACGGCATTGCGCACCGTGAAAATAGAGGCAGCCTCCGGCCTCGGTGACGTTTAGGCTCGATCCGTTGCGGTCCAGGAAAATCTGACATTGCTCCGGCTCATCGGGAACGCGCACGGACAAGCTCATGCGATTATTGGCGACGGTGCCTGTGCCATCGACACCGCCCCCGCAGCCCGGTCCGGCAACGCCGATCTCAACCCGATAGCGGTTCGCGGCCGAGCCGCGCGCAATCGAGACGGTCCCCCTCATGCCCTCATCCGCAGGGCCTTCGTATTCGCCAACCCACGGATCGCCGCCGGCGTTGTTACCCGCAACGCCTGTCTCGCAAGGAACGCCGCCGATGCGCTCGGCGGCGGCGCGCGCATATCCTGAAAGTCGCGGATCAAAGCATCCCGCCATCCCGCCTCGGTCGAAGTTCTCAAATCCGATGCGCGGCTGTTGCTTGGCCTTGCCCCGGCTCCTCTGTGTCGCCGACTCCGCTGCGTCATTGGACGTGGTAGCGGCGACGCCGCAGGCCGCGAGAAGGATGGCGACACTGACAGGAAGGCTTCTTTGCATTCGGTTCATCCTCTCATCCTCTGTGAGCTCAAAGGGAGTTGCGGCGGCCCCGTTTGGCCGACCGGGGACCGCCGCTGCCGGACCGCGCCGACATATCGTAAATCACACTGATCGTGTGTAGAGATTTAGGAGTCGCGGCGCAACGCTTCATGCGTGGCCGTGGACAAAGACCTATTGAACCTTGGGCGCGAAGTGCGCCGGTTGCGCCTCGAACGCGATCTCAGCCAAGAGGAGCTGGCGGATCGCTCCGGCCTTCATCGCAATTACATCGGCGGCATCGAACGCGGCGAGCGCAACGTTGGGGTCAAGGCGCTATTCCGGCTGGCGCGTGGCCTTGGTGTTCATCCGGGAAAGTTGTTCGATCCATAGCGGCGCCGCCCGGCCGCATTAGGCCGAGCGCACCTCCCGCAGCGCGCGACCAAAGAAGTGGCGAGTGGCTTTATCCCGCGCCACGGCGTCAGTAAGCACGATGTTGCGCATCTCGTTGTCCCGTTGAAACATGCGGATAGCGCCTTGGAAAAAAGCATCGCGGAACGCGGCATAGACCACATCCGGGGGGTTGTTGCGGAGCATCTCGGTGAGATCCTCATTAAGGATTTCCCGGTTCACTTGTTCAAACCGCACCATGTCCGCCTCG
The DNA here is from genome assembly GCA_035941735.1 of Allosphingosinicella sp. Lineage (GTDB taxonomy): Bacteria > Pseudomonadota > Alphaproteobacteria > Sphingomonadales > Sphingomonadaceae > Allosphingosinicella. Next base: position 90,412 of record DASZDS010000028.1, read on the forward strand.
GTAAAGTCGGTCCCGTGGCGCTCATTGAACGCCTTGACGATCTCCGAAAGCTCCTTCTTTTCGTCTTCAGTATAGGGCTTAGCTCCAAACTCGGTGATTGCCTGAAGGGGGTCGGTGTCGCCAGGAGATAACGAGGCGTTGCCCTTCTCCTTTTGAACGACCTTGAATGCCTGAAGGCGAAGCATGTCCTCTGTGATCTCGATATCAGGAGGCACCTCGCGGTTGGGCAGGAGGCGCGACAACCAAGCCGCATATGAATAGAGCTTTTCGAGACCAGTATCCTCTAAGCGGATGACCTGCGCGACAAAGCTGTAGAATCGCATATAGCTCCTTACGAGCTGACGGAATTCTTCCTGCCTGCCTTCGTCATCCTCTGTCTCGAAGCGGGCTACGGCCTGGCGGACGAGACCTTCCAGCCTTGCTCGATCCGCGCCATCCAATGGCCCTTTGTAGAACGTCTGAGCGAAGCGCTCGATCTCCTCTCGATCCAAAAAGCCGAACTTGAAAAGGCGGCCTTCCAGCTCGTAGATTTGATTTGGATCGGATACCGCCTCAAGTCCGGTGGCTTCGTAGTAAGGCCGAAACGCCGCTTGGATGTCGTCCACCGTGTTCTGAAAATCGAGGATATAGGTGTTGCTCTTGCCCGCGCGCGTGCGGTTCAGGCGGGAGAGTGTCTGCACCGCCTGAAGGCCAGCAAGTTTGCGGTCGACATACATCGCGCAGAGTTTCGGTTGGTCGAATCCAGTTTGGTACTTTTCCGCAACGATGAGGATTTGATACTGGTCGGGATAAGGCGTTCCGTCAGGCTTGAAGCCGTCGAAGCGGCCGGGGAGTTCCGTCTCCGAAAATCCGTTTAGATCGGCTTCGGTATATGTCTCGCCATCGAGGGAAAGCTCGCCCGAAAACGCCACAAGCGCGCGGAGGTCCGCGTAGCCTTCGCTCTTGATGTAGTCGCGCACGCCGAAGAAGTAGCGCAAAGCATGTTCCCGGCTTTGTGTGACGATCATGGCCTTGGCCTGACCGTCCACCTCCTTCATAACGTGCCGTCGAAAATGTTCGACGATCACCTCCACTTTCTGCCCGATCGCCGTCGGATGGAGTGAGGCGAAGCGGGCAACTTTACGCTGGCCGCGTCGCCCGCTCAGCTCTGGGTCGTCTTCGATCGCTTTTTCGAGCTGATAGTAGGCTTTGTAAGTCATGTAATTCTGGAGCACGTCCAGAATGAAGCCTTCCTCGATCGCTTGGCGCATTGAGTAGAGATGGAACGGATGAGGAAGCCCGTCCGCACCCTTCACGCCGAAGCGCTCCAAGGTGACGTTTCTCGGCGTCGCCGTGAACGCAAAAAAACTGATATTGGCCTGGGGCCCGCGCTGTTTTTGATACTCGGCGATCAGATCTTCAATGTCGTCGCTGGAGGTAGCCTCCCTCGTGAGTGCATCCGTCATCGCCTGGGCGGATTTCCCGGACTGGCTGCCGTGCGCCTCATCAATAATGACCGCGAACTTGCGCTGCCCCTGGCCTGAAATCTCCTTCAGGTGCTCGGTAGAGAATTTTTGGATAGTGGTTACAATTATGCGCGCGCCCTTAGCGATTGCCTCTTTGAGCTGGCGCGAAGTGCCGTCGATTTTCTTGACCACCCCTTTCGTCTGCTCGAACTGCGAGACGGTGTTTTGCAGTTGCCTGTCCAGAACGATGCGGTCCGTAACGATGATCGCAGTATCAAAAATCGACCGGTCGGCGTCGTCATGAAGATTGATGGCTTGGTGTGCGGTCCAGCCGATAGTGTTCGACTTCCCGGAGCCCGCCGAATGCTGGATCAGGTAATTGCGCCCAGTTCCGTTGGCCCGCGCGTGCGTTATCATGCGGCGCACGGCGTCGAGCTGTTGAAAGCGCGGAAAGATGAGAATCTCGCTCGTTCCGACGATCTCCAGATGCATAAAGCGACCGATAACGTCGAGGAGCACCTCGCGTGAAAAGGTCGCCTTGCCCCAGCTTCCATCGCGATAGAGATAGGCGACACGAAACTCATCTTCGATTTCGGAGTCGGGATTGCCGGCGCCGCCATCACGGCCGCGGTTGAATGGCAGGAACCGCGTCTTGCCGTTGGCAAGGCGGGTAGTCATCGAGACGTTGTCCTCATCAAGCGCGAAGTGCACCAGCGCCCCACGCTTGAAAGTGAGGAGCGGTTCGCCTGCCGGTGATCGATCCGAGCGATACTGCCGCTCCGCATGCTTGAAGTTGGAGCCAGTGAGGAGATTCTTGATTTCGAGCGTCACGGTTGGGATGCCGTTCACGAACAGAACGACGTCGATCGAGTTCTCAGATCTGAGGCTGTAGCGCACCTGCCGGATCACAGAGAGGACGTTGGCCTCGAACTCCTGAACCCGCTTCGGCTCCAACGCGCTCGCGGGCTTGAAGTAGCAAAACACAAATTTGATGCCGGGTATCATCTTGATCCCCGTGCGCAACACGTCGAGCGTGGACCGTGCCTTCAGCGCCTTCTCGAGGTTTTTAAAAAACTCGCCCTCGGCTGCCCCTGCATAGTGTGTCTCAAGCTTTGCCCACTCGTCAGCCTGCGTGTCCTTGACGAAGCGGAGCACCAACGCGCGATCCAACGCGCTAGCTCGATCATAATCCCCCGGTGCTCGCTCCTCATATCCGTGTGCGGAGACTAGGTTTGCGGCCAGGTGCTCCTCGAGTACCAGCTCTTTGTGCACCGAATGAGGAGAGTGAGCGGTCATGCGCGCATCGCCTCCTCGATCTGGTCAAGCCGCCTGTCGACCTCTCCCCGTTTGGTCCAGGTCGTGACGTCAATCTGGCCGGTGACTGCGGCGGTAATGAGCGCGGACCGGAACTCACGGAGGCGATCAAGAGATTGGCGACTTAGGCTTGCCAGTTTCTCCTCCCGCAGGGTGGCTTTGCCCAACGCAGTTAGGATTTCCTCTTGCTCCTCGCGAGAGGGAACAGGAAGGAGGATATCAAGGAAGGCGTCCGGATATAGACGAAGGCGTGAGGACCATACTCCCTTGGACCGCCTGTTAACCTCTGTGATAAAGGGGCGAGAACGCAAGAGCAGCTCGATGTATTCAGGTACGAAATGATCGGTCGTTGGATTATAGACGCCGTAAGATGGGCTTATGAGGCCATCTACCGGGCTGACGCCCATCGCTCCCATCCAAGCCCACATAGTGTTGATGACAATGTCACCGCGACATACTAGTTTGTAGCCCTCCTGGCTCTCAGCTAGGAACATGTTTACGTCTTTTTCCGAGCGCCTCGTTACTCCGGTGATGTGTGAAACAGTCAGCAGTTCCTCGTCACCACTATCGCTGCGATCCTGACGTTCCCGGAAAAGGAATTTAGCTCGGCGAACTGACCAGCCCGAGGGCAATCGTCCAAACCAACCTTCCGGGCCACTCCTCGTGTTACCCACGATTAATTCACCGCTTACAGCCTTCGCAGCTAAGGTCTGCTTTTTCTCCTCAATTAATGCGAGAAAGGCTTCACGCTTCTCGACTAGCTGGTCAATCCGCGCGGTCTGGTCATCAAGAAATTCAGCTATAGCTCTCTGGGCCTGCAATTCTACCGGAGGCAACGCCAAGCTGGATAACTTAGTGGCATTGAAGTTCCCTATGGTGCTCTCAATGGTGTCGATACGGATTTGAGACCAGAAAATATCGCTCTGTGCCCAATGCTGCACAAATCTTGAGTCTAGTTTTTGCGGGTGGGGACGGAAACGGACCAGATACGCCGCAAATGTTACTTCTATATCTTCGTTAATGACCAAACAACGGCCTATCGTTCCCGCACGAGAAAACAGGATGTCGCCGCGCCGGAGTAGCTTACCGGTGGCAGCCTCTCTCGGGACGGCCTTCGCGTTCGCTAGATTGAGTTTACCCCTATCGTCAAAGTCACTGGTCCGAATGAGCGGGATGCCGTCTTCAACGTACTCGTCAGCCGAGATGTTAAGGCCGTAGTCCCCGTACACGGTGCATGCGTGCTTAAGCTTCACGCCGCCATCTCCTTCAGGAGACCGGCGATTTCAATCTCCAATTCCTTCAACTCGGAATCAATCTCTGCGAGCGGGCGTGGGGCCGCATAGCGATAGAAATGCCGATTGAAGTTGATCTCGTAGCCGACACGTCCGATCTCGCCGTCGCGCGTGTCTCGGTGGCTTTCGTCCACCCAAGCGCCAGACACGAAGGGCGAGACTTCGCGCGCTACATATTGCCGCCAGTCCTCCTTGAGCGGTACCAGCTCGTGATCGCGCAAACTGGTATCGGGTTCAGGGTTGCCGTCGTTATTGGTGCAGATGTCAGCCTCATCATCGCGTTCCGACAGAGCGGAGAGGATGGCCTTCCTGACCGGTGCGCCAACATTGAGACCCGCCCCTTTTAGGGCCTTTGTCAGGGCCTTGTTGAACGCATCGCGGTTGGTGAAAAGCGAGTTCGGCAGATATGACGCCAGAGCGTCGCGAATGTCCTCCTTCTCACCGGCGTCGAGCTTTTCGAATGCCTTCTCCGCTTTCAAGCGCTCGATCCGCTCTGCCGTGGCCTGGAAATTTAGCCGCAAGGGCCGTTCCACGCGAATTTCCCGGTATCCGAAGTCAGCAACGTCGAAGATCTTGGAGACATCGGACTCGCCGCTCTCGCCGTTTAGGAAGCCCTCGTAGATGCGAACAATGTCAGCGCGAGAATCCTCGGGTATATCCCGACGTTTGGATCCAAGGCTCTTTCGCATTGGCCTCCAGAAGCGCTCGCTGCTCGCATCAATGAGCTGGACCTTACCGCGCCGGCTCGAAGGTTTGCGGTTGGTCAGGAGCCAAACATAAGTTTGTATCCCCGTGTTGTAGAATAGGTCTGTGGGGAGGGCGACGATCGCCTCGATCCAGTCGTTTTCCAACATCCAACGGCGAATCTCGCTTTCGGCCGATCCGGCACCGCCGGTGAACAGTGGGGAACCGTTCATTACAATACCGACGCGTGAGCCGACCTCGTCATCCCGCATTTTGGAAATCATATGCTGCAAGAAAAGCAGTTGCCCATCGGAGACGCGGGGTGTCCCGGCACCGAAGCGCCCGTTGAAGCCGAGCGTGTTCTCCTCCTGCTTAATTGGCTCCTGGTACTTCTTCCAATCAACCCCATAGGGTGGGTTGGAAAGCATGTAGTGAAAGCGCTTCTCTTTGTGGGCGTCCTGGGTGAGCGTGTTGCCAAAGGCGATCTGCTCTGGGTCGTGGCCCGTTACGAGCATGTCCGACTTGCAAATTCCAAACGACTCGCCGTTGATCTCCTGCCCAAAAAGCTCGACCCGGATGCCCGGATTAAATTCGTTCAGAGCTTCCTCCGTGAGGGCCAGCATGCCACCCGTCCCGCAGGCAGGGTCGTATACCTGCCTTATGATCCCTCGCCCCGTTAGTTTCGCATCGTCGTTGGCGATCAGGAGCTCTACGATTAGGCGTATCACCTCGCGCGGCGTGAAATGCTCCCCCGCAGTCTCGTTGGAAATCTCGGAAAAGCGACGGATCAGTTCCTCGAATAGGTAGCCCATCTCTATATTGGAGACGGCTTGGGGATGTAGGTCGATTTCGCAGAACCGCTCAAACACTTGCCACAGGATGCCGCCATCCTTGAGTCGCTTTAGCTGGTCCGTGAGTAGGAACTTATCGAGAAAAATATCTCGCACATTTGCCGAAAACTTAGTGATGTAGTCGATCAGGTTGGCGTGGAGTTGTCCCGGCTCCTGGCCTCTGAGCTTCTCGAAGGTGAAGCGGGATCGGTTATAGATTCGAATGTTTCCGCCGCCTGCTCTGAACAAAATCATGTCGCTAGTAGCGTCGTCGACGCCTTCAGGCAGTTCCTTCGCTGCGGCGAGAACGGCGTCCTTCGAATCTGCCAGAAGGCAGTCGAGGCGGCGCATCACAATGAACGGAAGTATGACCTTCCCGTACTCCGATTGCTTGAAATCCCCGCGCAGAATCTCCGCGATTGACCACGCAAACGAGCTTAGGAACTGAATCTTTGAGGTAATTTGTGGCAATCGTCCCCCCTGTGGCCGCCCCTCACTGCGCTGCCTCGAAAATGGTACAGCTTATGCGAATGGCTGGCGCGGCCCAGTGGCAACCTTTCCACAGCCTCGGAGCGGGGTCTAGGGGGCGCCTTTGATCGCGCTCACGTGGGCAAGATGCACGGAGGTCAGGCGCGGGGCCCCAAAATCCTCAGAAACTCCAGTCTTCCTCATCGATGAGCGTGAGTAAGTCGATATGTCGCACGCCCTCTTGCCCGCACACGAATGGGATTTTGGGTCCGTTCTCGGTGCCGCCCGCTTCCTGCGTGACGACCGTGAAATGAGGGTCCGCGGCCAAGGCTTGGGCGATCACAAACGGATCGCCGCCCGACTTGCCTTTCCCGGTGTCCACTAGCTTTGGATATATTTGCATGAGCCGAACGACCTGCGCCTGAACGCCGGCGTCGATGTCACGAAACATCGCGTCCTTGCGCTCTTTCGCCCAGGCGAAGACGTCGTCGTCTTTCTTTTCCAGTTCATGATAGACCTCGATCGACGCGACCATTCGACCGCCCTCGATCAAGGCGTCAAACGCCGTCCAAAGGCGTGGAAAGCGGCGCGGCGGGTAGGCTCGGCGCCAGGCGTGGAGCAACGAGCTAGTATCGAAGCAATAGGTAGGCATTTCGGGTGGAGGCATCAGCCGAACCCGACCTGTTGCTCAATGCCGGGCAGGTGACGCACCTTTACACCGAGATAGCCGGACACCTCCGAAAGGCTGATCCGGTCCTGATGGTAGTTTTCTATGAGCATGCGAACCAACGGTCTGCCGAAGTTTGCAACAGTCTCCAACGGCATGTTGCGCGGGATGCCCTTGCCCTCGTTCTTCTCCTTTTCCCGCTCTCTGAGCTGCTGATACTCGCGTGCGTATTGGGCACGCTTGCGCGTATAGAAAGCTTCACTCGCGCGGCCGAAAGTGAGCAAGCGACGCGCGACCGCCTCTCGCGAGACGCCGTAGATCAAGGCTAATGCCTTGATCGTTTCATCCGACCATTCGTGCCTACCTTCCCCTTTTTCGGCTACGAGCGGCTCAACGAGAAAAAGGTCTCGGGGCATCAGCGTCGCCGCCGCGACCTGATTGCAAAAGATTTCGATCCGCTCGTCGTTTTGCGGGCGGGGTGCGTCGATTTCGAGATCCGACACGCCGCTCTGATGCAGCATCAAATGCGCGAGTTCATGGAGGAGGCTGAACGCACGGCGCGGATAAGCGTCTTTCCGGTTCACCACCATGAAGGGCAGCGTGTCGGCCCAATAGGCGAAGCCGGAGGCCTCTTCGTGCTCGATCCGCGATGCCTGGAAAACGAGAACGCCCAATTCTTCGATGCGCGTCCGCCACCCCCTGAACGCCGCGAGAAAATCGCGCCAGCCTGACTGGACTCCGTAATCGACTTTGAGCGCGTCCCGGATTCTGCCTGCCACCGCCTCAACGTTCTCGTTGAGGTTTGCCCTGAGCATAAAGCGCGGCGCTTCCTCGCCGCCCTCGGCGAGCATGTCGAGCGCAAGCGAGCGGCGCTGATGGGCCAGTCTGATTTCGAGGGTGAGCGCGGGAGAGAAGCGGCGCGGCCCGAAATCGGGCAAGCGGCGAAAATCGTGCATCGGCTGGAACGCCAAAGGCGGCTCGGGCAGATAGAGAACCGCAAGGGGCCGCTTATACAACTCTGCCATTTTGCGGAGTTGCGGGATGGATGGCTGGTCCTCGTCAGCCTCCCATGCGGCTAGCCGGTCTTCTTCCACCTTAAGCTTTGCGGCGGCCGTTTCGAGGTCATAACCGGCCGAAGTCCTGGCCCAGGTCAGGACCGCCGCGCTTATGGTGGCCTTGATGCGTTTCGTCATGACGCAGCTCCCGCACGAACAGGCAGACCGGACGATTCGTCCGATCGCCGCGCGAAGAAGCGCCGCTGGTTCATCGATGCAAAAGCGAAAAGTGCCACATCCCAATAGTGGCACGCCGGGCCCGAGCCGTGCAAGCGAAGGCCGCTGCTCGATGACAAAGCCGCCTTTGCCGCCGATCAAACGGGCGCTCGTTTGTCCATGGTTCGGTGCAGGTGGAGAGCGAAGTCTCCAAGCCCTGCGAGTGATCCAACGGCTCCACGTTGGCATGAAGGGGGAATGATCGAACGCCCCTCGCGTTTCGGTCCATGAACCGCCTCATGTAGCCGGGGTATCCAACAGGGGGGCTGCGCCTGAGCCCCCTTTGGCAAGGTGGTGCGGTACTACCGCACACATCTTGCGCTCGCCGCTAAAGCGGCTCGCCACGTGTGTTTGCCGGGATAGAAATTGCTGGTTATGCTAAGCGCTACAGCATAGCTGGGAGTGGAGGCTGACCCTTCTACAGGGCCAAAATCGCAGGAATAGGGCTAGATGACAGCCGAAGCAATTCCAAGTTCTCCAAAGGGAACGAGAATTAGCAAGGAAGACGTTGCCATCCGCGCGGTGTCTTTGCTTGGACTTATTTGGGGAATTACTGTAGTAACCGATGAGACGGACCCCGTCCCATTGGAGATGACTGAAACATATAGGCGCAGTTTTGAAGGATTGTTGGCGGAAGAGCTTCAAGGTGAAGGCTTGACCAAAGAGCATGCCTTCTCGCTGGCTGCGGAATGGACAACGGCGGTTCAGCAAATCCGTAAGGCACCGAGGCGCGCGGTAGGCGCGACCGGGGACCGAGCTCTGGCCAAGCTGTTGGTAGGTCTTGCGTCTCGATTTCATGCTGTCGCGACCGAAAACGCGGACACCGGCCTTGCACTCCCTCCGCGCGCTGACGCGGTCTGGTCCAACCCGGAGGATCGCGTCGCAGGCGAGAACCCAATCCAGTTTCTGGAGCGCGTCTGGGGTCCATACATGAAGGCTGGCGTTCTCTATCAGGACGACATCAAGCGCCTCGGCGATGACAAATTGGTTCGCGCCATCCATAGCTATTGCCAGAAGCATCCTGAGCATACCGCTACGGAGGTGCTTCCGCCCCCGAGGCGCGTGCGGCTTGAGCGCGCCTTAGCCGCTGCTCCGCCGGATTCTCCAGAAGCGGCAGCGATCCGGACTCGACTGGCTATGAGAGAGGCGGGCCAACGCGCCCGGGCCAAGAGAAGACAGGCGCCAAAGCCTTAGCAATAGAACGCATATGCGTTAATCATCCGTAAATCCGCCGGTATATAGCACTCATTCGTCGGGACTCGCCCGGCGCTGATGAGGACAGGGCCATGGCGGTCGTGATTAATTCGAGAAACGAATGGCAGGGCGCCTATCAGGAAGGCCGCGTTCACGCCGAGGCTCACGTCGCGCGATCCTGCCTTGACTGCATCAAGGCCGAGCGCGGCTGGCCACTGGAATTGGCAATCGCGTTTCACCGGGGCTTCGTCGGCGGCTGTTTGAATCAAGGGCGTCAGCCTGAGACCCGATGCTCCTGCGTCCTCAATTCGCCGTTCAAGTCATGACAGCGCAGGCCCAGGCCACGCCATACGGTTGCATGACTGGGCAGCGCACAAGCTAAAGTTGTGGAAAACTATTATGTATTTGTGGCAAAATATAATTAAGCGTGAAAGGCGCTGTGATTTATGAGCAAGCATGATCACACCTTCGGCAAGACACTCAATAAATCATTCAAAGCCGCTTCTCTTAAGCTTGATCCGTCGCTTATCGCCATCGCATGTCATCTAGCGCGAATTGCTGCGGAGAATGACTACAAAAATGTTCCGTCGAGCGATGCGATTCCTTATACTGGTGCCGACACGAAGGGAGGCCCGCAATGAGGGTTGCGCTCTACGCCCGCTACTCAAGCGAGAACCAGAAAGTCAGCAGCATCGAACAGCAGATGCGCTTGCTGCACGAGCGCGTGGCGGCGGAAGGCTGGACCATTGCAGGCGAATACGAAGATAAGGCGCTGACCGGCACGAACATGATGCGGCCCGGCCTCCAACGGATGCTCGCCGCATCCCAGGACAAAATGTTCGACATCATCCTGTCGGAATCGATCGATCGCCTGAGCCGCGATCTCGCCGACATCGCCGTCATGCATAAGCGGCTTAGCCATCGCGGCATCCGCATCGTCACCCTCATGGAAGGTGAGATTACGGCCATGCATGTGGCCCTGTGGGGCAGCCACTCGGAGTTGTATATCAAGGACCTTGCCAAGCGGACGTATCGCGGACTGCACGACCGCGCGCTCCAAGGTGAGAGCGCGGGCGGCTTGAGTTACGGATACGATATCGAGCCGCGCTATGATGAAAAGCGCGGGCGCCGGGTCGGCGGGTTGCGCTCGGTCAACGAGCAACAGGCCGCCGTGGTTCGGCGCATTTACGAGGACTATTGCGCGGGCAAATCGCCCAAGCGGATTGCTGTCGAGCTGAACGAGGAAGGCATTCCGGGACCGCGAGGCGGCACTTGGAGCGCCAGCACGATCTACGGCAACAGACAGAGAGACACCGGGATTCTTCGGAACGCTCTCTATGTGGGCCGCCAATGCTGGAACAAACAGAAATTCACAACGGACCCGGACACAAACCGGACGAATGGCGCACTCAACGATCGATCGGAGTGGGTGTGGGCCGATGTCCCGCATCTTCGGATCATTGAGGATGAGTTGTGGGAGCGCGCGCTAGCGAAGCAAGCTTCGCTCGACCGCATGGGCAAGCCGCCGATGCAGCGGCGTCCGAAGAAGCTGTTTTCCTTCCTGCTCAAATGCGGGGAGTGCGGCGGCGGCGTCGCCAAGGTCTCCGCCACTCAGTACGGGTGCGCGGCGTCACGCAACAAAGGGACTTGCGCGAACCGCCTCACCATTAGCGAGCGCAAGCTCGAAGATATCATCCTCGGCACGCTGCGCGAGCGGCTGATGGACGCAAATTTGTGCGAGGTCTTTTGCACCGAGTACACGGCGCACACCAACCGGATTCGCCACGAAAACAACGCCGCCCTACACGCCAATCGAGCTGAGTTGGAGCGCACGGAAAAGTCCATCGCGAAGCTGATCGAGGCCATCAAAAACGGCATCGATCCCCTGATGATCCGCGACGAGATCAACGGACTCCAGGCGCGAAAACTGGAACTCGAAGCCGCGCTGGATTGCGCCGTGGAAGAGCCGATCTTCATTCACCCCAACATGGCGAAACGCTACCACGATGAGGTACAGCGGCTCATCTTGTCCTTCAACGAACCGGACCATCAGCAAGCATCGGCGGAGCTGATCCGCAAGCTCATCGAAAAAATCGTTCTCACTCCGAACGAAAATAGAAGCGCGCTAGCGTTGGACCTCTACGGCGATCTCGCCGGAATTTTGCAGATTTCCGCCGCTCACAGCGCCACGCACAGCGCAACGTCTGTCGGGCCAAGCTTGGCGGCGGTGACTGAGATTCAGCAAGTGAGACTGCTTGCGCAGGAGTCGATACCCTCTCGGGCTTCTGATGGTAGTCCAACACGTAGGAAGTGCTGGCTGGGGCGGCAGGATTCGAACCTGCGAATGCCGGTACCAAAAACCGGTGCCTTACCACTTGGCGACGCCCCAGCAGAGCGGTGAGCGGGGCTATATAGCCGGCTGGAGCGGAAGCGGAAGTCCCCGGCAGAGACGGAGAAGAGAAGATGAGCAGACAGCGCGCCGGAGGCGGCGATCCAGGCAATGCCAATCCCGAAATCGGCGACATGTTTCGGGATGCCGCGGCGGCGATGCGCAAGGCCGAAGCCGCGCTCGCGCAGATCGGCGACGCGCTGACCGACGCCTCCGGCCAGGCCGATCGCGCGATCCGGGAGGCGATGGAAGCCCAGCAGCGCGCCATCCGCGAGGCGAGCCGGGCGCAGGAGCAGGCGTTGGCCGCCGCCGAGGAGGCGATCAGCCGCGCCATGACGGCCGCCCCCGATGTGAAGCGCAAGAAGCGCTAGCTGTTGGCGATCCGCCGGTTGACGAGGTCGAGATAGTCGCTGCGCAGCTGGAGCGTCAGGTCGCCGACTTCGAAATTCCACGGCCCCGCCGAAGCGACCGGCGCGACCTCGACCGCGGTGCCGGTGATGAACATCTGCTCGAAGCTCTCCAGCTCCTCGGGCCAGATCGCCCGCTCGACGACCTCGATCCCGCGCCCGCGGGCGAGGTCGATCACGGTCCGGCGGGTGATGCCGTCGAGGAAGCAATCGGGGGTCGGCGTGTGGAGCGCGCCGTCCTTGACGAAGAAGGCGTTGGCCCCGGTCGCCTCGGCGACCTGGCCGCGCCAATCGAGCATCAGCGCGTCCTCGAAGCCCTTGGCCTGGGCGGCGTGCCGCGCCAGCGTGCAGATCATGTAGAGGCCGGACGCCTTGGATTCGGTCGGCGCGGTATAGGGCGCCGGCCGCCGCCACGGCGAGATGTCGAATTTGAGGCCGCGGCGCACCGCCTCCTCGTTGAAATAATTGCCCCATTCCCAGCAGGCGATGGCGAGGTGGATCTTGGTGCGCTGGCCCGACACGCCCATCTGCTCGGAGCCGCGCCAGGCGAGCGGCCGCATATAGGCGTCGGCGAAGCCGCTCGCGGCGAGCGTCTCGCGGCAGGCGGCGTCGATCTCCTCGACGCTGTACGGGATGTCGAAATCGAGCAGCCTGCCGCTCTTCCTCAGCCGCTCGCTATGCTCGGTCAGCTTGAAGATCTCGCCGCGATAGGCGCGCTGCCCCTCGAACACCGAGGAAGCGTAATGGAGGGCGTGGGTGAGGACGTGGACGTTCGCCTCGCGCCAGGGGACGAGACGGCCGTCGAACCAGATCGAACCGTCGCGGTCGTCGAACGTACGCTGATCGCTCATGAAGCGGCGGATAAGACCGACCGCGCGGTCGGTCAATCTCGCTCGGCGCGCGCCTCGCGGGCCATTTCGAGGCCGCGCGCCCGCGCCGCCGCGAGGGTGCGGGCGACGAGATCGCGCAGGGCGCGGTCGGCGTCGAGGATCTTGAGCCCTGCCTCGGTGGTGCCGCCCGGGCTCGCCACGCGGCGCGCCAGCCGTTCGGGATCCTCGTCCGAGGCGGCGGCGAGCGCGGCCGACCCCTCGACCATCGCGATCGCCAGCCGCTGCGCCTGGTCGAACGACAGGCCCAGCCCCTCGGCGGCCGCCGCGAGCGCCTCGACGAAGCGGAACAGGAAGGCGGGGCCGGCGCCGGTGACGTGGCCGGCGAGCTGGAAATGGGCTTCCTCGTCGACCCATTCGGCGTGGCCGAGCGTGGCCATCAGCCCGGTGACGAGCGCACGGGCGGAAAGGTCGTCGCTGGTGCTGGTCAGGCAGATGACGCCCTTGCCGATCCTGACCGGCAGGTTCGGCATCGCCCTCACGATCGTCCGCGGCGCCGCGAAGCGCGCGCGCAGCGAGGCGAGCTCGACGCCGGCGAGGATCGAAACCAGAATCGTCTCGGGGTCGAGGATCGGCGCCAGCGCCGGCGCCACCGCGTCGAGCTGGTAGGGCTTCATCGCCAGCAGCACGATCGCCGGCACTTCGTCCTCGGGATAGCCGGTGGTGACGCGGACGCCCTCCCCCGCCGCCGCCCCGCTCGGCCGGACCACGCTGACATGGGCCGGATCGACGCCCTCTTCGAGCCAGCGCGCCAGCATCGCCCCGCCCATATTGCCGCAACCGACGAACCAGAGCGGTCCCGGCAGCAGCGGGTCGGCCACCGTTACACCGTCATCCCCGCGAACGCGGGGATCCGGCTTCTATTGGAATTCGGAATCGTCATTGTCCTCAGCTGGATTCCCGCTTTCGCGGGAATGACGAAGGGAAAGATCACGCCTCCCCTTGCGTCTCGATCAGCGCCGCGGCGATCGCTTCCTGGGGGGTCTTGTCGGCCCAGAGGACGAACTGGAAGACCGGGTAGAAGCGCTCGCATTCCTCGATCGCCGCCTCGACCAGCGTCTCGGCCTGCTGCAGGCTCAGCGTGCCGCTCTCCTCGCCGCCCTCGAGCAGGGCGGCGTGGCGGAACAGCACCAGCCCCGAGGCCGACCACAATTCGAAATGGCCGAGCCAGAGCTGTTCGTTGATCAGGCCGATCGTCTCGTAGGTCGCGGCGCGCTTCTCGGGGGCGACGCGGACGTCGGGCAGCGCGAGGAATTGCAGCACCTGGTCCTCGGCCCGCCAGATCGCGCGCAGCTCATATTGCGTCCAGCTCCCCTGGAAGCTGGAGACGATCTCGTCCTCGCCGTTGCGCTCATAGGCCCAGCCCAGAGCGCTGAAATAGGTTTCGAGCATGTCGATGGGCGCGCTCGCCTCACGCTCGAGTTCATACTCATCCATGTTCATGAAGCGGCCCCGGTCCTCTTCCGTTCTCGTGAATCTGACGGTTTTCCGCGAAAAGCGCAAGGAATCGGGTGCCGAACCGCCAACAAAGTTGTGGATAGTCAGGCAGCGGCGCCCGGCCGCCCCTTCTTCCGGGCGGGCTGTTTGGCGCCCCGTTCCAGCGCCTCCACCCGCGCCTTGAGCGCGTCGGCCTCCTCGCGCGCGGCGATCGCGATCGCCCGGGCCGCCTCGAACTCCTCCCGGGAGACGAGGTCGAGGCCGCCGATCCACTCCTTGGCGCGCTCCTGCATCGCCGCCTGCGCCTCGCGGGTCATGCCGGCGATGGTGCCGGCGGCGCCGTTCATCATCTTGACGAAATCGTCGAACAGCCGGTTCTGGGACTGCATCTTCTCGCCTCCTGGTTCAGTTCAGCGGGATATCGATAGTCCGCGGCTCCGGCACAAGGGTCTCGGCGCGGGGATTCAGCGCCATGACCTGCCAGCTGAGCGCCGCCGCGAACATCAGCCAGCCGAGATAGGGGTAGAGCAGCAGGGCGGCGACGATCCGGATCCGCCAGACCAGGAAGATCGCCGCGACCGTCACCACGATCATCGCCGCGATCAGCGACAGCGCCAGCGCCAGCTTGTGCCAGGCGAAGAACAAGGCCGGCCAGGCGAAGGTCAGCGCGAGCAGCAGCGCGATGAGGATCAGCGCCTTCTTCCGGTCCCGGGCGCCGCGCGCATGGAGGACCATCGCCAGCGAGATGCCGAGCAGGATGTAGAGGATCGTCCAGGCGGCGCCGAACACCCAGCCGGGCGGCATGAAAGCGGGCTTGCGCAACGCCTCGAACCAGGGATTGCCGGCGCCCGCGCCCGCCAGCCTTCCCGACAGCGTGCCGGCCAGCAGCACCGCCGGCACGGTGAACAATGCGTAGCGCAGGAAGCTCATCCGCAGCTGCGATCTGGAAGCGATGCCCGCCATGTCTCTTTCTTACTCCGCCGGTTGCGCCTGGGCCGCGTCCGCGAGCTGGCTTTCGAGCCTGCGCGTCACCGCCAGCGGCGATCCGGTGAAGCGGGCCAGCCGCGAATAGAGCAGCGGGATCAGGAACAGGGTGATCAGGGTCGCGATCGACACGCCCCAGACGATGACGACCCCGATCGCGGTGCGCGCGGCCGCGCCGGCGCCGCCCGCCAGCATCAGCGGCACCGCGCCCGCGACGGTCGCGATCGAGGTCATCAGGATCGGCCTCAGGCGCCGCCGCGCCGCCTCGCGCACCGCGGTGTCGATGTCGCGGCCGGCGTCGCGCAATTGGTTGGCGAACTCGACGATCAATATGCCGTTCTTGGCGGCGAGGCCGACCAGCATGACGAGGCCGACCTGGCTGAACAGGTTCATCGTCTGGCCCATCACCGCGAGCCCGATCAGCCCGCCCGCGACCGCCAGCGGCACCGTGGTGATGATCACGCCGGGATGGACGAAGCTCTCGAACTGGGCCGCGAGCAGCAGGTAGACGACCAGGATCGTCAGCAGGAAGACGAAGTAGATCGATCCGCCCGCCTCGCGGAACGCCTGGCTCTCGCCGCGATAGCCGACCGCCAGCACCTCTGGCGCGGCGGCCGCCTGCCCTTCGAGAAAGGTCAGCGCCTCGCCCAGCGAATAGCCGGGGGCGAGGCCGCCCGAGAGGGTGATCGCGCGCAGCTTGTTGTAGCGGCCGAGGTCGCGGGCGCCGGCGGTGCCGCTGGTGGTGACGAGGTTCGAGAGCGGCACCAGGGTGCCGGTGCGGCTGCGCACGTAGATCTGGGCGAGATTGTCCTGGGCCGCGCGCGCCCCCGCGTCGGCCTGCACCACGACCTGATATTCGCGGCCTCGGTCGACATAGGTCGAGACGCGCCGCGAGCCGAGCAGGGTCTGCAGCGCGTTCGAGACGTCGGCGACCGAGACGCCGAGATCGCCGGCGCGCGCGGTCTCCACCTGGATTCGGAGCTGCGGCTTGTTTTCCTTATAGTCGCTGTCGAGGTTGACGATGCCGGGATTGCGCGCGGCGGCGGCGAGGATCCGGTCGCGGGCGCGGGCGAGGTCGGCATAGCTCGCCCCGGCGATGACGAAGCTGACCGGCTGGCCGCGGCCGCGGGCGAGCGAGTTGCGGACCTGGGCGTTGCCGCGCACCGCCGCGATCTGGCCGAGCTCGCGATTGACCCGGCCGACCATCTGCGCCGTGGTGACGCTCCGCTCCTCCCAGGGCTTCAGGAAGATGCTCATCGCGCCGTTGTTGAAATCGTCGCTCGGGCCGAAGCCGCCCGGGGTGCGGATGATCAGCGCGCGCACCGCGCCCTGCCCGACCGTCGGCAGCAGCCGCGCCTGCACTTGGTCCATGTAGCGGTTCATCTCGGCGAAGCTGGTCCCCTCGGCCGCGGTTATGCTGGCCTGGAGGATGCCGGCGTCCTCGGCCGGCACCAGCTCCGAGCGCAGCAGGAAGAAGACCGAGCCGGAGGCGGCGAGAAACAAAGCGACGACGGCGAGCGGGACGAGAGGCTTCCTGATCGCCCAGTCGAGCCGCCGCGCATAACCTTCCTCGAGCCGGCGGAAGCGGTCCTCGATCCAGCCCGCGAGGCGCCCGCGCTTCTCGTGCCGGAGCAGCTTGGAGCAGAGCATCGGCGCCAGGCTCAAGGCGAAGAAGCCCGAAAAGGCAACGGCGCCGATCATCGCCGCGGCAAGCTCGCGGAACAAAAGGCCGGTCTGGCCGGCGATGAACATGATCGGCACGAACACCGCGCACACCACCATCGTCGTCGAGACGATCGCGAAGCCGACCTGGCGGGCGCCCGCATAAGCGGCGGCGAGCGGCGGCTCGCCCTCCTCGATCCGGTGATAGATATTCTCGAGCACGACGATCGCGTCGTCGACGACGATGCCGATGCACAGGACCAGCGCGAGCAGGGTCAAAAGGTTGATCGAGAAGCCCGCCATCCACAGCACCGCGAAGCTCGCCAGCAGGCAGAGCGGCACCGTCACCGCCGGGATCAGGGTCGCCCGCCAGCTCCCGAGGAAGAGATAGATGACGAGCACCACCAGCACCGCCGCCTCGGCGAGCGTCGCCCAGACTTTCTCGATCGCCCGGTTGATGAACAGGGAATCGTCCGATCCGATCGTGATCTCCATGCCCGGCGGCAGGGTCGCCCGGACCTGGTCGGCCATCGCCTTGGCGGCGTCGGCGACGGCGAGCGTGTTGGCGCCGGACTGGCGGATGATCGCGAGGCCGACCGCCGGATTGCCGTTCATACGGAACGAGGCGTAGGGATTTTCCGGCCCCTGCTCGATCCGGGCGACGTCGCCGAGCCGGACCAGATAGCCGTCGGCGCCGCGGCCGACGATCAGCGCTCGGAACTGCTCGGGCGTCGCGAACGGCCGCTCGACCCGAAGCGTCACGTTCTGCTGCGCCTCGAGCCGCCCGGCCGGCAATTCGACATTCTGGGTCCGAAGCGCGGTCTCGACGTCGGCCGGGGTCAGCGCGAAGCCGGCGAGCCGCTCGGGCTGAAGCCAGACCCGCATCGCGGGGCGCGCCTCGCCGGCGATGAACACCTGGGCGACGCCGTCGATGGCGCGGAAGCGGTCGGCGAGGTTGCGGTCGACCCAGTCGGTCAGCTGGAGCGGCGACCAGCCGGGCTTGGAGACGACCAGGAACATGATCGGCGCCGCGTCGGCGTCGACCTTGCGGACGATCGGCGGATCGATGTCGGCCGGCAGCTGCCGCGCCGCCGCGCCGACCCGGTCGCGGACGTCGTTGGCGGCCGAATCGATGTCGCGGCCCGGCGTGAACTCGATCGTGATCTCGGACTGGCCGTCGCGCGAGCGCGAGGTGATCGTCTGCAGCCCGGGCACGCCGGCGAGCTGCTCCTCGAGCACCTGGGTGATGCGGGTTTCGACGACGTTCGCGGCGGCGCCGACATATTGGGTCTGGACCGAGACGATCGGCGGATCGACGTCGGGATATTCACGCACCGACAAGGCGAAGAAGCCGACGATCCCGACCACCGCGACCAGCATCGCCACCACCGCCGCGAAGACGGGCCGCTTCACCGAAAGGTCGGAAAGCTGCATCCCCTATCTGCCGCGGCGCTGCCCGGCGGCGCCCTCGCCCTGCAGGCGCACCTGCATGCCGTCGGAAACCTTGATGATCCCCTCGGTGACGATGCGCTGGCCGGGCCTGAGGCCCGCGACGATTTCGACCCGGCCGCCCAGGTGCGCGCCGGTCCGCACCGGCAGCCGGCGCACCCGGTTGCCGGGCTCGAGCGCGAACACGTAGCGGCTGTCGCCCTCGCCGAGCACGGCGAGCTCCGGCACCGACAGAGCGGTGCGGCTGGCGCTCTGGATCGCGACCCGCATCATCATGCCTGGCCTCAGCAGCCGGTCCGGATTGGGCAGAAGCGCCCGCACCGTCACCGCCCTGGTATTGGGGTCGATCACCGGGTCGATCGTCCGGATCGTGCCGTGGAACGGCCGTTCGGGATAGGCGGCGGCGCGGGCGTCGATCGTCAGCCCCTCGCGGATCGCCGCCAGCATCGTCTCGGGCACGGTGAAATCGAGTTTGATCGTCGAAAGGTCGCTGACCGTGGCGATCTCGGTGCCCTGGCCGGCGATCGCGCCGACCGAGATGTTGCGCAGGGACACCCAGCCCGCGAAGGGCGCCCGGATCACGCGGTCGCCGATCTGCGCCTCGACCGCCTGCGCCTGGGCGCGCGCGGCGGCGGCGGCGGCGACCTGGGTGTCGTAATTGGAGCGGGTCGCGAAGCCGCGATTCTTGAGCGCCTCGACCCGCCGCAATTGCTGCTGCGCCTCGCGCGAGCGGGCATTGGCCTCGTTGAGCTCGGCATTCTGCTCGGCCTGGCGCAGCACCGCGATCACCTGGCCCGCGCTCACGAAGCTGCCGTCGTCGAAATTGAGGCGAACGATCCGCTCGGTGACCGGGGCCGCCAAGGTCACCTGCTCGTTGGCCCGCGCCGTGCCGACCGCTTCGATCCGGTCGGTGAAGGTCATCGGCACCGCCGCTTCCGCCTTGACGAGCGGGGCTTCGCGATCGCGCTCCTTGGCGCCGCCGCCGCTGCAGGCCGCGGCGAGGGCGGTCAGCAGGAGAAGGAAGGAGAGACGCGTTGCCATAGGTCGCCGCTCAATGCGCAGATTCCGGTCGGTGTCGAGAGGGCCCTTGTATCAAAGTGTCTCAATTGGCGAGCCTTTTCGCGCGGCGATCAGGAATTCGACATTGCCTTCGGGGCCCGTAATCGGGCTCCGCGTCACGCCCTCCACCGCCCAGCCGCGCGAGCGCAGCCAGTCCGCCGCGGCCGCGCAGACCCTCTCGTGGACGGCGGCATCGCGCACCACCCCGCCTTTGCCGATCTCGTCCCGTCCGGCCTCGAACTGGGGCTTGACCAAAGCGATCAGCCGCCCGCCGGGCCGCGCGAAGTCGAGCGCCGTGTCGAGCACTTTCGCGAGGCCGATGAAGCTCGCGTCGCAGGTGATGAGGTCGACCGGCTCGGTGACGATCTCCTCGGTCAGGTAGCGCGCATTGGTCCGCTCATGGACGATCACGCGCGGATCCTGCCGCAGCGACCAGGCGAGCTGGTTGGTGCCGACGTCGACCGCGAACACCCTGGCCGCGCCGCGCCGCAGCAGCACGTCGGTGAACCCGCCTGTCGAGGCGCCGACGTCCAATGCCACCGCCCCAGCCACGTCCCAGCCGAAATGATCGAGCGCATGCGCGAGCTTCACCCCGCCCCGCGACACCCAGGGATGGTCCTTGCCCCTGACCTCGAGCGCGGCATCGGGGCTGAGCGTCTGCCCCGCTTTGTCGATCTTCTTTTCGCCCGAGAAGACCAGCCCCGCCAGGATCAACGCCTGCGCCTTGGCCCGGCTCTCCGCGAGCCCGCGCTCGACGAGCAGCTGATCGGCGCGCGCTTTGGTCATCTGGTTGTCATAAGCCGAGGAAATTCCTTACATCCACCTTTATGATTGTCGGCCGCATCACCGCCAAGGCGCAAACGACCATTCCCCGCGCGGTCCGCCTCGCTTTGGGCGTCAAGCCCGGCGACCAAATCGCCTATGAGATCGAGGGCGACCATGTGGTGATGCGACGCGTCGGCGACCCGTCCGACCGGCCGTTCGCGAGCTTCAGCGAGTGGGCCGACGAGCTCGACGCCGTCTATGACTCGCTTTGAGGCTGAGCCCTAGGCAGCCGCCGCCGTGGGCTTGAGCAGCCAGGCGATCAACGCGCCGCCGATAATGTAGTCGCCCAGGGCGACGATCATCTGCGCGGCCGTGTAGGCGAGCGGGAAGCCGAACCAGATCGTGTAGGACGGGCTGACGCAGAAAGCGGCGGCGACCCCGACCAGGACTGCGATGCCGAGCCTCTTGCCGAAGCTCCCCGCCGCCGCCATGCCGACGATCAGCGCCAGCACCACGCCCTGGATGAGCTCGGTCAGCGCTTCCCAGCCGAGCACCGCCCAGCTGAACGTCCACTGCGGGTGGTAGAGAAGCAGCCCCCACGGCCCCGGCGTCGGCTCCTGGTCCATCCGCATGGCCGGGTAGAAATAGAGCCCGTCGGCATTGCCGAGCTGGGCGGCGAGCGCGGCACGCACCGCCTCGTCATTGGGCAGGCTCGAAAGCCCCATCTCGCCAAGTGGCAGCAGCATGTGCGCCACCGATTCCCAGACGAACATCGCGATGCCGGCCAGCACGCCCGCAATCAGGATCTGCTTCATCGGCCCCTCCTCGATTGGAATGGCCGATCCTAGCGCAAAAGCGGCGCGCGCGTCACCGGTCCCGGCGCTAATGCTCGGGCGCGTAGCGGTCGATCGCGGCGACCAGCTCGGCGTGGCTGCGGTCGGTGCCGATGACGGTGAGCGCGACGTCGCCGAAGTCGAGGCGGCGGTTGAGCGCGGCCAGCCACGCGCCAGACCCCGAGCGGGGAAACATCGCCGGGTCCTTGAGGTGCAGGCAGACGAAATGCTGGCCCCTGATCGAGCGCTGCGAAAAGAAGCGGATCGCGCTCCACGGGATCGTCGCTTCCGACCATTGCCGCCAGAAGATGCCGTTGCGGTCGACGATCATCTGGTCCGACCGGTCGAGGAGGCGCGGCACGAGCCTGAACGGGGCGAGCGCGAAGAAGAAGGCCGCGAGCCAGCCGAGCCATTCCATGCCCGGCTTCGGCGAGGGCCCGAACAGGCCGCCGATCCACAGGCCGAGCGCGACGAAGGCGACGGCGCCGAGCAGCAGCAACGCCAGCCGCCACGCCGAATCGCGCGCGACGAACCGGTCGGCCACCTAGGCTCGCGCCCCCTCGATCACCCCCGCGCTGTTGTGCCGGAGCGCTTTGAGCACCGTCTCGACGATCCCCTCGGCGTCGAGGCCGGCATCGGCATATTGCTTCTCGGGCTTGTCCTGATCCTGGAAGCGGTCGGGAAGGCGCATCGTGCGCAATTTCAGGCCGGCGTCGATCAGGCCCGCGTCGCTGGCGAGGGTGAGGACGTGGGCGCCGAGGCCGCCGATCGCCGCCTCCTCGACCGTTACCGCCACTTCGTGCGTCGCCAGCAGCCGGCGGATCAATTCCGCGTCGAGCGGCTTGGCGAAGCGCAAGTCCGCGACCGTCGTCGACAGCCCCCGCCCGTCGAGCATCTCGGCCGCCTTCAGCGCCTCCTCGAGCCGCGTCCCCAGCGACAGGATCGCCACCTTCTTGCCCTCGCGGACGACCCGGCCCCTGCCGATCTCGAGCCGCTCGGGAGTCTCGGGGAGCGCGATCCCGATGCCGTTGCCGCGCGGGTAGCGCACCGCGATCGGCCCCGAATCGTGCAGCGCCGCGGTGTGGACCATATGGACCAGCTCCGCCTCGTCCGCCGCGGCCATCACCACGAAATTGGGCAAGGTCGACAAATAGGTGACGTCGAAGCTGCCGGCATGGGTGGCGCCGTCGGCGCCGACCAGCCCCGCCCGGTCGATCGCGAAGCGGACGGGCAGGTTCTGGATGGCGACGTCGTGGACGACCTGGTCGTAGGCGCGCTGGAGGAAGGTCGAATAGATCGCGCAGAACGGCCGCATCCCCTGCGCGGCGAGGCCGGCGGCGAAGGTGACCGCATGCTGCTCGGCGATGCCGACGTCGAAGCAGCGGTCCGGGAACGCCTGCGCGAACTTGTCGAGCCCGGTCCCCGCCGGCATCGCCGCGGTGATCGCGACCACTTTCTCGTCGCGCGCGGCCTCGGCGATCAGCGCCTTGGCGAAGACGCCGGTATAGGAAGGCGGCCCGGGCGCGGCCTTGGCCTGCTCGCCGGAGATGACGTCGAACTTCTGGACGCCGTGATATTTGTCGGCCGCGGCTTCCGCGGGCGCATAGCCCTTGCCCTTCTTGGTGACGACGTGGACCAGCATCGGCCCCTCGGCGGCGTCGCGGACATTCTCCAATATCTTGACCAGCCGCTCGATATTGTGGCCGTCGACCGGGCCGACATAATAGAAGCCCAGCTCCTCGAACAGGGTGCCGCCGGTCCAGAAGCCGCGCGAATATTCCTCCCAGCGCCGCGCCATGACGTGGAGCCGCTTCGGCAATTTGCGGGCGAAGCGCTGGGCGATGCCGCGCAGGGTCAGATATTTGCCGGACGACACCAGCCGCGCGAGATAGTGGGAGAGCCCGCCGACCGGCGGCGCGATCGACATGTCGTTGTCGTTCAGGATGACGATCAGCCGGTTGCCCGCCGCCTGGGCGTTGTTCATCGCCTCATAGGCCATGCCGGCCGAGAGCGCCCCGTCGCCGATCACCGCGACGGCGCGGCCGGGCGCGCCCTCGAGCTTGTTCGCCACCGCGAAGCCCAGAGCGGCCGAGATCGAAGTCGAGCTGTGCGCCGCCCCGAACGGGTCGTATTCGCTCTCGCTCCTCTTGGTGAAGCCGGAGAGGCCGCCGCCCATCCGCAGCGTCCGGATCCGGTCGCGGCGCCCCGTCACGATCTTGTGCGGATAGCATTGGTGGCCGACGTCCCAGACCAGCCGGTCCCGAGGCGTGTCGAACACATAATGGAGCGCGACGGTCAGCTCGACGACGCCGAGCCCGGCCCCCAGATGGCCGCCGGTCACCGACACCGCCGAGATCGTCTCCTCCCGGAGCTCGTCGGCGACCTGGCGCAGCTTGCCGCGCGGCAATTTGCGCAGGTCTTCGGGGCTCCCGATCGTGTCGAGCAAGGGCGTCTGGGGACTGTCGTTCATCGCGCCGCCCTCTAGCCCCATCGCACGCCGCTGTCGAATGTTGTTCCCGTGCAGACGCGGTGCACGACCGGGGACTGTCCCCGGCGGGGGACTGTCCCCGGCAGGGGGACTGTCCCCGGCGGGGGGACTGTCCCCGGCGGGGGGACTGTCCCCGTTTCCATCGGTGCATTAAGAACGACCAGGGGAGGGCCACGACATGCGCTACGACATCGCCGGCACCGTGATGCAGACCGTCGCGATCGACCTCGCCGCCGGCGAGCAGGTCTACAGCCAGACCGCGGCGATGGCCTGGATGAGCGAGAATATCGCGATGGACACCCATACCGGCGGCGGCCTGTTCGCGGGCCTGAAGCGGGCGATGTCGGGCGGCTCGCTGTTCATCACCGATTTCACCGCCGAGGGCGCCCCCGGCCAGATCGCCTTCGCCCCGCGCTTCCCCGGCAAGATCGTGCCGATGACCCTGGCGTCGGGCCAGTCGCTGATCTGCCGCAAGGAAACCTTCCTCTGCGCGGAGAAGAGCGTGACCCTCGAAATCGCCTGGCAACAGCGCTTCGGCGCCGGCCTGTTCGCGGGCGAAGGCTTCATCCTCCAGCGCGTCACCGGCCCCGGCACCGCCTTCCTCGATCTTTCCGGCGAAGTGATCGAAAAGACGCTCCGCCCCGGCGAGAAGCTGCTCGTCAGCGCCGGCCATATCGGCATGCAGGAGCCCACGGTCGAGACCGACATCCAGATGGTCCGCGGCTTCAAGAACTTCCTGTTCGGCGGCGAAGGCCTGTTCCTCGCCACTTTGACCGGTCCGGGCCGGATCTGGCTGCAATCGATGCCGATCATGAACCTCGCCGAGGAGATCTTCCGCCACATGCCGGCGAGCGAGGACGTCGGCGACAGCGTCGGCGCCGGTGTCGGCGGCGCCGTCGCCACCGGCGTCGCGGGCGCCGCGATCGGCGGCATATTGGGCGGCATGTTCGGCGGCGGCGGGGACGACGATAGCTGACCCCCTTCCCCGTTCGCCCTGATCTGTCCTTCGATAATGAGGCAGGTGAAACATGCCCCGCATGTTTCAGGATTGTCCGGGGGACAATCCGACCTGCTCATGTTTCGCCAAGCTCAACGGCTACTCAGGATGAGCGAGTGAAATATATCATTCCCATTCCGCTCATCCTGAGGAGGGACTGAGCGAAGGCGAAGGCCCGTCTCGAAGGACCTATTGCTCCTCGCATTCCCCGCAGGTGCCGTGGACCTCGATCACCGGCCGGTCGGCCTTGAAGCCGGCGGCCTTGGCGGCATCCCTCACCCCCGTCGACAAACGGTCGTCGTCGATATGCTTGGCCTGGCCGCACTGGTCGCAGATCAGGAAGATGCAGTCGTGCAGGCAGTCCGGATGGTCGTTGGCGACATAGGCGTTGACGCTCTCGACCCGGCGGGCGAGGTTGGCGCCGACGAACAGGTCGAGGATCCGGTAGACGCTGTTGGCGGCGACCCGGCGGCCCTGGTCCTGCGAGACCTTGTCGGCGATGTCGTACGCGCTGGCGGGGCGATCGAAGCCGGCCAATGCCTCGAACACGGCCGAGCGCATCGCCGTCCATTGCTCCCCGGCTTTCTCCATGGTCGCCTTGGCGGCCGCGGAAAGGTCGGCGCCCTGGTGGCTGTGATGGACGTGGGCCATGGCTCGAATCTAGTCCTTTCATCCCGCCGTAACAAGGACCCCCTCCCGTCCCCCTGTCGTCATGCTGAACTTGATTCAGCATCCATGAACATGGTCGGCGACAGTCCGGAAACGCGGATGTTCATGGGTCCTGAATCAAGTTCAGGATGACGTCGGCGAAGCTCTCAGAGGCCGGCGCGGCGGTTGAGGTCGTGGCCCAGGGCGAGGACGAGGACTCCGAACACCGAGACGGCGATCTCCTCCACGCCGTGCGCGAGGGTCAGCGAGCCCGCCATCGTGCCCAGGCCGATGCCGCCGATCGAGGAGGGCATCATGTAGCCGTGATCGAAAATGCCGCGCCCCAGGCCGAGCGCGCCGAGCGCGATCGCGAAGGCGAGGCCGATTTCGTGGATGCGCGGGTCGACGAGCAGGCCGCCGGCCGAGGCGAGGATCAGCACCAGCACCGCGCTCGCCACGCAATGGACGAGGCACAGGCCCGACAGGCCGATGGCCAGCCGGTCGATCCTGCCGTTGCCGATGACGCTTGCCAGCATTGGGGTATCCGCGAATCCTTCCTGGCCCGCGCATATAGGCCGAGTCGGCGCACGTTACAATATAACATTTGCCCGTTTCGGCTCGATCCCGCCTGCGGTTGGCAACGGCCCGCCGCTCGGCCATAGGCGGCCCGATGCTGACCCGCCCCGCTTTGCCGAGCCCCCGTCCCCGCGCCATTGCCGCCTGGCTGCTCGCCGTCGCCGCGCTCGTCCTTGTAATGGTGGTCGTCGGCGGCATCACCCGGCTCACCGAATCCGGCCTGTCGATCACCCGCTGGGAGCCGCTGTCGGGCGCGATCCCGCCGCTCGGTGAAGCCGACTGGCGGGCGCAGTTCGAGCTCTACAAGGCGAGCCCCCAATATGAGCAGCTCAACCACGGCATGAGCCTCGCCGACTTCAAGGCGATCTTCTTCTGGGAATATCTCCACCGGCTGCTCGGCCGGCTGATCGGCCTCGCTTTCGCCCTGCCGCTCGCCTGGTTCGCCTGGCGCCGCGCGATTCCCGCCGGCTTCGGCTGGAAGCTCGGCGCGATCCTCGCGCTCGGCGCCCTGCAGGGCGCGATCGGCTGGTGGATGGTCGCCTCGGGCCTGGTCGACCGGCCCGACGTCAGCCATATCCGCCTCGCCGTCCATTTGCTGACGGCGCTGCTGATCTTCGCCGCCCTGGTCTGGGTCGCGCTCGACCTTTCGGCGCGCGCCCGCCCGCCCTTGCTGGGGATCTGGGCGCTCTGCCTCCTGTTCCTCCAGTTCCTGTTCGGCGCCTATGTCGCCGGCCTCGACGCCGGCTACGCCTTCAACACCTGGCCGAAAATGGGCGCGGACTGGTATCCGGCCGGCGCCGAATGGCTGCGGCCGGGCTTGCGCAACTTCGCCGACAATCCGATCACCGTCCAGTTCGTCCACCGCTGGCTCGCCCTGCTCGTCGCCGCCGCCTCGATCTGGCTCGGCCTTTCCGCCTGGCTGCGCGGCCTCCGGGCCGAGGGCGCGGCGCTGATCGGCGCGGTTGCGGCGCAGGTCCTGCTCGGCATCCTCACCTTGCTGTCGGGCGTCCGGATCGAGATCGCGGTGGCGCACCAGGCGATGGCGGTGCTGCTGCTCGCGGCGACGGTCACCGCCGCCCACCGGCTTGGGGAGAAAGAGGCATGACCGATCTCGCGCGAGGCTCGATCGTCACCGTCTACGCGATTTTCGCCGACGCCGCCGAGGCCGAGCGGATCGCCGCCGCCCTGGTCGAGGAGCGGCTCGCCGCCTGCGCCAATATCCTCGGGGCCTGCACCTCCATCTACCGCTGGCAGGGGGCGGTCGAGCGGGCGGCGGAAGTTCCCGTGCTGTTCAAGACCTCCGCCGCGGGCGCCGCCAAGGCGATCGAGCGCATCGCCGCGCTTCACTCCTATGACGTGCCGGCCGTGGTCGTCTGGCCGATCGCGGACGCCCTGCCGGCCTATCGCGACTGGGTCCTCGACACCTCCGGGTAGTATAATACCACTCACGAAACGCGCGCTTTTCCTTGACTTTCGCGCCCTCCTCCGCCATTTGCCCGCGATCCGCGCCGCTCCCGCACGAGCGGCGCTGCTCATTTGAAAAGGTCCAGGCTCCATGAAGGCGCTGATGAAGACCACCAAGTCGGCCAAGCCGCGCGAGGTGGAAAAGAAATGGCATCTGATCGATGCCGACGGGCTGGTGGTCGGGCGGCTCGCCACGATCGTCGCCAATCTGCTGCGCGGCAAGCACAAGCCGAGCTACACGCCGCATGTCGATTGCGGCGACCATGTCGTCATCGTCAATGCCGACAAGGTGCAGTTCACCGGCAAGAAGATGGCCGACAAGATCTACTACCGCCACACCGGCTATGCCGGCGGGATCAAGCAGACGAACCCGGCGAAGATCCTCGAGGGCCGCTTCCCCGAGCGCGTGCTCGAGAAGGCGATCGAGCGGATGATCCCGCGCGGGCCGCTGGGCCGCGACCAGATGCGCGCGCTCCATCTCTATGCCGGGCCCGAGCATCCGCACGGCGGCCAGAATCCCGAAACGCTCGACGTCGCGGCGATGAACCGCAAGAACAAGGTGGGTCAATGATGTCCGACAATCGTCAATCGCTTTCCGATCTCGCCAAGCTCAAGGCCGAGGCCGAGGCCGAAACGCCGGCCGAAACTCCGGCGGAGGCCGAAGCTCCGGCGGAGGCTGAAGCTCCGGCGGAGGCCGAAGCCGTCGAGGCCGAGGCCGCCGAGGCCGAGGCTGAAGCGCCGGCCGAAGCCGCCGAAGCCGAAGTCTCCGAAGGGGCTCCGGCCGAGGCCGCGCCCGCGCGCGAGCGTCACCGCGGCGAGGGCCGCGGCCGCGGCCGCGACCGCGACGAGACGCCCGACGATCACGGCGTCTCCACCCAGGGCCCGCAGATCCAGGCGATCCTGCGCGAGCAGCAGCTCGACAAGCAGGGCCGCGCCTACGCCACCGGCCGCCGCAAGGATGCGGTCGCCCGGGTCTGGCTGAAGCCCGGCACCGGCAAGATCATCGTCAACGGCCGCGACCAGGAGGTCTATTTCGCCCGGCCGACCTTGCGCCTGATCATCAACCAGGTGTTCGACGTCGCCGACCGCAAGGGCCAGTATGACGTCGTCGCCACGGTCAGCGGCGGCGGCCTCTCGGGCCAGGCCGGCGCGGTCCGCCACGGCATTTCGACGGCGCTGACCCGCTACGAGCCCGCGTTGAGGACGACGGTGAAGCGTGAGGGCTTCCTGACCCGCGATCCCCGCGTCGTCGAGCGCAAGAAGTACGGCAAGGCCAAGGCCCGCCGCTCCTTCCAGTTCTCGAAGCGCTAGGGTCCGAAACGGAACGAACGGGGCGGCCCGGGGCTTGTCTCCGGGCCGCCTTTTTCATGTTCAGCGCTCGTCAACGCTTCGCCGCCTAGAGGAAATCCATGCGCATCCTGCTGTTCGCCGCCCCGCTGCCCCTGCTGCTTTCCGGCTGCCTCGCCCGGACCGCGGTCGATGTCGTGACCCTGCCGGTGAAGGTGGTGAGCGCCGGCGTCGACGCCGTCACCACCAGCCAGGCCGAGGCCGACCAGCGCCGCGGCCGCGAGATCCGCGAAGCGGAGGAGCGGCGCGGCCGCTGCGAGCGCCGCCCCGAGCGCGAGGAATGCCGCGCCCTGCGCGCCGCCGAGGCCGAGCCCGAGCGCTGATCCGCGCCGCCCCGCCAAAAACAAAATTTTAAGAGGGATGCGCTATGGCGCGCCCCATGGGAGGCGCCCGCAGATATCGCGATCCGGTTCGTGCCGAAGCCGGGGGACGCGCGTCCCTCGGCCGCCTGCTGACTCAGGACTTCCGCCGCAGCGAGGAAGACCAGGAGGAAAGCGCGGCGCGCGAGCGCAACCGCGCGCTCGATCACGCCCCCGCCTTCTTCCTCGCCGCCCATTTCGTCTGCGCCGTCGCGATCGCGCTCGACCTCAGCCCCCATCTGCCGCTTGCCGTGGCGATACCGCTCGGGCTGATGCTGGTGGTCGATCTCGCCGCCTGCCTGTGGTTCCGCAAGCGGCCGATTTCGAGCCTCGCCCCCCACGTCGCGACGCGCGGCGCCGCCGGCTATGCATTGCTCGCCAACCTGCTGTGGGGCGCCGCCGCGATCGCCGCCGCGCCCGTCTCCGCGCAGGATCCCGCCTTGCTCGCAATCGCGCTCGCCGGCGGCGTGCTTTCCATTCCGATCGCTTTCCTGACCTTCCCGTCGCTGGCTCTGATCGGCTGCGTCGGGCTCGTCGCCAAGACCCTGTTCCTCTCGCGCAATCCGGCCGGGGCCGCGGCGGCGGCCTTGCTCTGCGCCTGCCTCGTCCGGCTGAGCCTCAGGCGCGCCGCCGATCGCGCGGCCGAGCTCAGGCGCCGGATCGAGGTGAGCTGGGTGGCGCAGCGCGCCTCGCGCTTCATCGACGAATTCGAGCAGTCCGGGCGCGGCTGGTTCTGGGAAACCACCGGCCGCGGCGCCCTCTCCTACGTGTCGGAGCATCTCGCGGCGCACCTCCAGATCAGCGCCGAAGACCTGATCGGCCGGCCTTTCTCGGAGCTGATCGGCGCCGACGAGGGCGGCGAATCCGAGCGCACTCTGGGCTTCCATCTTTCCGCCCGCCTGCCCTTCACCGACATCACCGTGCGCGCCAACACCGCCGCCGAAACCTGGTGGTCGCTGTCCGGCACGCCGAGCTTCGACGAGCATGGCCGCTTCCTCGGCTTTCGCGGCATCGGCACCGATCTGACCCAGCAGCGCCGCTCCGAGGACGAGATCAACCGCCTCGCCAAATATGATTCGCTGACCGGCCTGCCCAACCGGATGCTGATGCGCCGCACGCTCGACGAGGCGCTGCAGAACAGCGCCAGCGGCGCGAGCGCCTGCGCCCTGTTCCTGATCGACCTCGACCGGTTCAAGAACGTCAACGACACGCTCGGCCATCCGATCGGCGACGCGCTCCTGAAGCAGGTCGCCCAGCGGCTCACCAACGTGATCGGCGACAAGGGCCAGATCGGCCGCCTCGGCGGCGACGAGTTCGAGGCGGTGCTTCCGGGGCAGGACAATGGCGGCACGCTGGGGAGCCTTGCCGAGCGCCTCATCCAGCAGGTGTCGATGCCCTATTCGATCGAGGGCCACAACATCTCGATCGGCGCCTCGGTCGGAGTCGCGATCTCGCCCGCCAACGGCACCTGCGCCGACGCCCTGATCCGCAATGCCGACCTCGCTTTGTATTCGGCCAAGGCCGCGGGCCGCGGCACCTTCTGCTTCTTCGCGCCCGAAATGCATTCGGAGGCGCAGGACCGCCAGATGCTCGAGAACGACCTCAGGAAGGCGATCGGGCGCGGCGAGCTCCAGCTCGTCTACCAGCCGGTGGTCAACGCCCAGACCGAGGAGCTGTCGGGCTTCGAGGCGCTGGTGCGCTGGCACCATCCCTCCCGCGGCGTGATCAGCCCGAGCCTGTTCATCCCGCTGGCGGAAGAGAGCGGCCTCATTCCGCAGATCGGCGAATGGGTGCTGCGGACGGCCTGCGCCGAAGCCGCCAAATGGCCCGAGCAGATCCGCGTCGCCGTCAATCTCTCGCCGATCCAGTTCGTCGACCCCAACCTGCCGACGATCGTGATGAGCGCGCTCGCCAATTCGCAGATCCAGCCGCGCCAGCTCGAGCTCGAGATCACCGAGGGCGTGTTCCTGGTCGAAAGCGAATCGACCGACGATATGTTCGCGAAGCTGAAGTCGCTCGGCGTCCGCCTCGCGCTCGACGATTTCGGCACCGGCTATTCCTCGCTGGGCTATCTGAAGAAGGCGCCGTTCGACAAGATCAAGATCGACCAGAGCTTCGTGCGCGGCGCCGCCAAGTCGGGCAGCCGCAACGCCGCCATCATCCGCGCCATCGTGACCCTCGCCGAGAGCCTCGGCATGGACACCACCGCCGAAGGCGCCGA
The DNA here is from genome assembly GCA_035941735.1 of Allosphingosinicella sp. GTDB lineage: Bacteria > Pseudomonadota > Alphaproteobacteria > Sphingomonadales > Sphingomonadaceae > Allosphingosinicella. Next base: position 121,549 of record DASZDS010000028.1, read on the forward strand.
GACCCACGACGAGCTCACCCTGATCCGCGAGCTGGGCTGCAGCCACATCCAGGGCTATATTTTCGGCCGGCCGATGGGCCCGGAGGAGGCCGGCGCGCTCGCCGCCCAGAACAAGACGGTGACCGCCGACGGCTTCCAGTTCAACCGGCCGCCGCGCCAGGGCCTCCTCAAGGTCGCCAACCTCCAGTGGAACGGCATGAACATCGGCGTCCGCGTCCGCAACATCTCGACCGGCGGCGCGCTGATCGAAGGCGATCGCGTGCTGCCGCACGAAAGCAAGGTGCAGCTCGATCTTCCCGGCTGCGGCAGCCTCGGCGCCGAGGTGCGCTGGTCGGAGGGGCGCCGGATGGGTATCCAGTTCGAGCAGGAATTCGACCTCAGGCGGCTCGGCCCGGGCAAGGAGCGCAGCTTCGGCGCCAAGCTCGCCCCGACCGCCTATACCAACCTCAAATATGCCGACCAGGCCGCCGACAAGAAGGCCCTCACCGCCGCCGACGTCCGCTACCGCTAGCGGCGCTGCCCGATCCGCCGGGGTCGCCCGCCAGCTCCCAATCCGGCACCTCCCGATCCGGCGCGGCCCGATCCGGCGGGGTCAAGTCCGCCGGGATCAAGTCCGCCGGGGTCAAAGCCGCCGGGGCCAAATCCGCCGGGGCCAAATCCGCCGGGGTCAAATCCGCCGGGGTCAAATCCGCCGGGGCCGAATCCGGCGGCCCTCCTTCCCGCCCCGCACAAGCGAGTAGGTTCACGCCTCTCACTGCTAATAGATCAGCACACTGCTAATGGATTAGCAGTGAGGGGTCGGCATGGCGGCGGGAAGGCGAAGCCGGCGCGGCGGAGCGGGGGCTGGCGGCCGGCGGGCAGCATGGCCGCCGCGCCCTGCCGCCCCTCTCGACAAGGCCCCGCCGCTTGCCTAGATGAACCCGCGAAGCGGGCGTAGCTCAATGGCAGAGCAGAAGCTTCCCAAGCTTACGACGAGGGTTCGATTCCCTTCGCCCGCTCCAGCCCTTCCGAAAGCGCCGACCGAACCCGCGAGTCCCTGTGGCGCTCCGCCCCGCCGGGCTACGCGCTCGGTTCGATTCCCTTCGCGCGCGCCACGTCGAGGCTCCGCCGCGCGATCGTCATCGCGCCGACGATGCAGCCGCCGAACAGCAGGCCTTCGAGGCCGCCGGTCACGATCTGGCTGACCGGCCCGAAGCCGCTCTCGCCGAACAGGGCGCCGATCGGGTCGAGCCGGAGGCGCGAGTCCGGGAAGCTGCGGGCGAGCAGATCGAGGCTGCCGCCCATCAGCCGCCCGCCGAGCGCCGGGATCAGCATGCCGGCGGCGGCGCCGGCCAGGCCCGCGGCGGCGACGCCGCGCCGGAGCGAGCGCGCGGCGGCGCCGCGGCCCGCGAGCCAAGCGCCGAGGCCGACCGCGCCGCCGAGCAGCGCCCCCTCGGGCGCTCCGGTGATGTCCCCCGGCGAGCGGCCGAGCAGGAGGTTGAACGCGTCGAGCCCGAGCAGCTTGACGATGCCGCCCACCGCCAGCCCGCCGAGCGCGCCCCCGGCGACGCTCCAGCGTCCCGGGGCGAGACCCGAGGCGGCGATGCCGAAGCTCACCCCGGCGCCGCCCATCAGCGCCGCCGCCAAAGTGAGCCAGAGCAGGACGAGCAGCACCGAGGCCGCGCCCATGCCCGGGCCGAGCGGCTGCGAAGCGCCGGCGAAGCCGTAGCAGAGGCCGCCGATTATGCCGGCGACGCCCGCCCCGAGCGTCCCCGCGCCGCCGAGCAGCAGCAGCTGCCGCCAGGAACGCATCGCGCTCGCCTCCGCCGGAGGGCCGGGCTCACCTTCGGCTCCCGCGACCGGCGCGACGAAGCGATAGCCGTGCTTGGGCACGGTCTCGATGAAGCGCGGGCGCGCGGCATCGTCGCCGAGCTGCCGGCGGAGCGTCCTGATGCATTGGGTGAGCGCCTCGTCGGTGACGGGGACGCCCCGCCAGACCTCTTCGTGAAAGCGGTCCTTCGAGACGAGCTTTCCGGCCTCGCCCACCAGCAGGGCGAGCGCGTCGAGATAGCGGGCGTTGAGCTCGACCGGCACGCCGTCCCGCGTCAGCCGGCGGTCGCGCGGATCGAGATGGAAGCGCTCGAAGCGAAAGCCGCCGGATTCCATTTTTTCAGCGAAACCTCAGAAGTTGCTCATGCCTTTCACCGGCCGCCCGGGCAGCGGGGAAGCCGCAATTAGGCATGGAGGCAAGGCGATGGCAAACGGCGCGACAAATAGCGGCGGACGGGCGGGGAGCCCCTGGCGGGTGGCGGGGTGGAGCATCGCGGCCTTGCTTCTGCTGCTGCCGCTGGTGGCGATGCGGTTCACCGCCGAAGTGAACTGGACGGTCTCCGATTTCCTGTTCGCCGGCCTCATGATCGGCATTGTCGGCGTCACCTTCGAGCTGACGGTGCGGGTGACGGCCAGCAATGCCGCCCGGGCCGCCATCGCCGTCGCGCTCGCCGCGGCCTTCCTCACCATCTGGGCGAACGGCGCGGTCGGCATGATCGGCGACGAGGACAATCCCTTCAACCTCCTCTTCTTCGGAGTCATCGCGCTGGCTTTGGCCGGCGCGATCGTCGCGCGCTTCCGCCCGGCGGGCATGGCCCTCGCGATGGCCGCGGCCGCGGTCGCGCAGGTCGCGATCGCCGCCATCGGCCTCTCCACCGACCCGCGCGGCGGCGTCCTCAGCGCCGCCTTTGGCGGCCTGTGGCTGCTGTCGGCCGCCCTGTTCCGCAAGGCGGCGCGGGAGCAGCAGCCGGCGGACGCGGCGTCCTAGCGGCGCAGGAGCAGCTTCTTCAGCGTATCGCCGGCGGCGGCCTTCTCGCCGCGCTTCGACGCCTCGGTTTCCTTTTCCAGCGCGGCCCGGATTTCCTCCACGTCCCGCTCGGAGAGATGCTCGATGCCGATGAACTCGCCGCGCGCCTTGGCGACGGCGCGCAGCAGCTCGTCGAGCTTGGCCTGCATCGCCGCGGCGTCGCGATTGGTGCTGTTCTGGATCAGGAACACCATCAGGAAGGTGACGATCGTCGTCCCGGTGTTGATGACCAGCTGCCAGGTGTCGGAGAAGGCGAAGATCGGGCCGGTCACCGCCCAGACCACGATCGTGCCGAACGCGAGCACGAAGGCGAGCGGCTGCCCGCTGAGGAAGGAGATCTGGCTGGCAAACCAGGTGAAGATACGGTCCATGGGGCGCTCAACCGGCCCGTGCCGGACTTGTTCCGGCGAGAGAGGGAGCCGCTAGATCACTTCCGGCACGATCGGGCGGCCGGCCGCCCCGAGCCGCGCTTCGAGGTCGGCGCGGCAGGCTTCGACCATCGCCGCCTCGGTGCCGCGGATGACGAAATTGGCGCCGACCCGCCCCTCCCGGAAAAAGGGGTAGGAGCCGATCTGGCAGCCCGGATGGGCGCGCTCGGTCTCGCCGAGCATTTCGGCGACCTCGCTTTCCGGCGCCCAGCAGCCGATCGTCGCGGAGACGAGCGGCCGGCCCCCTTCGAGCTGCCCCGCCAGCGCCTCGAGCATCAGCCCGGCGATATGGGGGACGCCGGCGAGGATGAAGATGTTGCCGTGCCGGATCCCGGGCGCGCCCGACATGCGGTTCTCGATCAGCTCGGCGCCTTGAGGCACCCGCGCCATCCGGAGCCGCGCCTCGGTGAGGCCGCCGCGGCCCGCATAATAAGCTTCGAGCGCGGCCCGCGCTTTGGGATGGACGATCACCTTCACGCCGAGCGCTGCGGCGATCGCGTCGACGGTGATGTCGTCATGGGTCGGGCCGATGCCGCCGGTGGTGAGCAGATAATCGTAGGCGGCCCTGAGCGCGTTGACCGCCGCCGCGATCCGCTCGAGATCGTCGGGCACGACCCGGACCTCGGCCAGCCTGATCCCCTGCAGGTTGAGCCAGGTCCCGATCTGGGCGACGTTTCGGTCCTGCGTCCGCCCCGACAGGATCTCGTCGCCGATCACCAGCAACCCCGCCGTCCAGATCCGCTCGGAAGTCATGGGGCTCCTTCGATACGATGATCAGGTCGCCATATCCCCCGGATATGGCTGGGGATTGCCGGGGGCAATCCCCACCTGATCATTTCGCCAGGCTCAGTCCCTACTCAGGATGAGCGGGACGAGAGTATTCTAGCGTCAACCGCTCATCCTGAGTAGCCGTTGAGCCTGTCGAAACGGCGTATCGAAGGACGGTCTCAGGCCGAACGGAGTTCATTGTTCCGAAGGCAGCGCAGGACTATATTGCCCCCCATGGACACCCATCTCCTCGACCGCGAGGCCGGCGTCGTCGGCCGCCATGGCGCGATCAAGCTGCACGGGCCGGAAGGCTTTGCCGGGATGCGCGCCGCGGGCCGGCTAGCCGCCGAGGTGCTCGACGCGCTCGTCCCCCACGTCGTCCCCGGAGTCACGACCCAGGAGCTCGACGACATCGTCCGCCGCATGATCCTCGATGCCGGCGCGGTCCCGGCGACATTGGGCTATCGCGGCTACACCAAGAGCTGCTGCACCTCGGTCAACCATGTCGTCTGCCACGGCATACCGGGCGAGCGCGCGCTCAGGGACGGCGACATCGTCAACGTCGACGTGACGCCGATCCTCGACGGCTGGCACGGCGACACCAGCCGCATGTACCTGGTCGGCGAGGTCGGCATCAAGGCGAGGAAGCTCGTCCAGACCACCTACGAATGCCTGATGCTCGGCATCGCCCAGGCGAAGCCCGGCAACCGGTTCGGCGACATCGCCCACGCCATCCAGACCCATGCCGAAGGGCAGCGTTATTCGGTCGTCCGCGATTTCTGCGGCCACGGCCTTGGCCGCGTCTTCCACGACGCCCCCGAGGTGGTCCATGTCGGCCGCCCCGGCACCGGCCCGGAGCTGAGGCCCGGCATGTTCTTCACGATCGAGCCGATGATCAATATCGGCAAGGCCGCCTCGAAGCTGCTCGACGACGGCTGGACCGCGGTCACCCGCGACCGCAGCCTCTCGGCCCAGTTCGAGCACAGCATCGGCATCACCGAGGACGGCTGCGAGATCTTCACCAGGAGCCCGCGCGGCTTCGACGCCCCGCCCTACGCCTGAGCGTGATCGCGGCTTTCGCCCTGATCGCCATGCTGGCCGCGAGCGCGGCGGCGCCGGACGTCGCGGTCGAGCCGCGGCCGGACGGCCGGCTGCGCCTCACGATCGTCTTCGCGACCAGCGGCACGGAAGCCTATGTGCGGGCGATGCTGCGCCTGCGGGACGCGGCCGCGCGCCAGTGCCGGGGCCGGGGCCGGCCGGTATCCGAAGGCGCGCTGGAGGCCAATCGGGTGCCGGGCCGGAACGATCGGCTGGCGCTCAGCGAAACCTATTATTGCGCGGCGCCGCCCGCGAACTAGCGGCCGCGTTCCCCTAGCGCCGCCGCCACCGCCTCGGCCAGCTCGACCGGGCCGTAGGGCTTGGAGATCACCTGGAACTCGGCCGCCGCACCCTCGAGCAGCTCGTTGCTGTAGCCGGTGGCGAGCAGCACCGGCAGGCCGGGGCGGTCCTGGTTGATCCGCCGCGCGAGCTCGATCCCGCTCTTGCCCGGCATCACGATGTCGGTCAGCACCAGGTCGATCCGCTCCTCGCCCAGCCGCGCCAGCGCCTCGTCGGCCGAGCCGGTGGAGGCCACCTCATAGCCGAGATCGGCGAGCAGGCCCTCGGCGAAGCGCCGCACCAAATCATTGTCCTCGACCAGCAGGATCTTCTTGCCGCCGACGCCCTCGGCGGTGCGGCGGCCGTCCTCGGCCGCCTCGGGCGACTTTTCGGTGCGGGGCAGCAGGATGCGCACCGTCGTGCCCAGGCCCTGCTTCGATTCGATCTCGGCGCGGCCCCCGGTCTGGGCGGCGAAGCCGTGGATCTGGCTGAGGCCGAGGCCGGTGCCCTTGCCCACCGACTTGGTCGTGAAGAAGGGCTCGAAGGCGCGGCCCAGCACCTCCGGAGACATGCCCTCGCCCGTGTCGGAAACCGCGACGCAGACCTCGGCCGCCTGCTCGACATTGCTCGTCTGCAGCGTCAGCGTGCCGCCCTCGGGCATCGCGTCGCGGGCGTTGATCGCGGCGTTGAGCAGGGCGGATTCGAGCTGCGCCGGATCGGCCTCGACCGGCCACAGGTCCGGCGCCAGATCGAGCTTCACCTCGATATGGCTGCCGAGCATCCGCCCGAGCACGTCGGCGAGCGCGTCGAGGCGGACGTTGAGATCGATCACCTGCGGCTTCAGCGCCTGGCGCCGGCCGAAGGCGAGCAGGTGGCTGGTCAGCGCCGCGGCGCGCTCGGCGGTCTCGACGATCGCGTCGAGATAGCGCTCCCGCCGCTCCGGCGTCAGGTCGCTGCGCTTCAGCATCTCCGCCGAGCCGCGCACCACGGTGATGAGATTGTTGAAATCGTGGGCGATGCCGCCGGTCAGTTCGCCGAGCGCCTGGAGCTTCTGCGACTGGAACAGGGCGGCGCGCGCCTCCTCCAGCTCGTCCTGGGCCCGTTTCTTGTCGGTGATGTCGCGGGTGATCTTGGCGAAGCCGCTGAGCCTGCCGGTATCATCGAAGATCGGATCGATCAGGACGCTCGCCCAGAAATGGCTGCCGTCCTTGCGCACCCGCCACGCTTCCTTCTCATATTTTCCCTCGCGGATCGCGGTCTCGAGCGCGCGGTCCGGCTCGCCCGCGGCGCGGTCCTCCTCGGTGTAGAAGCGCGAGAAATGCTGGCCGATGATCTCGTCGGCCGGATAGCCCTTGATCGCCTCCGCGCCCGGATTCCAGTTGCTCACCCGCCCGTCCGGGTCGAGCATGTAGATGGCGATGTCGCGCACGCCCTGGACGAGCATCCGGAAGCGCTGCTCGCTCTCGTAGAGGGCGCGCTCGCGCGCGTGCCGCTCGCTGATGTCGCGGGTGATCTTGGCGAAGCCGAGCAAGGTGCCGTCCTCGCCGCGGATCGGATCGACCACCACCTGCGCCCAGAATCGGGTGCCGTCCTTGCGCACCCGCCAGCCTTCCGACTCGAACCGCCCTTCCTCGGCGGCGGTGCGCAGGATCCGGCCCGGAAGGTCGGCGGCCTTGTCCTCCTCGGTGAAGAAGGTCGAGAAGTGGCGGCCGATAACCTCCTCCGCCTCATAGCCCTTGAACCGGCGCGCGCCCGGATTCCAGGTCGCGATATGGCCGGTCGGCTCGAGCATGTAGATCGCGAAGTCGGTGACCGCGTTGATCAGCAGCTGGAAGCGCTGCTCGGCGACGTGCCGGTTGAATTCGAGCTGGTCGGCCATTCACGTCCCGTCGCCGGGCCAGCAACGCGCCGGCCGAAAACCCCAACCCGCGCAACCTCGTAGCGCCGTTTCCGCGCAGGTCAACCGCGGGCGGCGGGTCCGGCCTAGCGGGCGTCGGCGCGCCGGTAGGGGATGAAATCGCCGAGGAAGACGATCCCGGTCATCGTGCCCGAGACCCGGTCGACCATCTGCACCGTGTCGATGTTGCAGAGCTGGGTGGTGTAGAGCCGGGTCACCATCGTGTCGTTGCGGTTGAGCGAGTCGGCGCCGTTGTCGGGCCGGTTGACGTAGATCACGCTGCCGGCGTCGTAGATGATCGCGGTGTCGTTGATGATCTGCGACGAGCGCACGCGGTGCAGGTCGATGCACTGGACCGGATCGCCGGCGACGCGGCCGGCGAGGCGGCGGGCGAGCTCGGCCTCATGGTCGACCGGCTTGGCGGAAGCGGCGCCGCCGATCAGCATCGAGGCGGCGATCAGGGGAAGAAGCTTGCGCATGATGCGTCTCCTTGGAGCGTTTTTTCGATTTGGCTCTTGCAGAGCCAATTATCAAGCCGGGCCTGAACCGGCGCTGACCCGGTTCAGCGCCAGACCGACTCGAGAAACGCCCGATAGGCGGCGATCGCCTCGTGCTGCAGCAGCACGTCGTTGTGGCCCGCGCGGGGCACGATCGCGAGCGTCTTGCGGCCGGACGGCAGCGGCGAGGCGGCATGGAGCGCCTGCGACAGGCTCGGCGGCGTCGTCCGGTCGGCGGCGCCGACCAGGATCAGCAGCGGCTCGGCGATCCGCGCCATGTTGGCAAGGTTGCCCCTCCCCCTCAGCACCGGATCGATCTCGGCGCGGACGACGAGGCGGCGGGCGCCGCGCAGATTGGCGGCGACCCATTCCTCGGTGGTGGTCGCCGAGCTTTCGAGGACGACGCCGCCGGTCGGCCGGTCGGCCGCCACGCGGCCGGCGATGAAGCTGCCGAGCGACTGGCCGTGGACGACGACCCGCGCCGGATCGACGCCGAGCGCGCCGGTCAGATGGTCGAAGGCGGCGACGCCGTCGGCCTCGAGATTGGCCTGGGTCGGCACGCCCCCGCTGCGGCCGTAGCCGCGATGGTCGACGATCAGGACGTCGACCCCCAAAGGCGCGAACGCCCCGGCGACATAGGCGCCGTGACGCTCGATCGTGAAGCCGTTGCCGCCGAAATAGAGGATCGTCCCCCGGGCGCCCGGCTGGCGCAGCAGCACGGCGCTGAGCAGGACGCCGTCGGGAGCGGCGATCCACTGGTCCGACATTTCGTAGACGCCGGCGGCGCCTTCGAGCTCCTCGGCAGACAGCGCCCCGCCCGGGGTCGGATGCAGCAAGGTGCGCTCGCTGATATGGGCCGTGCAGGCGGCGAGCGGGGCAAGCAGAAGCAGAAGCAGCAGGTTGCGTGGCATGGACCCTCTCTCGGACGCGGTCTATCCTGCCGGAAAGCAGACGGAGGCCGGGGTGAAGAAAATCGAGGCGGTGATCAAGCCGTTCAAGCTGGACGAGGTCAAGGAAGCGCTGCACGAGGTCGGCGTGTCCGGCATCACCGTCACCGAGGCCAAGGGCTTCGGCCGCCAGAAGGGCCATACCGAGCTCTATCGCGGCGCCGAATATGTCGTCGATTTCCTGCCCAAGGTGAAATTGGAGGTGGTGGTCGAGGACAATCTCGCCGAGCGCGTCGTCGAGGCGATCGCGGCGGCGGCGCGCACCGGGCGGATCGGCGACGGCAAGATCTTCGTCTCCACGGTCGAGGAAGCCTATCGCATCCGCACCGGCGAGCGTGGGTCCGACGCGATCTAATTCGTCATCCCGGACTTGATCCGGGATCCATGAACACGGACTGCGCCGGTTCGCGATCTCCGTGTTCATGGGTCCTGACTTTCGTCAGGATGACGGGGTGAGCTAAGGCAGGTGCGTGGACGATCCCCTCCTCGAATCGATGTCCCCCGCCGAGCTGCGCCGGGCGATGCGCACGCTCGGCTACGACACCCAGAGCGACATCGCTTCGGCGATCGGCGTCAGCCGCTCGACCGTCAGCCTCTGGCTCGACGGCAAGGTCGGGGTGCCGCGCCCGGTGGCGATGCTGCTGCGGATGCTGATCGCCGCCCGCCGCCGCCCTTATTGAGCGGGCTTCGCCGCCTTGACGCGGGGCGAGAGTTCCTGCTATGTTCCCGGTCGGCTCCTTCTTATCGTGGATATCTCTTCTCAGTGCCGGCGAAAAACCACGCTTCGCGCCACTTTCGCCAACATCGGGGCGATATGGCCTTTAATTTCAATCTCTTGGCGGAAAACGGCCTGGCTCGATCGGGCACCTTCGGAGCGATCCTAGGCCAGGCTATGGCGACGTTCGGCGGAACGGTGCGCCAACATCCGCCACCTTCGTCTCGTGAAATATTCACCCGGCTTGGACGCCTCCGCGCGTCCTTGGGATGGTTGGCGCGACACGCGAATCCATCCAGGGGGCAAGGGACATGGCGAACGACGCGGGCAAAATCCTCAAAAGCATCAAGGACGGCGAGATCGAGTGGGTCGACCTGCGCTTCACCGACCCCAAGGGCAAGTGGCAGCACCTCTCGATGTGCGCGGGCGTGATCGACGAGGACGCGCTGACCGACGGGCTGATGTTCGACGGCAGCTCGATCGCCGGCTGGAAGGCGATCAACGAATCGGACATGATCCTGAAGCCCGATCTCGATGCCTGGTATCTCGATCCGTTCAGCGCCTCGCCGATGGGCATCCTCTTCTGCGACATCGTCGATCCCGGCACCGGCGAGCTCTACGCGCGCGATCCCCGCTCGACCGCCCGGCGCGCCGAGGCCTATTTGAAGGCGACCGGCGTCGGCGACACCGTCTATGTCGGCCCCGAGGCCGAATTCTTCATGTTCGACGACGTCCGCTTCGAGGACGGCTACAATTCCTCGGGCTTCACCATCGACGATGTCGAGCTGCCGACCAACACCGCCACCAAATATGAGAACGGCAACCTCGGCCACCGCCCGCGCGCCAAGGGCGGCTATTTCCCGGTCGCGCCGGTCGATTCCGCGATGGACATCAGGGGCGAGATGGTCTCGACGATGATCGAGATGGGCCTGCCGATGGACAAGCACCATCACGAGGTCGGCGCCGCCCAGCACGAGCTCGGCCTCACCTACGGCACCCTCACCACCACCGCCGACCGGATGCAGATCTACAAATATGTCGTGGCGATGGTCGCCCAGGCCTATGGCAAGACCGCGACCTTCATGCCCAAGCCGATCAAGACCGACAACGGCTCGGGCATGCACACCCACATCTCGATCTGGAAGGGCGGCAAGCCCCTGTTCGCGGGCAACGGCTATGCGGGCCTTTCGGAGACCTGCCTCTACTTCATCGGCGGCGTGATCAAGCATGCCCGTGCCTTGAACGCGATCACCAACCCGACCACCAACAGCTACAAGCGGCTCGTCCCGGGCTACGAGGCGCCGGTCTTGCTCGCTTATTCGAGCCGCAACCGCTCCGCCTCCTGCCGAATCCCCTATGGCGCCGGCGAGAAGGCCAAGCGCGTCGAGTTCCGCTTTCCCGATCCGCTCGCGAATCCGTATCTGGCCTATTCCGCCCTTCTCATGGCCGGCCTCGACGGCATCCAGAACCGCATCCATCCGGGCGACCCGATCGACAAGAACCTCTACGACCTGCCGCCGCAGGAGCTCGCCGAGGTGCCGACCGTCTGCGGGTCCTTGCGCGAGGCGCTCACCGCGCTCGACGGCGACCGCGCCTTCCTGACCAAGGGCGACGTCTTCTCGGACGACCAGCTCGATTCCTACATCGAGCTCAAATGGGAGGAGCAGATGCGCTGGGAGACGACCCCGAGCGCGGTCGAATACGACATGTATTATTCGAGCTGAACGGGCGGGTCGGCCTCGAGGTCGCTGGGAACGCCGAGGCGCATGCAGGCCGCCTCGTACATCTGGCGCGAGGCCTTCCTGGCGTTGCGGAGCTCGGAGAGCCGGTCCCTCACCTTCGCCAGCTCCTCCTCGATGAGCCGGTCGAGCTCCTCCATCTCGGCCTTGGTCGTCTGAAGCGTGGTTTCGTAGAATTTGCGCTGCTGGTCACTGAGCGCCATGGTTCCCCCTATCGCCGCGCTCGCCTGGTGGATCAGAACCGCGCGACCGCGTCAATCCTCCTCGATCAGGCTGTGCCGCTTGGTGTCGCGCATCCTCACATAGACGATCAGCGACAGGCCGATCATCGCGGTGACGTACCAGTAGAAGGCGCGCTCGATTCCTTGGTCCTTGAACCAGAGCGCGACATATTCGGCGGTGCCGCCGAAGATCGTGTTGGCGAGCGCATAGGGCAGAGCGACGCCGAGCGCGCGGATATGGGCGGGGAACAATTCCGCCTTCACCACCGCGTTGATCGAGGTGTAGCCGGTGACGATCAGGAGCGCCGCGAAGACGAGGACGAAGGCGGCGATCGGATCGCGCACCCCCTCGAGCGCGGTGAAGATCGGCACCGTCAGCAGCACGCCGAGGATGCCGAAGCTCATCATCACCGGCTTGCGCCCGATCCGGTCCGACAGCGCCCCGGCCGCCGGCTGGATGCACATGAACAGGAACAGGGCCGCGGCGGTGATCTGCGTCGCGGCCTCTCGGCCGAAGCCCGACGTGTTGACCAGGAACTTCTGCATGTAGGTGGTGTAGGCGTAGAAGGCCAAGGTGCCGCCCGCGGTCAGCGCCATCACCAGCAGCGCCGCTTTGGGATGGTCTCTGAACAGCGAGGCGCCGCTCGAGCGCGGCGCGCCCGAAGCGCGCGCATTCTCGAAGCTCTCGGTCTCGGTGAGACGCCGGCGGATGTAGAAGACGATCACCGCCAGCATGCCCCCGATCGCGAAGGGTATGCGCCAGCCCCAGCCCTCCAGCGCCTGCTCCGACAGCGCCTGCTGCAGCACGATCAGGACGGCGAGCGCGATCAGCTGGCCGGAGATCAGGGTGACGTACTGGAAGCTCGAATAGAAGCCGCGCCGGGCGCGCCCCGCGGCCTCGCTCAAATAGGTCGCGCTGGCGCCATATTCGCCCCCGACCGACAGCCCCTGCATCATCCGCGCGAGCACCAGCAGGGCGGGCGCCCAGGCGCCGATCGCGGCATAGCCCGGCGTCACCGCGATCAAGAGCGAGCCCGCGCACATCAGGGCGACCGACAGGCTGAGGCCGGCCTTGCGGCCCTTGCGGTCGGCGTAGATGCCCATCAGCCAGGCCCCGATCGGCCGCATCACGAAGCCGACCGCGAACACCGCCGCGGCGCTCAGGAGCTGCGCGGTGCGGTCGCCTCGGGGGAAGAAGACCGGCGCGAAATAGAGCGTGAAGGCGGAGTAAGCGTACCAATCGTACCACTCGACGAGATTGCCCGCCGAGCCGCCGACGATGTTGCGCAGGCGATGGGGATGCGCGCTCATCCGATCGCGCAGACCAACGAGGCCCCTCCCTCGATCCGGGAGACGAGGACGCTGACCCCGATCCCGTCGCCCGTTTCCGTCTCCCGCCAGGTCCCGACCGGCCCGAGCCGGAAGCCGGCGCGGCGCAGCGCCGCATGGACCCGCGGGGGCGGCTCGGCGAACTGGATTTCCAGCGACGAGCTGTCGCTCTCCTCGCCGAAGCGGCGCAGCAGCCGGGTGACGTCGAGGCCGTGCCAGCGGCCCGGAATGGCAAGCTCGATCGTCACCTCGCGGATGTCGGCATTGCCCTCGACGGTGCGCGTCCGCGTGAAGCGCGGCGTGATCGGCTCGGGAAAGCCGGGAACCGCGACCGGCGGCGGCGGCAGCGCCTCGAACGTCTCCGGATCCTGGCGCACCATTCGCTCGACGATGGCGCGTAGCGGCGCGTCCATCTCGCAGGCCGCGGGCCGGCTGAAGCGCAGCACCGCGTCGAGGTCGACCGGGGCGAGCAGCAGGGCCGAGAGAAGGAGGCTCATCGTCAATAATCCCGCGAGACGCGCACGTTGACGCTTTCGCGGCCGATCGTCGAGATCGAGGAGAGGATCGAGAGCCAGCGGGTGATCTGATATTCGACCGTGGTGGCCGAATAGCCGCGGCCGTCGGTCACCACTTCGACATAGACCCGGCGGCCGAGATATTTTCCGGCCGCGAACTGGGTGCCGATTCCCTGGGTCACGTCGGCGGGGAGGACGCGCAGCCGATCGAGGCCGATCGAGCGCCTGAGCGCGTTGATCGGGTCGAGGCCGCCGCGCGGATCGTTGAGGCTGGCGATGGCGGAGGCGAGCTGGACCGCCTCGGGCGCCGACAGGTTGGTGATCGAGGTGCCGAACAGGATCCGCGAGAGGAGCTCGTCCTGGGGCAGCGCCGGCGTCGAGGTGAAGGCGATTTCGGGCCGCTGGCTGCGCCCGGTGACTCGGATCTGGGCGGCGAGGCCGCGCACCCGCGCCTCGGCGGCGATGTCGAGCTGCGGGTTGACCGGAGTCTCGCCCGCGAAGCGAATATTGCCGCGGATGAGGTCGAAGCGCCGGCCGGCGAAATCGTAGGTGCCGCGCAGCAAGGTGGCGTCGCCGGTGATGCTGGGCTCGGTCACCGTGCCGGCGACGCGGAGATTGGCGCGCCACTCGCTGTTCATGCCGAGACCGGTGACGATCATCCGGTTCGGGGCGGTGACGCCGAGCGCGAGCCGCCAGGGCGCGACATGGCGGATCGGGCTTTCCGAATAGTCGCCGATCCGGTTGATCTCGCGCACGTTGAGCCGCGGCACCTGCGCCGCCGCCGTCGCGCTGCCGAGGCGGAAGCGGCCCGAGGTCAGCCGCACGTCGCCCGAGATCGCGCCGCCGTCGCCGTCCGAGCGGATCGCGAGGTCGCCGGTCACCGCCGCCTGGATGTCGTCGCGGTCGAGCAGGCGCGCGCCTTCGGCATGGACGTCGACGTTCATGCCGACGCCGTTCGCCGCCGCGAAATCGAGCGTGCCGGCGCCGGCGACGGTGCCGCCGCCCTCGGTGCGGCCGCTGAAGCGGGTGATGCGCAGCTGCGATCCGCCGAACTGGCCCACCGATTCGAGATTGTCGATCACCATCCCGGTCACCGCGCTCTCCAGCCGCGCGCCGGAGGTGCGGACCGAGCCGTTGATCACCGGATTTTCGAGCGTGCCGGCCATGTCCGCGCCGATCGCGGCCGGGCCGGACAGATCGATGAGCTCGATCCCGGTCAGCCGCCAGAGCGTGTCGGCGGCGCCGTTGTAGCGCAGCTGGGCGCGCATCGGCGCGCGCGTCAGCCGCTCGACGAGGCCGCCCGCGGCGCCGATCGGCGCGATGTGCGCCTGCATCCGGCCGATCGTCCTGCCCTCGCTGACCGCGACCGCGCGCATCGCGAAATCGGCTCCGGCGAGGCGCGCGTTGAGGCCGAGGTCGACCGGCCGGGAAGAGAGGACGAGGCCGGCGCGGGTCAGGCCGCGAACGCGCAGATTGGCCTCGCCCGAGGGCAGCGCGCCCGCCGCGGGCGAGCGGTAGCGCACGCTGCCCGAGGCGATGCCGCCGAGACCGAGCTGCGGATAGAAGATGTCGAGCACCGTCAGCGGCATCGCCTGCAGCTGGGCGTCGATCTCGGTGCGGGTGCCGAACAGGCCGGAAAGGCTGGCGCTGCCGCCGGCGAAGCGGAAGCGGGTCGGCGCCAGCCGCCAGCCTTCGCTCGTGCTGGTCAGCTCGGCCGGCGTCACCAGCTCGAGCGGGCGGCGGTCGAGCGTGCCGGAGCCGCTCACCCGGTAGCGGCCCGGAGCGATGTCGGCGACGGCGTTGAACGAGAAATCGCGGCCGCGCGAGCCGGCGATCCGGATCCGCGCCTGCCCCGTGCCGCCGCGCAGCGTCGCCTGGGCGTCGAGATTGGCGATCGACAGCGGCCCCCGGCTGACCCCGCGGGCGACGATCCGCCCTTCGATCGAGGTGCCGGCCGGATCGAGCAGCACCGCCCCCTCGATCGTACCGCGCCGGACGACGATCGGGGGCGGCCCGACGAAGCGGGCGTCGCTGGCCGCGAGGTTGACGCCGATCCTTTGGTGGCCGCCGACCGGATTGAACAGCAAGGTGCCGTCGAGCCCGCCGCCGGCGACGGTCAGCCGCCCGGTGAAGCCGCCGGGATCGGCGCGCAGCGCGCCGGTCGCGCGCGTCCCCGAGACGTTCAGCGCCGCGACCTGGATCAGCGCCGGCTGTCCGGCCGGCAGCGCGATATTGCCGGCGCCGTTGAACGGTCCCAGCGCCGAGCCGCCTTCGGCGCGCCAGGCGAAGCCGACCGGATTGGGCTCGAGGTTCAGCAGCACGTCCCTGAGCCCGAGCGAATCGGCCGGCCGCTCGAGCCGGACCGCGAGGCGCGGCCGTTCGATCCGGCCGTCGAGGGTGAGCCGCAGCGGCCCGTAATCGGCGTGCCGGCCGGCGCTTTCGAACTGGAAGGTGCCGTCGGTCCGCCGCATGCCGGTGGCGACGAGGTTGAGCTTGGGCGCGGTGAGCCGGAGATTGCTGAAGCGGATGATCCGGTCCGGTCCGCGCGTCAGGCTCGTGGTCAGCTGCGGCAACCCGCCCGCGACCCAGAGCAGGAACCGGTTGTCCAGCCGCCGCACCCAGGCCCGCGCGGTCCCGGTCACCATCGTCCCGCGGCCGCCCGGCCCGGGCACCGCGTGCAGCTCGGAGAGCACGTCGACCACGCCGAAGCCGGGGATCACATAGGTCCGCATGCCGCCGTTGAGCGCCACCGCATAGACGCCGCTGCGCAGATCGACGGAGAGGCTGAGCAGGCCGCGCAATTTGTCCGAGGTCAGCAGCAGACGATCGCCCGAGAGCCTGAGCGGCGTCACTTCGAGCATCCCCTGGACGCGGAGATTGGAAAGGATGCCGCCGACGACGTCGCCGACGCCGGTGACGCGCCGCGCCGTCGCCAGCACGGGCACCCGGACCGGCGCCCGCGACAGATTGCCGCGCCCTTCGGCCCGCACTTCCTCGAACCCCGTATCGTCGAAGGCTACGCGCGGCGCGGTCAGGCGATAGACGAAGGCGGCCGTGCCGAACGGCCCGTCGAGCGTCGCCGCCAGCCGGACCTGGCGCCCGGTCATGTTCGGGAACAGGGCCGGCGGGCGCAGCAGCTCGGCGGCGATCTGGACATGCTCGTAGCGGCTTCGGCGCAGATCGACGAGGCCGCGCGCCTCCACCCGCAGGGATGCCGACATCAGCGACAGCCGTCCGTCGAAGCGCCGGTCGGTGAACAGGCCGTTGCCGCGGACCAGCACGCGCGGCGCCGTCAGCCGCTGCAGCTTGCCGTGGAGGAAGGGCGACGGCGCCGCCCAGCCGGAGAGAGTCGACCGGCCCGATTCCATCCGCAGCCGCAGCTCGGCGGTGCGCCGCGCCGAGACGTCGAGCTGCGCCCTTCCCTCCCAGCGCGCCCAGGTGCCGTCGCCGTCGAGGTCGAGCCGGATCGGCCGCCTCGTGCCGAGCATCGCCCCGGCGACGCTGTCCGCCGGCGAGCGGACGCGGGCCTCGAGGTCGAAGCGGTTGCGGTCGGGCTCGGCGTCGAGCCGCAGCCGGATCCGGTCGCCGCCGTCGCGGATGCCGACGTCGAGCGCGAGCAGGGCGCGCCCGCTCCTGATCTCGGCCTCGCCATTGAGGCTGCCGACACGCTCGCGCCCGGTCACGCGCGGCCCGATCCTGAGCTGGCGCACGGCGAGCCGGCCGACATGGACGTCGTAGCGCGGCAAGAGCGGCCTCGGCTCGCGCGACGGGATCAGCTGCGGCAGCCGGTGGAGGATGACGAGTTCGGACCTGAGATCGTGGACGACGAGGCTGTTCCAGAGGAAATCCAGCGGCCGCCAGTCGAGGTCGATCTCGGGCGATTCGGCGAACAGGCCGTCGGGATCGTAGACCCGCACGTCCTTGAGTTCGGTCTGCCCCCAGATCGAGCCGTCGATCCGGCCGATGCGGACGCGCAGGCCCGAGGCCGGGGTCATCGCCGCGATCCGGTCGACGATCAGGCGGTGGCCCGCTTCGGTGTCGAGGAAGGCGAGCAAAGCCGCGACCGCGATCAGCACGACGATCAGCATCGCGGTGACGAACTTGGCGAGGCCCGACAGCCAGCGCCGCCGCCGCCTCGGCTCCGGCGCGGCCTCTCCGGCCTCGAGCGCGAGGTCGCTCATTCAGAAGGCCTGGCCGAGCGAGACGTAGACGGCGATGCGGGGATCGCCGCTGCGCGGATTGAGGGGCGTGCCGACGTCGACCCGGATCGGCCCGAAGCGGGTGTGGTAGCGCACGCCGATGCCGGCGCCGAACTGGAGGTCCTGCAGGCGCGGCAGCGGCGAGGTCGAGATGTTGCCGGCGTCGACGAAGGGGACGATGCCGAAATTGCCGACCCTGAAGCGCGCCTCGAGCGCGAATTCGGTCAGGCTGCGGCCGCCGATCGGATCGTCGAACACCGGGTCGCGCGGCCCCAGCGCCTGGAAACCGTAGCCGCGCACCGAGCCGCCGCCGCCCGCATAGAAGCGCCGCGACGGCGCGATCCGGTCGCGGCTGGCGCCGAGGATGGTGCCGAGCCTGGTCCGGCCGGCGATGGTCACCCGCTCGGTCGCCGGCCAGTAGAAGCTGCCGTCGAGCTGCAGCCGCGCGTAGAAGAAGCTGCCGCTCTGGAGCGAGGCCTCGGGCGAGAAGCGCGCCGACAGGCGGAAGCCCGAAGTCGGGTCGAGCAGGTCGTTCGAGCCGTCATAGCCGAGATAGGCCGGCAGCGCGCCGATGAAGAAGGTCCGCCGCCGCGTCGTGCCGCTCGCCACGTCGACGTCGCGCTCGTCGGTCGCGGTCAGCTCGGCCCCGACCGACCAGGTCCAGGCCTTCTGCCAGAAGATGTTGCTCTGCCGCTCGATGCCGCCGGCGAGCGTCGCCATGCGCGCGTCATAAGCGGGCCGGTTGACGTTGGAAGCGCCCGCCTGGAGGTTCAGGACCTGGTCGCGGCGCAGGAAATTGCTGCGCCTGAAGACGGCGGACAGCGATTGCTCGCGGGTGCCGGCGACGCCGCGGAAGGTGACCGCGCCCTCCGGCGGGATCAGGTTGCGGTGCTGCCAGGAGAGCTCGAAGCGCACCCCTTCGCCGGTGCCGTAGCCGGCCTCGCCGGCGACGGTGCGCATCGGCGCGGGCTCGAGCGCGACGGCGAGATCGACGAGGTCGCTGCCCGCCCGCGCCACCGGCCGGATCGCGACCGACGAGACGAGGCCCGTCGCGACCAGCGCCTGGCGCAGGTCCTCGACCCGGTCGGTCCGGTAGGGATCGCCTTCGTGGAATCGCGCGATCGTCTCGATATGATGGGCGCTGAACAGCGGCCGGCCCTCGACCAGGATATGGCCGAAGCGGCGCGTCCCCGCGGTTTCGACCGGCAGCACCAGCGTCGCGGTCCGGGTCTCGTGGTCGACGACGATTTCGGGCTCGCCGACCGCGGCGAAGGCGTAGCCGCGCCGGCCGAGCTCGAGGCGCAGCGCCGCCTCGGCATTCTGCACCGTCTCGGCATTGACCGGATCGCGCGGATTGACCGCGAAGCTGCGGCGCAGCGCTTCGGCGTCGGCGCCGACCGCCGCCTCGAGGCCCGGCGTCAGCACGATCGTGAAATGGTAGAGCGGCCCGGGCTGGACGTGGAGGGTCACCGCGAAGCCGTTCGTTCCCACGGCGGCGACCTCGGTCGTCACCAGTGCGTCATAATAGCCGTTCGACCGAAGCAGCTCGCCCAGGAGCTCCGCGTCGGCCCGCGCGCGGCGGTCGATCTGGGCGGCGTTGGCCGGGTTGCCGCGATATTCCTCGAGCGTCGACGAGGTCCGGAAGCGGGCGAGCAGCGCCGCCGCCTCGACTCCCTCCAGCCCCTCGACGCGGTAGGAATAGCTGCGCGCGGCCGCGGCGTCGGCCGTGGCGGCGGCGGCGCCCGGCTGGTCGGGGATCGCCTCGTCCGGGCTGCGCTCCATGTCGGGCCAGTCGACGCCGAGGTCGGGCCATTCCTCCATCGGCGCCGAGGGGTCGAGCGGCTGCTCGGGCGGCGCCGGCGGCGGCGCCGTCTGCGCGCTCGCGGCGGCTGAGCAGAGAATGAGGGCGAGAGCGGCCGACAGGGCCGCCGCGCGCCGCCCCGCTACGACTTGCAACATAAGGAGAAACTAGCTGGCCCGGCGGAGCCGCGCCAGAGCGGAAATCCTCAGTGCAGCGTGGCGTCGGCCGGGTCGGTCGAAGACAGGAGGGCGATCATCCGCTCGATCTCCCGCCAGCGGCAGAAATGGACGACGTTGCCGAGGTCGCGGCTGCGGTCGGCGCGCGCCGCCGCCTCGCTCGCGGCGTGCACGCCGAACCGGGCGATGAGCTCGGCCGCGTCGGCGGCGGCCGATGCGTCGGACAGATAGACGGCCTGGTGCAACGCTTTCCTCGATACGTCTTTTGTTGTGCGGCCAGGTTAGCGGCGGCTCCTTTCGAAAACGCCCCACGGCCATGCTCAACGGGCCGTAAACCAGAGCGCGGCGCTGGCGCATCGGCGCGGGCTTTGGCATGGGGCAGCCATGGAGAGGCGCGAGAGAAATGCGATCGCCGGCGGCTGCCTGATCCCGATCTCGATCCTCGGCGGCCTGCTCTGGGGCGCCGACGAGCATCAACTGAGCCTCGGCTTCCTGATCGGTCTCGGCATCGGCCTCGGGCTGGCCGTGCTGGTATGGCTGGTGGATCGCCTGAGGGACTAGCGTTAACCGATCCGGCGGCCCGCCCAGACGACGCGGCCGACGATCGCGACCGCGGCTGGGTCGCAATCCGGCCAGCTCGGATAGGCCGGGTTGTCGCTTCGAATCGCCAGCGTCCGCGCCGCCGGGTTGAGCGCGAGGCGCTTCACCACCAGCGCGTCGTCCATCCTCAGCACATAGACGCCGTCGCGCACCCGCTCGGCGCCGTCGCCGCGGTCGACGAGGATGTCGTCGCCGTCGCCGAGCGTCGGCGCCATCGAATCGCCGCTGACGCGGATGATCGACAGCTGCTCCGGCGCGCCGCGCGCCAGCCGCCGCAGCCAGGCGGGATCGAAGGCGATATGGGCTTCGCCGCGTTCGTCGCCGTCGAACGCGCCCGCGCCCGCCGCCACGCCCAGCTGGAGCCGGGGAATCGGCGTCAGCCCGCGCCCGGCGTCCGCATCCGGCCCGCCCAGCAGCGCCTCGTCGACACCGAAATAACGGGCCAGTAGCCGCCGATCCTGTTCGGCGAGCCGCTTCGGGCTGCCGCGCTTGATATATTGCTGGACGTAGGCGGCGTTGCGGCCGAGCAGCCGCGACAGGCCGGCATAATCCTCGCCTTTCTCGTCGATCAGCCGCTGCAGCGCCGCCCGGGGATCACTTTCTGTCATATTCCTCCTATACGGATAGGATTGATCCTAGACAAGTAGGAAAAGTCCTCCGACAATGAACAAACGACGAACAGCGATTCGGAGGAAGACATGCTTCTGCGCAGGCGCATCGAGCATTATTTGAGGCGCACGCAAACCAGCCCCACCCGCTTCGGCCGGGACGTGGTCAACGATCCCAACCTCATTTTCGAACTGAGGAGTGGCCGCAGGCTCGGCAAGCGGATCAGCAAGAAGATACGCGCCTGGCTCGATCGCGAGAGGCGCCGGCGTTGAGCGAGTTCAGTCGCTCCGGGCGGCGAGGCGCTGGAGGCTGTCGATCGCGCTCTGCAGCCGGTCGTCGCCCGCCTGCGGGAACACCTGCGGCGCGGCGGGCGGCGGCATTGCCGGCGCGAACGGCGGGCGGGTGCGACGGGCGAGACCCCGTTCGAGCCGCGCCATGAGGTCGGGGAGGCTCGCGGCCGCGGCGGCGGGTTCCGGCACGGCCGCCTCAGCGGCGGCGGGCTCCGGCACGGCGGGCGCGGCGACAGGCTCCGGCGCGGCGACCGCGGCGGCGGGCTCGACCACCGCGTCCGCCTCGGCGAGCCAGGCCGGCGCGGCCGGCGCCCGGGCCGGTTGCGGCGGCGGCGCCGGCTCGCCGAGATCGCGAGCGGCGGAGATCGGCCGGCGCACCGGCGCGTCGGGGTGCACGTCGCGGCGGCGGAGTTTCGGCATGTCCGCTTCCGCGACGGCTTCGGGCTGCGGTCGTTCGAGGCCGGTGCGGTCGATCAGGCGGAGCAGCGCGAGGACGAGGCCGAAGGCGGCAAGCCCGCCGGCAAGGCCGACTCCGGTCCGCGCCTTGAAGCCGAGCGGCGGCTCGGCGGCGGACAGGATCGAGGGCAGGCCGGTGGCATTCACCAGGCCGGTCAGCAGGTCGCCGGGCATGGCGAAGGCGACGAACGCCACCGCCAGGCCGGCCAGGCCCGCCACCGGCAGATCGAGCGCGTTGCGGCCGAAGCCGCGCATCCCCGCCTGGAAGGGCCTCGAAGCGATCATAAAGCCTTGCCTGTAAGTCGTTGGTAGATCGGGATGTAACGGGAAATGTTTGACGACCAGTTACGCTCGCGCTCGACGAAATCGCGGGCGGTGTCGCGGCGCCCGTTCCATTCGGCGCGCCGCTCGAACAGATCGGCCAGCGCCGCCGCGAGCGCGGCCGGATCGCCGGCCGGGAACAAGGTCCCGGTGACGCCGTCCTCGATCAGCTCGCGATGGCCGCCGACGTTGGAGGCCACGACGAGCTTGCGCTGCGCCATCGCCTCCAGCGGCTTCAGCGGCGTCACCAGCTCGGTCAGCCGCATCGCCTTGCGCGGATAAGCGAGCACGTCGATCAGCGCGTAATAGCGCTCGACCTCGTCATGGGGCACGCGCCCGGCGAAGCGGATCCGGTCCGCCGCCGGCGAGGCCGCGGCCTGCGCCCTCAGCGCTTTCTCCATCGGCCCGCCGCCGACCAGCAGGAGCCGCGCCGTGGGCCGGCGCGCGAGCAGCAGCGGCATGGCGGCGATCAGATCGTCCAGCCCCTCATAATCGTAGAAGGAGCCGATGAAGCCGACCACGTCGCCGTCGAGGCCGAGGCTGCGCGCGAACGCCGCGTCGGCGGCAGGCGGGCTTCCGAACAGGTCCATGTCGACGCCGTTGGGCGAGACGATGATCTTGGCCGGCTCGATGCCGCGCCGGATCAGATCGTCCCTCAGCCCGTCGCAGATCACCGCGACCGCGTCGGCCTTGCGAGCCGCATGGGTTTCCAGCAGCCGGGTCAGCCGGTAGCGCGGCGAGCCCTCGCGCCCCGTGCCGTTGCCGACCGAGGCATCCTCCCAGAAGGCGCGGATCTCATAGACCAAGGGCAGCGCATGCCGCCGCGCGACCGGCAGCGTCGCGAGCGCGCTGAGGACCGGCGAATGGGCGTGGAGCTGGTCGGGCCGCCAGGCGCGGACGAGCGCGTCCAGCCGCGCCGACAGCGCCCTGATCTCGCGCCATTCGCCGAGCGGGGCCGGGGCCGGCGCCGGCTTTGGCGTCCGGTAGAAGGTGATGCCGTCGACGATCTCCGGATCGGGGCCGCCCGTATCCTGGCGCGATCCGGTCAGGCAGGCGACCTCCCAGCCGCGCGCCAGCTGCGCCTTGACGATCGCGCGGGTGCGGAAGGCATAGCCGCTATGGACCGGCAGGCCATGATCGAGGACATGCAGGATGCGCATCCCCTCCCCTTTGCCAGAGCAAGCTTAACGGCGCGTCAACCCGCCGCCGTTAAGGAGGGTCGATGACCCGAACGATCGCTCTCGTCCTCGCCGCCGCCTTGTCGGCCGGATCGCTCGGCGCGCAGCCGGCATCGGCCCGGTTCACGATCGTCGAGACCGGCCGCGCCTACGCCCGCCTCGCCGACGCGGTCGAAGCGATCGGGGACGGCCGGGGCACGATCCGGATCGCGCCCGGCCGCTACCGCGACTGCGCCGTCCAGGAAGCGGGCCGGATCGCCTTCGTCGCCGAGACTCCCGGCACGGCGATCTTCGACGGCGGCATTTGCGAGGACAAGGCGACCCTGGTGCTGCGCGGCCGGAGCGCGCGCGTCGAGGGGCTGGTCTTCACCCACAACCGCGTCGCCGACGGCAACGGCGCCGGCATCCGCATCGAGCAGGGCGACCTTTCCGTCGCCTATGTCCGGTTCGTCGACAGCCAATGTGGCATCCTCTCGGCCGCCGACCCCGACGGCACGATCAGCATCGATCATTCCACCTTCAGCGGCCTCGGCCGGCATCCCGACGGCAACGGCGCCCATTCGCTCTACATCGGCCATTACGGGGCGCTGCGGGTCACCAACTCGCGCTTCGAGCGCGGCACCGGCGGCCATTATCTGAAGAGCCGGTCGCCGCGCATCGAAGTCTTGAACAACAGCTTCGACGACAGCCAGGGCCGGGACACGAACTACATGATCGACCTTCCCGAAGGCGCGGTCGGCCGCATCGCCGGCAACATCTTCGTCCAGGGCCCGGCCAAGGAGAATTACGGCACGCTGATCGCGGTCCACGCCGAGGAAGGAGACCATCCCTCCGCCGGCCTGATCATCGAGGACAATGTCGCCTCGGTCGCGCCCGGCTTCCGCTGGTCGACCGCCTTCGTCGGCGACTGGAGCGGCGAGGACCTCGTCATCCGCAACAACCGCCTCGGCGAGCGGATCGCGCCGTTCCGGCGCCACTAGGTTACGCCGAGGCGACCAGCCAGATATTCGAGATTGGCGATCCGCCGCATCATGCCGCTGTCGGCGATGCGGTCGGTATGGAACCAGCGGCGCATCACCGGATAATCGAGATCGACGACCCGCCCCATATATTCGGGAGTCAGCAGCCCGCCATGCTCGTCGGCGACCGGGCCGAGCCGGCGCCGGATCGCATAGCTTCGCTGGCGGAGCGCGACGGGGCGGATCCGAGTCGCCCATTCGCCGCGCCGGTGGCGGCGGTCGGGAGGCCCTGAGAAATCGTGGCCGTAGGCCGACGGATGGCGCGCGAGCGCCGGATCGATCGCGTTGAGCAGGGCCGCCTCGAACCGCCCCGCATGCTTGAGCGCGAGCGGCAGCCTCATCGCCTCCGCGACCAGCCGGTGGTCGAGGAACGGCATCAGATAGGGGCCTTCATGCGCCTCGAGCCCGATCTCGCGGCCGAACAGGGCGCGGCAGCGGACTCGCGGGTAGATCTGCTCGATCAGCGGGCGCGGCAGCGGCGCCCGCTCGCCGGGCCAGCCGAGCGCGGCGAGGATCTTGTCCTCGATCCGGCCCAGGAAGGCCGGTTCGTCGAACCGGCCGGTGACGTCGCCCTTCGCGTAGCGGGCGAAGAAGGTCCGCACCACCGCCGCCGCGCTGAGCCGGCGGTTGGGGAGGAAGAAGAAGTTGCGGAAAATCTCGCCGCAGCCGCCCGAGACAGAGAGCGCGCCGCCTTGGTGGCGGGCGGCGCGGGCGGCGGCGTTGGCGCCGTTCTCGAACAATTCGCCGTAATTGGGCAGCCCGTCATAGGCCTGGAAATTGCGCTCGACCTGGTCGGGGAATTCTCCGGGCGAAAGCGCGCGCCACGCCTCCTTGTCGACCCAGTCGATCGCGAGTCCCTCGGCGGCGGCGATGTCGCGGGCGATGCGCACGTCGACGCTGTCCGGCCCGCCATAGACGAAGAGGCGCGGCCGGCAGCCCGCCGCGCGCAAAGCGGCGAGGGCAAGGCGGGAATCGAGCCCGCCCGACAAGGCGCAGAAGACATTGTCGCCGAACTGGCGGACATGGCCCGAAACCACCGCCATCAGGCGGTCGCGATGCGCCGCGATGGGCTCCCCGAGCGGCATTTGCGCGGCGTCCGGCAGCGGCTTGTCCACCGCATGGAAGCCGATTCCGGGCTCGGCCACGCGGTCGGGCCCGAGCATCTTCAATTCCGCGAACACGGTGTCGTCGCCGACGGGCGTGACGTTGAAGGCGAACTCATAGACCCCCTGGGTGTCGAAGCCGAGCCGCGGCAGCGCGGCGGCGGCGGCGAGCAGCGAGGTCGAGAACAGACGCGCGCCCTCGTCGTGATAGACGGGAAAGGCGCCGAAATAGTCGGTGAACAGGAAATTGCGGCCGCCGCGGCGAACGAAGGCGGCGAAATGGCCGCCGAGCCGGCTCCAGTCGGGCGCCGGCAGCTCCGCCATGTCGCGCAGCGCGACGAGCGCGGGCCGCCCCATCAGGCCGTCGCAAGCAAGCGTGCCGGCGACCGCCACCAGGTCGTCGCCCTCGGCGAACAGGCTCTCGGGCCCGCCCTGCCGGTGCGGCGCGTGGAGCAGCCGCCAGCCGGGAAATTCGTGCTCGGTGCAGCCGGCAAAGCCATGGCGCGCGAATTGCGCGCGCGCCTCGGCGAAGCCGGGGTCGCCCGTCCGCGCGAGGAAGAGACCAGCCATGGCCTTCGCCTCTAGCCGGACAGGCTTAACGGCCCGTCAACCGCGCCGCTCTAAGGAGGCAAGGATGATCGACAATTTCGCGCTCGGGCTGACCCACGGGTTGATGCTGCTCGCCGCCTGGCGATTGCTCGCGCGCGCCGATCTCGAGGATGACGAGGCGCCGGCGGCGCCGCGGCGCGGCTGGTTCGGCGCGAAGGACGCCGGGCGCGATGCGTGACCTCGCCTTCGTCGGCTTCATCGCCGCCATGCTGGCGCTCGGCCTCAAGCGGCCGTTCCTGTTCGTGCTCCTTTATGTCTATATCGACACGGTCTCGCCGCAGCGCCTGTCTTATTACCTGATCAACTCGATCCCGATCTCGATGATCGTCGCCGTGCTGGCGATCGGCAGCTGGCTGCTCGTCGAGCGCAAGGACGGCTTTTCCGTCAGCGTCCGCCAGGGCCTGATCCTCGCCTTGCTCGCTTATGCCGGGATCACCACCCTCAACGCCGACTTTCCCGTCGACGCGCTGGAAAAATGGGATTGGGCATGGAAGGCCCTGGTGTTCGCGGTCTTCCTCCCCTTCACCTTGCGCACGCGCCTCAGGATCGAGGCGGTGCTGCTGTTCCTGACCCTGTCGGCGGCGGCGATCATCATCGTCGGCGGGATCAAGACGATGCTCGCCGGCGGCGGCTATGGCGTCTTGAACCTGATGGTCGACAACAATAGCGGCCTCTACGAGAGCAGCACCATCTCGACGGTCGCGATCGGCCTCATTCCGCTGATCGTCTGGCTCGCGCGGTTCGGGACGGTCTTTCCGCCCGACTGGCGAGTCAAAACGTTCGCCGCCGGCCTGATCTTCGCCTGCCTGCTGATCCCGATCGGCACCGAGGCGCGCACCGGCCTCGTCTGCATCGCCGTGCTCGGCCTCCTGATGCTGCGCGACACCAAGCGGCGGCTGCTCTATATCGGCGGCGCGGCGATGCTCGCGCTGGCCGCGATCCCCTTCCTGCCCGCCTCGTTCACCGCGCGGATGGATACGATCCAGAACGTCCAGGCGGACCAGTCGGCCGGCACTCGGCTCGCGGTCTGGGCCTGGACCTGGGATTATGCCCAGCGCCACCCGTTCGGCGGCGGCTTCGGCGCCTACCGCTCGAACCGCATCCAGGTGCAGATCGTCAGCGCCCAGTCGAGCGGCGAGCTGCAGACCGTCACCGCCCAGACCGAGGCCGACGAGGCGCGCGCCTATCACAGCTCCTATTTCGAGATGCTCGGCGAGCAGGGCTTCCCGGGCCTCGCCCTGTTCCTCCTGATCAACGGCATCGCGCTCGCCCGGCTCGAGATCGTCCGCCGCCGCTACCGCCGCCTCGCGGGCGAGGAGGCCTGGATCGCCCCGTTCGCGACCGCGCTCCAGCACTTCCACCTCATCTACCTGGTCGGCTCGCTGTTCGTCGGCATCGCCTACCAGCCGTTCATCTGGCTCGTGGTCGGCACCGAGATCGGCTTCGACAACTGGCTGCGGCGGCGGGAGCGTAAGGCGCGCGGCGCCGCGCGCAGCTTCGTGCCTGCCCCCGCGGTGTAGAACGCTCCACGTCATCCCGGACTTGATCCGGGATCCATGAACACGGACTGCGAGGACCCGGCACCTCCGTGTTCATGGGTCCTGACTTTCGTCAGGATGACGTGGCGTTCTCGCGGAACGAAGCGCCGACGTACGGCATTAGAGGCGCGCATGAACGGACCGGCGCCGCGCCTTCATTATGTCGACGACAGCCGGCCGGGCATCACCCGGAAGCGGCGCGGGCGCTATTGGCAATATTTCGACGCGCGCGGGAAGCGAGTCACCGATCGCGACGAGATCGACCGGCTGAACGCGATCGGCATGCCGCCCGCCTACCGCGACTGCTGGTTCTGCCCCAGCCCGAACGGCCATATCCAGGCGACCGGCTATGACGACAGGGGCCGCAAGCAATATCGCTACCATCCCGATTTCCGCGACCGGCAGGAGGCGGCGAAATACGACCGCTGCCGCGAGTTCGGCAAGGCGCTGCCGAAGCTGCGCAGGCGGGTCGAGGCGGATCTGCGGGGGCGCAAGCTCGGCCGCGACACCGTCGTCGCCGCGATCGTGCGGCTGCTCGACACCGGCCGCATCCGGGTCGGCAACGAAGCCTATGCGAAGGACAATAAGAGCTACGGCGCGACCACCCTGCGCAGCCGCCACGCGCGCGTGCGCGGCGAGACCGTCCGGATGCGCTTCAAGGCGAAGAGCGGGATCGAGCGCGAGCTTTCGATCACCGACCGGACGCTGTCGCGCATCGTGAGGCAGTGCCAGGACCTGCCCGGCCAGAACCTCTTCCAGTTCGTCAACGGCGGCGGTGAGCCGCAGCCGATCAGCTCGACCGACGTCAACGACTATATCCGCGAGGCGACCGGCGAGGATTTCACCGCCAAGCATTTCCGCACCTGGAGCGCGAGCGTGATCGCCTTCGAGCAGATCTGCGCGGCGGGCGAGGAAGGCGTCGGCCTCAAGGCGATGCTCGAGCCCGTCGCCGAGGCGCTCGGCAACACGCCCGCGATCAGCCGCAAATCCTACGTCCATCCGGCGCTGATCGACGCGGTCAAGGACGCGAAGGGCGGCTTCGGCTTGCAATGTCCCCGGCCGACGAAATATCTGTCGAGCGCCGAGCGCGGCCTGATCGCGTTCCTCGGCGGGAAACGAGCGAGGAAAGCCGGCGCGCGGGGATGAACGAACAGGCCTCTCTCGACATCCAGGCGGGGCAGCTCTGGGGCGAAACGCTCGCCTGGCTCTCTAGCCACAGCCTCCAGATCATCCTCGGCTTCGCCGCCGGCGCCGTCATCGTCACGATTCTGCTCGGCCTCAAATGGGTCGGCGTGCGCCTGTGCGGGACCGATCCCGATCATGTCCATTGGCGCACCGTGCTCGGCCGCGTCCTCGCCGGGACACGCCTCTGGTTCATGGTCGGCCTGGCGGCGCGGCTGGTGGCGGGCTATGCGGGCGCGCCCGAGCAGGTCGCCGCGACCATCGAGGTATACTTCGTCGTCGCCGCGACCTTGCAGGTCGCCTTGTGGGTGCGCGAGATCATCCTCGGCGTGATCGAGCACCGTGCCGGCGGAGTCGAGGCGAGCAGCAGCCTCGGCAGCGCCATCGGCATCATCCGCCTGCTCGTCACCATCGCGATTTTCATCATCGCGCTGGTCGTCGTGCTCGACAATCTCGGGGTCAACGTCACCGGCCTGATCGCCGGGCTCGGCATCGGCGGCATCGCCATCGGCCTCGCCGCCCAGGGCGTCTTCGCCGATCTGTTCGCGGCGCTCGCCATCCTCTTCGACAAACCCTTCCGGCGCGGCGATTCGGTGCGGTGGGACACGACCACCGGCACGGTCGAGAATATCGGCCTCAAGTCGACGCGGGTGCGCTCGATCACAGGGGAGGAGGTGGTGATCTCCAACACCAACCTCCTGAGCAAGGAGCTGCACAACATGGCGCGGCTCAACCGGCGGCGGATCACCCAGCCGTTCGGCCTCGTCTACCAGACCGCGCCCGAAGTCTGCGCCCGCATCGCGGGAATCGCGCAAGAGGTCGTTTCCTCCTGCGACAAATGCGTGTTCCTGCGCTGCGGGATGACCGGCTACGGCGCCTCCAGCCTCGATTTCGAGCTCCAGTTCGACGTCAAGTCGGAGGTCTGGCAGAAGGTGTTCGACGCCCGCAGCCAGGTCTTGATCGCCCTCCTCCAGCGCTTCAACGACGAGGGGATCGAATTCGCCTACCCGACCCAGACCAGCTTCACCGCCGCACCCGACGGGACGCTCGTCATGCCCTATCCGCCCGAGGAGACTTCGAGCAAGGCGACCGAAACCCGATAGGGCCTGCGGAACCAGCGCCAACGGTCGGCGCATGCCGCGAAGCTCCTGGGCCGCGCCCAGGCGATCAGGCCGAAAAGCAAAGTCTGCGTCAGCGCCTTCGCGACCGTGGATCCGCGCGCCTTCAGGTCTTCAGCATAGGTGCGGCCCGTCACCTCCTCGAGCAGCAGCGGCCTGCTCCGCGTGAACAGGGCGGCGACCTCCGGCGGCGAAGGGCGCAGGCCCGTGTCGATCGGGTCGGCATGATAAGGGAAGCTCGCCGGCACGGTCGCCAGAACGAGGCCGCCCGGGCCCACGATCTCCTCGCAGGCGGCCGCTACCGCCGCGGGATCGCGGACATGTTCGAGCACGTTGGCGAGCAGCACGCACTTGAAGCCGCGCCCCTTGAGGTCGCGCTGGACGGCGGGGTCGAGCACGTCACCGACGACGTCGACGCCGTCGGCCGCCTTGAGATCGCTGTGCACCATCGCGACGCCCGCCGCCTCCAGCGGTCCGAACAATTCGCGCTGGATGTGCGGCTTCTCGCGCTCGCGAAAGTCGCGCGTCGACGAGCCGAGGTTCAGCAAGGGCGAAACCGCCCGCCGCTCGAGCAATATCTCGCGCAGGCGGGCGGCTTCGGTCTCGAACATCCGCGCAGCAGCCACGCCGCGCGCCGGTTCGTCAAGCGGCGATCGGCAGCTCGCGCGCCTTCAGCATCGCCAGCCAGTTGTCGATCGTGATCGCGCCGACATATTCGGCCTGCATCTCCGCGGTCAGCACCTCGATCAGCTGGCAGCCCTCGGCCCAGACCTCGATCACGCCGAACGCGTCGCCGCGGCGGCAATATCCGGCCGGCCAGCCTTCGCGCGCGGCGATCGCGAGCACCTCGTCCTGGGAAAGCTTGGTCGCCATCGCATAATGAGTGGCGTTGAAGCGGCGCGGCGCGGTGGCGATTCCGGTCGCGCCGTCATCGCTCTCGTGCAGCTCGGTGCCGCGCGGATAGAATTCGATCAGCGAGCCCTTGTCGTCGCCCGACAGGGCGACCCAGGAGCCGGCCGCGACCGCCGGAAAGGGCGCGGCGAGGCCGCCCCAGAGCTCGGCGACGACTTCGGCGACCCGGCGCGGATCGTCCGCCTCGATGGAAACGTGAAACAGCATGATTCTTCTCCCTCGAAAAACCTGAGGGAGGCGCGGCTAGGCGCGGCGCGCTCGAAACGACAGAAGCAGTCGACAAAGCCGCCGGACGGCGCGACGAACTTACTCCGCCTAGAACCCGACGTCCTCCAGACTCAGCAACGTCGCGTTGCCGCCCGAGCTGGTCGTGTCCGTGCTCGTCACCCGCTCGGCGCAGAAGCGCGGCAGATAATGGGGGCCGCCGGCCTTGGGGCCGGTGCCGGACTGGCCCTCGCCGCCGAACGGCTGCGAGCCGACGATCGCGCCGATCATCGAGCGGTTGACGTAGAGGTTGCCGACCGTGCCGACTTCCTCGACCGTCTCGGCGGCGCGGGCGATGCGGCTGTGCAGGCCCATGGTGAGGCCGAAGCCCGAGGCGTTGACGCGGCGCACCGTCTCGGCGAGCGCGCCGCCCTTCCAGGTGGTGACGTGGAGCAGCGGGCCGAACCATTCCTCCTTCAGATCCTCGATTCGATCGATGCCGATCAGGGTCGGCGGCACGAACAGGCCCTCGGCCGGGACCTCGATCGTCTTCAGGATGCGCGCCTTCATCGCCTCGCGGCGGCCCATCAACTTGTCGTAGGAAGGCCGGTCGATCACCGGCCCGACGTCGGTCCGGGGCTCGGCCGGATCGCCGACGATCAGGCTGTCCATCGCCCCGGCCAGCATCTCCAGCGTGCGCTCGGCCACCTCCTCCTGGAGCACCAGCAGCCGCAAGGCCGAGCAGCGCTGGCCGGCCGAACGGAAGGCCGAGGTGATCACGTCCTGGACGACCTGCTCGGGGAGCGCGGTCGAATCGACGATCATCGCGTTGATGCCGCCGGTCTCGGCGATCAGGGGGATGATGTCGCGATCGTCGTCGGCGATCAGGGTGCGGGCGATCGTCTTGGCGGTCGCGGTCGAGCCGGTGAAGGCGACGCCGGCGATGCGCACGTCCTCGATCAGCTTCTGGCCGAGGTCGCGGCGGCCCGCGGCGAGGATCAGCGCGTCCTCGGGAATACCGGCTTCGTGGGCGAGGCCGACCGCGTAGGCGGCGATCTGCGGCGTCTGCGAGGCGGGCTTGGCGACGACGCTGTTGCCGGCCGCGAGCGCGGCCGAGACCTGGCCGAGAAAGATGGCGAGCGGGAAATTCCACGGCGCGATGCAGACCCAGGCGCCGCGGCCCTCCATCCTCAGGACGTTGCGTTCGCCGGTCGGCCCGGGCAGCTCGCGCGGGCCCAGATGGGCGCGCGCCTGGGCGGCGTAATAACGGCAGAAATCGACCGCCTCGCGGACCTCGGCGAGCGCGTCCGGGATCGTCTTCTTCGCCTCCTGGACGGCGATCCGCATCAGCATGTCGCGCTCAGCCTCGAGCAGGTCGGCGAGCCGCTCCAGGCAGGCCGAGCGCTCGTCGACGCTGCGCTTCGACCAGTCCTCGAAGCCCTTGAGCGCGCGGGTCACCAGCTCCTCGGCCGGCGGGCTCGACATCGGCGCGAAATCGAGCGGCGGCGCCACCGCCTTGGCGACGCGCTCGAGTTCGGGCCGGTCGTTGAGGTCGAGCCCCCAGCTGTTCTCGCGCTCGGGCCGAAACAGGTCGTGCGGCAGCGGAATCGAGGGATGGCGGGTGCCGCCGACCGCTTCGATCCGGGCGACGGGATCGGCGATCAGGTCGGCATCCGACAGGCGCTCGTCGGCGAGCTGGTGGACGAAGGAGGAATTGGCGCCGTTCTCCAGCAGCCGCCGGACGAGATAGGCGAGCAGGTCGCGGTGGCCGCCGACCGGCGCGTAGATTCGGGTGTGGTAGCCGGCCTCCCGGACCAGGCTCTCGTGGAGCCCCTCGCCCATGCCGTGCAGCCGCTGGAACTCGAAGTCGCGGCTGTCGCCCGCCCATTCGAGGATGGTGGCGACGGTCAGCGCATTGTGGGTGGCGAAGGCGGGATAGATGTGCCTGGCCGCGAGCATGTCCTTCGCGCAGGCGAGATAGGAGACGTCGGTCGCCGCCTTGCGCGTGAACAGGGGATAATCGACCAGCCCCTGCTCCTGGGTGCGCTTGATCTCGGTGTCCCAATAGGCGCCCTTGACCAGCCGCGCGGCGATCCGGCGCTTCGTCCTGGCGCCGAGCGCGTCGGCCCAGGCGACGGTCGGCCGCGCGCGCTTGCCATAGGCCTGGATCGCCATGCCGAGCCCGTCCCAGCCCTTGAGCGAGGGCAGGCCCGCCACCGCCTCGATGATGTCGAGGCTCATTTCGAGCCGCTCGGTTTCCTCGGCGTCGATCGTGAACGGGATGTCGTGCTTCGCCGCCAGCAGGGCGAGCGCCTCGACCTGCTCGATCAGCGAGGGCACGCAGCTTTCATATTGGGCGACCTCGTAGCGCGGATGCAGCGCCGACAGCTTGACCGAGATCGAATGACCCTCCCCCGCCGCCGCGCCGACCGCGCGGATCGCGTCCTCATAGGCGGCGAAATAGCGCTCCGCGTCGGGAAAGGTCCGCGCCGCCTCGCCGAGCATGTCGAAGCTGGCGGTGAAGCCCCTGTTCTCGCGCTTCTTCATCCGCTCGAGCGCTTCGCCGATGGTGCGGCCCATGACGAAGATCTCGCCCATCATCCGCATCGCCGCGCCGACGCCGGTGCGGACGAACGGCTCGCCGGTGCGGGCGATCAGCCGCTTCAATGCGCTCGCCTGCTCGGAATCGCTGGTCAGCGCGCGGCCGATGACGAGGCCCCAGGTGGCGGTGTTGACCAGGGTCGAATTGGCCTTGCCCTTGTGCGCGCGCCAGTCGCCCTCGCCGAGCTTGTCGGCGATCAGGCTGTCGGCGGTCTCCGGGTCGGGCACCCTGAGGAACGCCTCGGCGAGGCTCAAGAGCGCTACGCCTTCCTGCGTGTTCAGCCGATATTCCTGAAGGAACTGGTTGACCCAGCCCTTGGATTGGGCGGCGCGCAGCTCCCCGAGCATCGCCAGCGCGCGCTTTTCGACCGGGGCCCGCGACTCGGCATCGAGCGCGGCATCGCGGAGCAGCGGCGCCAGCACCTCCGGCTCGGGCGCCCGCAGCAGCTTTCTGATCTCCTTGCGCGCGGTTGCCGTAGCGTCCGCCATGGGCTCTCCTTACGGGGCTTGAGTCTCGTGTCGCGGTGCCTCTAGACCGGCTCCATGCCCACTGCCAGCATCGAAGAGATCAAAGGCCGGATCGGTTCCGAAGTCGGCGTCTCCGACTGGATCCTGGTCGACCAGCCCCGGATCGACGCCTTCGCCGAGGTCACCGACGACCATCAGTTCATCCATGTCGATCCGGCCGCCGCCGCGGCGACCCCGTTCGGCGGCACGATCGCGCACGGCTTCCTCACTTTGTCGCTGCTGAGCCGGATGGCCGCCGACGCGATGCTGCGCCCGGCCGACATCAGGATGGGCGTCAATTACGGCTTCGAGAAAATCCGCTTCCTCGCCCCGGTCCGCGCCGGCAGCCGGGTGCGCGGCCGCTTCCGCCTCCAGCGCTTCGAGGAGAAGCGCGAGGGTCAATACCAGTTCGTCCACGAAGTCACCGTCGAGATCGAGGGCGAGGAAAAGCCCGCCTTGATCGCCGAGTGGATCGGTATGATTTTCGTTTGAAGAAAATTCCTCCCCTGCCTTTGCAGGGGAGGGGGACCATGCGAAGCATGGTGGAGGGGCTTCTTGGAGCCGATAGAAGGCCCCTCCACCGCCCTCCGGGCGGTCCCCCTCCCCCGGAAATCCGGGGGAGGATTGAAGGAAGGAACCGCCCATGTCCAACCGCGAAGCCGTCATCGTCTCCACCGCCCGCACGCCGATCGGCAAGGCCTATCGCGGCGCGTTCAACGCCACCCCTTCGCCGACGCTGGCCGCGCATGCGATCCGGGCGGCGGTCGAGCGGGCCGGGATTGATCCCGCCGAGATCGACGACGTCATCATCGGCGCCGCGCTCCAGCAGGGGGTGCAGGCGACGATCGGGCGCACCGCCGCGCTCCGCGCCGGCCTCCCCGTCACCGTGCCGGGCATGTCGATCGACCGCCAGTGCGCCTCGGGCCTGATGGCGATCGCGACCGCGGCCAAGCAGGTGATCGTCGATCGGATGGACGTCTGCGTCGCCGGCGGCGTCGAATCGATCTCGATGGTGCAGACCGCCGAGATGCGCCTCGGCGGCGATCCCGAGCTCGTCGCCATGCACAAGGACGTCTACATGCCGATGATCGGCACCGCCGAGGTGGTCGCCAGGCGTTACAATATCAGCCGCGAGCGGCAGGACGCCTACGCGCTCCAGTCGCAGCAGCGCACCGCCGCCGCCCAGGCCGCCGGCAAGTTCGACGACGAGATCGTCCCGGTCAGCACGACGATGTCACTCAAGAACAAGGAGACGGGCGAGACCACGATGCTTGGGGTCACGCTCGACGGCGACGAAGGCAACCGCGCCGACACCACGCTCGAAGGCCTGCAGAGCCTGCAGCCGGTGATGGGCCCGGACGGCGTGATCACCGCCGGCAATGCCAGCCAGCTCTCCGACGGCGCCTCGGCCAGCGTGATCATCGAGGCCGGCCTCGCCGCCGAGCGCGGCCTTGCCCCGCTCGGCCGCTATATCGGCATGGCCGCGGCCGGCACCGAGCCCGACGAGATGGGCATCGGCCCGGTCTTCGCGGTGCCCAAGTTGCTCGACCGGTTCGGCCTCAAGGTCGCCGACATCGACCTGTGGGAATTGAACGAGGCGTTCGCGGTCCAGGTGCTCTACGTCCAGGACGTGCTCGGCATCCCGAACGAGAAAATGAACGTCAACGGCGGCGCCATCTCGATCGGCCACCCCTACGGCATGTCGGGCGCACGCATGACCGGCCACGCTTTGATCGAAGGCAAGAGGCGCGGCGCGAAATATGTCGTCGTGACGATGTGCGTCGGCGGCGGCATGGGCGCGGCGGGGCTGTTCGAGGTGCTGTGAGTTGACCAGCGGGTTCGCCCTCGCCTGGGAGCCGCTCGTCCGTTACGCGGATTTCAGCGGCCGCTCGCGGCGCAGCGATCTCCTGTTCTTCTACGTGCTCACCATCCTGTTGAACGTGCTGATCGACTGGGCCGGGCTTCTCGCCGGTCTCCATGATTACCGGTGGCTTTCTCTGGCCTTCACCCTGATGCTGCTTTGCCCCTGGGCGGCGCTGGCGGTGCGCCGGCTCCACGACAGCGGCCGCGGCGGCTGGTGGCTGCTGCTCGGCTTGCCCGTCCTGGCGCTCAACCTCTGGGACGACTGGCGCCGCCTTGGCGACCCGTTCGCCCTCTCCGTCCAGTCGAGCCTCCCCATTCTCGTCGAGATCCCGCTGGCGCTCGCTCTGCTGGCGCTCATCGTCCTGCTGTTCTGGGAGGATGAGGAGGGGCCCAATTGCTACGGGCCCAATCCGCGCTACGACAGCGAGGAGACGACCGCCTGAGCCTCGCCCTCCCAGCCCCCTGCGACGGCGCCCCGGCATCGGGAAAGTGCCGCGCCGCGAAGCATCCGAGGCTCGTCCTCGCCACCTGCATCCTCGCCTCGAGCCTCGCCTTCATCGACGGCTCGGTGCTGAACGTCGCGCTGCCGGCGATCGGGCGCGCCTTCCACGCCGGAACCGCCGAGGTGCAGTGGGTGGTGAACGCCTTCCTGCTGCCGGTGTCGGCGCTGCTGCTGCTCGGCGGCGGCGCCGGCGACCTTTACGGGCGGCGGCGGGTGATGCTCTGGGGCATCGCCCTGTTCACCGCCGCCTCCTTGCTCTGCGCCGCCGCGCCGAGCCTCGCAATCTTCCTGGGCGGCCGGGCGCTGCAGGGGCTGGGCGCGGCGATGCTGATGCCCAACAGCCTCGCCATATTGAGCGCCTCGTTCACCGGCGAGGCGCGCGGCCGCGCGGTCGGCGCCTGGGCGGCGGCCGGCGCGATCGCCGGCGCGCTCGCGCCGATGCTCGGCGGCTGGCTGGTCGACGGCATCGGCTGGCCCGCCATCTTCCTGATCAACCTGCCGATCGCCGCCGGCGCGATCCTGCTCGGCCTGCTCTACGTCCCCGAGAGCGAGAATGAGGAGCGGCCGCCGCCCGATTGGGCCGGCGCGCTGCTGGCGACGTTCGGGCTCGGCGCGCTGACCTGGGGGCTCACTTCCTGGTCCGCCAGCGACCGCCTCGACGGCGCGACCGCCGCCGCGCTCGGCGCCGGCGCGGTCCTGATCCTCACCTTCCTCGCCGTCGAGCGCCGGCGCGGGGCGAGCGCGATGGTGCCGCTCGACCTGTTCGGCGCGCGCGCCTTCCTCGGCCTCACCCTGTTCACCTTCCTGCTTTACGGCGCGCTCGGCGGATTGATGCTGCTCCTGCCCTATATGTTGATCGAGGCGGGCGGCTATGCGGCCGTCACCGCGGGGGCGGCGCTGCTGCCGCTGCCGATCGTCATCGCTTTGGGGTCGCCGCCGATGGGCAGGCTGGCGGCGCGGATCGGCCCGCGCTGGCCGCTGGCGCTGGGGCCGCTGCTGGTCGCGGCCGGCTTCGCGCTGGCGCTCAGGATCGGCGCCGACGGCGATTACTGGACGCGCGTCCTGCCCGCGATCCTGGGAGTGTCCCTGGGCATGGCGATCGCGGTCGCGCCGCTCACCACCGCGGTGCTGGGCGCGGTCGACGACCACCATGTCGGCACCGCTTCCGGACTCAACAGCGCCGTCGCCCGCGCCGGCGGGCTGATCGCCGTCGCCTTGCTCGGCATCGTCCTGTCGCGCCGGGGCGCCGACCTGATCGCCGGCTTCCACGGCGCCGCTTTGGTCGGGGTCGGCCTCGCTTTGGTCGCCTCGCTGACCGCGCTGGCGACGCTCAGAGCGAAACCCACCAGCTGACCGCGCCGAGCGCCAGCGCGCCGACGCCGGCGACGCGGAACCGCCAGGCCGTTTCCTCCGACACGTGCGCCATGCTCTTGAGCGCGAGCGACGGCCACAGGAAATAGAGCGTTCCCTTGAGCGTCAGTCCGCAGCCGATCAGGGTTACCAGCAGCTCCGGCCAGCGCCACACCCAGTGAAAGGCGAGGATCAGGAGGCCGAGCGGGATGTGGAGACAGGCGTTGAGGAACCCGCCGACATCGCCGCGCTCGCGCATGTCGATGAAGAAGCGCGCCCAGGCCCGCGGCGCGGCGACGTGCGACAGGCCGGTGATGAGGAAGGCCAAAGCCGCCAGCCGCTCGATGCCGGTTTCCATGGCCGGGGCTTTACGCCCGGCGCCGTTCGGGGCCAAGCGTGACGGCATGGATCGTCCGTCCCTGGTGACTCGGCTCAGGATCGAGGCGCACGCGGTGTGGCTGGCCGCGCGCGATCGGCGCACGCCCTGGCCGGCGCGCCTCGTCTGCCTGCTGATCGCCGCTTATGCGCTCTCGCCGATCGACCTCGTTCCCGATTTCATCCCCGTCCTCGGCCTCGTCGACGACGCGCTGATCATCCCCGCCGGGATCTGGCTGGTCGGCCGGCTGCTGCCGCGGGGCCGGATGGACGAGCACCGCCAGGCCGCTTTGGCCGCCGCCGAGCGCCCGGTGAGCAAGGCCGGCATCGCGATCGTGCTCGCGATCTGGGCCGCCCTCGCCTGGCTCGTCTGGGCGACTTTGCGCTGGGCCTACGCCTAGACTTTCGCGCGGAACGGCGTGAAGTCCGTCCCCTCGTCATAGACGTCGACGCCCTCGCGGCGCTTGAGCCAGCCGACCGCGGCATAGGTGACCGGCGTCAGCAGCGCTTCCCAGCCGACCTTCAGCGCCCATTGGGTGGCGAGCACCTTGAGCACCAGCGCGTCGCTCCAGCCGGCCGCGCCCCAGAAGGCGAGCGGATAGAAGATCAGGCTGTCGACGCCCTGGCCCGCCAGCGTCGAGCCGATCGTCCGCGTCCAGAGATGGCGGCCCTTGGTCCAGACCTTCATTCTGGCGAGCACGTAGGAATTGACGAACTCGCCCGCCCAGAAGGCGGCGATCGAGGCCAAGACGATGCGCGGCACCTGGCCGAACACGGCTTCGTAGGCCGCCTGGCCGCCCCAGTCCGGCGAGGGCGGCAGCGCCACCACGACGAGCGCCATGAACGCCATGAACAGCAAGGCGGCGAAGCCCGCCCAGATGCAGCGGCGGGCGCGGGCATAGCCGTAGACTTCGGTGAGAACGTCGCCGATCACATAGGAGATGGGGAAGAAGAGGATGGCCGCGCCGAACGGCCAAGCGCCGAGCCCGGGCAGGTCGATCACCGCGACCTTGCCTGCGCCGATCACGTTGGAAAGGAGCAGGACGGTGACGAACGCCGCCATCACATAGTCGAAATGGCGCAGCGGCCGCCCCGCCAGCGCCGCCGCCTCGATCGTCCTGACCGCCTTCGAATCCCGTTCCGTCACGCGGCTGATTTAGAGCCCGTAAATGCCGCTGCCGGCAAGGTTCTTCGCGAGCTTGGCGGTCGCGGCCGCGTCGCCCTTGCGCAGCGCGTGGCTGTAATGCTCGACCATCGCCGCCTGCGCCTCGAGCATCGCCTCGGTGAGCAAATCCTCGCCGGCCTTGAACTGGTACATCTTGTCGGGATCGAAGCCGGCCTCGGCGAGCTCCTTGCCGTAGCGCAGGAAGAACGCCCCCTGGCCGAGCGCCTCGTACTGCCAGATGTGGGTCATTTCGTGCATGAAGGTGTCGGCGTTCGCGCCCGGCTGCGAGAAATCCCTGCTGTAGCCCTTCTTGAAATAAATGGTGTCGCCCAGCGTGATCGCGGGATTGCCGCGCATGAAGGCGATATGGGCGGCGAAGCTGTTGCCGGGGCCTTCGACGATGCGCACCGTCTCATATTTGATCTCGCTGTGGAACGCCGCCTGCGCCAGCGCCGTTTCGCCCGCCGTCAATGCCCTTCCCGCCATCGCCGCCTCCCGTCGCGGCGCGGATCATAGCAGCGCCGGGCCGCGGCCTGAACCGCCTTCTGCTCCGAATCGGCAAGGTTCCGATCTTCACCAAAACGGTTTAGACGGGCGGCCACGCGCCCGTAGCTCAGTTGGACAGAGCACGAGCCTTCTAAGCTTGGGGTCGCAGGTTCGAATCCTGCCGGGCGCGCCACGCGACGGCTCTCTGGCTGGACGAGCGATCGCCCGCCGTGGCCCAAGTTCTCGGCAAGCGAAAGTGCCGCGAAGATTCAATGCTTGTTCCGGACGGGCGCCGGTTCGCCAGTCATTCCAAATTGCACCAATATGATCTCAACCGGAGTAGATGCCGCTCTCGCCGCCTTGTTATGATGTCGTGCGCGTCTTGCCCGGCCGAAGCGACCTGGATCGTCACCGAGCCTCGCCAAGCCGCCCCGGGGAAAGGAAGGCGGGAGGTACAATGGCTACCTGGATCGTGCGTCTTCTTGGACACGAACAGATCTCCCGGTCCGATACTGGAATGCTCGACCTGCCGGATGTGTGGTGGCCGGTGCTCGGATGCCTTTTGGCGGCGCCCAACTGGCGCCTCAGCCGGGGCGCGATGGCCGGCCGGCTGTGGCCCGACAAGGACGAGCATTCCGCCCGCCACTGCCTCGCGACCGCCCTGTGGCGCATCAAGACCCGCCTGCCGCGCGACCAGAGGCTGGTGAGCCTCGGCAGCGAATCCATCCGGCTCTCGCTCAACCGCTTCGACTTCGTCGACATGCTCGCCTTCGAGCGCAGGGCCCAGTCGGCGCTCCGCGATCCGCGCCACCTGTCGGCCGAGAGCCAAAGGCGGCAGCTCGGCCGCGCGCTCAGGCATTATCGGG
Organism: Allosphingosinicella sp.; assembly: GCA_035941735.1. Lineage (GTDB taxonomy): Bacteria > Pseudomonadota > Alphaproteobacteria > Sphingomonadales > Sphingomonadaceae > Allosphingosinicella. Next base: position 161,848 of record DASZDS010000028.1, read on the forward strand.
GCTCGTTCCTTGCCGAGCGCGACCAGGAATCGATCGTCCTGGAGCGGGAGCGGCTGCGAACCCTCTATCTGGATGCGCTGTTCGCGCTCGCCTACGCCGAAACCAAGGCCGAGAATTGGCACGCCGCGCGCGCCGCCGCCCAGGCCCTGTGCGCGACCGAGCCGTTGCGCGAGGATGCGCAGCGCCTGCTGATGACGGCCCATGTCCGTTGCGGCAGCCGGGCGCTTGCCCTCAGCCAGTATCGCGCGCTCGTCGCCCTGCTCGATGCGGAGCTGGGCGTCGCCCCGATGGCGGAAACCCAGCGCCTCGCGGCGACGATCGGCGGCCCTCCTCAAATGCCCCTGGCGGAGGCGAACATTCCCGAGCGCGACCGCCATCGCGGAACCATGCTGAAGGTGCGCGACAGCCTAGAGCGGTCGATACAGATCATCGATTCCGCGCTCGACGCGGAAGCCGGTTCGCGATCTTTTTTGCGCGAGTGAAGCTTCGGTGATCCGGCCGTGATCGTCCGGTGACGCCGCTTCGTCATTGCGAGTCGAAATTCAGGTCCCGGTACCTGGAGGACGAAGTGGATGACGATGATGCCGCACCCGATTCAGACCACCCGCCTCCGTCCTCCAGCTTCACCCTCATCATCCGATGGTGGCACGAAAGCGGCGCGCGGGGCCAAAGCGAGAAGGACCGCGCGCTGCGCGGCACGGTGCGCGACCTCATGGGGCGCACGCTCGGCTCCTTCGCCGGGATCGAGGCGCTGTTCCACCTTCTTCGCCGCATCATGGGGGACAGGCCCCGGCCGCCGCACTGACCGAGTCGCGGCCCGGCGGCACCATCCCTCCCATCCGCCTCGCCTCAGTGACGGGAGCCGCGCATGAACAGCTATCAGCCGATCCCCGACTCCTTCCAGCATCTGCGCCAAGTCGTCGATCCCTCGCTCGCCGGCCTCCCCGGCACGCAGCTTCGGGCCCATATCGACGGCGAGCTCGGCGAGGGCAGCGCCGAGCTCATCGAAGCGGACCTCGAAAACATCTTCCGCAGCATCGGCCGAGCAGCCTCATCGGTCGGCCGCGCCGTGGGCAAGGTCGCCCCGGCCGTGGCGCATATCGGCGGCGGGGTGCTGCAGGGCGCGATGGCGGGCTCGGCGGCCGGGCTGCCGGGGATCATCGCCGGCGCCGCGGTGGGCGGGACCGGCGCGGGCCTCAGCAAATATGGCAGCGGCGCGGCGCGCAACGTCGGCGGCGCGCTCAGCGGCATCACCTCGCTCGCCGGCCAGTTCAGCCCGATGGGCAAAGCGGGCGGCGCCCTCGGCTCCACCCTGGGCGGGCTTGGCTCGGCGATCGGGCGCGGCGGCGGCGGAAGCGGCATGGCCGGCATGGCCCGCAATCTGCTCGGCAGCCCGCAGGCCTCCGCCCTGATGGGTCGCTTCCTGGGCGGCGGAGGAGCGGCCGGCCAGCTCGCCAGCGCGGTCCAGCGGCCCGAAGTGCAACAGGCCATGGCCGCGATGCGGCTCGGCAGGTTCGGCCGCAGAGACATCCCGGTCGGCTCCGGCGGCGCGCCGGTCCCGACGGCGGCGTTCGCGCAGCTCCTCAGCCACCTCGTCGGCGAAGTGGCCGCCGAAATGGCCGAGAGCAGCGTCGAGGCCTCCAGCGAGGCCGCCGAATTCGAATTCATGCGCGGGGAGAATGGCGAGTTTGTCGGCGATCCCGCCCGCCTCTCCGACCGCGCCGCGCGGCTGTGGGAAATGCTCAACGAATCCCATGCCGAGCGCCTCGCCGAAGCCGTCGAGGCGGAATGGGGCGAGGCCGGCGAGGAGGAGGCCGAGTTCGAGGCCGAGTTCGAGGCCGAGTCCGAATGGGAGGCCTGGGCGAACGAGCAGGAGTTCCTGGACAGCCTGGAGCTGGCGGAGGCGGACGCCATCGAGCTCTCCCTCGCGGAACAGGAGCAAGGCTATGGCTGGTGAATGGATGGAGGCGGAAGTCCTGCCGCCCCAAACGGAGAGCGCGGCCGGGACGGAGCAGGATTCGACCGCAACCGCGATGGCGGTGCTCGACGCGATCCGGACCGGTTCCGATCCGCAGAAGGTAATGATGAGCCTGCTGGGCCAGGCCGCCGACCAGCCGGGAGCGGACATGCTGCTCAAGATGGTCGGCGAGGGCGGCGAGGACAGCAATGAGGCGCTTCGCGAGGAGCTGCGCGAAGAGATAAAGGAGGAGCAGGCCGAGGCCGTCGGCGCCCTCGAGGCGGCGGCGGAACGATTGCTGGCCGAGAATCGCGCCCTGATGCGCCGCCTCGAGGGCCTGGCCGCGGCGATCGGCGCCTGTCCGGCCTGCTTCGGCGACGATTTGCTCTGCGAAACCTGCGAAGGCGCCGGCACCCCCGGATCGCGGCTCCCGCAGGCCGCTGAATTCCACACTTACGTCAGGCCGGCCGTGGACCGGGTCGGCGCGGCGCTGCGCCGCGCCCCCGCGCGGCGGCCCTGGCCGCGCCACGCACCGGCGAACCTCGCCGCTGTCGAGACCGCAGCAAGAGCAGGAGCAAGACCATGAACTACGATTATGATGCGAGCTACCTCGATTCCGCGGACACCGAAGCGTGGCCGGTGGAAGATGAGAGCGCCGACTATGCCGATTTCAGCGATTACTCCGATTACGCCGGCGATTATTCCGAAGCGCGAGGGCGGCGCAAGCCGGTGCCGCGGCCGGTGAAGGGCGCGTCGGGCGCCCCGGTGTTCCGCAAGCGGCCCGCGCCCGGCGCGGCGAGCAACTCGGTCACCCAGGCCCAGCTCGAAGCGGCGCTGGCGCGGGTGCGCCAGCAGATCACGGCCAACGCGACCGCGATCAAGACGATCGACGGGCGCGTGCGGACGGTCATTGCCGATACGCAGAAGCTGCAGGCGCAGACCCGCAAGACCGTCGACAAGCTGAGGTCCGACCTGCGCACCACGCAGACGCTTTCGGCGCTGATCCCGCTGCTGACGGCCAACAATGCGAAGCTGGCCTCGATCGCCCCGCTCGCGCATCTCGTGATGGGCAGCGAAGGCTTTCCGGGCGGCCAGTCCGCCGGCCAGTCCGGTTCCGGCGGCCCGCTCGGCAACACCAACAACCTGATCACCATCGGAGCGCTCGCCTTCGCGAGCGGCATCTTCGACAAGTAGTAAGGGAGAGGTACCATGCCAGACGCACTCGCCCCGCTCGCTGCGGCGATCATCACGCGGGAGATCGAGCCGGACAAGCGGGTCCTGTGCACCGCGGCCGCTGCCCTGATCGAAAGTCCGCTCGGCCTGGGGCCCTCGATCGTCGCCCTCACCAAGGCAAGATCGGAAGGGGGCGGCAAGACGGTCGACGTCGCCGGCCCGGAAATGGTGCAGGTCCCGCTTGTCACAGGCCTGAAGAAGGATGAGGCTCTCACCAAGCTCAAACAGGCGAAGCTCGACGCCTCGGTCGCGCTCCATGACAGCGCGGCCGACAAGGCGAACCTGGTGTTCAGTCAGGACCCCGGACAGGACAAATGGGTGACGGTCGGATCCACCGTCAAGCTCGGCGTGCACAACGGCCCCGCACCGCCCGGAGAAAAGAGCCTGACCGAGCTCGTGACGGAGCTTTGCAACCAGGTCGCCGGGCTGAGGGCGGACCTGGCCAAATATGGCGGCGCACCCACGGCCACGCCCGCGTCGGACGCCACCTCGAAGGGAACCGACAGCGCTAGCGCGGACCCGAACAAGAAACCCGGATCCTGACCGGCGCCTCAAGTGACGGTCTCACGCTCTCCTGGAGGCGGCTGTGGAAAGTGCCCTGTGGGAACTTGCGGGCGAAGGCGCCCCGGATGACGAGGTCTCCGTCATCGCCCGCCTCCACGAGGATTCGCCGCCGCCTCCGGGGCTGACGATCGTCGCCCGGTTCGGCCCGATCGTCACCGCCCGCATCCGCCGGGGCGACCTTTCCCGGGTCCGCGGACTGGTCGCCAGCATGAAGCGGCCGCAGGATTATGGCCCGGCCCCCGCCGACGAGGGCGAGGACGAGGCCGACGAGGATTTGCAGCCCAGGCCCGGCGACATCCGCCGCGGCAGCGGCCCGCCGACCGGCCGCGGAGTCGTCGTGGCGCACCTCGATTGGGGCTTCGACTTCGCCCACCCGGCGTTCCGCAAGGCCGACGGCCGCACCCGACTCCTGGCGCTGTGGGATCAGGGCTGCGCCTACGACCCCGCTCGCCCCAACCGCTTCGGCTTCGGCCGCATCTACCTGCGCGATGAGATCGACCGGGCGCTGGCGGCGCCCAATCCGTACCGCGCGCTCGGCTATCGCTGGTGGACGTCGGATCGCGGCAATGGCAGCCACGGCACCCACACGTTCGGCATCTCGGCCGGCGGCGGCTGCGAGGGGCTGCCGCCGGGCCTGGCGCCAGACGCCGATCTCGTTTTCGTCGATCTCACCACCCGCAGCCGCCAGGGTCCGCAGCCGCTCGGCAGCTCGACCGACCTGCTCGAGGGCTGCGCGTTCGCCGACGAGATAGCGGGCGAGCGCCCGCTCGTGATCAACACCAGCCTCGGCCGGCAAGCCGGCCAGCATGACGGCCTCACGCTCACGGAATATGCGCTCGAACATTTCGTGACCTGCCGCGCGGGCCGGGCGATCGCGATGAGCTGCGGCAATTATTACGCCAAGTCGGCGCATGCCCAGCTCACCATCCTGCCCGGCGAGACCCGCCGGCTCGGGCTGCGGCTCGCGCCGGGCAGCCGCAAGGCCGAGCTGGATCTCTGGTACCCGAGGATCGACCGGCTCGCTTTCCGGCTGGAAGGGCCGGAGGGCCTTGCGACGGGCCTGGTCGGCCCGGGGGACCGCGACGACCTGAACCATGGCGGCCGGCCCGCGGCGCGGCTCTATCATCGCAGCGACGATCCCAATAACGGCGACAATCAGGTCTCGCTCTACGTCTATGCCGCGGCCCCGCCGGGGGAATGGCGGCTGTCCATCGAGGGCCAGTCGGTCGGCGACGGCCGCATCCACGCCTGGGTGGAGCGCGACCCGGCGGGCGCCTCCAGGCTGGCCTTCGCCGATCCGGACGTCGATCCGAGCGCGACCGTCGGCACGATCTGCAACGGTTTCTCGACGATCGCGGTGGCGGCCTACGATCCCCATTCGGGCGGGCGCGAGCCGGGCAGCTTCTCCAGCTCCGGCCCGACCCGCGACGGGCGCAACAGCCGGCCGACCCTGGCCGCCCCCGGCTGCAAGATCCTGAGCGCGCGCTCGCGCCCGCGCGACGGGGCGGCCGCTCCGGCGGCCAGCCGGATGTCCGGCACCAGCATGGCCGCGCCGCACGTCGCCGGCGCCATCGCCCTGATGTACGAAGCAGCGCCCCGGCCGCTCTGGATCGACGAGGTCCGGGCGCTGCTCGTCGGAACCGCCGACCCGGTCCCCGAGGCGAGCCGGCCGAGGCTGGGCGCCGGCTATCTCGACAGCGCCGCCGCGGTCGCCGCCGCGCGCGCCGTATCGCCGACGCCGCCCCCGGCGTGGCGGCGCGGCTCGGCGCTGGCCCCTCGCCCGCAGCTGCGGCTTCCTTCCGCCCAGGAGAGTGAAATGTCCGAGTTCGACGATGCCGAGCAGGCCGAGGATGCGCCGTTCGACTGCGATGCCGATTATGAGGCCGAGTTCGAGGCGGAGGCCGAGGACGCCGACGTCGCCATGGCGGTGATCGAGGGCGGATTCGACGAGAGCGGGCGCGAGGAGTTTGACGCCGGCGAAGGCGAATATGGCGAATATGACGAATATGGCGAACGCTCCGCGCGCCGCCGTGGGCCGGCGCGGCTGCCGTTCCAGATCCAGCTCCCGGTCGGGGGCGGCGGCGGGCTGGGTCTCGCCGTCCCGATCGGCGGGCGGTCGAGCCCGCTGGCGCTGAGCGTTCCGCTCGGCGGCGGCGCGCCCGCCCCCGCCGCTCCGGCGCCCCAGGCCCCGGCCGCGCCCGCGGCCGCGGCGCCGCCGCAGCCGGCCGAAGAGCCGCCGCTCACGACCCTCGAACCGGCCCCCGATCCCGTCGCTGCCGGCACCGAGCAGGGCGAATATGGCGAATATGGCGAATATGACGAGCGCTTCCGCCGGGGCCGGGGGCCGGCGCCGCTGCCGTTCCAGATCCAGCTGCCGGTCGGGGGAGGCGGCGGGCTGGGCCTCGCCGTTCCGATCGGCGGCCGGTCGAGCCCCTTCGCCCTGAGCGTGCCGCTCGGCGGCAGCGCGCCGGCCCCTGCGCCTGCCCCGGCCGCTCCGGTCGCGGCGGCGGCTCCGCGCGAAGACCCGCCGCTCACCACGGCGCTCGATCTCCCCGCGGACCCGATCGCGGCCGCGACCGAGCAGGCGATCGAATCGGGCGAGCTCGACGGCGAGAGCGGCGGGGCGTGCTGCGGCGATTGCGATGCCGAGGCGCAGGCGGAGGACGAGGCCGCTTTGGCGGAGGCGCTGCGGATCGAGCAGCTGGAGCGCAGCTTCGTCCCGACCGATTTTTCCGAGGTCGACGCCCGTTATGCCGGCGAGCAATTGATGGCGGCGGTCGATGCCGCGCTCGAGGCGGCGCCCGAATCCTCGGCGGACCTGCTCGAATCGCTCGGCGAAGCGCTCGGCGAGGGCGAGGGCGTGGAAGACGGTGCCGCCGCGCCGTCGCTGTTCGAGCTGTTCCGGGCGCTGTCGCGCGGTGAAGCGGGGCCGGGGCGCCTGTGCGGCCGCCCGGTGCGCGTGATCGCCCGGCCCGGCGACAGCCTCTCCGGGGTCACGCCCTTGCGCGGCGACGTGCTGCTGCGGCTGCTGCCGGCGCAGCGCTGGGTCCAATTGTCCTTCATCGCCGAGCCCGGCGTCGTCGCGTTCGATCGCCTGTCGGACCGCGCGCTTCGCCCCGAAGGCGGCGCCGCCGGGCTTCCCGGCCGCTACGTCCAGGTCGTCGAGGGCTGGCCCGTGCTGCGCCGCGAGGAAGACGGGTTCGCGCGGCGGATCGCCAACGCCGCCGACCTGCTGCCGCTCGACACGATGTTGCTGCGGATGCTCCCTCCCGGCGCGGAGCCGAACGAGGCGGCGGCCGAGACCGAGCCTTCCGATCCGGCCGCGCCCGACCTCGCGTCCGGCGCGCGCGGCCCGGCGGTCGCCGCGCTGCAGCGGCGGCTCAACCTTCTCCACGCCCGGCGCTCGGCGGCGGGCCTGCCGGGGCTCGGCGACCTGCCGCTGGCCGAGGACGGGGTGTTCGGGCCGCGGCTCCGGGCCGCGGTCGAGGCGCTCCAGCGCTTCGCCCCGCCCGGCCTCGTCCCCGCTCCGACCGGGATCATGGATCGCGCCGGATGGAACGCCCTCGCCTTGCTCGAGGCGGCCGCGGCTTCGCTGCCGGCCACGCCGCGCGTCGCGCGCCGCGCGGCCGCGCCCTCCCCGGCGGGCGCCGCGGCGATCGCCGCCGGCCAGGAGACGATCGACCGCGTGCCGCTGCTCGCCGGCCATCGCGGCACGCCTCCCGATCTCGTCATCCGCTGGAACGCGATGCAGGCGACACCCGAGCGAGTCGACGTGGTCGTCCACCTGCACGGTTTCTCCGGCTTGGGGGCGGCGATGCGGATCGACCGCCACAAGCTGCCCGCGAGCGGCCTCGATTTCGTCAACCCGGCCAATCCGGCGGAAGCGGGGCGGACGGCGCCGACGCTCGCGCTGCTGCCGCGGGGCAATTTCTACGGCGGCGCCTCGCACAGCGGCTACGACTTCCCGGCGCTCAACGCGCCCGGCGCTCTCGACCAGCTCATCGCCACCGCGCTGGCCCGGTTCGCGGCTTCGATCGGCGCGCCGCGCGTCGAGCCGGGACGGCTCATCCTGACCGCGCATTCGGGAGGCGGCGCGGCGCTGATGCGCCTGCTCGCTTTCTACGACCCGCAGGAAATCCATGCCTTCGACGCTCTCTACGGCCGCCCGGACGCCCTCATCCGCTGGGCCGAAGCCCGGCTGCGGGGGTCCGAAGCGGCGACCGCCGCGCTGCGCGTCCTGTTCCGCGACCGCGAGGGGACGGCCGCGCACAGCCGCGCGGTCGATGAGGCCGTTCGCCGGCTGATCGCGGGCCGGCCCGAGCTCGAGCGGCGATTCCGTATCGAGGCGACGCGCGAAGCCCATAACGCCATTCCGCGCCGCTACGGCTGGCGGCTGCTCGCCGACGCCGGCGCCGACCTCGACTCCGGCGATCGGCCGCACGGGGGAGCGCCGCGGCCGGACGCGGCCGATTCCTATTTCGAACTGGCCGAGGACGATCCGGCGCCCGGCCTGACCCAGGCGGAAGTGGACGCGCTCGCCCGGTGCGAATTCGCCAATTCGCGGGAGCTGGAAGCCTATTTCGCGGCCGCCGGCGGCTTCGCCGACTGGTTCAACCGGGAGCTTTCCGGCCATCGGCCCTTCGTCCGCTCCGGCCGCGGCGGCGCCCTGCGGGTGCCGACGTCGGACGCCGCCCGGCGCCGCTTCGCCGGCTTCTGGGACCGCCCCGACCTCGCTTATGCGCTGCCGCGGATCAGCCTACTCGAATTCGCGTCGCTGATGGCGATCGTCCTCAACGAAACCGACGGCGATTTCGCGCCCGTGATCGAATCGAGCGGGCGCGGCGGCGGCGGGCGCACCGACGCGCGCGGGCGCCATCCCGGGCTCGCTTATTTCTTCGACAGGATCGAGCTGCGCCCCGGCCACTGGAAGGCGAGCTACAACCATCTGAGCGGGGGGCGGCAGGCGGGAGACCTGTTCAACGACGACGTCTTCATCGCCGCCCACGGAACGCTCGGCGGCGCGGCGCGGCTGGCGCGCCACGGCGGCGATTTCGGCGGTGCCTGGAACGGCAATTTCTATCCGCAGGACCAGTTCAGCACCGACGAGCGCGATCCGGAGACCGCCTTCATCCGCGAGGCGGATTTCTACAAGTTCCGCGGCCGTGGGATCATCCAGACGACGGGACGGGAGAGCTACCTGCGCCTCGTCCGCCACGTGCGCGCCTATCGCGGCACGGATCCGGTGCTGAGCGCGCTCGCCCGGCGCTGGGCTCCGTTCACCGACCAGAATGCCTGCACGGCGAGCACCAACGCCGAATGGGCGCAGCTGTTCGCGCTCCCCGAGGTGCTCGCCCTCGCTTTCTCGTTCCATTCCGGCGGCCCGCGCGGCTATCGGATGATGAGCCGCCAGGCCGACATCCTCAACGGCGTCACCGGCGCGCCCGGCTCGATTTACCAGATGGGCCGCAGGATCAGCGGCAGCCCGGCTTATGGGCGGGGCCTCTACCGCGACCGCGTCCTCGCCATGCTCCGGGCCATGCTCCCCGTCGTCTCGGCGGGGGCGAGCCCGGCCGCGGCGCCCCGCGACCCGGCGGCGGCGCCGCATGAGCAGGAGTCGCCGCCCCCGCGCCGGCCGCGCGAGGTGCCGACGCCCGACGCGGACACGCTGCGCGCGCAATGGCGGGCCAATCCGCGCGCGCACGGCTATTTCCAGAACCGGGAGGACGTCTATCTCGAATTCGGGGCGGCGTTCGCGCAGCGGGGAGTCGCGGACGCGGCCGCCTATCTCGCCGACAACATCACCCGGCTGACCTTCTTCGGCCGCCACCAGCCGGGCCACCGCGATCTCGCGGCTCCGCTGAGCGCCGCCGAACGAACCCTCGCCGGCCAGACCGTGGACCCGCCGATCGCCAGCTTCGGCTGCCTCAACGTGCGCAGGATAGCCGGCACCAACCGATTGAGCTTCCACGCTCTGGGCAAGGCGATCGACCTCAACCCCCGCAGCAATCCGCACATCAGGAGCGCGGCGGACTTCCTCGTCATCGGCGCGGTGACCGGCGTCGACCTCAGGGGAGAGACGTCGCCGGCCCGGCTGCAGGCCGCCAGCCGCCAGTTCCAGCGTGACTTCAACGCCGGGTGGATCGACGCGCAGACCGATCCGGCGATCCGTGCCGCGCTCGCCCCCGCCGACGCGCGGCGGCGGCTGCTCGGCTACGCCCGGCACGGCTTCTGCACGCTCTACGTGCCGCTGATCGAGGCGCTGATCGCCGCCGGCCTCAACTGGGGCGGCGGCTGGCGGACGAGCAAGGATTTCATGCACTTCGAGCTGCCCTGAAGGCCGGCGGACGCGAGCACATCTGGGAGGAGGCGGATCATGGAGTTTCTCGACACCGGCTCAGGCGAGAGCTTCGCGGAGAGCGGCTGGAGCAGCCCACTGGCAGAAACCGCGCTATCCCCGGCCGACACCGCCGCCAACATCCGCTGGCTGCAAAGCGCGCTCAACCGCGCTTCGGGGGCGGGACTGACGGTGGACGGCGTCGCCGGGCCGGCGACGCGGACGGCGATTCGAAATTTCCAGGCCGCGAACGGGCTCGGCGTCGACGGCATTGCCGGGCCGCTGACGGTGGCGGCGCTCCGCACCGCCATCGCGGCGGTCGGAGCGGCGCCGCCGCCGCCCATCGTCTGCACCAGCCTGCCGGTGCGCCAGGTGCTCGATCGCTTCGCCTTCGCGCAGCACCGGCTCGAGCCGCACCACCTGCCGCAGATCGACGGCATCGCCGCCTGCCTGCTCGCGAGCCTGGCGAGCCCGACGCCGATCCTCGGACTGGCGGTGGTCGGCCATACCGATCCGGTCGGCACCGAGGCCGCGAACCTCGGCCTCGGCCAGCGGCGCGCCGAGGCGGTCGTCCAGGGCATCAGGGCCAGCCTCGCGCGACAGGCGCCGGGACGGCCAACCAACTTCGCCCTCATCCCTTCGAGCCTGGGCGAAAGCAGCCCGGTGCCGGGCGACCCGGCGCTGAGCCGCCGGGTCGAGGTGATCGCGCCCTTCGCCTTCCCGCCGCCGCCGATCCGGCCGCGGCCTCTTCCGCGGCCTCGCCCGCGGCCGCAATTCCGCTCCCCGCTCGACCCGCCGCGCTGGGGCCCGATCCTCGCCCGCGCGATGAGCCCGCGCGTGGTGCTTCGGGCCGGCAATGCCGTCCGCTATCTGGTCGATGCCGAGAACCCGATCAACGCGGACCTCGGCGGCTATCCCGCGATGGTCAGGGCGATCCGGTCCGCGGCAGGCGGGGATTCGTTCATCTATATGCTCGGCTGGCTGTGCCACGACGATGTCCGCATGCTGACGTGCGACCCGCACAGTGAGCTGCGCGAGCTGCTCGCCGCCGCCGCGGCGCGCGGCGTCCAAGTGCGGGCGATTTTCTGGGATCATTCGCGCTTCCTCGTGGCGGAGGACCGGCCCAAGACTCTGGCTTCGGCGGCCAGGATCAACGCGCTGCCGGGCGCGGCCGCGATCGTCGACAACGAGACCCTTGTCCTGGGCGCGCACCACCAGAAGCTGCTCGTGGTCGGCGGGGCGGAAGGGGCGCTGATCGGCTTCACCGGCGGTCTCGACGTCAATCGCGACCGGGTTCAGCCCTCGCCGATCGTCTGCCCGGCGCCCGGCCCGCGCCCCGCTCCCCCGCCCGGCTCCGGCGAGGATGCCGACCATTGGGAAAGCGGGAGCGGCGGCGGCGCCGGCGGCGGCGGCAAGCCTCTCCACGACGTCCATTGCCGGGTGGAAGGTCCCTCCGTCTTCGACCTGCTGCAGACCTTCATCACGCGCTGGGACCACCATCCGAAAAGCCGGGCGATCGACGCGATCGCGCCGCTGCGCGGCCGCGCCCTTCCCCCGCCGGCGCCGTTCGCGGGGCCGATACCCGCCGTGGGCAGCTCGACCGGCGGGACCTGCTCGGTCGCCATCGGGCGGACCTTCAACCCCGTCAACGGCTCCGGATTGCCCAGGGAGCGCGACATCAAGGCGCTGCTGGTCACCGCCATCTCGAGCGCGCGGCGCTTCATCTACATGGAGGACCAGTATCTCATCAATCTGGAGACCGCGCAGGCGCTGCGCTCGGCGCTGCCCAGCATCCAGCATCTGACTATCCTGATCGGCGGGTCCGACGTCAGCGACGTGCCCTGCATCTGGGCCTATCGCAAGGAGTTCGTGGAGACGCTGACCAAGGGCCTCGGCCCCGAGCTCTACGCCAGGGTGCGGATCTTCCAGCTGGTGACGCCGCCCGTGCCGGCGGTCGCGCCGCCCTGCTCGACCCGCCGCCGGGTCTACAACCCGACCTTCGGCCCCCACACCTACGTCCACGCGAAATGCTGGATGTTCGACGACGAGCTGGCGGTAATCGGCTCCGCCAATTGCAACCGGCGCGGCTGGGAGCATGACAGCGAGATGAACGCCTTCATCTTCGACGACCGCATCCCGACGGAGGCGTCGGTGCGCACCTTCGCCCAGCAGCTGCGCATGGACCTGTGGGCCGAGCATCTCGACCTGCCGGCTGCGGCGCTTGCCGACGGCGTCGCCAGCGCGGCCCACTGGCTGCGGCCGCCGCCGAGCGCGCGCGTCCTGCCTTATTGTCCGGACGACGGCAGTTCGTCGCCGCTGGGGTGCGACACGCTTCGCGACACGTTCGTCGATCCGGCCGCGCCCTGAGCGTATCGGAGGGCTAAGGGGCGCCCCGGTTAACCTTGACCCTCAGCCCAACGTTAACGCGGCCGTGGCATGGGGGCGGTCATGGCCGATCTTTCCTTCAAGCTGTCGCGCGCGCTCGCCAACGGGCGGGCGGAAAAGGGCGTGCCGAAAAGCCGCGCGGAGGTGCTCGCCGCATTGCTGCGCAAGCGCGCCGAGGCGCATCGCCAGGGGCTTCGCGATCATGAGCGGAAGCTGCGCGACCAGATCGTCTGGGCGCTGCCGATCGAGGAGCCCATCGACGCCGACTAAGCGCCGAACAGGAGGGCGTCGAAGGCCGCCTGCGCACGGCGCAGCGCCTTGTCCAGATAGGCGAATTGCGGCTCGTTCGAGAGCGGGAAGAAGTTCATCGTCGCATTGGCCTCGAACAGGATGATCTCGCCCGCGCCGGAGAGCGCGCAGTCGAGCCCGAACAGGTCGAGCCCGACCGCCTCGCGGATCGCGGCGAGGCCGGCGCGGACCGAGTGCGGGAAGGCCTGCATGCCATAGTCGATCGCGTCGCGCTCCTCGGCGACGAGGCGGGGGCGCGGCGCCATGAAGCGAGCGCGGTCGACGGCGTGGACGTTCCAGCCGTCCGAGACGAGCAGATGGCGCAGCACGATGTCGCCGCCGATGAAGACGAAGCGATATTTGCGGTAGAGGCCGTCGCCGCCGCGGAAATCGCGGAACTCGGTGAGGACATGCTGCTGCCCCCGGACCAGCAGTGGCGCGACCTGATCGGCATCCTCGACGATCCCGATCACCCGCCCGGTATGGGTGCCCGCCAGCCGCAGGATCGCCGGAAACGGAAAGTCACCGGGGAAACCGGCGGCCGACCCGATCCGGACCGTCCGCGGCGCGACGACGTGCGGCAAGGATGCGCAGGCGGCGGCCACCCGGTCGCGCGTCGACCTCAGCACGGCTTCCGGCCGGTTGATCACGCGGCCGCGCCAGGATCGCAGCAGCTTCACCAGATTGGCCAGCACCCTCGGATTCTGGTCGGCGTCGGTGACGAGGTTCAGCAGCACGTCGAACCGCGAGAGATCGTAGCGGAAGTGCTGGCGGAAATAATTGGGCGTGATGTGGATGCGTCCGTAGCCGCGCGGATCGCGGGTACGCAGCAGGAAGAGGTCGGTATTGCCCCTGGTGTCGATATCGGTGCCGTCCGGCGCGATCCGCGCGTGCGAATCCGAGCCGACGAGATAGCCGATCCTCAAAGGTCCACCCCTTCCTGCGCCAGGCCTATTCGTGCCGCAGCGCGTCGATCGGGTTGAGGCTCGCGGCGCGGCGCGCCGGGAAATAGCCGAAGACGATGCCGATCAGCGCCGAGACGGAAAAGGCGATGACGTTGATCTGGATGTCGAACAGGAACGGCACCTGGATCAAGGGCGCCAGGATCCAGGTCGCGACGAGGGCGAGGACGAGGCCGATCAGCCCCCCCAGGCAGGCGAGCACCACCGCCTCGACCAGGAACTGCATCAGCACCTCGCTCGCGACCGCGCCGATCGCGAGGCGGATGCCGATCTCGCGGGTGCGCTCGGTCACCGAAACCAGCATGATGTTCATGATGCCGATTCCGCCCACGATCAGGCTGACCGCGGCGACCGCGCCCATCACCGCGGTCAGGATCCGGGTCGTGCCCTGCAGCGTCTCCGAAATCTGCTTGGTGTCGAAGATGTTGAAATTGTTCTCCGCGGCGCGGCTGAGGTGGCGCCGCTCGCGCAGCAGGCTTTCGATCGAGCGCTGCACCGACTGGCTGTCATAGGCGTCGTCGACCGCGACCATGATGAAGCGGAGGTTGCGGCTGCCGGTGAAGCGGCGCTGCACCGCCCGGATCGGCATCAGGACGACGTCGTCCTGGTCCTGGAAGCCGCCCTGGCCGCGCGACGCCAGCGTGCCGATCACCTGGCAGGAAAGGTCGCGGATGCGCATGCGCCGGCCGACCGGCTCCTCGCGCGGGAACAGGTTCTGCCGGACGGTCGAGCCGATCACGCAGACCGCCTTGCCCGCTTGCTCCTCGGCGTCGGTCCAGATGCGGCCGTCGGTGAGCGCCCATTGCTGGGCGGTGAAGAACTGGCCGGTAGTGCCGCCGACATTGGTCTGCCAGTTGGCGGCGTTGTGGACGGCGAGGCCCGAAGTCTGCGCCTGGGGCGCGACCGCGCGGACGCCGGCGACCTGCTCCTGGATCGCGTCCACGTCCGCCATCTCGAAGTCGGGCGCCTGCGGCCCGCCGCCGCCGCGGCCGAAGCCCTGGCCGGGGCGGATCTGGAGGATGTTGGCGCCGAGGCTGGAGATCTGCTCGGCCACCGCCGCGGTCGCGCCCTTGCCCAGAGTCACCATGGTGACCACGGCGGCGACGCCGATGACGATGCCCAATGTGGTCAGGAACGAGCGCAGCAGATGCCGCCGGATTTCGCGGATGGCGAGGATGATGGTGGTGAAGAACATCAAACGTCATCCTGACGAAAGTCAGGACCCATGAACACGGAGGGCGGAAACTGTCCGACCACGGTGTTCATGGATCCCGGATCAAGTCCGGGATGACGAGAAAAGGAGGACCTCACGCGGCCACCCCGCGCTTCTCGACGCTCTCGACCAGGCCGTCGCGGAAGTGGACGATGGTGCGGGCATAGGCGGCCATGTCGGCCTCGTGGGTGACCATCAGGACGGTGATTCCGAAATTGCGGTTGAGGTCGGTCAGCAGGTCCATGATCTCGAGCGAGGTCTTGCTGTCGAGATTGCCGGTCGGCTCGTCGGCGAGCAGGACGTCGGGATTGGTGACGATCGCGCGGGCGATGGCGACGCGCTGCTGCTGGCCGCCGGAAAGCTCTGCCGGCGTATGGTCCCACCAGTCGCGCAGGCCGACCTTGTCCAATGCCGCGAACGCCGCCTCGCGCCGCTTCGCCTTGTCCTCGCCCCGGTAGAGCAAAGGCAGCTCGACATTTTCGAGCGCGTCGGTGCGGGCGAGCAGGTTGAAGCCCTGGAAGACGAAGCCGAGATAGCGGCGGCGAAGCAGGGCGCGCTGGTCGCGGTCGAGGCTCTCGACGGGCACGCCCTTGAAGCGGAACGAGCCGGTGGTCGGCACGTCGAGGCAGCCCAAGATGTTCATCGCCGTCGACTTGCCCGAGCCCGACGGGCCCATCACCGCCGCGAAATCGCCCGCCTCGACGGCGAGATCGACGCCTTTCAGCGCCTGGAACGCGGTCGCGCCGCTGCCGTAGGTCTTGGTGACGGCGTCGAGCTGGACGATCGGCTCAGCCATCCGGCGCCGCACCTTCCTCGGCCTCGCGCCGCTCGCGCCACTGGCGACGGCGCTCGCGCATCTGCTGGCGCTGCTCGGGGGTCAGGCTCTCGAAGAAGGCGCGCCGTTGCTCGGGCGTCATGTCGCGGATGCGCTGGCCGCCGGGGCCGCGCATGCCGCCGCCCGGACGACCGCCGCCCGCCTGCGGACTGCCCTCGGCGCGCGGCTGCGCCGGAGCGGCCGGGGCCTGTCCCCTCGGCGCGTCCGGGGACTGTCCCCTCGGGGACTGTCCCGCTCCCGGCGCCGCCGGCGCCGGCGCGGCGACCGGGGGCGGCGGGGCGGCCTGCTGGGCATTGTCCTGCGGCTGCCGATCGCGATCGCGATCGCCGCCGCCGCGCTCGCCGCCGCCGCGGCGCCCCTGCCAGCGGCGCCGTTCGCTCTTGTCCTGGGTCTGGCCGGGGGCGAGGCGGGCGGTGATGACCTCTTGTCCCTCGCGCAGATCGCCGCGCACGATCTCGGTCTCCGAGCCGTTGCTTTCGCCGACGACGACGCGGACGGGAGCGGGGTTGCCGTCGGGCCCGAGCACGTAGACGGTCTGGCGGCTGCCGCGGCCGATCGAGACCTCGCGCCCGCCGCCGCCGCCGCCGGGACCGCCGCCGCCCCGTCCGCGCCGGCCGAAGCGCGGCACCAGCACGCTGGTCGCGCCGCCCTGCTGGCCGCGCTGCGCGGCCGCGTCGCGCTCGGGCGACCAGCGCAAGGCGGCGTTGGGGACGAGCAGGACGTTGGC
This sequence comes from Allosphingosinicella sp., assembly GCA_035941735.1. GTDB lineage: Bacteria > Pseudomonadota > Alphaproteobacteria > Sphingomonadales > Sphingomonadaceae > Allosphingosinicella. The sequence continues at coordinate 178,346 of DASZDS010000028.1, forward strand.
GCGCTCGGTGGTGACGATCTCGGCGGTCGCGGTCATGCCGGGCCGCAATTGCAGGTCCGGATTCTGCACCGACAGCATCGCGGTATAGGCGACGACGCTGCCCCCTCCCGCCGCCGCGGCCCCGGCCGACGAGCCCGAGGCGGTCGAGCCCGAGGCGTTGGCGCCGACGTCGATCCGCGCCACCGTCGCCGGGAAGGTGCGGCCCGGATAGGCGTCGACGGTGAAGCTGGCGCGCTGCCCTTCGTGGACCTGCGCCACGTCGGCCTCGTCGACCCGGACCTCGAGCTTCATCGCCGACAGATCCTCGGCGATCGTGAACAGGACCGGCGCCTGGAACGAGGCGGCGACGGTCTGGCCGGGATCGATCTGGCGCGACAGCACCACGCCCGTCACCGGCGAATAGATGGTCGCCTTGGAAAGGTTGGTCTGCGCCGAGGAGAGCTGCGCGCGCGCCTGGGCGACCTGCGCCTGCGCCGCCTGCACGGACGCGACCGCCCGCCGGTTCTCGGCGCGGGCGGCGTCCAATTCGGTCTCGGACGGGACGCGGTGATTGGAGAGGCGCCAGACTTCCTCCTGGCGGGCGAGGTTGGCGCGCGCCTGCGCGGCCGAGGCCTGGGCGGTGGCGACCTGCGCCTGGGCCGAGGCGAGGCCGGCCTGGGCCTGGACGATCGTGTCCTGGAGCCGGGCGGTGTCGAGCCGGGCGAGCGGCTGGCCGCGCACGACACGATCGTTGTTGTCGACGAACACCTGGGTCACCAAGCCCGATTGCTCGGAGCCGACCTGGACCTCGTTGGTCGGCTGGAGGTTGCCGGTGGCGGAGACGGTGACCCGAAGGTTGCCGCGCCGAACGGTCTCGGTCGCATAGCCGCCCTGGGTCGTCCCGGCGAAGCAGCGCGACAGCAGCAGCAGGACGAGCACCAGCGCGACCAGCCCGGCGATGTAGACCGGGCGCTTGTACCAGGGTCGCGCCGCCGGCGCGCCGAGGAAGACCTCGAGCGATTTCTTGTCGGTGGACGCCTCGTTGGTCACCTCGGTCTTGGTCACGTCGTTCATGAGCTGCTTCCGATCTGGGGCGCGGCGGCCGAATCCCAGCCGCCGCCCAAGGCACGATAGAGCTGGACCAGCGCGAGCGTCTCGTCGCCGCGGCTGCCCGCGATGCCGTCGCGCGCGGCAAGAAGCGCGCGTTCGGCCTCCAGCAATTGCCGGAAGTCGGTGAGTCCCGAGCGATACTGGGTGCGGGCGAGGAGCTCGGTATTGGTCGCCGCGTCGAGCGCGATCGCGAACTGGGCCTGGCGGACGCGGGCGGCCCGCAGCGCGAGCAGCGCATTCTCGACATCCTCGAGCGCGGTCAGCACCGACTGGTGATAGCCGGCGAGCGCGCCTTCCGTCGCCGCCCGCTGCGAGCGCAGTTGCGAGCGCAGCCGGCCGCCGTCGAACAAAGTCTGGTCGAGGCCGGCGAAGATGCTGCCGGTGATGGCGTTGAACAGGCCGCCGATCGAGAATGCCGAGGTGCCGATATTTCCGGTCAGGCGCAGGCCCGGATAGAGCTGCGCCTCGGCGACCCCGATCCGCGCGGTCGCGGCGGCGAGGCTGCGCTCGGCGCGGCGCACGTCCGGGCGCTGGCGGAGCGTGTCGGCCGGGATGCCGAGGGCGACCTCGGACGGGCCCCTGGGGATGGGCCTGGCCTCGCCGAGCTCGGCGGTGAGCGCGCCGGGCGCGCGGCCGGTCAGCACCGCCAGCCGGTAGGTCGCGCTGGTGAAGGCATTTTCAATGTTCGGGATCGAGGCGGCGGTCTGGGCGCGCGCGCCCCGCGCCTGCTCCACGTCGAGAGACGAGACCAGGCCCGCCTCGCGCCGCCAGGTCGCGATCTGGAGGTTGTCGTCGGCGATGGCGAGCGTGTCGCGGGCGATGGCGAGCCGCTCCTGGGCGAGCCGCGCCTCGACATAGTTGGTCGCCACCTCCGCGGCGATCGCGACCCTGAGCGCCTCGCGGTCGTACAAGGCGCCCTCGGCGTCGGCGCCGGCCGCCTCGATGCCGCGCCGGATCCGGCCGAACAGGTCGACCTCCCAGGCGGCGTCGGCGCCGGCGCTGAAGCTGCTGCGGTCGTTGCCGGCGCCGACCGTCCGGCCCGCGCCCGCTGAGGCGCCGACCGTCGGCACCAGCCCGGCGCGCGCCTGAACCAGCGATTCGCGCGCCTGGGTGAGCCGCGCCGCCGCCGCCGCGAGATCGAGATTGCCGGCGGTCGCCTCGTCGATCAGCCGGGTCAGCAGCGGATCGTCGAACCGCTCCCACCAGCGGGCGAGCCCGGCGGGCTCGCCCTGCGCCGGCCGCCCGTAATAGGTGTCGGGCACCGACAGCGCCGCCGGCGCCGGCGCGCGGTAATCGGGTCCAACGGTGCAGGCCGACAGGACGAGGACGCACAAGGGAACAGCGACTCTCATGGCGCTGCCCCTAACCAATCGAACCTGTCGCGCAAGTTTATGAGCGCAAGGACTTTGTCTCAATTTGTCGCGGGCCGGCTAGATTGCTCCTATCTCGGCGGCATGGCTTCCCATGATCATGCAATAGAGCATCGGGAGCGATAGAATGAGATTGGTGCGCGACGCCATCATCGCGACGCTCGCCGACTTGGCCTTCTTCTCATCGTCGCAGGGCACGATGCCGAGCGCGCGCTTCTGGTTCGGCCAGATCACGAACCAGACATTGGCGGCCATGATCAGGCCGAGCCACATGCCGATGCCGATCGTGCGCGCTCCCTCGTCGAGACTCAGCGCACGGCCGGAATAACCGGGCACCTTCATCTCGGCGAGGAGCAGACCGAGAACCACCGTGGCGACCGCGGCCCAGCGGAACCAGAACAAGGCGGCCGGCGCGATATACTTGCTGACGCCCGGTTTCAGCTCGGCCGGGACCTTGGGCATGGTCGGGATCTGGACGAAGTTGAAGTAGTAGAGCAGGCCGATCCACAATATGCCCGCGAAAACATGGAGATAACGGAGGAACTGAAGCCAGTAGGCGCCCGCCATCACATCTTTGTGCAGGCCGAACATCGCCGCCGCGAGCAGCAGGATGCCGATCAGCAGCGCCAGATGGAAATTGCCGAGAATCTTCGCCATGTCGCGTCCCCTGCTTTCGGTTGTGGATCGTCTTCTAGAGCGCTTCCCGCCCGATTTGAACCGCCCATCCACGGGTTATCGTCATGCTGAACTCGATTCAGCATCCATGAACACAGACTGCGCGAACCTGGCGCGTCCGTGTTCATGGGTCCTGACTTTCGTCAGGATGAGGTGGACTTCTGGATACGCGCCTTCAATCGAGGCGCCACATGATGCTTTGCTCGAACGGCGTCCACAGCCCCATCCTGATCCCGGCATGGCGCAGCGCCCGGCCGGTCCATTCGTTGCAGGTGAGGATGAAGGAATAGCCCCCGTTCGCCTCGTAGAACATGTCATGGGGGCCGTAGCCGCGGCCGAGCACGGGCAGCGGCCGGCCGCCGGCGTCGAGCCGGAAGCGGGCCTGGATATAGCCGGCGAGCCGGCGATACTGGTCGCGGCTGATCCGGATCGGCCGCTGCCGGGGGTCGGGCCGGGGGCGGTCGATATGCTCGACATGCAGCAAGGTCGGGCCGCCGCCGAAGAAAGCCGCGAAGGCGCGCCGGACGGTGAGATCGCCCCAGGTCGGGGTGTTCAGGTAGAATTCGCGATTGCCGTAGCCGATCGCGACATGATCGGCATTGCCCCAGCGCGGATCGCGCAGGTGGCGCGGCTGCGCGTAGAGCCGCCAGTCCATGTCTTCATTGACCTTGGGCATGACGATCCAGGTGTGGACGCCGTTCGAGCGGATGAAGATCGTGACCCCTTGCGCCGGCTCGTAGAAGGCGACGTTGGCGGGCACCGTGCCGAGCACCAGGGCGGCGGCGAAATAGAGGAGCGGGACCGTGACGATCCCCGCTACGATCCGGAGCAGCCACAGGACCGCCCGCCTCCGCCATGAAGCCCGCCGCGCCACGGCCTTGTGCTAGCCGCCCGCGCGGGCCACAGCCAGCGTCGATGCGGGCGCATTTGACGCAGATGTTCCAGGCCGGGATCGCCGCCTGCCACCCGAAAAGGGTGCTGCCCGGCCATTTGCCCGAGGTCGGGCGGCCGATCGTGCTCGCCATCGGCAAGGCCGCGGGCGAGATGGCTGCGGTCGCGGAGGCGCGCTATCCCGATGCGACCGGCATCGCGGTCGTCCCGCACGGCACGAGCGCGACATTGAGGTCGATCGCGCTGGTCCAGGCCGGCCATCCGCTGCCCGACGAAGCGAGCGTGGCGGCGGCCGAGCGCCTGCTCGCGCTCGCGGGCGCCGGACGGTTCGTGCTGGTGCTGCTGAGCGGCGGCGCCTCCGCCCTCGCCTGCCTGCCGGCCGAGGGCGTGACGCTGGCCGACAAGCGGGCGATCACCGGGGCGCTGCTCCGCTCCGGAGCCCCGATCGGCGCGATCAACTGCGTCCGCCGCCACCTCTCCCGAATCAAGGGCGGCCGCCTGCGCGCCGACCTCACCCTGGCGACCGCCGACACGGTCGGCGCGCGGCCGGAGGATATCGGCTCGGGCCCGACCGTCGCCGACCCGACGACCGTCGCGCAGGCCGAGGCGATCCTCGACCGCTACGGCCTCGCCGCACCGCTCACCGAAACCGCGAAGCAGGCCGAGGGCGAGTTTCGTATCGTCGCCGGACCCGCCGACGCCCTGGCCGCCGCGGCGCAGGAGGCCGAACGGCTGGGCTATCGGCCGGTCGTGCTCGGCGAGGTGACGGGCGAGGCGCGCGAGATCGGGCGCGCCCATGCCCGGCTCGCGGCCGGGGAACCGCCGGGTACCGCCCTGATCTCGGGGGGCGAGCTGACGGTCACCGTCTCGGGCCGCGGGCGCGGCGGCCCCAATCTCGAATATGCGCTGGCGGCCGCCGGTCACGACGGCATCAGCGGCCTGGCCGCCGACAGCGACGGCCTCGACGGCACCAGCGGCGCCGCCGGCGCCTTCTTCGGCGCCGATGCCGAAGGCGCCGCCGCGGCGCTCGCCGCCAACGACAGCGCCGCCTGGTTCGCCGCCCGCGACGCCTTGTTCTTCACCGGCCCGACCGGGACCAACGTCAGCGACTTGCGGATCATCCTCGTTGGCCCCAGGACAGGCCGATGAGCGAGTGGACGATCGGCATTATCGGCGGCTCCGGCCTCTACGAGATCGACGCGCTCGAGGAAGCGCGGTGGATCGCGGTGGAGACGCCCTGGGGGCCGCCTTCGGACGAGCTGCTGATCGGCCGGATCGCGGGCGTGAAGCTCGTCTTCCTTCCCCGCCACGGCCGCGGCCACCGCATCCCGCCCGGCGACCTCAACGCCCGCGCCAATATCGACGCGCTCAAGCGGGCCGGCTGCACCGACATCCTCGCCATCTCGGCGGTGGGATCGCTGCGCGAGGAGCTGGCGCCGGGATGCTTCGTCGTCGTCGATCAGTATATCGACCGCACCGCCGCGCGGGCTTCGAGCTTCTTCGGGCCGGGCCTGGTCGCCCATGTCTCGATGGCCGATCCGGTCTGCCCGCGCCTGTCGGCGCTTGCCGGCGACGCGGCCGCGGCGGCCGGGGCCGAAGTCGCGCGGCGGGGCTGCTATATCGCGATCGAGGGCCCGCAATTCTCGACGCGCGCCGAAAGCCGCGCCTATCGCGCCTGGGGCGGCGACGTGATCGGCATGACCGGCATGCCGGAGGCGAAGCTCGCCCGCGAGGCCGAGCTGCCCTACGCCTCGGTCTGCATGGTCACCGATTTCGATTGCTGGCGCGACGATGTCGCCGCGGTCGACGTCGCCGAGATCCTCGCCCGGCTCGACGCCAATGCCGCCACCGCGCGGCGGCTGATCGTCGAGCTGGCGACCCTGTTGCCGAAGACCCGCGAGCCGTCGCCGATCGACACCAACCTCGACTATGCGATCGTCACCGCGCCGGCCGCGCGCGATCCGGCGATGCTGGCCCGCCTCGACGCGATCCTAGGCCGCGCGCTCGCCTGACGGCGGCTCGAAGCGGCTCGCGCGAATCCACCGGCTGGCGATCAGCTTCTCGCCCCGGGTCACCGGCAGGCCGGCATGGGCCGCGGCGGGATCGCGCGTGCCGTCGCCCAGCGCGTTGCGGAAGAGCAGCGCGTCGCCGGCGCGGCCCTTCACCTTCATCCCCGTCTTCATGAACATCGTCTCGCCGCCCTCATAATCCTCGTTGAGCCAGACGATCATGGTCAGGACGCGCTGGTTGGCGAAGCCCGGAATGGCGTCGAAATGCGGCCTGTACTCGCCGCCGGGCCGGTAGCGCAGCACCTGCAGCGGCTCGCCCTGCCCCACCTCCGTCCCGCTGGCCGCGGCGATCCGCCGGCCCAGCGCATGGACCGCGGGATTCTCGAGCGGCAGGGTGAAGCCGACGCCGTCCGAGATCCGCACCGGATCGGGCCGCTGCCGCCCGGTCGCCGCGTCGACCACCACCGCCGGCGCCAGCATCGGCGTCGCCGCGTCGATCAGGTAGTCGCATTCGTCCGGCGTGAAGAGGCGGCGGAACAGGAGCACGCGCGGCGCCTCGCTCAGCAGCTCGCCGGCCGGCGGCGGCCCCGGCGCCATCGCCTCGACGATCTCCAGCTCGCGCCGGCAGCGCGGGCTGACCTTCGCCAGCGCGCGCAACAGGCGAAGCCCTTCCTGCCAATCGACGGTGCTGGCGACGAGGTTGCAGTGAATCACCGCCGCCTTCCGGCTCCCCGCGCGGGCGGCGCGGGCAAACAGCTCACGCGCGGGCGCGACCTCGTTTCGCCGCAGGCAGGCCGCGGCGGCCTCGAACAGGGCGTCGGCGTCCATCGCGCCATTGTTGCCCGGCGCGCGCCGGCCGTCTAGGCCGCCGCGATGACCCCGCTCCCGCCTTATGCCCGGTTCCTCGGCATCGGCACCCGCCGGACCGAGGACGGCGAGCTGCAGTTCGTCATGCCGTTCGGCGACGTCGTGCTGGGGCGGCCGGGCTACGTCCATGGCGGCGCGATCGCCGGCCTGCTCGAATTCGCCGCCTTCGGCGCGCTCTACGAAGCGCTCGGCCCGGACCATGAAGCGACCGTCAAGCCGATCAACGTCACCGTCCAGTACATGCGCGGCGCCACCCGCCACGACACGATCGCCGCCGCCACCGTGACCCGACTCGGCAACCGCGTCGCCAATGTCGAGGCCCATGCCTGGCAACTGGACCGCGCCAAGCCGATCGCGGCGGCGCAGATGAACCTGCTGCTGCGGCGCCGGGGCTGACTCCGGACTCATCTATTCTCGTGACGGGAGCACAATGATCGGCTAGAATGGCAATTCCTCAAAGGGGAGGATTCTACTTATGGATGGCAATAGGAACGGCTTTCACCTCGCCAATCTGATCATCATCATCCTGCTGATCATCATCATAGTCTTCTGCTTCTACTGGAGAATGTGACCGCTCTGCTTCATCGTCTCCCGGGCGATGACGAGCTGCTGGATCTGGCTGGTGCCTTCGTAGATGCGGAATAGCCGCACGTCACGGTACAGCCTTTCGATGCCGTAATCGGCGACGTAGCCCGCGCCGCCGAAAATCTGGACTGCGCGGTCGGCGACCCGGCCGACGCTCTCGCTGGCGAAATATTTGGCCGCCGCGGCCTCGAGCGTGATCGGCCTGTCCTCGTCCTTCAGGCGCGCCGCCTCGAACACCAGCGCGCGCGCCGCCATCGTGTCGGTCTGACTGTCGGCGATCATCGCCTGGATCAGCTGGAAGTCGGCGAGCGGCCTGCCGAATTGCCTGCGCTCGGCCGCATAGGCGACCGAGTCCGCTATCAGCCGCTCGGCGATGCCGACGCAGACCGCAGCGATGTGCAGCCGGCCGCGATCGAGCACCCGCATCGCGATCTTGAAGCCCTCGCCCTCGGCGCCGAGGCGGTTGGCCGCGGGCACCGGCGCCGCGTCGAAATGGACGTCGCAGACATGGGCGCCCTGCTGGCCCATCTTCTTCTCGGGCCTGCCGACGCTGACGCCGGGCAGGTCGGCGGGGACGAGGAAGGCGGAGACGCCGCGCGCGCCCTCGCCGCCGGTCCGCGCCATCACCGTGAACAGGCTCGCTTTGTCGGCATTGGTGATGAAGCGCTTGCTGCCGCTGAGCCGGTAGACCGCGCCGTCGCGTTCCGCGCGGGTCTGGACCGAGGCGCCGTCGGAGCCCGCGCCGGGCTCGGTCAGCGCGAAGCTGGTGACGATCTCGCCGCTGGCGATGCGCGGCAGCCATTCGCGCTTCTGTTCCTCGGACCCGGCCATGACGAGGCCCTGGCTGCCGATGCCGACATTGGTGCCGAACACCGAGCGGAAGGCGGGCGTGGTCCGGCCGAATTCGAGCGCGAGGCGCACCTCTTCGGACATGGTGAGCCCCAAGCCGCCATATTCCTCGGGGATCGAGAGCCCGAACAGGCCCATCTCCCGCATCTCGGCGACAATTTCCGCGGGGACTTCGTCCTCTTCGGCGACCTTCTCCTCGAGCGGGCGAAGCCGCTCGGCAACGAAGCGCCGGACGGTGTCGATCAGCGCCTCGAACGTGTCGGCGTCGAGCGCCATCAATAGCCCTTCATCCGCGCCAGCCGGTCGGCATGGTAGGCGGGATCGCCGAACAGCTCGTTCAGCACCCGGTCGCGCTTCATGTAGAGGCCGATATCATATTCGTCGGTCATGCCGATGCCGCCGTGCATCTGCACCCCCTCCTGGACCGCGAGCTGGGCGGCGCGGCCGGCCTTGGCCTTGGCGACGGAAACCATCGCGTCGGCGTCGGCGCTGCCCTCGTCGAGCAATTGCTGCGCCTTCAGCGTGGCGGCGCGGGCGATCTCGAGCTCGGAATAGAGGTGGGCGGAGCGGAACTGCAGCGCCTGGAACTCGCCGATCAGCCGGCCGAACTGCCGGCGCTGCCTGAGATAGTCGACGGTCATGTCCATCGCCGCGCCGCCGACGCCGACGAGCTCCGCCGCGGCGCCGGCGCGGCCGGCTTCGAGCGCGCGGGCCAGCACCGCCGCGCCGCCGCCGACCTCGCCGACCACCGCGTCGGCATCGACCTCGACCCCGTCGAATTCCAGCCGGGCGCCGATGCTGGCATCGGCGAGGCGGACGCCCTCGACCTCGAGCCCCCGCGCGCCCTTCTCCACCGCGAACAGGGTGAGCCCTTCATCGGTCTGGGCGGCAACCAGGATGACGTCCGCCGACGCGCCCTGGACGACGAACTGCTTGCAGCCCGACAGGGAAAAGCCGTTGCCCGACCGCTCCGCGCGCATCGCGATCGCTTCGGGCCGGTGCTTGGGCCCCTCGTCGAGCGCGAGCGCAGCGACCGTCTCGCCGGCGAGGATGCCCGGATACCAGCGCGCGCCCAGCGCCGTTCCCTTGAGCGCCGCGACGAAGGCGACGGCGCTGATCAGGAAGGGCGACGGCGTCAGGTTGCGGCCGATCTCCTCGAGCACGATCCCGGCCTCGACATGGCCGAGGCCGAGGCCGCCGTCGGCTTCGTCGATCAGGATGCCGGTGAAACCCATCTCGGCGAACTGCTTCCACAAGGCGTGGCCGAAGCCGTCCTTGCAGCCGGTGTCGCGCCAGTGGCGCAGCTGCTTGGCGATCGCACCCTCTTCGCCGATGAAGCCGCGCGCGGTATCGCGCAGCATCGCCTGGTCGTCGTTGAGATAGAGCGGCATCGCTCAGGCTCCCGGCAGGTCGAGGATGCGCTTGGCGATGATGCCGAGCTGGATCTCGCTGGTGCCGCCCTCGATCGAATTGGCCTTGGTCCTGAGCCATTCACGCGCGGCCTTGCCCTTGTTCGAGCGCTCGCTCTCCCATTCGAGCGCGTTCGACCCGCCGGCGGCCATCACCAGCTCGTGGCGGGCCTTGTTGAGCTCGGTCCCGGCATATTTCATCATCGAGGGCTGGGCGGGATGCGCCTGGCCCGCCTTCAATTCGTCGATGAACCGCTCCGACATCGCCCGGAACGCCATCGCGTCGACGTCGAAGCGGGCGACGTCGGCGCGCAGGACGGGATCGCCGGCGAGCGCGTCGGCGAGCGCCGCGCCGAGCGACTCGGTCTGGCCGCCGAGGCCCATGCCGGAGATCATCTCGCGCTCGTGCCCCAACAGATATTTGGCGACGTCCCAGCCCTTGTCGACCGCGCCGACAACCTGGTCCTTGGGCACCTTCACATCGTCGAAGAAGGTCTCGCAGAAGGGCGAGGAACCGGAGATGAGCAGGATCGGCCGGGTCGAGACTCCCGGGCTCGCCATGTCGAACAGGAGGAAGCTGATCCCCTGATGCTTGGGCGCGGCCGGGTCGGTGCGGACCAGGCAGAAGATCCAGTCGGCCTTGTCGGCATAGCTGGTCCAGACCTTCTGGCCGTTGACCAGCCAGTGATCCCCCTTATCCTCGCATTTGGTCTGCAGTGAGGCGAGATCCGAGCCGGCATTGGGCTCGGAATAGCCTTGGCACCAGCGGATCTCGCCGCGGGCGATCTGCGGCAAATAATGGAGCTTCTGCGCTTCGCTGCCGTATTTCAGAAGCGCCGGGCCGAGCATCGAGATGCCGAAGCTCATCAGCGGGTTGCGGGCGCCGATCCGCGCCATCTCCTGCTTCAGGACCTTGGTTTCGGCCGGGCTGAGGCCGCCGCCGCCATATTCCTTCGGCCAGTCGGGCACGGTCCAGCCGCGCGCCGCCATCGCCTCCATCCACTGTTTCTGCGAGTCGCTCTTGAACACCGGATTGCGGCCGCCCCAGCAGGCGTCGCTCTCGTCGCGCATCGGCACGCGCATCTCCGGCGGGCAATTGGCCGCCAGCCATTCGCGCGTATCGTTGCGAAAGTCGTCCAGATCGTCCATCGTCCGCCTCTCCTTTACGTAAACGTAAAGCGTTCCTGTTTGCCGGAGTCAACCGCCCTCGCGAAATTCCATCGCCGCGTCGGCCACCGGGCGCAGGCGCATCTGGGCGAGGTCCCTCAGATAATTCTGGTGGACCCGCCAGGGCGCGCGCGGCCCCTGGGCGGGCAGGCTGCCCTCGGCGCGGCGGACGTAGCCCGAGCTGAAATCGAGCATCGGCCGGCGCTCGATCCCGGCCCGCCCGAGCCGCGGCACGCAGACCCGGTAGCCGCGCCTCGCCATGTGGCGGAGGAGGCGGCAGACATAGCGCGCGGTGAGGTCGCATTTCAGCGTCCACGACGCGTTGGTGTAGCCGAAGGAGAGGAACAGATTGGGGACGTCATTGAGCATCATCCCCTTGTAGCTGAAGCGGTCGGCGACGTTGACGGCGGCGCCGTCGACGGCGAGCGCGATGCCGCCGAGCAGCCGCACGACGATCCCGGTCGCGGTGACGATGATGTCGGCGTCGAGCGCGGCGCCGGAGGCGAGGCGGAGCCCGCCCGGCGTGAACCGCTCGATCCGGTCGGTGACGATCGAGACCCTGCCCGCGTTCATCGCCGCGAACAGGTCGCCGTCGGGCACCAGGCAGAGCCGCTGGTCCCAGGGATTGTAGCTCGGCGAGAAGTGGCGCTCGACGTCATAGCCGGGCGGCAGCTGCTCGGCGGCGAGCCTCAGGATCGTCCGGCGCGCCTTCTCCGGCCGCTTGCGGGCGCGCGAGAAGAAGTAGATGCCGAGCAGCACGTTCTTCCACCGGATCGCCCGGTCGGCGAGCCGCGCGGGAAGCCGGCGCTGCAGCCAGTGGGCGAGGCCGTCACGCGATGGACGGGAGACGATGTAGGTCGGCGAGCGCTGCAGCATGGTGACGTGCGCGGCGGTCTCGGCGAGCGCGGGCACCAAGGTCACCGCGGTCGCGCCGCTGCCGATCACGACGATGCGCTCGCCGGCGAAGTCTAGCTCCTCGGGCCAGAGCTGCGGATGGACGATGCGGCCGGCGAAATCCGCCTCGCCCGGCCATTCGGGGCGGTGCCCCCGGTCGTAATCGTAATAGCCGCTGGCGAGGAACAGGAAGCTCGCGGTGAAGCGCTTGCCGCCCGCCACCTCCACCGTCCAGCGCGCCTCCGTCGACGACCAGTCGGCCCGCACCGCCTTGTGGCCGAAGCGGATATGGCGATCGATGCCGAACGCGCGCGCCGTCTCCTCCACATAAGCGCGGATCGACGCCCCATCGACGATCGCCTTCTCCCCCCGCCACGGCCGGAACGGGAAGCCGAGCGTATACATGTCCGAATCCGAGCGGATGCCCGGAAAGCGGAACAAATCCCAGGTCCCCCCGATCGCGTCCCTGCTCTCGAGGATCGCCCAGGTCTTGCCGGGGCAACGCTTCTGGATGTGGTAGGCGGCGTCGATCCCGGAAATGCCGGCGCCGACGATCAGGATGTCGAAATGCTCGGCGGAGGCAGGCATAGCGGGCATCATGCGAGGCTAGGCACCAAAAAGGGCAGCGGCAAGCCGGCGTTCAGCCGCGATCTTGGGTCAGACCAGTTGAAACGCCCGATTGGACGCGGTGCAATACTCCCAGACCTCGACGCCGGGAGGAATGAGATGGCCTTGCGTCCGCACATAATGTGCAGCGAGGCTTAGTTCTCCCTTCATATGCCGAAGCACGAACAGGATCTTTCGGTACTGGGGCGGGGCGACGCTGAAATAGAGCATCACCTCGTTCATGCCCTTGATCTTGGCGCTGGGCGAGTTCCCGGTTTCGGTCCATGTATTGGACTTGCACTCCACCAGCACCGGCGGATCATCGCTGCCGAGGTCGAAGCGATGCCGCTTCGTCGACCCGTAGCCAATCTCGACGGGAAAATTCTCGATCAGATCCAGTCCCTGCCTAGCGAAGTGCGCTCGCGCGCAGGCTTCGAAATCGCGGCCAGCATGGGTGTTGCTAATGGATCCGACTCTTTGGAAATTGCTTGCTGCCACGGCCTCCCCCTATGACACCCGCGCCTGGAAGCAGAGCTGGTAGCCGTCGGGATCGCGGAGCGTGGCCTGGCGCATGCCGTAGGAGGCGGTCTCAGGACCGTCCACGTCGAGCCCGCGCGAGCGAAGGAAGGCAGCAGTGGCGTCGACATCCGGAACGCCGAAATAGAGGCAAAGGTCGTCGTGGCCGGCCTCGCGGGCGGAATCGCGCGCGGGCGGGCGCTCGCCGGCATCGTAGGCGGTGTTGAGCATCAGGTCGGCGCCGCCGAGCCTGAGCCAGCACCAGTGGCAATAGCGGCCCTCGGGCGCGTCGACCTCGCCGGAATCGGCGACCAGCTCGAAGCCGAGCGCGTCGCGGTAGAAAGCGAGCGCCTCGTTCATGTCGTAGACCTGGATGAGCGGCGCCATGCCCCTGACCTCGATCGCCATTGCGGCCTCCTTCGTCGCGGGCGGCCAGCTTCGCATTGTCGGCGCGCCGGCGCCAGCCTATTGGAAGCCGATGTCCGACGCCGTCCAACCCACGCTCTTCTACATCCCCTATGAGCGCTTCCTCGACGAGCTCGAGGCGGTGGCGCGCCGGATCGAGGAGGACGGCGCCTGGCGGCCCGATTTCCTGGTCGGGATCGGCCGCGGCGGGCTGGTGCCGGCCGCCTATCTGTCGCACCGCACCGGCATCCAGATGCTCTCGGTCGACCACAGTTCGGGCGAGCACGGCTTCGCCGACGAGCTGCTCGACAAATTGGCCGCGAAGATCCGCGCGGGGAGCCGCATCCTGATCGTCGACGACATCAACGATTCGGGCGGCACGATCGCCTATCTGCGCGAAGCGATCGACGGCAAGAGCGGCGATCCCGCGGCCCTGCGGATCGCGGTGCTGGTCCACAATGTCCGCTCGCGCGCGAAGGTCGAATATCACGGCTCGGAAATCGACCGCGACCGCGACAAGAGGTGGTACGTCTTCCCCTGGGAAGCGGTGGCGCCGAAGACGACGCTCAGCCTCGACGCGCTCGCCGTCCCGGAGCGGCTCGGCTAGCGGCGCGATTCGCGCCAGACCATCAGCGCCAGGCCGCCGGCGACGATCAGGCCGGCAATGCTGATCCACTGCGGCACCGCCGTTCCGCCGACGACGACCTCGAACGGCTTGACCAGCCGGTAGAGGTGGAGGAGCGCGATCAGCGCGAAGACGAGGATTGCGGCGGTCGTGAACGGTTTCATGGCGCGGCTCCCATTGCCGCGCCATTCTAGCACGGTCGCGCTCAATAAGTGAGGGTGACGACGATCCGGTCGCCGTCGCGCGCCGTGGTCACGGCCGCCGGCCCGGCATTGGCGATCCGGACGGCGCCGCGCTCGACGGCGACGGACGGACGGGCGATCTGATCGGAGCGAACGACGGTCGCGCCGACATTCATTGTCGCGGCGGCGGCCTGGACGGCGATCAGGAAGGGACCGAAAGCCATGGCGCACCATGCGGCCCAATCGCGCGCCGGCCAAGATCGGAGTGTTACGGTGCCGTCCCGGAGTGGGATGTTAACCGAATTCGCTCGACGCAGAGCCGGAACGGGAAGCGCCGGACGATCCGCACCGCCTCCAGCGGGATGCCTGCATCGGCGAGGATCGCCCGCCATTCGGCCGGGCGGAACGAGCGGGCGATCGACAATTGCCCGTCCTCGCGGACGATTCGGTGGACGCGCATCAGCCGGGCGAGCAGGGGGAAGCCCCAGTGCGAGAATCCATGGCGGTGGAGGTCGCAGATCAGCCAGCCCAGCCGCGCCTCGGCCTCCATGTAGCGCAGGAAGGTCCTGAGCTGATCGTCCGTCATATGGTGGGTGACCTGGCTCGAAATGACGAAGTCGAACGGCCCCTCCTGGTCGAGATAGTCGCCGGTGCGATAGTCGATGGCGAGACCGGGGGGCGTCGCCGCCCGGGCGACCTCGCGGCTTTTCTCGTTGAGGTCGACGCCGACGAGATCGGCCGCGATGCCGCGCTTCAGCGCCCAGCGCGCGATCGCCCGCAGCACGTCGCCGTCGCCGAAGCCGACGTCCATCAGCCGGAAGCTCTTGGTGTCGCCCACCGCGCGCTTCAGATAGGCGAGCACCGGCTGCGCCGTGAAGGTCCAGCGGTTGACCCGGGCGAGGTCGTGCAGGACCCGCTCGTAGACCGCCGGATCGAGGTCGGGGGCATCCATCTGCTCTTCCCGGCGGGAGCGGACGGCGAGACTGGGCATGCGGCCTTATCGGTCCGGCGCCGCGTTGAAACAATAGCGCGGCTCGGCTAGCGCGGGCCGATGTCCAGGATCGCGATCCTCGCGCTGCTCGGCCTGTCGAGCGTCGCCGCCGGGGCGGCCGCGCCGATCGAGGGGCTGTGGCTGACCGAGGACGGCAAGGGCGTGGTCCGGATCGGGCCGTGCGGGCGGCAGCTGTGCGGCTGGATCGCCCGCGTGCTCGATCGCGGGCCGGGCGTGCCGACGCGCGACGTGCGCAACCCCGACCCGCGGCTGCGCGCCCGCCCGATCCTCGGCCTGCCGATTCTCTCGGGCTTCACCGCTTCGGGCGCGCGATGGACCGGCGGCCACGCCTACGACCCCAAATCGGGGCGCAGCTACCGCACCACCCTGTCGCTCAACCGCGACGGCTCGCTCGCGGTCACCGGCTGCGTGACCTTCATCTGCCAGACCAAGCGCTGGACCCGGGCACGATAAGCAGGGACAGTCCCTATTTATTCCAGACGAAGACGCCGTAGCGCATGGCGCCGGTTCTGAGCGCCAGCATCAGCCGCGGCAGGCTGAGGAGGAAGGCGCGGTTCTTCGTGCCGCGGCGGAAGGCGAGCCGGCGCAGCGCGGGGTCGGCGACGAGCCCGGCCGCGACCCGGCGGGCGACCAGCGACCAGGTCTTGCGGACCTGCCGGCTGATGTCCTCGAAGCCCGCCGCCGCGAACCCCGCGTCCCGCGCCAGCGCCTCATAATCCTCGCGGCTGCCCATCGACGGCAAGCGGCCCTCGCGGCAGATCGGCTCGAGCAGGTGGCGGACCTGGAACCGGCTCGGCGCGCTCGCCGCCAGCCAGGCGCAGACGACGAATCGGCCGCCCGGCTTCAGCACCCGGAACGCCTCGGCGAAGAAGCGCGCCTTGTCGACCATATGTTCCGAGCTCTCGATCGCATAAGCGCGGTCGAAGGCGGCACCGGGCAGGCGATTGTCGAGCCAGTCGCCGAGCAGGCAGGTGACGTCGGTCCGCGCCCCGGCGATCCGGGCCTGCGCCGCCGAGATGGTGAGCCCGGTCACCGCGACCCGGTGGCGCCCGGCGAGCCGCGCGGCGGTCGCGCCGTAGCCGCAGCCGATGTCGACCAGCTTCTGGCCCGGCGCCAGATCGAGCCGCTCGGCGACAAGATCGGCCAGGGCGTCGGTCGCCTCGCGCGGACTTTCCCGCCCGGTCCGCCACAGCCCGTGATGAACATGCTCGCCCCAGATCGAGCGATAGACCGCGTCGAGCTCGTCATAATGGCCGCCGACGTCGGCCGCGCTCTGGGCCTCGTTCGGCAGGATCATGTGCACATCGACAGGAAGGCGATCTCCATCACCGTGCCGCCCTCGACGGGGAGCGGATTGTCGGGATAGTCGACCCGGTCGGCGATGCTGCCGTCGGCGGCGCGGCGCTCGCGCGCCTTGGCGTTGATCGTGCGCGCGGCGCAGTCGATCACCAGCAGGTAGACGTCCGGATTGGGCGCGGTCGCGCCCGGATCGGTCAACCGGAACCAGGCGGTGCGACGGCCCTCCTCGCGGACGATGGTCGCGGCGTCGACCGCGATCGACTGGCCCGAGCCGGCGGCGCCGAGATTGAGCCAGGAAGAGGGGCGCGGCGCGCGGGCGGCCGCGGCCGCCGCCTCGGCCTGGCGCGCGGCGCGTTCTTCGGCCTCCCGCAGCTCGCGCGCATAGGCATCCGCCGCGCTGACCCCGCACGCCGCGTCGGCGCGGGCGAGCGCGGCCGGCACCGCCGCGTCGCCCATCGTGTTGGCGACCCAGACCATGTCCCGGAAGGTCAGCGCCGCCGGATGGCGCTCGCCCTGGCGGAGCGCGCCGGCGGCGCGGGCGAACATCCGAAGCTGGCGCGGGGTCAGGCTCCCGGCGAGCCGCTCGCCCATGCAGCGCGCCTGATTGGGGTTGAGCCCGTAGCGGGCGAAGTGCGGCGCGGTGATCTCCGAGCGCGGCCCGACATAGTCGCGCACCTGCCCGGCGCAGCCGGCGAGCAGCGAAAGAGCGAGCAAGGTGAACCGACGCACCGACATGGCGCGCTGCCTATCAACCGGGCGCCGCTACGGGAAGAGGCGCCTAGGCCGCGACCTGGACATGCTGCCGGCAGGTCATCAGCGGCTGGATGCGGGTGCCGAACTTCTCGACGCCCTCGATGAAATCGTCGAAGGTCAGCAGCACGCCGCCGGTGTTCGGCACGGTGGCGACCTCGTCGAGCATGCGGGCGATGCTTTCGTAGGAGCCGACCAGGGTCCCCATGTTGAGGTTCACCGCCGATTCCCGGTCGGCGAGCTGGCGGACGTTGGTGGTGGTCGAGGTCTTGTCGGCGGCGCCCTGCGCGCCGAGCCAGGCGACCGCCTCCTCGTCGACGCCCTCGCGATACCAGATCCATTTCTCCATCGCTTCCTCGTCGGTCTCGGCGGCGATGACCATGAAGAGGGCGTAGACTCGGACGTCGCGGCCGGTCTTGGCGGTCGCCGCCATCAGCCGCTCGTTGTTCGAGGCGAACGCCTTGGGCGTGTTGACGCCCTTGCCGAGGCAGAAGGCGTAGTCCGCCCATTGCGCCGAGAAAGCGAGGCCCTCGTCGGAGGAGCCGGCGCAGATGATCTTCATCTCGCCGGTCGGGAGCGGCTTCACCCGGCAATCGTCCATCTGGTAATATTGGCCCTTGAAGTTCGAGGTGCCGGTCGCCCAGAGCTCGCGCAGGATGTGCGCATATTCGCCGAGCATCGTGTAGCGGTTGCGGAAATGCTCGTCGCCCGGCCAGCAGCCCATCTGGCTGTATTCGGGGCGCTGCCAGCCGGTGATCAGGTTGAGCCCGAAGCGGCCGTGGCTGACCGAATCGATCGTGTTGCACATCCGCGCGCAGAAAGCAGGCGGAACGACCAGCGTCGGGCAGGTCGCGTAGATCTTGATCCTCTCCGTCACCGCGGCGAGCGCCGACATCAGGGTGAAGCTTTCCAGGTTATACTCCCAGAATTCGGTCTTGCCGCCGAAGCCCCTCAGCTTGATCATCGACAAGAGGAAATCGACGCCGTATTTTTCGGACCTGAGCGCGATCTCCCGGTTGAGATCGAAAGTCGGCATATATTGCGGGCTGTTTTCGCTGATCAGCCAGCCATTGTTGCCGATCGGGGTGAAGACTCCGACTTCCATCATGCAGCTCCCTTGAGGCGCGGCCGGCCGAGCCAGTCGCGGATGAGGCGGTTGAAATAGAGCGGTTCGGTGACGCTGCAGGCATGGCCGCCGGCCATCATCGCGAGCGTCGCGTCGGCGAGACCCTCGGCGAGCCGCTCCGAGCAGGAGGCGGGGACGAGCATGTCGTCCTCGGCCGCGACGAGCAAAGTCGGCGTGGCGATCTCGCCGAGGCGGGAGTCGACGTCGAAGGCGGTGAGCGCGGCGATCCGCGCCTCCAGATTGGGGGCGCCCTGGAAGTGATGGAGCTGCTCCGCCTCCTCGGCGGCGAGGCGCTCGCCATGCGCCGAGATCCAGCGCGCCGGATAAAGGAAGAGAGGCTGGGCGCGCAGGTAGGCGCGGACGCCGCTGTCGCGCAGCAGCGCGAGCCTGGTCTCGAAGCAGCGCAGGAAATGCGGATCGGCCTCCGACCAGCCGTTGACGACGACCAGCCGCTCGAGCCGGGCCGGCGCGCGCAAGGCGAGGGCAAGGCCGATCGCGCCGCCGGCGGCGTGGCCGATCAGGCTGGCGCGCTCGAGGCCGAGGCCGTCCATCAGGGCGACGACATCGTCGGCCATGTCCGCGACGCCGACGTTGAAGGCGAGCGCGCGGTCGCTGCGCCCGGTGCCGCGATGGTCGTAGAGGATGACGCGGTTGTCGCGCGCGAGCGCTTCGAGATTGGGCGTCCAATAGGCGCCGGAACCGCCGAGTCCCGCCGAGAGGATGAGCGGCGGCGCGTCGGCCGGGCCATGCTCTTCATGATAGAGGCCGGCGACCTCGCCCATCAGCCGATATGCGCCACGCTGGCGATCTCGACGAGCAGGCCCGGCTTCACCAGCCCGCACTGGATGCAGTAGCGGGCCGGCTTGGCGCCCGGAAAATATTCCGCATAGACCGCGTTCATCGCCGGATAGTCGGCCCAGTCGGTCAGGAAGATATGGTTGAAGGCGACGTCGGCGAGCGACGCGCCGGCCGCCTCGAGCGTGGTGCTGATCGTCTCGAGCACATGGCGGGTCTGCGCGCCGGCATCGCCGGGATGGAGGACGCTGCCCCCCTCCCCCAGCGCCAGCGTGCCGGAGACGTAGACCGTGCTGCCCGCCTTGGTCCCGGCCGAATAAGGCGCGATCGGGGTCGGAAATTGCGGCGGGTTGATGGACTCGAAGGGCATTGCGATCACTCCTGGTCTTTGGGCATCTGGCCGAACGTGCCGCAGAAATCGGCGACGGTGGAAACCCAGCCGAAGAACTTCTCGACATTGTAGACGCTCGCGGCCTGGATGAAGTCGGGGCCGAGATGGTGCGTCGCGTCCTCGAGCATCACCCCGAAATATTCGAGGTGGAAGCCGTCGCGCAGGGTCGATTCGACGCAGACGTTGGTGGCGATGCCGACGAAGACGAGGTTGCGGATGCCGCGCGACCGCAGCGTCGAATCGAGGCCCGAATTGAAGAAGGCGCTGTAGCGGGTCTTGGGCAGGACGATGTCGCCCGCCTGCGGCGCCAGGGCGTCGACCAGGGCATAGTCCCAGCCGCCCTTGGCGAGCAACTTGCCCTGCAGGTCGGGCTTCGCGCGCATGGTCTTCAGCGCATTGGACTTGTGCCAGTTGGGCGAGCCCGGCCCGCCCGCCTCGACATAGTCCGGGTCCCAGCCGTTCTGCAGGTAGATGACCGGCATGCCCGCCGCGCGCGCCGTCTCCAGCACCTTGGCGATCTGGCCGATCGTCCCCGCCGCGCCGCTGATGTCGAAGCCGGCGAGATCGACATAGCCGCCTTCGCTCGCATAGGCATTCTGCATGTCGATGACGATTATCGCGGTCTCGTCGGCCGAGACGCGGAGCGGCTCGGGGCGCGCGGGCAAAGTCACCATGCGGCGTTTCGCACTGCCCGTCTCAACCGTCATCCCGCGGCCCCCTCATCGCCCCCGATGTTGGTCCGAAAGCGGCCCGCGCACAAGTCAGGCCGGAAAGCCGCCGCGGAAGACGAAGTCGCCCTGCGGCTTGCGGTCGCTCGGAGCTTCGCGGGCGCGCAGCTTGTCGTCGAGCTGGGCGGGATCGCCGATCCGGCCGATCGCGCAGGCGGCGTTGAGCGCGTAGCGTTCGGGAATCCGCAATTCCGCGCGGGCGAGCTCATACTGGATCCCCGACATGCCGTGCGCGTGATAGCCCATCCGCGTCGCCTGCAGCGCCAGGCTCACCCAGGCCGCGCCGGCATCGAAGCTGTGCGTCGTCGAGGGCGCCGGTTCGCCGGTCTTGCGGTCGGTCATCGGCAGCGTGTCCGAGAGGATGTAGACCAGCACCGAGGCGGTCCGCGCCCAGCCCTGGTTCCAGGGGATCAGCAGCGACAGGAACCGCTCCCAGTCCGCATCGCCCCGCTTGGCATAGAGGAAGCGCCAAGGCTGCGAATTGAACGCCGACGGCGCCCAGCGCGCCGCCTCGAACATGCTGTGCAGGTCGGCATCGGGGATGTCGGACCCGTCGAACGCGCGCGGCGACCAGCGCTCGAGGAACAGCGGATCGATCGGGTGGTCGGGCCGGCGCGGGGACATGGCCGCTCCTTGCGCCCGGACGGGCGGCGCTGGCAAGCTCGGCGAAAAATAGGGACAGTCCCTCTTTTTCAAAGCCCGTTCTTCACCACCCCGATCCAGACCTTGCGCGGGTCGGCGATGGTGCCGTCGGCGGCGAGGCGCCAGGTCGAGCGGGTGACCGAGCCGCCGGGGTCGCGGTTGGAGACGTTGCCGCCGACGCTGTCGCAGCTCGCCGCGCCGACCGCGACGACGATATCGACATGGGAAGGGAAGAAGTTGCCCGCCGCGAGCTCGGCCATGGCTTCCTCGAAGCTCTTGGGCGCCCGCGCCTCCTCGTCCGCGCTCTCCCAGCGCGAATTCCAGATCAGGTCCCCCGGCGCGAGTGGCGCTTCGCGCGGCGGGTGGAGGTCGAGCTTCGCGCTCATCCCGGCGTGGCGGCGGATGCGGTCGACATAGACGCTATGGGTGTCGTGGCCGGCAAAAGCGGCGCCGGCGCCGGCCGCGGCGAAGCACCAGCTGACGAACGCGGCCGACCAGGGCTCGTCCGAGCCGCCGTCGAGCCCGGGCCGGCCGACCGCGGCCCAATAGGCGCCCACCCGCGACCGGTAGGGCTCGTCCGCCTGGTCGCCGGCGAGCCGCCAGGCATCGTCGAGGCCGCGCGTCGAGCGGCCGAAGAACGCCCATTCGCCGAGCGCGGTCTCGACCAGCCTGCCTGCGATCGGGTCCATCGGCCTTGTCTCCCCGAATCCCTCCCCGGGCGCGGCCGGCGCCGGCGAAGCGCTCCCGGGCGAATAGCTTCGCAATTTCGCGCCGGGTCTGCTAGGGCCGATCCATCACCTGCGTTTTTCCGCAAGCGCCCCGTGACTGAGAGACGTCGTGCTCCCGCTTGCACAGCCAGGGTGATTTCACATGGACAAGGAATATCGGAGCGGCATCCCTCCCTTCATGCTGCCCCGCAAGGGGCCGGCGACCCAGGGCGAGCGCGCCCTCCTGCATCTGCCCACCCGCTCGCCGCCGCCGCCGCGCGCAACGCCCGGCGAACCCGAGCGAGACGGCCGATGAGCGATCCCTTCCGCAGGCGCGGGCGCAACGGCCCCGTCCTCTCGCGCGAAGAGGGCAACCGGCAGGGCCGCGTCGTCCGCTCGGCGCAGGCGGCGCTGGGCAGCGTCGATGCCGTGCGCGCCTTCCTCAACACCCATCATGCGAGCCTCGACGCGCGCCCGCTCGACCTCGCGGTGGCGAGCGAGGCCGGGCTGACGGCGGTCGAGGCCCTGGTCTCGGCCGAAGGCCTGGCGGCGCGATCATCCCCACAGGAGGAAAAGAGATGACGGCGAGCCCGCCCGAAGCCGACGCCGCCGAGCTGGCGCGGCTCGGCATCACCCGCGTCCGGACCGAGCGCTTCTATGTCGGTCCCTATCGCTACGCCAACCTCGCCGACGCGATCGCCGAGGCGAAGCGCGACCGCGCCCCCGGGAACGACTCATGAGCCTGCACGATTGGCTCGGCACCCATTCTGCCGATCTCAAGGGAAGCCACTGGGAGGGCGGCTATTTCGTGACGCGCTGTTCGGTGTGCGGGAAGACGATGGTCAAGCTGCCGGGCCTGCCCTGGAAATTGCGGACCGGCCGCGCCGCCTGATCGCGGGAGGCCGACGGCGCGCCGGTCAGGCCGGGCGCGCGCGATCCCGGAATTTCTTCTCGAGCCGCTCGAGCAGGTCGGCGCGCTCGCTCCAGACGGCGGCGCTGTGCTCGAGCCTGAGGCGCATGAAATCGCCCCCCGGCACCCCGGCGCGGCCGAGATCGGCGGCCGCGTTCGCGCGGCAGCCCGCCGCCGTGTCCTCGGCGCGCTTGCCCGAACGCGCGATATGGCGCGGCGGGCTCTGCCGGCGGAGCGCGACGAGGACGCCGCCCTCATTTTCCAGGATCGAAGTCGCTTGGGTTGGTGCGCTGCTCATCGGCTCGTCCTTCATGAAGCGCCCGCGCGGCGGTCGCGGCGCGGGGCCGGGCGGCTTGAGGAGAAGAGAGAGGCCGTGCGCGGCCCCTCCGTTCGCGCGCAGGCGACGTCAGCCCGATGGATATGGGCACGGCGCCCTCCCCTTACAATGAGGGATTGACTAATTCATAACTGTAGAGTTATGTATTGGTCATGCACGCGGCCTCCGACCTGCTGTTCCGCACGCTGGGCGATCCGACCCGGCGGGCGCTGTTCGAGCGGCTGGCGCGCGGCGAGACGCTGACGGTCCGGGCGCTGACCGAGCGCTCCGGCGTGTCGCAGCCGGCGGTGTCCAAGCATCTCGGCGTGCTCCGCCGCGCCGGGCTCGTCGAAGGCCGGCCCGCCGGGCGCGAGACCTTCTACGCGGCGCGGCCCGAAGGGCTGGCGCCGCTGCTCGGCTGGATGGCCCTTTATGCCGATTTCTGGGAGGAGCGCTTCGACGCGCTCGAGGATCTGCTGAAGAGGATGGACCAATGACCACGAAGAGCATCGTCGTCGAGCGCGAAATGCCGCACGCGCCGGAGAAGATCTGGCGCGCGCTCACCCATTCGGCGCTGATCGCCGATTGGCTGATGGAGAATGATTTCGAGGCCGAGCTCGGCCGCAAGTTCCAGTTCCGCAGCCGGCCGATGCCGGGCTGGAAGGGCGTCACCAATTGCGAGGTGACCGAGCTCGAGGCGCCCCATCGCCTCGCCTATCGCTGGGGCGACGGCACCGAATCGGACAGCGGCCTCAGGACGCTCGTCACCTGGACGCTGACCCCGACCGCGGCCGGCACGCTCGTCCGGATGGAGCAATCGGGCTTCCGACCCGAGGACGAAGCCGGCTACCAGGGCATGAGCGGCGGCTGGCCCCACATCCTCGCCGGGCTGGAGCGGGTCGCTGGCGAGGCCGGCGACTGACGCTTGCGCGGGTGAAGCTTAAAAGCTTCGGGTGACATTCGAGGTCCAAAAGGCGCCGGCGTTCGCTGCCTGGCTCGATGGCCTTGGTGACATGGTCGCGAAAAAGGCGATCCTCGAGCGGATTGTCCGTATCGGATTGGGCTTGCTCGGCAATCGCAGGAGCGTCGGCGATAAGGTCAGCGAGCTCAAGATCGATGTCGGCAGGGCTATCGGCTCTACTACACGATGCACGATCAGACCGTCGTGCACCTGCTGTGTGGCGGGGGGAAGAAGACCCAAAAGCGGGACATCCGAAAGGCGGAGGCGATGGCCAAGGAATTGAAGGCGAAAAAAGGGCCGGAGGGGAGCCGCGTTCGCGAGCGGCAAGTACCCTGCGCGCCCGATGAGGACTATGACGAGTTTCATTTCACCGCGGAGGAACTCAAGCTAAGCCCGTTCGACGCGGCAGACTATATGCGCGGGGACGAGGATACTCAGCTCTATCTGCTCCGCAGCGCCTTGGCGGACGGGCACCCGGCCTATGTCGCCCATGTGATCGGCGCCGTCGCCCGAGCGCGCGGCCTCACCAATTTGGAGCGCGCCACCGGCATCAAGCGCCAGACCCTCAACAAATCTTTGAGCCTCAGGGGCAATCCGACGCTGGAGACCTTGGTCACCGTGCTCGGGGCGCTCGGACTGCGGCTGGAGGTCGTGGCGGATCGGGGAAAGCGCCCGGCCGCGGCCGGCCAGGCTTCCGTCGCCGGCGTGGCTCCCCCTCCGCGTGTTTCAGTCCGCGGCCGGCAATGACAGGTTGAAAATCGCGCCGCCGCCCTCGGGGCTCTCGGCCCACAATCGCCCGCCATGGGCCTCGACGATGGTCTTGCAGATCGGCATGCCGAGCCCGATCCCGTCCTCCTTGGTGGTGAACAAGGGCTCGAACACGCGCGCCAGCGCATAGTCGGAAAGCCCCGGCCCGCTATCCTCGATCCGCACCACCAGCATCTCCTCCTCCCGCGCCGAGCTGATCGTGATCCGGCGGACGTCGCGGCCGGCGAGCGCCTCGCAGGCATTGGCGAGAATGTTGGCGAGCACCTGCTCGATCTGGACTCGGTCCGCGACGACGAAGTCGGTGAGCGGCACGTGCTTGACGATCTCGACCTCCGAGCCGTCGGCGCAGGTCAGCATCGCGGTGACTTTCTCGATCATCGTCCTGAGATTTTCGCGGCGGCCGCTGATCTTGCCGCTGACGATGAAGCTGCGCATCCGGCGGATGTTCTCGCCCGCCTTCACCGTCTCGCGGGCCGCGAGCTCGATCATGCCCAGCAGCTCCTCGCACGCTTCGCCGCGGCTGCGCAGCCGATGCGCGCAGGCATGAATATAGTTGGTGGCCGCGGTGAGCGGCTGGCTGACCTCGTGCGCCAGGGTCGAGGCCATGGCGGTCATCGCCGCCAGCCGCACCCGGGCGTCGGGCGTATCGAGCAGGCAATAGCGGCCGAATGCGGGCCGCGGCTGCTTCGAGCTTGATTCGAATGTACGCATCTCAACTCCACGAACGCGGAACGCCACCGCACAGGAAACAGACGACTGGGGAGCCGGAACGGCCGATCTCCCGGCCCCCGCTTAGCGTTGCCGCCCACAATCGGCTTGTCCGATCGCGACAGGCGCTTTGCAGTTGGAGCCATCTGTGAGAAAGTGACGCGATCCGCCCGCCGCGCTGCCGCCGGCATGCCGGCGGGAGGAGGGGAGGCCGCCGTGATCCCCCAGGTCCGCGCCGCGACGATCGCCACCTATGTCGAGGTCGCGCGGTTCGTCGGCCTCGATCCCTATGCGATGCTGAGCCGCGCCGGGATCAGCCCGGCGATGCTCGCCGACCCGGACAACATCCTGCCCGGCCAGCCGGTCGGCCTGCTGCTCGAAGACAGCGCGCGCGAATCGGGCTGCGAGGGCTTCGGTCTCCTGATGGCCGAGAGCCGCTCGCTCGCCAGCCTCGGCCCGCTCAGCCTGCTTCTGCGCCACCAGGGGACGGCGCGCGAGGTGATCGAAGCGATCATCCGTTACCAGGGCCTGCTCACCGAGGTGTTCGCGTTCAGCCTCGAGGACGACGGCGACCAGGCGATCATCCGCGTCGGCTTTGTCGCCGGGTTCGGCCGCCGCCAGGGGATCGAATATGCAATGGGGCTGATCTGCCGGGCGACCAGCGAGGTGGTTGGCGGGCGCTGGCATCCGGATTGCGCGCACTTCCTCCACGCCGCCCCCGAGGACCTCTCGATCCACCGGCGCCTGTTCCAATGCCCGCTGCTGTTCGACAGCGACTTCAGCGGCTTCGCCTGCGCCGCCGCCGCGCTCGATGCGCCCAATCCCGCCGCCGAGTCGGCGATGGCGCGCCACGCCCAGCGCTATCTCGAAATGCTGATCCCCGACCCCGCCGACGGCACGATCACCGAGCGGGCGCGGCGCTCGCTCTACCTGCTGCTGCCGGCCGGGCGGTCGACCCTCGACCAGGTCGGCAGGAATCTCGGCCTGCATCCGCGCGCGCTGCAGCGCGGCCTCGAGAAGGAGGGGCGTTCCTTCGGTACCCTCCTCAACGAGGTCCGCCGAGAGCTGGCGCTGCGCTACCTGTCGAACCAGGATCACTCGGTGAGCGCGATCGCGCAGATGACCGGCTATGCCTCCCCAAGCTCGTTCACCCGCTGGTTCGCCGGTGAGTTCGGCCTGTCGCCGGCGGCGTGGCGCGCCGAGGAACGGGCGGAGCCGCGCGCCGCGGCGCCGGCCCGGCCGGCGCTGAAGGTCTGATCCTCCCCACTGGCGAAAATCCGCCGTTTCTGGCAGCGAGGTTCACCGACAGTGAACGCGCCGACAGAGGGATTCCGCCTCCATGGATTTTGACCTTACGGAACGGCAGGCTTTTTACCGGGACCGGGTGAAGGAGTTCATCGAGACTCGGATCAGGCCGCGCAACGCGGACTATAAGGCGCAGCTCGCGCAAGGGGACCGCTGGCAGCCGATCCCGGTGATCGAGGAGCTGAAACCCGTCGCGCGCGAGGCCGGGCTGTGGAATTTGTTCATGCCGCCCGGGTACGCGCTCAAGCATGTCGACGAGAGCTTCGCGTTCGAGGGCACCCAGCTCACCAACCTCGAATATGCGCTGTGCGCCGAGGAGATGGGGCGCCTCCCCTGGTCGAGCGAGGTGTTCAACTGCTCGGCGCCCGACACCGGCAATATGGAGGTGCTGCACCGCTACGGCACGAGCGAGCAGAAGGAGCGGTGGCTGCGGCCCCTGATGAACGGCGAGATCCGCTCGGCCTTCCTGATGACCGAGCCGGCGGTCGCCTCCTCGGATGCGACCAACATCGAATGCGACATCGCCCGCGACGGCGAGGATTATGTGATCAACGGCCGCAAATGGTGGTCGAGCGGCGCCGGCGATCCGCGCTGCAAGGTCGCGATCCTGATGGGCAAGACCGACCGGCAGGCCGACAAGCACCGCCAGCAATCGATGATCCTGGTGCCGCTCGACGCACCCGGCCTCACCGTCGAGCGGGCGCTCACCGTCTACGGCTTCGACGACGCCCCGCACGGCCATATGGAGATCCTGCTCGAAAATGTCCGCGTGCCGGCGTCCAGCCTGCTGCTCGGCGAGGGCCGCGGCTTCGAGATCGCGCAGGGGCGGCTGGGGCCGGGCCGCATCCACCATTGCATGCGCACGATCGGCGCCGCCGAGGAGGCGCTGAAGGCGATGGTGAAGCGCCTCCAGTCGCGGGTCGCCTTCGGCAAGCGGCTGATGGAGCATTCGATCTGGGAGCAGCGCGTGGCCCGCGCCCGGATCGACATCGACATGTCGCGGCTCCTGTGCCTCAAGGCGGCCGACCTGATGGACAAGGCGGGCAACAAGGCGGCCCAGGCCGAGATCGCGATGATCAAGGTCTACGCGCCGCAAATGGCGTTGCGGATCATCGACGACGCCGTCCAGGCCCATGGCGGCGCCGGCGTCTCCCAGGATTTCGGCCTGGCCGCGAGCTGGGCGGGGATCAGGACGCTGCGTCTGGCGGACGGCCCCGACGAAGTGCACAACCGGGCGATCGCCCGGATCGAGTTCGCCAAGCATGCCACTTAGTCGTCATCCCCGCGAAAGCGGGGATCCAGACGGCAGTGGGGACACGAAGACAGGATGGATTCCCGCTTTCGCGGGAATGACGGAGGAAAGATGAATCTCTTCGATCTCACCGGCAAGGTCGCGATCGTCACCGGCTCGTCGCGCGGGATCGGGCGGGCGATCGCCGAGGCGCTCGCCGATCATGGCGCGAAGGTGGTGATCTCGAGCCGCAAGGCGGAGGCCTGCCAGGAGGTCGCCGACGCGATCAACGCCCGGCATGAAGGCGCGGCGATCGTGGTGCCGGCCTCGATCTCGTCCAAGGAGGCGCTGCAGAACCTCGTCGACGAGACCCGCCGGCAATGGGGCCGGATCGACGTGCTCGTCTGCAACGCGGCCTCCAATCCCTATTACGGGCCGATGGCGGGGATCTCGGACGACCAGTTCCGCAAGATCCTCGACAACAATGTGATCGCCAATCACTGGCTGATCCAGATGGTCGCGCCCGAGATGCTCGAGCGCGGTGAGGGCTCGATCATCATCGTCAGCTCGATCGGGGGGCTGAAGGCCTCACCGGTGCTCGGCGCCTACAACATCTCCAAGGCCGCCGATTTCCAGCTCGCGCGCAACCTCGCCGCCGAGTTCGGCCCGCGCCAGGTCCGCGTCAACTGCATCGCGCCGGGGCTGATCAAGACCGACTTCGCCCGCGCGCTCTGGGAGAATCCCGACACGCTGAAGACGGTGACGATGCACACGCCGATGCACCGGATCGGCGAGCCGCACGAAATCGCCGGCGCCGCCGTCTTCCTCGCCTCGCCCGCCTCGACTTTTATGACCGGGCAGGCGATCGTCATCGATGGCGGGAGCACGACGGGGGTGGGGTTGTGACGGCTCCCCCAAGCCGTCACCCCGGCGAAGGCCGGGGTCTCGTGGGGAAACGCCGTGACCTCTTGTCACGAGATCCCGGCCTTCGCCGGGATGACGGAGCAGCGATATGAGACTGCAAAACAAGATCGCGATCGTCACCGGCGCGGCCTCGGGGATCGGCAAGGCGAGCGCCGCCCTGTTCGCCGCGGAGGGCGCGACGGTGATCGCCGCCGACGTCGCCGCGTCCGAAGGCGTGGTGGCGGCCGACGCCGGGAGCGAAGACGACGTCCGCGGCCTGATCGAGCTCGCGGTTCGCGAACATGGGGGCCTCGACATCTTCTTCGCCAATGCCGGCATTTCGGGCGGGCTCGCCTCGATCTTCGAGCAGGAGGTCGCGGACTGGCAGGAGATCCTCCGCGTCAACCTGATCGGTCCCTGGCTGGCGATCAGGCATGCGGCGCCGGTCATGAAGGAGCGCGGCGGCGGCTCGATCATCTGCACCGCCAGCGTCGCCGGCATCCGCGCCGGCGCCGGCGGCCCCGCTTATTCGGCGTCCAAATCGGGGGTGATCAGCCTCGTCGAGGTCGCCGCCACCCAGCTCTGCGGCGCCAACATCCGCGTCAACGCGATCTGCCCGGGCCTGATCGAAACCGGCATGACGCGCGGCATTTACGACATGGCCCGCAGCGCGGGCAAAGAGGAGCTGATCGGCCACCTCAACCCCTTGAAGCGCGGCGGCGAGCCGATCGAGATCGCCAACGCGGCCCTGTTCCTCGCCTCGGACGAGTCGAGCTACGTCAACGGTCACGCTTTCGTCGTCGACGGCGGCCTCAGCGCCTCGCACCCCCATTATCGCCAGGAATATGGACGCACGTCGTTTTGAGATAATTGACCATCCCCCTCCCCGCTCATCCTGAGTAGGGACTGTGCCTGGCGAAGGCCCGTATCGAAGGACCGTCCTTCGATGCGCCGTTTCGACAGGCTCAACGGCTACTCAGGATGAGCGGAAGGGGAAATTCACGGAGACAGAGATGAGCCCGATTTCCACCCGCAAGCATGGCGACGTGCTGATCGTCACCTCGAACAACCCGCCGGTCAACGCGCTCTCCCATGCGGTGCGCGAGGGGCTGGTCGCGGCGATCGGCGAGGCGGACTCGGACGAAGGCGTGAAGGCGGTCGTCATCCTCTGCCAGGGCCAGACCTTCTTCGCCGGCGCCGACATTACCGAGTTCGGCAAGCCGATGCAGATGCCGATGCTGCCGATGGTCGTCGACATCATCGAGAATTGCACCAAGCCGGTGGTCGCCGCGATCCACGGCACCGCCTTCGGCGGCGGCCTCGAAGTCGCGCTGGCGAGCCACTATCGGGTCGCGGTGCCGTCGGCGAAACTGGGCGTCCCCGAGGTGAAGCTGGGCCTGCTGCCGGGCGCGGGCGGCACCCAGAGGCTGCCGCGCGTGGCGGGCGTCGGCAAGGCGCTGGAGATGGCCGCGACGGGCAATCCGATCGGCGCGAAGGAGGCCTGCGACATCGGCCTCGTCGACCGGCTGATCGAGGGCGACCTCGAGCAGCATGCGGTCGCCTATGCCGAGGAGGTCAAGGCGGTGCGGCCGATCCCCAAATCCTCCGAGCGCGACGACAAGCTCGCCGAAGTGCGCGCGAATCCGCAGATCTTCGACGAGTTCCGCAAGGCCAATGCGCGCAGGTTCAAGGGCTTCGACGCGCCCGAATCGAACATCAGGGCGATCGAGGCGGCGGTCGCCAAGCCCTATGGCGAAGGCGTCCAGGACGAGCGCCGGCTGTTCATGGAGCTGATGACCGGGACCCAGGCGCGCGCCCAGCAATATTTCTTCTTCGCCGAGCGCAAGGCCGCCAAGATCGACGGCCTGCCCGAGGACACGAAGCCCCGCGAGATCAAACGCGTCGGCGTGATCGGCGCGGGCACGATGGGCGGCGGCATCTCGATGAACTTCCTCAGCGCCGGCGTCCCCGTCACCATCGTCGAGATGGCGCAGGACGCGCTCGACCGCGGCACCGGGGTGATGCGCAGGAATTACGAGGCAAGCGCCGCCAAGGGGCGGATGACGGCCGACCAGGTCGAAGGCGCGATGGGGCTCTTGAAGCCGACGCTGAACCTCGAGGAGCTCGCCGATTGCGACCTGATCATCGAGGCTGTGTTCGAGAATATGGACGTCAAGAAGGAGATATTCGGCAAGCTCGATCGGATCGCCAAGCCGGGCGCGATCCTCGCCTCCAACACCTCCTATCTCAACATCGACGAGATCGCCGCCTGCACCTCCCGGCCGCAGGACGTGCTCGGCCTGCACTTCTTCTCGCCGGCGAACGTGATGAAGCTCCTGGAAGTGGTGCGCGGGGCGAAGACCGCGCCCGACGTGCTGGTGACCGCGATGCAGCTCGCCAAGAGGATCAGGAAGGTCGCGGTCGTCGCCGGCGTCTGCCACGGATTCATCGGCAACCGGATGCTGATGCCGCGCCAGGTCGAGGCGATGAAATTGCTCCTCGAAGGCGCCACCCCGGAGCAGATCGACCGCGTCCATGTCGAATTCGGCATGCCGATGGGCCCGTTCCAGATGTCGGACCTCGCCGGCGTCGACATCGGCTGGCACCGCGATCCGACCCGGATCGAGAATATCCGCGACGCGCTCGCCGCCGAGGGCCGCTGGGGCCAGAAGAAGGGCGCCGGCTTCTACGATTATGACGAGAAAAGGACGCCCTCCCCCAGCCCGCGCGTCGCCGAGATCATCGCCGACTTCCGCGCCAGGACCGGCACGGCGCAGCACGAGATCAGCGACGAGGAGATCGTCGAGCGCACCCTCTACACGATGGTCAACGAGGGCGCCCGCATCCTCGAGGAAGGCATGGCCCAGCGCGCCTCGGACATCGATGTCGTCTGGGTCTACGGCTATGGC
This sequence comes from Allosphingosinicella sp., assembly GCA_035941735.1. Classification (GTDB taxonomy): domain Bacteria; phylum Pseudomonadota; class Alphaproteobacteria; order Sphingomonadales; family Sphingomonadaceae; genus Allosphingosinicella. The sequence goes on from DASZDS010000028.1 coordinate 209,946, forward strand.
TGGCCCGTCTATCGCGGCGGCCCGATGTTCTGGGCCGACACGGAAGGGCTGCCGAAGATCGTCGAGGGGCTCAAACGCCGCGGCTTCGAGTTGGCGAAGCTGCTGGCGGACAAGGCCGAAGCAGGGGAGAAGTTCACGCGCTGAAGGAGGACGGAACATGGCCACGGCGATCGGCAAGGCGGGTGGCGGAATGGCGGACGCGTTGAGCGCGCAGAAAGGCAGCGGCGCGGGAAAGCTCTGTTTTTATGCCGGCGTGCAATATTCCCCCGGCAGCCGCCTTTGCCAGGTGAAGAAGGTCAAGGTGTGTCAGAGCGACGGCACCTGGGGCGATCCCGCTTCCGGGCCGGAGAATTGCTAGCGGCTGGTTCCCTGACGCCCGCGCCCAGGGGAGAATCTCACGCGCCATATGGAGGATCCCATGAAGCCTCGGATTGCCTTGGGCGCGTTGCCTCCGCGACTGCCGCTGCCGCTGGGCGCGATCTGCGTCGGGACTGAGGGGAATGTCGGGATCTGGAACCCGTTCCTCGGCCGCTGGGGCGACGTCGGCTATCCGGGCGGATCGAAGGTCAGATCGCTCGCCCGCGATCTGCTCGACGTCGTCTTTGTCGTCACTACCGACGGCAGCGTACGCAGCTGGCCGCGCGCGGACCCATGGAGCCCGGCGTCGAGAATGGGCAATTGGACCCTCAACATGCTCGGCTGGGACCGCGACGCCACTCTGTGGTGCGTCGGCACCGCCGGAAACGTGGGCGGCTGGCACAACAACAAGTGGCTGGACCGCGGCAACCAGGGTGGCTGGACCCTGAAGATGATGACCTGGAATGCCGGGCTCCAACTGGTCGGCGTCGGGACGAAGGGCAATGTCGGGATCTGGACCGGGCAGGCCTGGACCGACCTCGGCCTGATGGGCGGATGGACGTTGAAGATGACGGCGTTCGACAAGACCGGCCGCCAATGGGGCGTCGGCACCGAGGGCAATATCGGCCTGTGGAACGGGCAGGGCTGGACCGACCTTGGCATCGCGGGCGGCTGGACCGTCGACTGGCTCTATTTCAGCTGATGCGCATACTACTCGCCCTCGCCCTGCTGCTCGCCGCCTGCGCGCCGGCGCCCGACCCGGCCAAGGAGGAGCGCGCGATCCGCCAGGTGATCGCGGACATGGAAGCGGCGTGGAACCGCGGCGATTTTCGCGGCTACATGGCGGGGTTCAGGAATCCCGACGTGGTGTTCGTCTCGCGCGGCCGGTTCCAGCGCGACTGGCAGGGCACGCTCGACCATTATGTCCGCGATTATGGCGGCGCCCCGGAGCGCCGCGGCCGCCTCCATTTCTGGGACGTCCGGATCGAGATGCTGGGCCCCGATGCCGCCCAGCTGATCAGCCGCTACCGGCTCGAGGGCGGCGAGCGGCCGCAGGACGGGATCAACACCAGGCTGATGCGCAAGGTCGACGGCCGCTGGGTGATCGCGCTCAACCATGTCAGCTCGCGCGAGGTGGGCCGCTAGTGTTCCGTCCTTCTAAGAAGATCGACCAGCTCGGCCTGCCAGAAGCGCGCCCAGGTATGCGTCCCGTGCCCGCGCGTTTCGGCGCTCGCCGGAATGAGCACGTAGCGAACGCCCGGCATTCGCCGCGCGGCCGCTTCGGCGATGCCGTAATCGGGCGGGTTGATGAAATCGTCGGCGGAATTGACCCAGGTCATCGGCGTGCGGATGCGCTCCAGATGCGGCAGCGGGTTGTAGGTGCGGCTGGCCTCGAGCTGGTAGATGAGGTCGTTGGCGTCGCGGGTGGCGATGTCGCGCTCGACCCGCTCGACGATATAGGCTTCCGCAGCCTCCCGGGTCGGATAGGCGCGCTGGAGGTAGAGCGGCGCGAAGCCGGCGACCTGGAGCAGGCTGACGGCGGTGCGCAGGCCCTGGACCGGCTGGCTCGCATAGTCGCCGCCGGCCCAGGCGGGATCGCGGCGGATGCCCTCGACCGCCATCCGCCGCCACATCCGGTTGTGGCCGGCGATCTCGGTCGGCAGGCACGCCATCGGCATCATCGCGCGGACCAGGTCGGGGTGGGCCTCGGCCCAGACGAAGCCGTGCATGCAGCCCATCGAGGTGCCCATCAGCAGCCTGAGGCGCCCGACCCCGAGCCGCTCCAGCAGCCGCCGCTGCGCCTCGACCATGTCGTCATAATCGTAATGGGGGAAGCGCATCCTGAGGCCGTCGCTCGGCCTGGACGAGCGGCCGTGGCCGATGCCGTCGGGCAGGATGACGTAATAGCGGGCGAGGTCGAGCGGCTGGCCGGGCCCGTAGAGCGCGTCGGCGAATTGGGTTGCAAGGAACTGGCGCCCCGAGCCGCCGGTGCCATGGAGGACCATCACCGCATTGTCGATCCGCCCCTGGGCGTCGCGGTGCGGCGTGCCGAGCGTCGCATAGTGGATGCGCAGCTCGGGCAGCGTCTCGCCCGAGCGGAAGCGGAAATCGGTGAGGGTGACGTCGCTTTCGGTCAGGCGCGCGGCCCAGTCGGTCTGCGCCGCGGCCGGGGCGGCGCAGAGCAAGGCGAGCAGGGTCAGCAACAGCCTCATTGGACGGCGCGGTCCAGGCGGCGCCGGGCGGCGCGGCGCTCAGCGGGGGAAAGGCGGCGCCACCAGGCCGAAGCGGTCACCCGCCCCGCGCGCGCCGCCGTGATCCGCTGGATCTCGGTCATGCCGCCGGCCTCGGGGATGTAGGTTGAGACGCTGTCGATCCGCAGCTGGAGCGGCCGACCGCGATGGGCTTCGAGGAACGGTCCGATCGGGTCCGGCCCGGGCTGGGCGCTCATCGCCTCGCGCCCGCGCACCGCGATCCGCGCCCAGAGATAGTCGCCCATCTCCCAGCCGACGAGACGGCCGGTCACGGTCTCGCCGCGCAGCACCCGGTCGGGCGCGCGCCCCGGCTGGGCGGCGGCGGTCAGGACGAGCAGGGCAAAAGCGAGCAGGCGCATGGTCAGAACTCCTTCTCATAGGCGGCCGGACTGAAACCCGGCAGCCGCCGGCCGCCAAGGTCGAGCAGCGGCCGCTTGATCATCGACGGCTGGGCCAGCATCAGCGCGATCGCCTTGTCCGCATCGAGGCCCTCTTTGGCTGCATCGGGCAGCTTGCGAAAGGTGGTGCCGGCGCGGTTCAGCAGCTTCTCCCAGCCGAGCTCCGCCGCCCAGGCCCGGAGGCGCGCCGCGTCGATCCCGGCCGTCTTGTAGTCGTGGAAAGCGTAGGCGACGCCGCGCGCGTCGAGCCAGGCCCGCGCCTTCTTGACCGTGTCGCAATTCCTGATGCCGTACATCGTGACCATATCCCTTTCGTGGCACAGCCCGGGCGCCGGCGGAAGCGTCCGCGATGACCTCGGCTTTTCCCCGGATCGCCGGCCTCGAGGCGCTGCGGCTGCGGCGCGCCGACAATGCGCGCGACAGGATGGCCGAGCGGATCCTGCTCGACACGCTCGGCCTCGGCCGCGAGCAGACGCTCGCCTGGCTGGCCCGGGAGCGTCCCGGCGCCGCCCAATTCCGGGCCTGGATCCTGGCGACCGCCGGCCCGCCCGATCCCGAGGCGCTGGCGCGCTACCATGCCTGGCTGGCCGGGGCGGCGATGCCCGAGGCGACCGCGCGCCGGCTCGCCGCGATCGAGGCGGCGGCGGACGTGCTCGGCCCCGAAGCGCTCGGCCAGTGGGCGGACCAGGGCTATGTCGTCCTCCCGGGCGCGATCACCAGGGCCGAAGCCGAGGCGGCGGCCGAGGCCCTCTGGGCGCACCTCGGCGCCGAGCCCGGCGATCCCGACAGCTGGTACGGCAAGGCAAGCCAGGGGATCATGGTCCAGCTCTTCCAGCATCCGGCGCTCGAACCGGCGCGGCGCTCGCCCCGGATCCACAAGGCCTTCGCCCAGCTCTGGGGCAATGCGGACCTGTGGATGAAGACCGACCGGACCAGCTTCAACCCGCCCGAACGGCCCGGCGCCCCCTTCCCCGGCCCCCATCTCCACTGGGACGTCAGCCTGGTCACGCCGATCCCGTTCGCGACCCAGGCGATCCTCTATCTGACCGATACCGCCCCCGATCAGGGCGCCTTCGCCACCGTCCCCGGCTTCCACCGCCGGATCGAGGCCTGGCTCGCGAGCCTGCCGGCCGGCGCCGACCCGCGCCGCGAGATACTCGCGATGAAGGCGATGCCGATCGCGGCCAGGGCCGGCGACCTCGTCATCTGGCACCAGGCCCTGCCCCACGGCGCCACTCCGAACCGCTCCGATCGCCCGCGCCTCGCCCATTACGTCAACATGTACTCGCCCGAAATGGAGCGCCGGGAAATATGGCGCTAGGCGAACTCGATCGGCGTCTGGAGGCCGCAAAGGTCGGCAATGCCGGTATCGGGATAGCCGGGCAGCGACGACCATTGCGGGTCGTCCGGCGTGACCTGGCGCATATAGGCCCAATGGGTGACGTTCATCGCGGCAGTGCCGCTCGTCATCTGCATGAGGAAGGCCGGGCCGCCCTCGTCGTCGAGCAGCACGCCGTCGCCGATCGTCGGCGGCTCGCCGCTGCCGCCGTCGAGCGGCGAGAAGCTGAGCTTGACCGCGCCGCCCGGCACGACCGACCCGACAATCAGCATGTAGCTCCAGCCCGAACCGATGTTCGTCGCGCTGGTGCCGACGAGATAGCCCGCGTGGGCATGCTGGAAGAACCATACGGTCTGGTCGACCAGAGCGCGCACCTGCGGCGGATCGGCGTTCACCGCCTGCAGCGCCGGGAGATAGGCGGCCGGCACGTACCAATAGCTACCCTGCAGCCAGTCATATCCCGGCTCAGCCATGGCGCCTTCCTGTCACTCCCACTCGATCGTTCCCGGCGGCTTCGAGGTGTAATCGTAGACCACCCGGTTGATCCCCCGCACTTCGTTGACGATCCGTGTCGCGACCCGGCTCAGGAACGCCGCGTCGAACGGGTAGATGTCGGCGGTCATGCCGTCGGTCGAGGTGACGGCGCGCAGCGCGCAGACATGGTCGTAGGTGCGGTGGTCGCCCATCACGCCGACGGTCCTGACCGGCAGCAGCACCGCGAAGGCCTGCCAGATCGCGTCGTAGAGGCCGGCATTGCGGATCTCCTCGAGATAGATGGCGTCGGCCTTCCTGAGGATGTCGCAGCGCTCCTTCGTCACCGCGCCGGGGATTCGGACGGCGAGGCCGGGGCCGGGAAAGGGGTGGCGGCCGACGAACGCCGGGGGCAGGCCGAGCTCGCGGCCGAGCATGCGGACCTCGTCCTTGAACAGCTCCCGCAGCGGCTCGACCAGCTGCATGTCCATCCGCTCGGGCAGGCCGCCGACATTGTGGTGGCTCTTGATCGTGACCGAGGGGCCGCCGGTGAAGCTGACGCTCTCGATCACGTCGGGATAGAGCGTGCCCTGGGCGAGGAAATCGGCGCCGCCGAGCTTCCCCGCCTCCTCCTCGAAAATGTCGATGAAGGTCTTGCCGATCAGCTTGCGCTTGGCTTCGGGCTCGTCAAGCCCGGCGAGGCCGGCGAGGAACCGGTCGGCCGCGTCGACGTGGACGAGCGGGATGTTGTAATGGTTGCGGAACAGGCTGACGACCTGCTCCGCCTCGCCCAAGCGCATCAGCCCGTGGTCGACGAACACGCAGGTCAGCTGTTCGCCGATCGCCTCGTGGATCAGCACCGCGGCGACGGCCGAATCGACGCCCCCGGAAAGGCCGCAAATCACCCTGCCCTGGCCCACCTGGGCGCGGATGTCGGCGATCTTGGTCGCCCGATATTCGGCCATCGTCCAGTCGCCGGCGAGGCCGCAGACGTGGCGGACGAAATTGGCGAGCAGCCTGCCGCCGTCCGGTGTGTGGACCACCTCGGGATGGAACATCAGCGAGAAGAAGCGGCGGCTCTCGTCGGTGGCGACCGCATAAGGCGCGCCTTCGGACCGGGCGACCACCGTGAAGCCCTCGGGCAGCGCCTCGACCCGGTCGCCGTGGCTCATCCACACCTGATGCGATTCGCCGGGCTTCCAGAGGCCGTCGAACAGCATCGAATCGCCGACGATCTCGATGAAGGCGCGGCCGAACTCGCGATCGTCCGACGGCGCCACCCGGCCGCCGAGCTGGTGCGCCATCGTCTGCTGGCCGTAGCAGATGGCGAGAATGGGCACGCCGGCCTCGAAGAAATGCTGCGGCGCGCGCGGGCTGTCGTCCCACATCACCGAGGACGGACCGCCGGAGAGGATGATGCCCCTGGGCCGGAGCCGCTCGAAGGCCGCGTCGGCGCGGTTGAAGGGCGCGATCTCGCTATAGACCCCCGCCTCCCGCACCCGCCGCGCGATCAGCTGCGTCACCTGGCTGCCGAAATCGACGATCAGAACGGAATCGGAAGGTTGGACCGTCATGGCCCCCCGGCGAATAGAAAGGCGCACTCAAATGGGCAAGGCGACGAGCAGCAGGAAGCCGTTGGCGGTGAGCAAGGCGCCGACCAGGCCGAGGCCCGCCGCGAGCCCGCAGATCGCCCGGTTCAGCGCGAGGATCGCGATCGAGCCCAGCACCAGGGCAAGCTGCAGGAACACTTCGGCGAGGTCGAAATTGCCGTCGCGGTCGGCGGCTTGATCGCGCGCGACCTCGTAGGCCAGCGCCTGGGCGCGGAGCTGGGTCTTGCCTTCGCCGCGCAGCGGATCGTTCGGCGCCGCCGGATCGGGTTCGCTGTCGTAGCGCGCGATGGTGGCGCGATAGGAATCGAGCCGGCGCTGCAGCGCGGCGCGCCGCCCGGCGTCGAGGCCCGGCGCGGCGAGGTCCGCCTCCAGCGCTTCGGCCGCGATTTCATAGGCGGTCTGGCGGACGTTCTTCGCCTGGTAGAAGGCCCAGGTGTCGCTGGCGCGGATATTGTTGAAGATCATGTCGTCGGTGGCATTGCCGGCGCCGAGGCCGCCGATCGCCAGCGCCGCCGCGAGGATCGCGATCATCAGCGCCGCCCGGTTGCGGAAGCGATTGGCCCGATCGTTGTCGCCGGCGGCCTCCGGCACCTCGCCGATCAATTCGGCGGCATCGCTCGTATCCATGCCTGCTCCCCCTTTTCGTCCGGCGGAATAGGAAGCGGCCGGCCGGCTGTAAAGCGCCCCCGGGACGCGACAGTTAAGTCAGGAGTAAAGTTTTTGTTGCCGCCCGAACCGGGGTCCGTTAGTTAAGCCCATGCCTAACGAATCGGCCCGGCTCGATCTCGCCTTTCAGGCGCTCGCGGATCCCACCCGCCGCGGCATGCTGGCCCGCCTGAGCCGAGCGCCGGCCTCGGTCAGCGAGCTCGCCGCCCCCTATCGGATGTCGCTGCCGGCGGTGATGCAGCATCTGCAGATGCTCGAGGCGAGCGGGCTCGTCCGCTCCGAGAAGAAGGGGCGGGTGCGCACCTGCCGGCTGGAGCCGAAGGCGCTGGCCTCCGCCGAGGCCTGGATCGCCGAGCAGCGCGCGCTCTGGGAAGGCCGGCTCGACCGGCTCGAAGACTTTCTCGCCGACATGCAAACCAGGGAGACTGACAAGTGAGCGACCATGATCTCGTGCTGGAACGGGTGCTCGACGCGCCCCGCGCCCTCGTCTGGCGCGCCTGGACCGATCCGGAGCTGATGAAGCAATGGTGGGCGCCCAGGCCCTACCAGACGCCCGAGATCGAGATCGAGCTTCGCCCCGGCGGCCGCTTCTACACGCGGATGACGGGCCCCGACGGCTTCGATTCGCCGGGCGAGGGCTGCGTCCTCGAGGTGGCCGAGGGCGAACGGATCGTCTGGACCAGCGCCCTGCTCGGCGGCTACCGCCCCGCCGGCGACATCCAGGATTGCGGCGGCTTCCCGTTCACCGCGATCGTGACGCTGTCGGATACGGGGGACGGCAAGACGCGTTACAAAGCGGTCGCCCTTCACCGCAACGCGGCCGACCGCGAGACCCACGCGAAGATGGGCTTCCAGGAAGGCTGGGGGACCTGCGCCGAGCAGCTGGGCGAGGTGGCCCGCGGGCTGAAAGAGACCACCTGAGAGGAAATCGCGATGCGCAAATTGATCGTCGGGATGATGGCCAGCCTGGACGGGGTGATGCAGGCGCCGGGCGGGCCTGAAGAGGATCCGACCGGCGGGTTCGAATTCGGCGGCTGGGTGTTTCCGCACTGGGACGAGGTCGGCGGCAAGGCGATGAGCGAAAGCTTCGCCAGGCCCTTCGATCTGCTGCTCGGGCGCAGGACCTATGAGATCTTCGCCGCCTACTGGCCTTATCAGGAGGGTGAGATCGCCGACCCGTTCAATGCCGCCACCAAATATGTCGCCACCTCCTCGGTCGAGCCGCTCACCTGGCAGAACAGCGAGAGACTGGAGGGCGACGCGCTCGATGCGATCGCGCACCTCAAGGAGGGCGACGGGCCCGACCTGCTGACCCAGGGCAGCTCGGTCCTCGTTCGCTCGCTGCTTGCGGCCGGGCTGGTCGACGAGCTCTTCCTGAGCGTCTTCCCGGTCTTGCTGGGCAAGGGCAAGCGCTGGTTCGGCGAGGATTCGAAGCCCGGCGAGTGGACCATGGTCGACAGCCGCACCTCCACGACCGGCGTGACCCTATCCCGCTTCCGGCCGAAGGGCCCGGTCCGTACCGGCTCCTTCGCGCAAGGCGAACCGAGCGAGGCCGAAGTGGCGCGGCGCGAGAAGATGGAAAAGGACGGGGCATGGTAACCGAAACCGCCAGCGTGACCGTGGAGCGGCGCATCGCCGCGCCGCCCGAAAAGCTGTTCGATGCCTGGCTCGACCCGGACCAGGCGGGCCAATGGCTGTTCCGGACGCCGGACGGGAGCCTGGCGCGCTGCGAGATCGACGCCCGCGTCGGCGGCCGCTTCCGGATCGACGAGCGGCGCGGTGAGGAAATCGCCGAGCATCATGGCGAATATGTCGAGCTCGACCGCCCGCGCCGCCTCGCCTTCGACTTCTGGACCAGCTTCAGCGACGAGCGCACGCGCGTCACCGTCGCCATCGAACCCGACGGCGACGGATCGCTGCTCACCCTGACCCATGAAGGCGTCTGGGATGACTGGCAGGACAAGACCCGCCAGGGCTGGACGATGATCCTCGACGGCCTGGCCAGCGCCTTAGGGGACAGTCACTGGTGACTGTCCCCCTTTCGGCCTAGCAGCGGGTCGCCTGGCTGCCGATCAGGGCGCCGATCGCGCCGCCGATGATCGCGCCGGTGGTGCCGCTGCCGCGGCGGCCGTAGCGATAGCGATAGCGCCGCCCGTCGCGGCCGATCTCGCTGCCGACCAGCGCGCCCGCGGCGCCGCCGACGATCGCGCCGGTGGTGCCGTTGTCGCAGCGATAGTAACGGTCGCGATAATAGCGCGGCCGATAATAGGTACGATAGTAACGCGGCCGGTAATAGTCGTAATAGCCGGGGCCGTAATAGCCGCCGTAATAGGGATCATAATAGCCGCCATAGCTCGGCCCGACATTGATATAGACCCGGGTGCGGGAGCGGTGGCGGGGATAGTGGCGATAGTGGCGGCTGTAATAGCCGTCGCGGTAATATTGCGCCTCGGCGGCGGTCGGGAACGCGGTAAACGCGGTCACCGCGGCCAGGGCGCCGAAGATGGTCTTCTTGAGCATGATACGAAGCTCCTGATCAGACACGGGAATCGGACGAAAAACGCAGTCCGGTGGCCGGAGTTTCCTCCCTCGCGCCTGAGCGGGCGATGAACGGGTTGGTTAACGCGCCGCCCGCTTCACCAGGTCAGCGCCCCCGCTCGCCGTCTCCCGCTCCGGCCACCGGGACCCGCATCCCCGTAAAGTGGGCGATGAAGGCGTACATGTCCGAATATTCCTCGATCTGCTTGTCGGTGGGCTTGCCCGAGCCGTGGCCGGCGCGGGTCTCGATCCGGATCAAATGCGGCGCGCCATTGGGGTCGGCGTGCTGGATGGCGGCGATATATTTGAAGCTGTGCCCCGGCACGACGCGGTCGTCGGTGTCGGCGGTGGTGGCGAGGATCGGCGGGTAGCGTACGCCCGGGCGGATGTTGTGATAGGGCGAATAAGCGCGCAGGATCCGGAAATCGGGCTCGCGGTCGGGATAGCCGTAATCGTCGACCCAGTAGCGCCCCGCGGTGAAGCGGTCGAAGCGCAGCATGTCCATCACCCCGACGCCGGGCAAAGCCGCCGCGAACAGGTCCGGCCGCTGGTTGACGACAGCGCCGACGAGGAGGCCGCCGTTGGAGCGGCCCTCGATCGCCAGCGTCTGGGGCGAGGCGATGTGCTGGGCATTGAGATATTCGGCCGCCGCGATGAAATCGTCGAACACGTTCTGCTTGTTCGCGCGCCGGCCGGCATCGTGCCAGGCCTCGCCATATTCGCCGCCGCCGCGCAGATTGGCGACCGCGAGCACGCCGCCCATGTCGACCCAGGTCATCCAGCGCGGCTGGAAGGTGGGGGTCGAGGAGATGTCGAAGCCGCCATAGCCGTAGAGCAGGGTCGGCTGCGGACGGCTGGTGTCGAGGCCGCGGCGATGCATCAGGAACATCGGGATGCGGGTGCCGTCCTTCGACCGGTAGAAGGCCTGGCGGACGACGTAACTGGCGGGGTCGTAATGGAGCCTGGGCTCGGCGAAGACGGCGGTGCGGCCGGTGGCGCTGTCGTAGCGGAAGATCGCGCCCGGCCGGTTGTAGCTGGCGAAGGAATAGAAGGTCTCGCTCGACGACTGGTCTCCCGCGAAGCCGCCGGTGCTGCCGATGCCGGGCAGGCGGATCGTCCCGGTCCGCTCGCCGTCGAGGCTGAAGGTGCGGACCTCGCTCTTGGCGTCGACCAGATATTGGGTGACGAGCTGGCGCCCGACGATCGAGGCGCCTTCGAGCGTCGCCGCGTCCTCTGGGACGATCTCGCGGATCGTCAGCGTCGGCCGGGCGATGTCGGTGGCGACGATGCGCTGGCGCTGGGCGCCGTTGTTGGTCCGCCAGTAGAAGAGGGTGCCGCGATTGCCGAGATAGTTCCAGTCATGCTCGAGCCCGGTGACCAGCCGGCGCGGCGGGCCGTTCGGCGCGCGCAGGTCGATCAGGGTGATCTCGTAGCGGGAATCGGTCCCTTCGGACGAGCTGACGATCAGCCAGTTGCCGTCTTCCGAAACCTCGGCGGTGTTGTTGTAGCGGGGATGGTCGGGCGTCTCGAAGACGAGCCGGTCCTCGCTCTGCGGCGTGCCGAGCCGGTGGAAATAGACCCGCTGGTTCTCGTTCAATTGCTGGAACTGGGCGCCGGTCGGCTCGGGGAAGCGCGAATAAAAGAACCCCGAACCGTCCCTGGCCCAGTCGAGGTTGGAGAATTTGACCCAGCGGACCTCGTCCTGGGTCGGCTGGCCGGTGGCGACATCGAGCACGCGCACGGTGCGCCAGTCGGTGCCGCCGTCCTGGACCGAATAGAGCAGGAAGCGGCCGTCTTCGGACGGCTCCCATTCGGCGAGCGCGGTGGCGCCGTCCTGCGACCATGTATTGGGGTCGATCAGCATCCGCGGGGCGCCGCCCAGCCCCTCGCGGACGTAGAGCACCGACTGGTTCTGGAGGCCGTCGTTGCGGGTGTAGAAATAGCGGCCGCCCTTCCGCTCCGGCAGGCCGAACCGCTCGTAATCGTACATCTCGCGCATCCGGGCGCGAAAGGCGGCGCGGGCCGGCAGCGTCGCGAGGAAGGCCTGGGTCACCTCGTTCTGCGCGGTCACCCAGGCGCGGACCTGCGCGTCGGTGCGGACGTCGTTCTCGAGCCAGCGATAGGGATCGGCGACGCGCTCGCCGAACTGCTCCTCGACGACCTCGCCGCGGGTGGTGTCGGGATAACGGATCGGCGACGCGGGCTGGGCGAGCGCGGCGGCGGCGAGCGGCAGCAGCAGGAGACCGAGGGCAAGACGCATGGGTTGGATTCTTTCTTGGCGGTCGTAAGGGTGGCAGGGGTCTAGCATTCGCCGGCCGCGCGTCAAACTCGCGGTCGACAAAACGGAGATGCGGTTCGATGAGACACATTTTCCTGCTCGCCCCGGCGCTTGCGCTCGCCGCCTTTCCCCTGGCCGCCCAGGACGCGCCGGTTCCGCCGCCCCCGTCCGCCGCCCCACTGGCGCTGCCCGGCGAACCGGGAGTCACGATCATCCATGCCGGAACCCTGCTGGACCGCCCGGGCCGTCCGCCGCGCCGCAACGCCAGCATTCTGATCCGCGACGGCCGGATCGAGCGCGTGGCGGACGGCTTCGTCGAACCGCCCGCCGGCGCGCGCGTCGTCGATCTGCGCGACCGTTTCGTGCTGCCGGGGCTGATCGACAGCCACGTCCACCTGACCAGCGACCGGGCCGGCAATGAAGGATTCATGGCCGACTTCACCGACAGCGTCGCGCTCAGGTCCTACGAGGCGGCATGGAACGCGCGCAAGACGCTGGACGCGGGCTTCACCACGGTCCGCAACCTCGGCTCCGAAGACGGCATCACGCTCGGGCTTCGCGACGCGATCGCCCGCGGCTGGGCGATCGGGCCGCGAATCATCGACGCCGGCACGAGCATTTCCGCAACGACCGGGCATATGGATCCCACGCTCGGCGTGCGGGACGAATTCCACGAGACGCTGCGGGGGGCCGGCAGCACCTGCGACGGCGCGGACGATTGCCGGCGGGCCGTGCGCCGCCAGATTGCGCGCGGGGTGGACGTCATCAAGATCGCGACCACCGCCGGCGTGAACAGCCGCATCGGCCTCGGCCTCGGCGCGCAAATGTTCGAGGACGAAGCGCGGGCGCTGATCGAGACCGCGCACCTCTACGGCCGGCGCGTCGCCGTGCACGCCCACGGCGCCGATGGGATCAACCTTGCGCTCAGGCTCGGCGCGGATTCGATCGAGCATGGCACATTGCTCGACGACGAGAGCCTGCGCCTGTTCCGCCAGACGCGCGCCTATTACGTGCCCACGCTTTCCACCGTGAACGGCTATATCGAACGGCTGCGCGCGAATCCCGGCGCCTATTCCGGCGAAGTGAGGCAAAAGATCGAGTGGCGGATCCGCGTGACCGGACAGTCATTGCGCCGCGCCGTGCCCGCCGGGGTGAGGATCGCCTTCGGCACCGACGCCGGCGTGTCGCTGCACGGCCGCAACGCGGACGAATTCCTGCTGATGGTCCAGCACGGCATGGCTCCGATGACCGCGATCGAGGCGGCGACGGTCAATGCCGCCGACCTGCTCGGCCTGTCGGCCGAAGTCGGCACGATCGAGCCGGGCAAGGCGGCCGATATCGTCGCGGTGCGCGGCGATCCGCTCAGCGACATCGGCCTGCTGCGAAACATGAGCTTCGTGATGGCTCGCGGCCGCGTCCACCGCAGCGACCCCTAGTGGACCGCCCGCGCCTCGACCTCGGCCTTGGTGGCCAGCGAAAAGCGCGGCTCGGGACTGCGTAGCTCGCCCCGCACCAAAGCCGCCGCGTAACGCCCGACCGCCGGCCCGTGCTTGAAGCCGTGCCCGGAGCCGCCGCCGACGAGGACGACATTGTCCCACTGCGGGTGGCGGTCGATCAGGAAATCGCCGTTCGAGCTGTTCTCATATTGGCAGACCCGCGCCTCGCTGAGCGGGCGGGCGGCGAGATCGGGAAAGCGGCGGGCCATGAAGGCGCGCGCGTCGGCGAGCATCGCCGGGGTGAGGGTGCGGTCGCCGGTGTCCGGGTCCATCGGCGGGCCGTGGGCGTCGTGGGCGATCTTGAAGCCGCGCCCTTCGAGGTCGGGGAAGCCGTAATAGATGTCGCCGCCGTTGAAGTCGGCCCAGCCCGGCAGCCGCCCGGGCTCGTAGCGCGTGTCGCCCGGCTCGGGCGCGAAGAAATAGACTTCCTGCCGGGTCGGGAAGATGCGGCGGCCGAGCAGGTCGGGGAAGACCCGCCCGAGCCAGGGCCCGCAGGCGAAGACGAAGCGCTCGCCGTGGATCGTGTCGCCGCCGGTCGTGGTCAGCGCCTCCAGCGCGCGCCCGGAACCGGGCGGCCGTATCGCCGCCTGCCGGTAATGGCCGCCGGCCCGGACGAAGTCGGCGACCAGGGTCTGGACCGCGCGCCGCGCCATCAGCGCCCCGAAGCCGGGTTCGAAGAGGCCGATGTCGGAATCGGTGAACGCGATCTGCGCGAAGCGCCGGCGGAGCGCGCCCGCGCCGAGCAGCTCCGTCGGCAGGCCGAGCCGGCGATGGACCCGCATCGTCTCCTCGAGGAACGGATCGGGCCGCGGGAAGAAGAAGAGCACGCCGAGCTGATGGAAGATCGGCAGGCCCGCATGCGCCGACAGAGCGCGCCACTCGCTCAGCGATTCGAGCGCCATTCGCGTATAGACCTCGTCGCCGCCATAGGAGCCCCGGGTCATCCGCGATTCCCCGCCCGAGGAGGCGCGGGCATGGGCGGGCCCCCAGGCGTCGACCAGCAGCACGTTGCGGCCCGCTTCCTGCAGCTTCTTCGCGGTCCAGGCGCCGAACACGCCGGCGCCGACCACCACCACCTGCCAGCGCGCCCGCGCCGGCTGGGCGGCGAGCGATTTGGGAAGCGCGGCCGCGGCCGCCGCGCCTGCTCCGGAAAGGAGCAGCGAGCGGCGGCTGATGGGGACAGTCATGAGTGACTGTCCCCTATTGTCAGTTCGCGCTGCCGCCGAACCGCCGCCTGACGGTCAGGCCGATGATCCTGGGCTGGCCGATGTTGAAGCCCAGCCGCGCCCGGCCGCCGCGCTCGCGGTCGAACGAGAGCAAGGCGGTCTCGTCGAACAAATTGGTCACGTAGAGCATCACGCCATAGCCGCTGTCCCAGTCGATCCCGGCGGAGAGATTGACGTAATTGTAGGCGGGCAGCCGGAGGTCGATCGTCGTCGAGGCGCCGGCCGGAGCGCCGCCGAACGGCAGGCCGTGGACGAAGGTCCTGGGATTGTTCTCCTGGTCGCTCGGCTGGGTGTAGCGGCTGCCGACATGCTGGAAGGAAGCGCCGACATAGCCGTTCGCGTCGTCGCCGACCGGGAAGGAATAGCTGGCGCTCGCCGAGATCTGGAATCGCGGGACGGTGGGCAGCCTGTTGCCCTCGCGGATGCCGGTCGTCGCCGCCAGCGCGCCCGGCAAAGTGGAATCGAACTCGGCCTCGACGATCGAGCCGCTGAGCGACAGATCGAGCCCCTGGACCGGCCGCGCCGTCAGCTCCGCCTCGAGCCCCATCGTGTGCGCCTTGTCGACGTTGAACACGATCCGCGACGAGCAGGTGCCGGCGTCCAGAGTCACCTGGAGGTTGTGGATGTCGGTGTAGAAAGCGGCGGCGGCGAAGCTCAGATTGCGGCGCTGGCCGCGCACGCCGAGCTCGTAGTTCCAAAGCGTCTCGTCGCCGTAATTCTGGAAGCCGCCGAACAGGGCGGCGTCGCCCGGGCTGCACAAGGGCAGGTTCAGGGGATCGTTGACGCCGCCGAGACGGAAGCCCTTCGAGGCCTGGGCGTTGAGCCGGACATTGTCGAGCACCTCGTAGGTGGCGATGATCCGCGGCGAAAAGCCGTCCGAGGTGGTCCGGTCGGTGCGGTTGTCGAGGTTCGAGAACAGGCCGCTCGAGGTGAACCGGCGCTCTTCCTCGAACCAGTAATAGCGGCCGCCCGCGGTCACGCTGAAGCGGTCGGTGAAGTCGAACGTGCCCTCGCCGAACACCGCCGTCTGGCGGATGTCGTAGGGGAGGTCCGCGGCGTAGGGCGAATTGGGCGGGAAGCCGGCGCGGGTGGTCGCCGCGGCGGTGCCGGCGCCGAACCTCGCGTCGGTGAACGTGTCGTAGCCCGGGGTCGGCAGCCGTTGCCGGTAGAAGCGGTCGGTCTTCGAATGGAAGGCGCCGAGCACCCATTGCAGCGGCCCCTCGCCGTCCGACGACAGCCGCAATTCCTGGGTGAAGCTGTCGAGGTCGGTGGTGTCGACGAGGTTGGACGGGATCGTCGTCGCGCCCGGCGCATAGCCCAGATCGATCGAGACCGAATGGGTGAGCGCGCTGGCGTCGCGGCTGACTTCGATGTCGCGGTGAATGTAGGAGGCGATCCCGGTCAGCACGACCGGCCCGAAATCGTAGGCGACATTGAGGTCGGCGAGGTAGGTGCGGTCCGAAAAATGCTCGCGCAGCAGCAGGTGCTGCTGGCGCTCGCCCAATTGGATCGGCGGCCGCCCGCCGGCGACGGTCGTATAGGGGTTGGCGTAGAGGTTGTAGACTTCCTGGCGGTTGAAGCCGCGCGCGACGATCTTCTGGTAGAGGACGCGCGGCGTGATCGTGAGCCCGCCGCTCTCGAAGCGGAACGCGATCCGGCCGCCGGTGCGGTGGCCGTCGTTGATGTTCTCGGTGAAGCCGTCGCCCTCGCGGCGGGCGTCGACGAAGCCCGGATAGACGGTGTGGTAGGCGACCGCGCGCAGCGCCGCCTGGTCGCCGAAGGGGACGTTGACCGCGCCCTTGATATGGCCGCCCCAGTCGCCGCCGGCGGCGGTGTTGATATTGCCCTCGACCGAGCCTTCCAGGCGTCCCGGCTCGGGCTGGTTGGTGATGTAGCGGATCGTGCCGCCGACCGATCCGGAGCCGAACAGGGTGCCCTGCGGCCCGCGCAGAGTCTCGACCCGGTTGAGGTCGTAAAGGTCGAGGTCGGGCGTGAACAGCGACAGCGAGGTCACCGATTCGTCGAGATAGACGCCGACCTGCTCCTTGACGCCCGGCTGGTCGCGGACGATCTGGCCGGCGGAAACGCCGCGCACCGAGACCTGGCTCTGACCCGGCCCGAGATTCTGGATGGTGAGGCCGGCGACGTTGCGCGACAGGTCCTCGAGCGTGTTGGCGCCGGAGCGCTCGATCATCGCCTCGGTCTGGGCGTTGATCGAGAACGGCACTTCCAGCAGCGAGGTCTCGCGCTTGGTCGCGGTGACGACGATCTCCGGCTCCTCGACGGCCGCGGCCGGCGTGGCCTGCGCGAAGGCGGGCGCGGCGAGCGCGATCGAGAGCAGGGACGCGGCCCCGGCGAGAGCGGAGCGGCGATGCGGGCGCGAAGACGAAAATGACATGACGACCCCCAATTGTTGCGCCGCCAGAATAACCCCTCCACCTCCCCCGAAACAACCGCGCGTTGCGGGGCGGCAACAAACACTGCGCGGCTGTTGCCGGGCGGACACAGCGCCGATCGTGCCTAATTCTATGTTTGCGAAATATTGCGACAATTTTGTCATGGAACAGGAACAGAAGCACGATTAGAGGGTTGCGGTTCTGGCTGGCCCCGTTTCGCGGGCGGCCGGGATGTCGCCGTCCGGCCGTCGCCGGGGCGGAAACGCCTAAGGAGGATTTATGCTTTCGAAGAAACTGGCCGCGATCGCTGCCGCATCGCTGATCTCCGCCAGCAGCGCCGCGGTGGCCCAATCGGCCCAGCCGCTGAGCCTTGCCAACAGCCCCGCCATCCAGCGCGCCGCCGCGGCCAATGCCGGCGAAAGCAATCTCGATCGCCGCGGCATCGGCATCTACATCATCGGCGCGATCGCGCTCGGCCTCATCATCTGGGGCATCATCGAGCTCACCAGCGACGACGACGGCCCCGAGAGCCCGTAAGCCGTCGCGGCGGCCCGGTCCGTCAGGATTCGCGCCCCGGTTTCCCCCGGGGCGCTTTTCTTTCGGACGGAGCTTGCATAATTATGCAGAAATGTGCATATCCCTGATATGTCAGCCGCCCCGCCCATCGCCGTCGCCATCCTCGGCGCCTCCGGTTTCGTCGGCGCCGAGCTGCTCCGGCTGATCGCCGGCCATCCCGGGCTCGCGGCGGCCCGCCTGTTCGCGGACAGCCAGGCCGGGCTCGCCGTCGCCGACGTCCATCCGCACCTCGCGCTCGCTTATCCCGACGCGGCTTTCGAGGGGATGTCGTCGCTGGTCGAGGGTGCCGGCTGCGGCCTGGTGTTCGCGGCCCTGCCGCACGGGGAATCGCAGAAGATTGCGCCGGCGCTGCTCGAGGCGGGCGTCAAGTTCGTCGATCTCGGCGCGGATTTCCGGCTCGACGACGCCGCCGCCTACGAGCGCTGGTATCACGAGCCGCACGCCGCGCCGGAGCTGCTCGGCCGCTTCGTCTACGGCATTCCCGAGCTGCACCGCGCCGCGATCGCCGGCGCCGGCGCGGTCGCCGCCGCCGGCTGCTACCCGACCGCGGCGATCCTGGCGCTAAAGCCGCTGCTCGGGCTGATCGATCCGGACACGATCGTCGTCGACGCCGCCTCGGGCGTCAGCGGCGCCGGCAAGGGGCTCAAGGAAACCAGCCATTTCAACACGGTGGACGAGAATATCAGCGCCTACGGCCTGCTCGGCCACCGCCACACCGCCGAGATGGAGATGGCGCTGGGCGGCCGGATCCTGTTCACGCCGCACCTTGCGCCGATGAACCGCGGCATCCTCGCGACCTGCACCGCGATCGCCAACGGGCCCTGCGACCCGCTCGCCGCGCTCGCCCGGGCTTATGAAGACGAGCCATTCATTCGCGTATCGGAACGCCCGCCTTCGACCAAATGGGCGCTGGGCTCGAACGGGGTCCACCTCACCGCCCGCTACGACGCGCGCACCGGCCGGGTGCTCGCGCTGGCCGCGCTCGACAATCTCGTCAAGGGCGCGGCCGGCCAGATGATCCAGTGCGCCAATCTGATGCTGGGCTTCGACGAGACGGCCGGCCTCCCGGTCGCGGGGGTCTGGCCATGAGCGTCACCGCCGCCCAGGGGTTCGTCGCCGCCGGCTGCCATGCCGGGATCAAGCATCGCAAGCACGACATGGCCTTGATCGCGACCGACGACGGCCGGCCCGTCACGGCGGTCGGCGTCTTCACGCAGAACAAGTTCGTGGCGCCGCCGGTGGTGCTGGACCGCGCCCGCCTCGCCGCGAGCGGGGGCCGCGCGGCGGCGATCATCGTCAATTCGGGCAACGCCAATGCCGGCACCGGCGCGGCGGGCCTGGCCGATGCCGAGGCGATGAGCCAGGCCGCGGCCGACGCGCTCGGCATCGACAAAGCCTATGTCCTGGTCTCCTCGACCGGGATCATCGGCACGCCGCTCCCGATGGACGTGATCCTCAGGGCCACGCCCAGGCTGGCGAAGAAGCTCTCGGTCGCGGGCGGCCACGACGCGGCGAAGGGCATCCTCACCACCGATCATGTGCCGAAGGAGGCGGTGGTGAAGGGATCGACCTTCACGCTCGGCGGGATGGCAAAAGGCTGCGGCATGATCGCGCCCAACATGGCGACGATGCTCGCCTACCTCACCACCGACGCCGAGCTGTCGCGCGACGATCTCCAGCGCGTCCTCAGGGACGCCGCGGACCGTAGCTTCAACACGCTCAACGTCGACGGCGCGACCTCCACCAACGACAGCGTCATCCTGCTCGCCAACGGCCGCGCCGGCCCGCCCGACCTCGAAGAGTTCGCCGACGCCGTGCACCGGCTCTGCGAGGATCTGACCCTGCAGATGGCGAAGGACGCCGAAGGGATGACCAAGATGGTCATGCTGCGCGTCGCCGGCGCGGCGTCCGATGCCGAGGCGCGGATCGCGGCCAAGGCCATCGCCGAGAACAACCTCGTCAAATGCTCCTGGTACGGTTCGGACCCCTATTGGGGCCGGCTGCTCGGCGCGGCGGGTTCGGCGGGCGTCGCCTTCGACGCGGAGAAGAGCGCCGTCGCCTATGGCGGCATCGCGGTCTCGCGCGGCGGTATCGAGATCGACCACGACCGCGCCGCGGTCGCCCGGCATATGCGGAACGAGCGGATCGAGATCGAGGTCGATCTCGGCAGCGGCGCGGGGAGCGCGCGGGTGATCGGCATCGACCTCGGCCCGGGCTACATCAAGGAAAATAGCCAGACATCATGACCCCGACCGAAACCGCACGCATACTTATTCAGGCGCTGCCCTACATCCAGCGCTTCACCGGCAAGTCGGTCGTGGTGAAGCTGGGCGGCGCGGCGATCGACGCCGAGCTCGACCGGGCGCTCGCGCAGGACGTGCTGCTGCTGCGCAGCGTCGGCGTGCGCTGCGTGCTCGTCCATGGCGGCGGCCCGCAGGTCGACGCGCTGATGAAGAAGATGGGCAAGGCGCCCGAGTTCAGGGACGGCCTGCGCGTCACCGACGAGGAGACGCTGCAGATCGTGCGGATGGTGCTGGTCGGCGGCGTCAACCGCGATCTCGTCGCCACCATCAACCGCGAGACCCGCGACGATCCGGTCGCGGTCGGCGTCGCCGGCGAGGATGGCGGCCTGCTGGTGACGGTTCCGCGCGATGCCGCTCTGGGCTTCGTCGGCGATGTCGCCCATGTCCGCGCCGACCGGCTGCACGGGCTGCTCGACCAGAAGCTGGTGCCGGTCATTTCGACGATCGGCGCCGATCCGTCCGGCCAGCCCTACAATATCAATGCCGACGAAGCGGCGATGGCGATCGCGGTGGCGATGAACGCCGAGAAGATCGTCTATCTCACCGCCGCGCCGGGCCTGCTCGAAGACCCGAAGGACGAGGCCAGCCTGGTGCCGCGGCTGACCTCGACCGAGCTGCGCGAACGGATCGCGCATGGTGGAAGGGCCACCCCCGGCCCTTCCACCGTCAGCGCCGGTATGATCCCCAAGCTCAAGGCCTGCGCCGACGCGGTCGACGGCGGCGTCGGCTCGGCCCACATCATCGACGGCCGGGTGCCGCATGCCCTGCTGATCGAAATCCTCACCGACCAGGGCATCGGCACGATGGTCACGCGGGAGAAAGGCGGATGAGCGACCTGCTCAGCATCTCGGGCCTGCCGGAGGGCGCGTTCGAGGAGATCCTTGCCCTGGCCGAGCGGGCCGACCTCGGCGCGCCGCTCGCCGGCAAGGGCGTCGCTCTGGTGTTCCAGAAGCCGAGCGCGCGCACCCGCAACTCGACGGAAATGGCGGCGGTCCAGCTCGGTGCGCATCCCGTCTACATCCAGAAGGAGGAGGTCGGGCTCGGCAGCCGCGAGAGCGCCGAGGACGTCGCCCGCACCCTTGCCTGCTACCATGCGATCATCGCCGCGCGGGTGATGGACCATCGCGACCTGGTGGCGATGGCGGATGCGGTCGAGACGCCGGTGCTCAACCTGCTCTCCGACACCGATCATCCGCTGCAGGCGCTCGCCGACCTGCTCACCGTGAAGCAATTGCTCGGCCGGCTCGAAGGCGCGCGCATCGCCTATGTCGGCGATGCCGACAACAATGTCGCCCGCTCGCTCGCCCAGGCCTGCGTGCTGGTCGGCGCCGAGCTCACCCTGGCCAGTCCGGAAGCCTATGCGCTCAAGGACGCCCCTTACGGCGTGCGCCACGTCGTCGACCCCGCCGAGGCCGTGGCCGACGCGCAGATCGTCTATACCGACGTCTGGGTTTCGATGGGCCAGGACGAGGAGGCCGAAGCGCGCCGCGCCGCCTTCGCGCCCTATCGGGTCGACGAGGCGCTGATGGCGAGGGCGGAGGGCGCCTGGTTCCTCCACTGCCTCCCCGCCCGGCGCGGCGAGGAGGTGACCGACGCGGTGATCGAAAGCGCGCGGAGCGCGGTCTGGAGGCAGGCCGAAAACCGCATGCACACCGCCCGCGCCGCGCTCGCCTGGCTGGCGGCGTCGTGACCGACACCCGTGCCCGGCGCCTGCGCGCGCTTGCCGAGATGATCCGGCTGGACGCGCTCGCCAGCCAGGAGGAGGCGACCGAGCGGCTGAAGGCGCTGGGCTTCGCCGTCACCCAGGCGACCGTGTCGCGCGATCTCGACCAATTGGGCGCCGTCAAGGTCAAGCGCGGCGGTGTGCTCGCCTACGCGCTGCCCGACCAGATCGGCGCCGCCGACTGGTCGACCGGCCGGCTCGAGCGGATCCTCAGGGAATGGGTGGTGTCGATCGAGGCCGCCGGCCAGCTGCTGGTGCTCCGGACCCCGCCCGGCTCGGCGCATCTGGTCGCCTCGGCGATCGACCACGCCCAGATCCCGGAAGTGGCCGGCACCGTCTCGGGCGACGACACCTTGTTCGTCGCCCTGCGCGACGGCGTCACCGTCCCCGTCATGCTCAGGCGCTTCGAGCGGATGATGGGCCAGGAGAAAGTGACCTACGCATGACCGCCCACCACCACCACGTCATCCCAGCGAAAGCTGGGATCCATGCTGACTCCATCGACCTGCACCGGCTTCGAATGGATTCCAGCTTTCGCTGGAATGACGGAGAAGCAGAATGACCGACAGGCCCAAAAAGGTGGTGCTCGCTTATTCGGGCGGGCTGGACACTTCGATCATCCTCAAATGGCTGCAGACCGAATATGGCGCCGAGGTGGTGACCTTCACCGCCGATCTCGGCCAGGGCGAGGAGGTGGAGCCCGCCCGGCGCAAGGCGGAGCTGCTCGGGATCAGGCCGGAGAACATCTTCATCGACGATCTCAGGGAGGAGTTCGTCCGCGACTATGTCTTCCCGATGTTCCGGGCGAACACGCTCTACGAGGGCCAGTATCTGCTCGGCACCTCGATCGCGCGGCCGCTGATCGCCAAGCGCCAGATCGAGATCGCCCGCCAGGTCGGCGCCGACGCGGTCTGCCACGGCGCCACCGGCAAGGGCAACGACCAGGTCCGCTTCGAGCTCGGCTATTACGCGCTCGAGCCCGACATCCGCGTGATCGCGCCGTGGCGCGAGTGGGATTTCGCCAGCCGCGAGCAATTGATCGACTTCGCCGAGAAGCACCAGATCCCGATCAGCAAGGACAAGCGCGGCGAGGCGCCCTTCTCGATCGACGCCAATCTGCTCCATTCCTCGTCGGAGGGGAAAGTGCTCGAGGACCCGGCCGCGGAGGCGCCCGAATATGTCCACCAGCGCACCATCTCGCCCGAGGACGCGCCCGACAAGGCGACGATGATCGAGATCGACTTCGAGCGCGGCGATCCGGTCGCGATCGACGGCGAGAAGCTGTCTCCGGCCAGCCTGCTCGCGAAGCTGAACCAGCTCGGCCACGACAACGGCATCGGCCGCCTCGACCTGGTCGAGAACCGCTTCGTCGGGATGAAGTCGCGCGGTGTCTACGAGACGCCCGGCGGCACCATCCTGCTCGCCGCCCATCGCGGCATCGAATCGATCACCCTCGACGGCGGCGCGATGCATTTGAAGGACGAGCTGATGCCGCGCTACGCGAAGCTGATCTACAACGGCTTCTGGTTCAGCCCCGAGCGCGAGATGCTGCAGGCGCTGATCGACAAGAGCCAGGAGCATGTGACCGGCAAGGTCCGCCTCAAGCTCTACAAGGGCAATGCGACGGTGACCGGCCGGGAAAGCCCGCTGTCGCTCTACGACCAGGACCTCGTCACTTTCGAGGAAGGCACCGGCGGCTACGACCAGCGCGACGCCGCCGGCTTCATCCGCCTCAACGCGCTGCGCCTCAGGATCGCGGCGAAGCGGGGGCGGCGGGAAGAAAAATGAACCTCGCGATCCTCGAGACCGGGACGCCGCCGGAGCCGCTGATCGCCGAGTTCGGCCGGTATCCCGCGATGTTCGAAAAGCTACTCGGGCTCGAGGCGACCAGCTACGACGCCCCGGCCGGCGCGCTGCCGCCCGATGTCGGCCGCCACGAAGCCTATCTGATCACCGGCTCGCCGGCCGGCGTCTATGACGATCTGCCGTGGATCGCGAAGCTCAGGACCTTTCTCCAGGCGGCGCAGGGGCGGGCGAAGCTGGTCGGCATCTGCTTCGGCCACCAGATCATGGCCGAGGCGTTCGGCGGACGGGTCGAGAAATCGGAGCGGGGTTGGGGCGCGGGGCTGCACACCTATCCGATCGTCCGCCACGAGCCGTGGATGGACAAGGTCTCGCTGGTCGCCGTCCCCGCCTCGCATCAGGACCAGGTGGTGATGCAGCCTCCGGGCGCCGAGCTGGTCGCCTCCTCCCTGTTCACCCCCTACGCCGCGCTCGCCTGGCGTGACCAGCCGGCGATCTCGTTCCAGTTCCACCCGGAATTCGAGCCCGATTACGCCAAAGCGCTGATCGCGGAGCGCCACGACCGCGTCCCGGACCCCGAAGCCGCGATCGCCTCATTGGACGCGCCCAACGACAATGCACGAGTCGGCGACTGGATCAGGCGGTTCCTGTTGAGCTAAGGCATCGGGCGAAGCCTGAGAGCAGGGAGCCGCCCATGAAGACCCGCGCCGCGATCGCCGTCGCCCCCAACGCGCCGCTGGAGATCCACGAGGTGGACCTCGACGGCCCCAAGGCGGGCGAGGTGCTGGTCGAGATCATGGCGACCGGCATCTGCCATACCGACGCTTACACGCTGGAAGGCAAAGACAGCGAGGGCATCTTCCCCTCGATCCTCGGCCATGAGGGCGCCGGCGTGGTCCGCGAGGTGGGGCCCGGCGTGACGACGCTCAAGGCCGGCGACCATGTCATCCCGCTCTACATCGCCGAATGCCGGCAATGCCCGTCCTGCCTGTCGCGCAAGACCAACCTCTGCACCGCGGTGCGCGCCACCCAGGGCAAGGGGGTGATGCCCGACGGCACCAGCCGCTTCAGCCTCGATGGCGAGACGATCGCCCATTATATGGGCTGCTCGACCTTCTCCAATTTCACGGTGATGCCCGAGATCGCGCTGGCCAGGGTCCGCGAGGACGCGCCGTTCGACAAGATCTGCTATATCGGCTGCGGAGTCACCACCGGCATCGGCGCGGCGATCTGGACGGCGGGGGTGGAGCCCGGCGCGCGGGTCGCGGTGTTCGGCCTCGGCGGGATCGGCCTCAACGTCATCCAGGGCGCGAGGCTCGCCGGCGCGATCCAGATTGTCGGCGTCGACGTCAACCCGGCGAAACGGGAGATGGCGACACGGTTCGGGATGACCGACTTCGTCAATCCCCGCGAGGTCGGCGCCGACAAGGTGGTCCAGGCGGTGATCGAGGCGACCGGCGGCGGCGCCGATTACACGTTCGACTGCACCGGCAATACCGACGTCATGCGCCAGGCGCTGGAAAGCGCCCATCGCGGCTGGGGGGTGAGCGTCGTCATCGGGGTTGCCGAGGCCGGCAAGGAGATTTCGACCCGGCCCTTCCAGCTGATCACCGGCCGGACCTGGAAGGGGACGGCGTTCGGCGGGGCGCGCGGGCGCACCGACGTGCCGATGATCGTCGACTGGTATATGGACGGCAAGATCGAGATCGACCCCTTGATCACCCACACGATGGGGCTCGACGAGATCAACACCGCCTTCGAGCTGATGCACGCGGGGGAAAGCATCCGCTCGGTGGTGATCTACTGACGCCTGCGGAACCCTATTCGCCACCGCCTCGTTCTCCGCCGCACATGTCTGCGAGGAGACAGAGGTCATGGGAAAAGGCATTCTGCTGTGGCTGATCGGAATCCCGATCCCGATCATCATCCTGCTCTACATCTTCGTGTTCCGTTGATCTCCTCGCCGTCATTCCCGCGAATGCGGGAATCCATGCAGACTCGGCACGAGGCACCGATTCAGTCTGGACTCCCGCTTTCGCGGGAGTGACGGATGGGGGATGACCCTCGAGACCCTTTCCACCATCAAGAGCCACGGTGGCGTCCAGGGCGTGTTCCGCCACCGTTCGGCCGAGACCGGCACCGACATGACCTTCTCGGTCTTTCTGCCGCCGCAGGCCCAGGCGGGCTCGGCACTGCCGGTCGTCTGGTACCTCTCCGGCCTCACCTGCACGCACGCCAACGTCACCGAAAAAGGCGAATATCGCCGCGCCTGCGCCGAGCTCGGCCTGATCTTCGTCGCGCCCGACACCAGCCCGCGCGGGGCCGCGGTGCCCGACGAGGAAGCCTATGATTTCGGCCAGGGCGCCGGCTTCTACGTCGACGCGACGCAGGCGCCCTGGGACGTGAACTACCGGATGTACAGCTATGTCGCGTCCGAGCTCCCCGGCCTGGTCGCCGCCGAATTCCCGGCCGACATCGCCCGCCAGGCTATCATGGGCCATTCCATGGGCGGTCATGGCGCCCTCACCATCGCGCTCCGCAATCCCGGCCGCTACCGCAGCGTCTCCGCGTTCGCGCCCATCGTCGCGCCGAGCCAGGTGCCGTGGGGCGAGAAGGCGCTCGGTCGCTATCTCGGCGAGGATCGCGCCGCATGGCGGGCGCACGACGCGGTGGCGCTGATCGCGGACGGGGCGAGGGTGGACGAGCTGCTGGTCGATCAAGGCACGGCAGACGATTTCCTCGGCGAGCAGCTTCGGCCCGAGCTGCTTGAGGCGGCCTGCCAGGCGGCCGGCATCCCGCTGACGCTGAGGCTCCAGCCGGGCTACGACCACAGCTACTACTTCATCTCCACCTTCATGGCCGATCACCTGCGCTGGCACGCCGCGCGCCTCAGCCGATGACGCCCCTCTCCCGAAGCGCCGCGACCCGCTCCGCTTCGTAGCCTAGCCCGGCAAGCAAGGCGTCGGCATCCTCCCGGGGCGCGACCGGCGGGTCGGCCGGAGTCGCCGAGTAAAGCGGCGCCGGGGCGGGCTGGACGACGCCCCGGATGTTGGCGAAGGTGGCGCGGAACGTGTTGTGGGGGTGGGCCGGCGCCTCGGCGAGCGAGAGGACCGGGGCGAAGCAGGCGTCGGTCCCCTCGAGCAAAGCGCACCAATGGTCGCGCGGATGTTGGCGGAAGGTGGCGCAAAAGGCCGCTTTGAGGTCCGGTTCGTCGCCGGAAAGCCCGATCAGGTCGAGCAAGGCCGCGCGGAATTGCGGCTCGAGCGCGCCGATCGCGATCCATTTGCCGTCGGCGGTCTCATAGGCGTCGTACCAGGCGCTGCCGCCGTCGATGATGTTGGCGCCGGCGCGGTCCTGCCACTGGCCGGCGGCATAGAGGCCCCGGGTCAAGGCGGTGAGGAGGGCCGAGCCGTCGGTCATCGCGCAGTCGATCACCTGCCCGGGCGCGCCGCCGCGCACCGCCAGCAGCGCGCTCGCCATCGCGAAGGCGAGCAGCATGCCGCCGCCGCCGAAATCGCCGAGATAATTGACCGGTGGGCTCGGCCGGCCGTCGCGGCCGATGCCGTGCAGCGCGCCCGACAGCGCGATATAGTTGATGTCGTGCCCGGCCGCCTGCGCCAGCGGCCCGTCCTGCCCCCAGCCGGTCATCCGGCCGTAGACCAGGCCGGGATGGTCGCCGAGCAGCACGTCGGGCCCCAGCCCCAGCCGCTCCATCACCCCGGGCCGATAGCCCTCGATCAGCCCGTCGCAGCTCTTCGCCAGCGCGCGGACGATCGCGATCCCCTCCGCCTGCTTGAGGTCGATCCGGATCGTGCGGCGCGACCGCGCCAGCGGGTCGCCTTCGAGCCGCCAATTGCCCTCGCGCTCGACCCGGATCACCTCGGCGCCATGATCGGCGAGCATCATCCCGCAGAACGGAGCCGGGCCGAGCCCCTCCATTTCGAGGATCCGGATGCCGGCGAGCGGACCGGGCATGGTCAGGCCGTCATCCCGGACTTGATCCGGGATCCATGAACGCGGACATCGCGAGGTCGCACAGGCGGGTGTTCGTGGATCCTGACTTCCGTCAGGATGACGAACTGGCCCATCCTCACAAAGCCTCGACGATGGTCACGTTGGCGATGCCGCCGCCTTCGCACATCGTCTGCAGGCCGTAGCGCTGGCCGCGCGCCTTCAGCGCGTGGACGAGCGTCGTCATCAGCTTCGCGCCCGAGGCGCCGAGCGGGTGGCCCAATGCGATCGCGCCGCCGTTGACGTTGAGCCGGTCCGGGTCGGCGCCGGTATGTTCGAGCCAGGCGAGCGGCACCGGCGCGAACGCCTCGTTGACCTCGTAAAGGTCGATGTCGGCGATCTTCATCCCCGCGCGCGCCAGCGCCTTGTCGGTCGCGAACAGCGGCTCTTCGAGCATGATCACGGGATCGCCGGCGGTGACGACAAGCTGGTGGATCCGCGCCAGCGGGGTCAGGCCGTGCGCCTTCAGCGCCCGTTCCGACACGACCAGCACCGCCGCCGAGCCGTCGCAGATCTGGCTCGCCGAAGCGGCGCTGATCACGCCGTCCTCCTTGAGCAATTTGACCGCCGCGATCCCTTCGAGGCTGGCGTCGAAGCGGATGCCCTCGTCGACCTCGTGGACCTCGCCGCCCTCGAGCGTCACGGGCACGATCTCCTCCCTGAACGCCCCCGCCTCGGTCGCCGCCTTCGCCCGCTCGTGGCTGGCGAGCGCATATTCATCCAGCTGCGCGCGCGAATAGCCATATTTCTGAGCGATCATCTCGGCGCCGATGAACTGGCTGAAGAAGGGCACGCCATATTTTCGCGTGACGCTGTCCGGGAACGGCCGAAAGCCCTTCTCCGCCACCATCGACAGCCCCATCGGCGCCCGGCTCATGCTCTCCACCCCGGCCGCGATCACCACGTCCTGGGTGCCGCTCATCACTGCCTGCGCCGCGAACTGGATCGCCTGCTGCGAGGAGCCGCACTGCCGGTCGATCGTCACCGCCGGCACGCTCTCGGGCAGCTTCGAGGCGAGCACCGCATTGCGCCCGATATGGAGCGCCTGCTCCCCCGCCTGCGTCACGCACCCCATGATTACGTCGTCGATCGCCGCGGGATCGATCCCCGAGCGCTCGGCGACCGCATCGAGGCTGATCGCGGCGAGGTCGACCGGATGGACGCCCGCGAGCCGCCCGCCCTTGCGGCCCCCGGCGGTCCGGGCTGCGGCGACGATATAGGCTTCGGGCACCTGGTGTCTCCTTTCACGCTTCATCTCCGTCATTGCGAGGAGCGAAGCGACGAAGCAATCCAGAAACCGCCGCCGCCGCCTGGATTGCTTCCCCCGGCTTTCGCCGGGGTCGCAATGACGGCCTTGGCCAAAGCCGATCTTGATATAGACATTTATGTCTATGGCCTATTGACAGAATCCGACACTTCTGTCTATAATCGACAAGGTGAACAGCGGTCAGTTCCGGCGCTATCTGGCGAAGCAGGGATGCACCTTCGAGGAAGGCAAGAAGCACACCCTGGTCTATCGCCGATCAAGAAGGCGCTGGAGATCGAATGACCGGCATGGAGCGGATGATGAACAACTATCCCGTCGAGATCACGCCGGACGACAACGGCACCCTGCTGGTGACGTTTCCAGACGTGCCCGGCGCCGTCACCTTTGGGGAGACGAAGGCCGAGGCTTTGGAGAATGCCGTCGATGCGCTGGAGACCGTCTTTTCCGGGCTGATCGTGAAGCGCCGGGACCTTCCGGCACCCTCGGCCGCCCGGGGGCGGCAGACCGTGTCGCTGAGCCTGCTCGGCAGCCTCAAGGTGGCGGTTTACCGGGCGATGCGGGCGCGCGGCTGGCGCAAGGCCGATCTGGCGCGGGCGCTCGGCCTCAATCCCCGGCAGATCGACCGGCTGCTCGATCTTCGCCATGGCTCGACGGTCGGGCAGCTGGAGAAAGCGCTGCTGGCCTGCGGGCGCCGGGTGGAGATTCAGGCGCGGGACCTCGCAGCGGCCTGAGCCGAGTGGCCGGGAGTTGCGATACGGAGTATTTGTCACCTGCCTGCCACCAAGGAGGTCGCGATGCCTCGCCTAACCTTCCCCAACGAAAGCGCCGAATACCGAAGCGCGCGCAATGCGCTGCTCGACGCCGAAATCGCGCTGCGCCGCCAGCTCGAGGCGGTCGCCGCGCAGCGCCGCGCGCTGCCGGCCGGCGGCGCGGTGGCCGAGGATTTCACGTTCGAGCGGATCGGCGCGAACCAGCGGCCCGAGAAGGTGAAGCTCTCCGAATTGTTCGGCGGTTTCCCGAGCATCCTCCTCTACAGCTTCATGTACGGCCCCGAGCGCGATTTGCCCTGCACCGGCTGCACCCACACGCTCGACGGGCTCGACGGCAGCGTCTTCCACGCCGACCGGCGCTTCCCGACCTATGTCGTCGCCAAGTCGCCGATCGCGCGGCTGGAGGCGTTGGCGCGGGCCCGGGGCTGGCGCAATCTCCGGCTGCTCTCGACCGCCGGCAACGATTATTCCCACCATTATTTCGGCGACACCTCGAAGTTCGGCCCCGAGATGCGCGCAGCGCGCGGCTACGAGCCCGGCAAGAACTGGGACGAGCCGATGTACAACGTGTTCCGCAAGGATGCCGACGGCATCGTCCGCCACTTCTGGGGCAGCGAATTGCTCTACGTCCAGGAGGAACCCGGCCAGAACCACCGCGCCGGCGACCTGGTCGACCCGGTCTGGGGCCTGCTCGACATGAGCCCGGAAGGCCGCGGCGACTTCTTCCCGGAGCTCAGCTACGACTGACGGATGAATCGCGCGCAGCGAAAGGCCGTGATCGCTTCGGTTCATGGATCCCGGCCTTCGCCGGGATGACGGTCAGCGGTCAGAGCGATCGGGCGATCAGCAATTTCATGATCTCGCTGGAGCCGCCGTAGATGCGCTGGACGCGGGCGTCGCGCCACATCCGGGCGATCGGATAATCGTTGATATAGCCGTAGCCGCCGTGGAGCTGGAGGCAGGCGTCGACCAGCTCGCCATGCGCCTCGGTGACCCACAATTTGGCGATCGCGGCGGTGGTGGCGTCGAGGCTGCCGGCGAGCAGCCGCCCGATGCAGTCGTTGACGAGGATTCGGGCGACGACCGCCTTGGCCTTGCAGTCGGCGAGGACGAACTGGCTGTTCTGGAAGTCGATGATCGGCCGGCCGAACGCCTTGCGCTCGCGGACATAGGCGATCGTCTCGGCGAGCGCCTTTTCCATCGCCGCCGCGCTGCCGAGCGCGATCAGCAGCCGCTCGCGGGGCAGCTCGGCCATCAATTGGTAGAAGCCTTTGCCCTCCTCGAGCCCGAGCAGATTGTCGGCCGGCACCCAGACGTCGTCGAAGAAGAGCTCGGACGTGTCCTGGGCGTCGAGGCCGATCTTGTCGAGCTTCCTGCCGCGGCGGAAACCCTCGACCTCGCCCGGCTCGACGACGAGCAGCGACACGCCCTTGGCACCCTCTTTCGGATCGGTCTTGGCGACGACGACGATGAGGTCGGCGACCTGGCCGTTGGAGATGAAGGTCTTGGCGCCGTTGATCCGATAGCCGTTGCCGTCGCGCACGGCGCTGGTGCGGACCGACTGCAGGTCCGAGCCCGCGCCCGGCTCGCTCATCGCGATCGCCGCGACCCGCTCGCCCGAGACCAGTTTCGGCAGCCAGCGCTGCTTCTGCCCCTCGGTGCCGT
Source organism: Allosphingosinicella sp. (assembly GCA_035941735.1). Classification (GTDB taxonomy): domain Bacteria; phylum Pseudomonadota; class Alphaproteobacteria; order Sphingomonadales; family Sphingomonadaceae; genus Allosphingosinicella. Next base: position 241,091 of record DASZDS010000028.1, read on the forward strand.
GGGCCTGGATGTAGGGGGTGATGATGACGTTGTGCAGCCCGGCCGCGAAGCCGTCGGCGCCGTGGCGGATCACCTGTTCGGCGACGACGACATCATGCCTGAAATCCCCGCCCGGCCCGCCATATTCCTCGGGGACGCTGACCCCCAGGAGCCCCGCCTGCCCCGCCTCACGCCAGAATGCGCGCTCGACCATGCCGTCCGCGCGCCATTTCGCGACCCGCTCCGGGGGCGCGTTGCGGGCGAGGAAGCGGGCCACCGAATCCGCGAACATGCGGATCTCCTCGTCGGCCATGAAGGCGGGCTCGGGGAAGTCGCTCACCGGGGGATGAGAGAGGAAAATGGTGGGCGTGGCAAGGATTGAACTTGCGACCCCTGCGATGTCAACACAGTGCTCTACCACTGAGCTACACGCCCACGAAGGCGCGCATGTAGCGACGGGTCACGCCCTCCGCAAGCCATCCCGCACGTCATTCCAGCGCAAGCTGGAGTCTCTTTTTCCTTTTCGCGCCTTCGCAGAACAAGTGAGATTCCAGCTTTCGCTGGAATGACGCAGGGGCGGTCAGAGCCGCCCGTGCTGGTCCTCGGTCATGAACATGCGCTCGACCTCGGCGACGAGGTCGCGCAGGTGGAAGGGCTTGGAGAGGACCTTGGCCTCGGGCGACCTGCGGCCGGCCTTGAGCGCGACCGCGGCGAAGCCGGTGATGAACATGACCCGGATGTCGGGGGCGATCGCGGCCGCCTTCTGGGCCAGCTCGATGCCGTCCATCTCGGGCATGACGATGTCGGTCAGCAAGAGGTCGAACGGCTCGGCCTCGAGCAGCGGGATCGCCTCGGTACCGCGATCGACCGCGGTGACGTGATAGCCGACCCGCTCGAGCGCGCGGACCAGGTAGACGCGCATCGAGTCGTCGTCTTCGGCGAGCAGGATCCTCAACATCGGCCCGGTTATGCGCGCGGAGCGCTGAATTTTCCAGCCATGCGATGCGCCTCGATTGCGCCCGTCCCATGCTGGGCCTAATCGTGCACCGACAATGACCGACTCCCGCGCCGCCCCCTCCCCCTTCTTCCGGATCGGCCCGGCCCGGCCGGTGTCGCCGGTCGTGCTTTCCGTGCCCCATGCCGGGCGCGACTATCGGCCCGAGCTGCTGCGCGCGGCGCGGCTGCCGCAGGCGGCGCTGGAGACGCTCGAGGACCGGCTCGTCGACCGGCTGGTCTGGCGGGCGACCGCCAACGGCGCCACCGCCTTCATCGCCCGGGCGCCGCGCGCCGAGATCGACCTCAATCGCGACGAGCGCGAGATCGATCCGGGCCTGATCGCGCCGCCGCCGCCCTCGGGCGGGCTCGTCCAGTCGGCGCGCACGCGCGGCGGCATCGGCCTCGTCCCGTCGCGGATCACCGGTTTGGGGCCGATCTGGCGCGAGCGGATCTCGCGCGCCGAGCTCGACCGGCGGATCGAGACCGTCCACCGCCCCTATCACGAGGCGCTGGAAGCCGCGCTCGCCTTCGCGCGGGCGCGCTTCGGCGGCGCGATCCTGCTCGATTGCCATTCGATGCCGCCGCGGCCGCGCGGCGACGGGGCGAACGCCGCGAGCGTGATCTTCGGCGACCGCCACGGCACCACGATCACCCCCGATCTGCTCGAGGCCGCGGTCGCCGCGGCCCGGGCGCTGGGCTACCGGACGGCGTGCAACGCGCCTTATGCGGGGGGCTATGTGGTCGGCCGGCACGGGCGGCCGCAGCGCGGCGTCCACGCGCTCCAGATCGAGCTCGACCGCGCGCTCTACCTCGACCGGGACCTGCGCGCCCCCGGCCCCGGCTTCGAGGGCGCCTGCCGGCTGATCGCCGCGGTCGCGAGCGCGCTCGAGGAACGGCTGCTCGCCGCGCCCGAGGCGATCGCCGCCGAGTAAACAAATAAAAAGACCGCCTCACGTTGCCGTGAGGCGGCCCAGGTTCAGGGAGGTGCGCTCCCGCTTTCGAAGGAGCGCGACGCGCCGGCGTAAAGGGGGGATACGCGGGCGCTGATCCCCAGATAGGAACGATTTTTCCGGTTTCAATACCGTACGGTATTAATACCGGGTCAGGCCGTGCCCTCCGGCGCCAGCTCGCGCAGCGGCTCCGGCACCTTGCCCTGCTGCGCCTGGCGCGCGAACAGGTCGCGGATCGACGACAGCGAGAAGAGGTGGGCCATGATCAGCGGCAGGATGCCGTTCTGGTTGAGCTGGTGCACCTGCTCGGCGGGCATGTCGCGCACCTTCTGCTCGTCGACCATGCGGAAGCCGCGATACATGAACGGCTGGGCGGCGCCGTCGGGCTGGATCGAGACCTCGCCGTCGATCAGCAGGTCCATCTCCTGGAGCTCCTTGACGAAGGCGTTGGTCCGCTGGGCGGCGATCTCGAAATCCTCGCAGAATTTGAGGATCGCGGTGAGCGTCTCGCTCGGCTTGTCGCCGTCGAACAAAGCCGGCCCGTCGCCGTCGTCGCCGACCAGGCCGCTGTCCGGGTCGAAGCAGAGCGAGAGCTCCTCGCTGGTCTGGTCGAGCTTGGCGAGCAGATAGGGATAGCGGCGGACATAGGCCGGCACGTAGAAGGGATGGGCCGGCTGGCCGGATTCGTCGACGAACACGTTGACGCCCTCGTTCAGCCCCATCAGCGCCAGCGGCACCGGCACGTCGCCGCTCGAGAAGACGATCGGGAAGTGGCGCTGGGCGTTGATGAACTCGTCGATCGTCAGCGGAATCGCGTTGGCGGTCGCGAAATAGGGCGCGCGGTCGGTCGGCTTGGTGCGCAGCTTGGCGTGCAGGCTCGACGAGAGCGGCTGGAGGTTCTTGTAGAAGAGCGGCAGATTGGGGGGCGGCGGCTGAGTCGCCATGTTCAGGTCTCCATCGGTTCAGGGAGCGGCCCCGGGGCCGCGCAATTCAGCGCAACCCTCTATGAGCGAAGCGGCTTTTGTGCAAGCGGTACCAGCTTGCCGGGGTTCATGATGTTGCCGGGGTCGAGCGCCAGCTTGATCGCCCGCATCGCCGCGAGGCGCGCGGGATCGCCGAGTCGGGCCAGCTCGGCGAGCTTCATCTGGCCGATGCCGTGCTCGGCGGAGATCGAGCCGCCCGCCTCGGTGACGAGATCGTGGACGAATGCGCTGACCGCCTCGCCGGCCGATTCGTTCCAGTCCGGCCCGGCGCCTTCGGGCGCGCGGACGTTGAAGTGGACGTTGCCGTCGCCGAGATGGCCGAAGGCGTTGACGCTCGTGCCCGGAAAGCGCGCCTCGACCGCGGCGGCGGCGCTCGTCGTGAAGCCCGCCATCGCCTCGACCGGCACCGAAATGTCGTGCTTGGCGGCGGGCCGGTCCTTCTTCTCCGCCTCCGAAATGCTGTCGCGCAGCCGCCAGAAGGCCTCGGCCTGCGCCTCGCTGGCGGCGATCGCCGCGTCGGCGACGAGGCCGGCTTCCAGCGCCGACTTGAGCCCCTCGTAGAGCGATTGGCCGGGGCCTGGCGCACCGATCGGCGCGACCGCCTCGACCAGCACGTTCCAGGGCGCCGGCGCCGCGAGCGGCGGCCGCGTGTCCGGAACGTGGGCGAGGACGAGGTCGAGCGAAATCTTCGGCACCAGCTCGAAGCTCTCGATCGCCTCCCCCAGGATGGTCTCGAGGCGGCGCAGCAGCGCCATCGCGGCGGCCGGCGATTCGACCCCGGCCCAGGCGACCGCGCGCTCGCCGGCCGCCGGCACCAATTTGAGGCTCGCCGCGGTGACCAGGCCGAGCGTCCCTTCGGCGCCGATCAGCAATTGCTTGAGGTCGTAGCCGCGATTGTCCTTCTTGAGCGCTGCCAGCCCGCCATAGAGGCTGCCGTCCGGGAGCACCGCCTCGATCCCCAGCACCAGCGAGCGCATCGTCCCGAAGCGCAGCACCTGGGTGCCGCCGGCATTGGTCGAGACGAGGCCGCCGATCGTCGCCGAGCCCCTGGCGCCGAGGGTCAGCGGGAAGCGCCGCCCGACCGCCAGCGCCGCCTCCTGGAGCGCGGCGAGGATCACCCCCGCCTCGCAGACCGCGATTCCGGCGGCGGCATCGAGGTCGCGAATCCGGTTCATCCGCCTCAGCGAGACCAGGATCGCCGCGCCGGACCCGTCGGGCGTGGCGCCGCCGACCATCGAGGTGTTGCCGCCCTGCGGCACCAGCGGCACGCCGGCTTCGGCGCACAGCCCGACCAGGGCCGCCGCCTCCTCGCGCGTCGCCGGCGCGGCGAGGGCGGCGGCCGCGCCGTGATAGCGGCCGCGCCAGTCGGTCAGCCACGGCGCCAGCTCGGCGGCATCGCGGCTGAAGCCCTTCGGCCCGAGCCGTTCGGCGAGCTTGTCGAGCAGGGCGGGGGAAGGATAAGCCATCGACCGCCAGATAGATCGCGCCGGCAAGGGGGGCAAATTAATCGCATGTTCAAGCGCGGTCCGGGATGCCCGAGGGCGATGGAGCTCCGGCCATGATCCTCGCGGGCGTCGCCGCCCTGCTGCTGCTCGCGTTCGGCGACGAGCAGGAGAGGCAGCCGGGGCCGCGCCCGGCCCAGGGGGCGATCACCGTCCACCAGCAGCAGATCATCGTCCGCATGCCGGTCGGGATCCGGCCGGCGCCGCCGGCGGCCTCGCTGATCCGCTGGGAGGAGCATCGCGGGCCGCGCTGCATCGCCTGGGCGCGCATCCTCGGCGCCGGCCTGCTCGGCCAGAACAGCGTCGACCTCATCTTCCGCGACGGCACCAGGGTGCGCGCCCGCCTCGAGCGGCGCTGCCCGGCGCTCGATTATTATCGCGGCTTCTATCTGCCCGCGACCGTCGACGGCCTCATTTGCGCCGACCGCGATTCGGTCCGCTCGCGCACCGGCGGCCAATGCCAGATCGACCAGTTCCGCAGCCTGCGGGCGCGGCCGGCGCGCTAGGAGGCTTGATTGCGGCTGCTGAATATCATAAATTGATAGCGATAGATCGGGAGCATCACAATGCCGGCCAGCTATTCGCTCGGGAGCCACTTCGAGACGTTTGTCCGGCGGCAGCTGAAGAGCGGGCGCTTCGCGTCGGCGAGCGAGGTGGTACGCGAAGGCCTGCGTCTGATGGAGGAGCGCGAAGCCGAGCGCGAGGCGCGGCTGGAAGCGTTGCGCGCCGAGATCGCGCGCGGGCGAGCGAGCGGCGCCGGCGTCACGTCCGAAAAGGTGTTCGCCCGCGCGCGCGCCAGGATCGACGCGACGGCCCGCGAGGCCGCCGGGGATTGAGGTCGCTGGAATTCTCGCCGGAAGCCGAGGCCGATCTCCTCGACATCGCCGCCTATATCGCGCGTGACAGTCCCGGACGGGCGCATAGCTTCATTGACGAGCTGGAGGCGAGCTGCGCCGATTTGCTCGCTTTCCCCAAGTCCGGCCGGGCGCGGCCCGAACTGGCCCCGGACCTGCGCTCCAAGCCCTATGGCCGCTACATGATCTTCTACACACCGGGGCCCAAATCGGTGCGGATCGAACGCATCCTGCATGGTGCGCGTGATATCGAGGCGAAGTTTGGGGAAAGGCACCCTACCTAACCTCTCGCGGTTGCCGGATCGACCCGTTCCCCGCCTTGAGAGCCCGGCCGGCGCGATACCCAGGCCTTGTGACGACCAACCGGCAGCTTTCGACCCCGACGCGGGGATTCTACCCGCGGATCACAATTTCGATGGCATCGATGGATACGCCAAAATGTGCAGCCAAGCCTGCCTTTGCATCGGAAATTGTCAGCGCTGGAACCCCCTGAGTATCGGCGTCCTCCCGATCGCCAACATACACGAAGGTGACTCTCTCCTGTTCGACATCCACGGCAGTCGTGTGCCACCCCGCGCTTTGCCACGCCATGCTTTGAGCGCGGCCTTGATTGGCCCACCATGCGGGATATTGCCTCGCGCTCCCCGGTAGCGGAAAACCCAACACATCTTCGACCTCCTCGAAGGAGGCGTCCCATTTGCCGGCGTCCAGTTCTGCAAGATAGAGCGTCAGCTTGAGATATTTGGACATTTCAAATCTCCGTGGGCGCACCACCCGCAGGGCCCGTAGACCACACTACGGGCGTTGTCAATTATATGTATAAAAATATGCGATATAATAAGTGGCTATTTGCCCCGAGAGCCGACAATCCAGACGATCATCCGGTCCAAAAGCGCCAAGTGAATTGACGGTGCATCGGTATTTTTATATATGTCGGATCATACGTTGGCAAAATGCGAGTCGTTTCCGAATGGCCTATCAAAATCCCCGCCATGTCGACGCGCCGAGGGCGAGATGGCGGCTGATCGATATTCTTCACAACGGAGGGGACGGCGATGCCGCCCTTGCCATCGGAAATTGGGACGGAGCGCCGGCATTAGCTGTCCGCTGGAACGGCAGCAGCGGAGACACTGGGCTCGGAAACCCGCAGTCGCGAGGAATCCCCACGTGGTTCATCTTGCCGGATTGGATGAACGAATCGACGCTCGCGAGTGCCGTCGTCCCGCGATCGAAGGTTCGGCTCGCCAAGGCGCTGTTGGGAATCAACTGAGACAAGGAGAAAGCGGCGGTAGAAACCCGGTGCCGGACCAAGCACCCTAAGTACCTGTCGCCTACCGGGGAGTGGCGGTCGATGGTCGGGCCGCCACTCTTTTTGGCTTTCATCAACCTGCGGTTACCGAGCCGCCCCTCGTCCGGGCCCTGCTTTGCTTGACAAGTGGGGCCGCTTCGCACAAGCGGCGGCGCGTGAAGCGCCCCGCGCCGAAGAGCGGGCCCAACTCCCGGATCCCTGAATGAGCTTTGCCGATCTCGGCCTGTCAGACGAATTGCTCCGCGCGGTGAGCGAGGCGGGCTATGACACGCCCACCCCGATCCAGAAGCAGGCGATCCCCTCGGTGCTGATGGGCAAGGACATCATCGGCATCGCCCAGACCGGCACCGGCAAGACCGCCGGCTTCGTGCTGCCGATGATCGACATCCTCGCGCAAGGACGGGCGCGCGCGAGGATGCCGCGCTCGCTGATCCTCGAGCCGACCCGCGAGCTCGCCGCCCAGGTCGCCGAGAATTTCGAGAAATACGGGCGTCATCACAAGCTCTCGATGGCGCTGCTGATCGGCGGCGTGCAGATGGGCGACCAGGTGAAGGCGCTCGAAAAGGGCGTCGACGTGCTGATCGCCACGCCGGGGCGGCTGATGGACCTGTTCGGCCGCGGCAAGATCCTGCTCACCGGCTGCAACCTGCTGGTGATCGACGAGGCGGACCGGATGCTCGACATGGGCTTCATCCCCGACATCGAGGAAATCTGCACCAAGCTGCCGAAGAGCCGGCAGACGCTCCTGTTCTCCGCGACGATGCCGCCGCCGATCAAGAAGCTCGCCGACCGCTTCCTCTCCGACCCCAAGTCGATCGAGGTCGCCCGCCCGGCTTCCTCGAACCTGCTGATCGACCAGAGGATGATCCGGGTCGAGGCGCGGGCCAAGCGCGACACGCTCGCCGACATGCTGCGCAGCGGCGAGGTCCGCAGCGCGCTCGTCTTCTGCAACCGCAAGACGACGGTGCGCGAGCTCGCCACCTCGCTCAAGCGCGGCCATTTCAGCGTCGGCCAGATCCAGGGCGACATGGCCCAGGCCGACCGCATCCGCGAGCTCGACCGCTTCAAGAATGACGAGATCAACATTCTCGTCGCGTCCGACGTCGCCGCCCGCGGTCTCGACATCAAGGGCGTCAGCCACGTCTTCAACTATGACGTGCCCTGGCACCCGGACGATTACGTCCACCGCATCGGCCGCACCGGGCGCGCCGGCAAGACCGGCATCGCGATCACCCTGGTGACCGGCGCCGACGCCGAATCGATCGACAATATCCAGAAGCTGACCGGGACCAAGATCGCGCCGATGGGCGATCGGCCCGCGCCGGCCGCCGAGGCTGCCAAGCCGCGCGACGACAAGCCCCCCCGCGAGCGCCGCCCCCGCCGGGCCGAAAAGCCCGAAGCCAGGGCGCCGAAGCCCGAGGCCAGGGCGGCAAGGCCCGAGCGCCCGCCGCCGCGCCGCGAACCCGAGCCCGAGACCGCGGACGAGGGCTGGAACGGCCCGGTCCCGAGCTTCCTCGGCAAGGGCTTCGGCGGCTAGGATGCGACGGGCGGCATTGGCGCTGGCCCTGCTGCTCGCCGGCCCAGCCGCTGCTCAGACCCCGCCCGGGCAAGGCCTCCACACCTTCCTTCAGGACGCTTTCGCCGACGCGCGCGAGAATTACGGCGACACCTCCTATGTCGCCGCCTTCGCCGACCTGAACGGCGACGGCCGCGAGGAGGCGCTGGTTTCGCTCTATTCGGGCCTGTTCTGCGGCTCGGGCGGCTGCGCGCTCTTCATCTACACGCCCGCGGGGAACTCGTGGCGCGAGGTCGCCGAGCTCACCATCGTCAACGCGCCGGTGCGGCTGCTCGACACGCGCAGCCGGGGCTGGCGCGACCTCGCCGTCCACGTCCGGGGCGGCGGCATGGAGATCCCGTACGAGGCCCGGATCCGCTTCGATGGCCGGACCTACGCCTCCAACCCGTCCATGGCGCCTCGCATCCGGGGCCGCGCGCCCGGCCGGGTGCTGATCGCGGACGACGCCGAGGGCCGGCGGCTGTTCTAGCAAAGATAGCGACAGTCACTCTTTTCCCCGACGGAGATAGCGGGAGCGAAATTCTCCGGCATAAGCGGCCAGCCGCCCCTCGGCGATCGCGTCGCGCAATCCCTGCATCAGCCGCTGGTAGAACCAGAGATTGTGCTCGGTCATCAGCATCGCGCCCAATATCTCGCCCGAGCGGACGAGGTGGTGAAGATAGGCTTTGGACCAGGCGGCGACCGGCGATTCGGGATCGAGCGGCTCGGGGTTCTCGGCGAATTTCGCGTTGCGGATGTTGATCGGGCCGTCCCAGGTGAAGGCCTGGCCGGTGCGGCCCGAGCGGGTCGGCAGCACGCAATCGAACATGTCGATGCCGCGTGTCACCGCGCCGACGATGTCGTCGGGCTTGCCGACCCCCATCAGGTAGCGCGGGGCGCTCTCGGGCAGCTGGCCGCAGGCGAAATCGAGCACGGCGAACATCGCCTCCTGCCCCTCCCCGACCGCGAGGCCGCCGACCGCATAGCCGTCGAAGCCGATCCGGGTGAGCGCGTCCGCCGACTCCCCGCGCAGCGCCTCGTCGAGCCCGCCCTGCTGGATCCCGAACAAGGCGCCCTCTCTCGCGAAAGCGGCCTTCGAACGGGCGGCCCAGCGCATCGAGCGGGCCATCGCCACCGCCTGCTCCTCGCGCGTCGAGGACGCCGGCACCAGCTGGTCGAGCGCCATGACGATGTCCGAGCCCAGCAAGGCCTGGATCTCCATCGAGCGCTCGGGCGTCAGCAGGTGGCGGCTGCCGTCGAGATGGCTGGCGAAGGCGACGCCGTCCTCGCTCACTTTGGCAAGCTCGGAAAGGCTCATCACCTGATAGCCGCCCGAATCGGTCAGGATCGGCCGCTCCCAGCCCATGAAGCCGTGCAGCCCGCCCAGCCGCGCCACCCGCTCGGCGCCCGGGCGGAGCATCAAATGATAGGTGTTGCCGAGGAGGATGTCGGCGCCGGTCGCGCGCACCGTCTCGGGCTTCATCGCCTTGACCGTCGCCGCGGTGCCGACCGGCATGAAGGCGGGCGTCCTGATCTCGCCGCGCCGCATCGCGATCGTGCCGGCGCGGGCGCGGCCGTCGGTCGCGGAGACGGTGAAGGAGAAAGCGGGGGCGCCGGCCATGGCCGGGGCTTAGCCGCTCAGGCCTTCAGCGCAAGCTCCCCGGTCCGGCCCAGCTATCCGGGCGGACCCTGCCCTGCTATCGGGACGGGGATGGTGAAGGCGACCTGGAACGGCGCGACGATCGCCGAGAGCGACGACACATTGGTCGTCGAGGGCAACCATTATTTCCCGCGCGAGTCGGTCGATGCCTCGCTGCTGCGCGACAGCGACACGACGACCATCTGCCCGTGGAAAGGCACGGCCCATTATTACCATCTCGAGGTCGACGGGTCGGAGAACCGCAACGCCGCCTGGTACTATCCCGACCCCAAGCCGGCCGCCGCCGAGATCAGGAACCGGATCGCCTTCTGGAAAGGCGTCGCGGTCGGTTAGGGCAGCAGCAGGCTCGCATCGCCGTAGGAATAGAAGCGGTAGCCTTCGCGGATCGCGTGGGCATAGGCCGCCTGCATCACCTCCAGCCCGATCAGCGCCGAGACCAGCATGAACAGGGTCGAGCGCGGCAGGTGGAAGTTGGTGACGAGGCCGTCGACGGCGCGGAAGCGGTAGCCCGGGGTGATGAAGATCGCGGTTTCGCCCTCGAACGGCTGAACCAGGCCCGCCGCGCCGGCGGCGCTTTCGAGGAGGCGGAGCGAGGTGGTGCCGACGGCGATGATCCGCCCGCCGGCGGCGCGGGCGGCGTTGAGCCGCGCCGCCGCGTCGGGGGCGATCCGGCCCCATTCGGCGTGCATGACGTGATCCTGGGTGTCGGCCACCTTGACCGGCAGGAAGGTGCCGGCGCCGACATGGAGGGTCAGCAGCTCGTGGCCGATCCCGGCCTCGGCGAGCGCGGCCATCAAAGCGGGCGTGAAATGGAGCGCCGCGGTCGGCGCGGCGACCGCCCCCTCCGCCCTCGCGAACATCGTCTGATAGTCGGCGCGGTCGCGGGCGTCGGCGGCGCGGCGGCCGGCGATATAGGGCGGCAGCGGCATCCGCCCGGCGCGCTCGAGCAGCGTTTCGACCGGCTCCGCCCCGGCGAAGGTCAAAAGGAAGGAGCCGTCCTCCTCCCGGTCGCTCGCGACCGCGGCGACGCCCTCGCCGAAATCGACGCTGTCGCCTTCGCGCAGCCGTCTGGCGTTGCGGACGAAGGCCCGCCAGGCGCGCGGCCCTTCGCGCTTGTGCAGAGTGGCGCCGATCCGCGCGGCGCCGCGCATCCCTTCGAGCTGGGCGGGGATCACCCTGGTATCGTTGAACACCAGCAGGTCGCCCCGCCGGAGCAGGCGCGGGAGATCGCGCACTCCATGGTCCGAGATTTCGGAGCCGCGCACCGCGAGCAGCCGGGCGCTGTCGCGCGGGCTGGCGGGCCGCAGCGCGATCCGGTCGGCCGGCAGGTCGAAGTCGAACGCGTCGACGCGCACCTAGAGTCTAGGTCGAGGGCTGCGGCGGGCGCGGCCGGCGCGGCGGCGCGTTCGGCGCGCGGACCGGCTCGAGCGGGCGCGGACCGGCCGCGGGCGGCGGCTCGGCCGGGCCGATCGGACGGCCCGCGCCGGTGGCGACCGGGGGCGCCTGCGCGGCGGCGAGCCGGGCCGCTTCGGCGCGCAGCTCCTCGGCGCTCATCGGCGCCAGATTGTCGCTGCCGAGCGAGGCGCGCACGATCCGGCTCGGCGTGGCGGGAGGCTCGCCGCGCTCGATCGCGTCGATGAAGTTCATGCCGCTCACTACCCGGCCGAGCACGGTATATTGGCGGTCCATCTGCAGGTGGGGCGTGAACATGATGTAGAACTGGCTGTTGGCGCTGTTCAGGTCCTGCGCGCGGGCCATGCCGAGCGCGCCGCGGACGTGGGGAAGGCCGTTGATCTCGGCGTTGAGGTTGGGCAGCGTCGAGCCGCCGGTGCCGTTATTCTGGGGATCGCCGCCCTGGGCCATGAAGCCTTCGACCACGCGGAAGAAGGCGAGGCCGTTGTAGAAGCCCTGGCGGGTCAGCGTCTTGATCCGCTCGACATGGGCCGGCGCGGCGTCCGGGCGGAGCTGGATCACGACCCGCCCGCCGGTGGAGAGATCGAGCACCCAGCTGTTCTCGGCCGCGAGCGGCGGCGTCGGCGGCGGCGCCTTGAACTCGGTCGGCTGCGCCTGGGCGAGCATCGCGCTCATGAACAGGCCCGTAAGGGCGGCGAAGAGAGACAACAGACGCGGCATGCTTGAACCCCAATTCCGATGATTGTGCGTGTCTTAGGCGGGAGCGGGCCCCGCCTCAAGCGCGGATCAGCCGCCCGCGCGGCCGTCGCGCTCGACCCGGGCGCGCACCTCCGCCGCCACCGCCGGGGTGACGAAGCGGCCGATGTCGCCGCCATAGCGGGCGATCTCCTTGACCAGCCTCGAGGCGATCGGCTGCAGCGAGACGCCCGCCATCAGGAAGACCGTCTCGATCTCCTCGTTCAATTGCTGGTTCATGCCGGCCATCTGGAACTCATATTCGAAGTCGGCGACGGCGCGCAGGCCGCGAATGATCATCGAGGCGCCCTCGCGCACCGCGAAATCCATCAGCAGCGAATCGAACGAGACCACCCTAATCTCGGCGCCGTCGCGAATCGCCGCCGTCTCGCGCCCGACCGTGGCGAGCCGCTCCTCGACGGTGAACATCGGCGATTTGGCGGGGTTGGTGGTGACCCCGATCACCAGCCGGTCGACGAGATGGGCGGCGCGGCGGATGATGTCCATGTGCCCGAGCGTGATCGGGTCGAACGTGCCGGGATAGACGCCTGTTCTCATTCCCCCTCCTTACCGTCATTCCAGCGAAAGCTGGAATCCAATCGGCATCGCGGTCCCCAAGGCAGTTTGGACCCCAGCTTTCGCTGGAGTGACGGCATGGGTCGAGCGATCAGTGGTCGCGCTCCACCGCGAAACGGGCGACCGCGCGGAGCAGGTCGGCTTCCTCGCCGAAGCTCTGCAGATGCTCGATCGCCTGGTCGATCAGCAGGTCGGCCTGGCGGCGCGCCCGGTCGGGGCCGAGCAGCGAGACGAAGGTCTGCTTGCCGGCGGCGAGATCCTTGCCGACGCGCTTGCCCGCTTTCTCCTCCATCCCCTCATGGTCGATCAGATCGTCGACGATCTGGAAGGCGAGACCGACGTCGCGGGCATAGCCCCTGAGGCCGGTCCGCGCTTCGGGCGGCACCCGCCCCATGATCGCGCCGGCCTCGACGCACCAGCCGATCAGGGCGCCGGTCTTCAATTGCTGGAGGCGGGTGACGGCGGCGAGGTCGAGCTTCATCGCCGCCGCCGTCAGGTCCATCATCTGGCCGCCGGCCATGCCCGCCGGCCCGGCGGCGCGGGCGAGCTCGGCGACCAGCTCGGCGCGGACGAACGGATCCTCGTGACTCGCCTCGTCGGCGAGGATCTCGAAGGCCAGAGCGTGGAGCGAATCGCCGGCGAGGATCGCGGTCGATTCCTCGAAGGCGCGGTGGAGCGTCGGCTTGCCGCGCCGAAGATCGTCGTCGTCCATGCTCGGCAGATCGTCGTGGATCAGCGAGTAGACGTGGATGCATTCGACCGCGAGCGCGACCCGCATCGCCCGCGCCCGATCGACCCGGAACAGGTCGCAGGCGGCGACGACCAGCATCGGCCGGATCCGCTTGCCGCCGCCGATCGCGGCGTAGCGCATCGCCTCGTAGAGCCGGCCGCGGGCGTCGGCGGGAACCGGAAGCAGGGCATCGAAGGCGCGGTCGATCTCGCCGCCGACCGCATCGAGCGCGGCCTGGAGGCTCATTCGTCGCCGAAGGGCGCGGTGCCTGCGGGGCCGCCGTCGCGCCCGAACTGGATCTGCTCGATCCGCGCCTGGGCCGCGGCGAGCCTGGCCTCGCATTGCTGCTTCAGCCTGTCGCCCTCCCCGTAGAGCGCGATCGCTTCGTCGAGCGGCGCCTCGCCGCTTTCGAGCTTGTGGACGATCTCCTCGAGCCGCTTCAGCGCCGCTTCGAAGGAGAGCTCGGCGACGTCCTGTGCCTGTTCGTCAGCCATGCCGGCCAGCATTGGCTCGCCGGGAAGAGACGGTCAAGCGGGCTGTCCCCCCCGCCACGGTCAGTGGCAGACCAGGACCTTGACGCAGACACCGGAGATATAGGCCCTGCCGCCTATCCCCTTGCCGCCGCCGGGGCAGGAGGCCTTGCCCTCCGGATCGAGAATGACCGTCGGCGCTTTGGCGGGCGTAGCCCCGTCCTCGTCGAAGGTTCCGACCGTGCCCCCCTTGGCGCAATCGATCCCCACCAGTGGCCCGGTGTCGTTTTCGTGTCCCCATATCCATTGTTCGAGCTGACTCTTCGACATGCCCTTTTCACCGCCGAGCCGTATCGTCGACATCGTTATCCTCCCGTCGGGATGTTGAGTTTCTGCGCCAATGCCCTGGCTCCGGCGAGGTCCTGGATGCCCCGCATATGCGCCTGGATGAGGCGCCTGATTCCGTTCGCATCCGTGCCCGCGGGTACCGTGATGTTGAGCTGGCCGGCCATGTTCCCGAGCGTCGTCGTGTCGTTGGCCTGTGACAGGGCCAGCAGGCGAGCGCGAATCCGGCCCATGATTTCCGGCACTCCCGCTTCGGGAGGCCCGGTGTAGCTCGCGACCTCGTCGGCATAGTTCATGTTGGCGGTTTCGACGCGGTCGGCCGCTTCCCGGGTGAGGATTTCGATGGCGGCGTCGAGCGACGCCGCGGCCTCGTAGGACGAGACGTCGCTCAGCGCGACGGCCAGCGGATATTCCTCGGCCGACTTGCGCAGGTTGACGACGATCAGGGTCCGGATCCGAGTCCGTTCGGCGTCCATCACCCCGATCATCGCCGGGATCGTTCGGTCGAAATAGATGTCCCGCGAAACGGCGGCGCGGGTCCCGGTCAGGCCCGCGGCGCCGGCCGCCAGAGCGTTGGCCGTCGCTTCCGTCGCCAGCGAAGCGCCTCCCGAAAGACCCAGGATGCCGATGTCGAGCAGCAGCGACGAGCCGCGGGACTCTGCGGCCAGCCGCCGGCGAAACTGCAGATAGCGCATGTCGGCGGCCATCAGGTAGGTGCCGATCACCATGTCCCGATAGGCCTTTGGAGTCAGCCCTTCGCGCGGAGCGGGGTCCTCGGAGGCGAAGGCGCTCAACACGTCGCGGACATTGATGTTGGCGGAGTTCACGACCGAGACCGTGTCCAGCACCGGTTCGGGATGGGCCTGGAACGAGGCGCAGGCGCCGAGCGAAGCCAGGGAAACCAGCAGCAGGCTCGCGCAGAGCCCACTCCGGATCCGCGCTGCCACGGACCATAATTCGATCATGATGCCTCCCCCTTCCCCCGAGTCGCAGTCGACGAGTATCCGCCTCTACTTTCCTGGGCGCAATACGAATGAGAAATGAAGGAGATGCTGCCGAATATCCTCCCCGGCTTCGCGGCGAATTGGGAACGATATCCGAAATTCGAACCGGGATTGCCGAGTTCAGGCGGCCCGATACCAATGAACGCCGTCCGTGACGTCGCGCACCGCCCTGCCCTCGACCTCCAGGTGCCGAAGGTGCGCCATCGCCTCCCCCGTGGCGAGGCCCAGCGAGCCGTCGTCGATCTGGCGGCCGAACAGGGTCGTGAAGCAGTCGAGCGCGCGCCGCGGCTCGGCGAGATGGGCGTGGAGCGCGTCGAGGCGGCCCTGATGGCCGGCGGCGAGCGCGTCGAGGCGGGCGTGGAGGCCGGTGAAGGGCTCGCCGTGGGAGGGCAGGACGAGGAGATCGTCGGGCAACCCCTTCAGCTTGGCGATCGAGGCCAGCCATTCCCCCAGCGGGTCGGCCTCGGGTTCGGACAGGCTCAGGGAAACGTTGGAAGTGATCCGCGGCAGCACCTGGTCGCCGGCGATCATCAGCTTGCCGGAGTCGTCGACCAGGCAGGCATGTTCGGGCGAGTGGCCGCTGCCGGTCACCACCCGCCAGGTCCGCGCGCCGACCCTGATCTCGTCGCCGTCCTGCATCCTGACATAGGCGACCGGGACCGGGCTCACCATCGCCGCGAACCGGCCCCAGCCCTTGGCGGCCTCCTCGGCGATCCGTTCCTCGCTCCAGCCGGCGGCGCGCTGATAGGCGGCGGCCTCCGCCGGCGGCGCGTCGCGCACGTCGCTGGTCAGCATCCGCGCGAACAGCCATTCGCCGCGCGTCATCCACAGCCGCACGCCGAATCGTTCGGCGAGCCAGCCGGCGAGGCCGAGATGGTCGGGGTGAAAATGGGTGCAGATCACGCGGGTCACGGTCCGCCCCGCGAGCGGCCCGGCGAACAGGCTTTCCCACGCCTCGCGCGCGGCCGGCATGTTGAGGCCGGTGTCGACCAGCGCGATGCCGCCCTCGTCCTCGAGGATCCACAGGTTGATGTGGTTGAGCGAGCCCGGCACGGGCGAACGGGTCCAGCCGATGCCGTCGGCGAGCGCGATGATCTCGCCCGCGGCGGGCCCGGTCCGACCGAGCGGGTAGGTCAGGCCCTTGTGCGAATAAGGCTCCGCCGCCAGCGAGGCGTCCGGAGTCGCCGGCTCAGCTCTTGAAGAGGTTTTCGGCATTCCGCTCAACCTCGGCCTCGGCCTCGGCCGGCTCGCTCTCGGCGGCGAGCGCGGCTTCGGCCTCGCGGGCGGCGGCCTCGCGCTCGGCGCGCAGCTCGACGATCAGCGCCTCGCGGTCCTCGTCGAAGGTCATGTCGCGCGGCGCTTCGGCGCCCTTCGCCTTGGCCGCCTTGGCCACCGCCGCGTCCAGCTCGCGCTGCGAGGTGAGGCCCAGGGTCACCGGATCCTTGGGCTGGATGTTGGCGATGTTCCAGTGGCTGCGCTCGCGAATCGCCTGGATGGTCGAGCGGGTGGTGCCGATCAGCTTGCCGATCTGGCCGTCCGAGAGCTCGGGATGGTTGCGGATCAGCCAGGCGACGCCGTCGGGCTTGTCCTGGCGCTTGGAGACGGGCGTATAGCGCGGCCCCTTGGTGCGCACCGCCTGGTCCGGCTCCTTCTGCATCCGGAGCTTGTAGGCGGGATCATTCTGGCCGCGCTCGATCTCGTCCTGGGTGAGCTCGCCCGAGCGCAGCGGATCGCGCCCGGTCAGCTTGGTGGCGGCGGTATCGTCGGCGATCGCCTGCACTTCGAGGATGTGCAGGCCGCAAAATTCGGCGATCTGCTGGAAGGTGAGCGAGCTGTTGTCGACCAGCCAGGAAGCGGTCGCGTGCGGCATGAGCGGCTGGGCCAATTGGTCCTCCAAAAACGATAAGGGCCGCCCCTTCACGGAGCGGCCGAGCTTCGGTGCGCGATTTAGGCCCGCGCGGACGCCGGCGCAAGCCAAAGCTTCGGCCCGGGCCCGTCTTTGCGCGCGACGCGGTTGCTCCGCGCGGCCCGGCAACCTATGGGCGCGGCCAAGGAGCTTGTTTTTCGAATGGTTTTGATCGCTTTGGCCCTCGCTGCCCTGCAGCCTGCCATGCCGGCGCAGCCGATGGAGATCCTGATCGAGCGCGACCCGATCACGGACCGGCTGCGCGCGACCGCGACTCTGCGCGGCGAGGGCGAACGGATCGAGATACGCTGCCAGGCGCCCGACTGGGGCGACGTCAGCGTCCGCTACCATTCGCGCCGCTGGCTCGCCCGCGGCCAGTTCCTGACCGGCCAGCAGCCGGTCACCTACCGGTTCGACGAGCAGCGCCCGGTGCGCAAGCTGTGGCACGTCCGCGCCCGCACCGCGAGCTTCGACGATCGCGGCCGCACGATCGCCTTCCTGCGCGCGCTGATGGGCGCCCGCCGCCTCGTCCTGCGCGCCCGCGACATCGAGAATCACCGGTTCGACACCGTCTTTTCGATCGGCGAGAGCAGCGCCGCGATCACCCAGCTGCTGCAGACCTGCGGCTCGTCGCGGATCAATCCGCGCGTCCTCCCCCAGCCCTAGGGGTCCGTGCCCAAGTTTGACATCCCGCCCCGCGAGGCGGAATGACGGCGGGCATGACAGATGAAAAGCATGCGGCGACGACGATCGACGACATTCCGCGGGTGATCGATCGGCTCTGCGAGATGTACGACGAATCGGTCGCCAACCTGCGCACCGCTCTGGCCCGATACCTCAAGAACGGCGAGCGGCCCGACGCCAAGGCCCGCGCCGAGGGCGGCTTCGCCTATCCCGAGCTTCGCATCGATTATCCCTATGGCAGCCCGCCCAACTTCCCGCCGCGCGCCTATGGCCGGCTCAACCAGCCCGGCCATTATGCGACCAGCGTCGCCCGGCCCTATCTGTTCCGCAAATATCTGACCGAGCAGCTGCGCTGCCTGCTCGAGGATTATCGGGTCGAGGTCTCGGTCGGCCGCTCGGCGAGCGAAATCCCCTATCCCTATGTGCTCGACGGCACCGACGACCTCAGGCTCGACGAGGTCCAGGCGGCCGATCTCGCGATGTGGTTCCCGACCACCGAGCTCGCCCATATCGGCGACGAGGTCGCCGACGGCGCATGGCTGCAGACGCCCGAGGCGGCGCGGCCGTTGTCGCTGTTCGACGGGCCCCGGGTGGATTTCAGCCTGGCGCGGCTGCGCCACTATACCGGCACGCCGGTCCAGCACACCCAGCGCTACATCCTGTTCACCAACTATGTCCGCTATGTCGACGAGTTCGTCCGCTGGGCGGTCGAGGAGCTCAGGGCCGAGAACAGCCCCTATGAGGGCCTGTCGGCCGCCGGCGGGGTCTATGTGACCAAGGACATGCCCGACGCGGTCGCCCAGGTCGCCGAGGGCGGCTGGCGCCGGCACCAGATGCCCGCTTACCATCTGATCGCGCCCAACGGCGAAGGCATCACCCTCGTCAACATCGGCGTCGGCCCCTCCAACGCCAAGACGATCTGCGACCATCTCGCGGTGATGCGGCCGGAGGCCTGGCTGATGATCGGCCATTGCGGCGGGCTGAGGCCCAGCCAGACGATCGGCGACTATGTCCTCGCCCACGCTTATCTGCGCGACGACCATGTCATGGACGACGTGCTGCCGACCGAAGTGCCGATTCCCGCCATCGCCGAAGTCCAGCAGGCCTTGTTCGACGCCGCGGTCGAGGTCACCGGCGAGGATCCGCAGGACCTCAAGCGGCGGCTCAGGACCGGCACCGTCGTCACCACCGACGACCGCAACTGGGAGCTTCGACTCACCCTCTCGGCGCTGCGCTTCAACCAGTCGCGCGCCGTCGCCATCGACATGGAGTCGGCGACGGTGGCCGCCCAGGGCTATCGCTTCCGAGTCCCCTTCGGCACCCTGCTCTGCGTCTCCGACAAGCCCCTGCACGGCGAGATCAAGCTGCCCGGCCAGGCCAACGCCTTCTACGAGCGGGCGATCAGCCAGCATTTGCGAATCGGCATCGAAACCCTGCGCATCCTGAGGCGCGAGGGGCCGCAGCTCCATTCCCGCAAATTGCGCAGCTTCGACGAGCCGCCCTTCCGCTAGGGCCCGCCCGGCAATGCCGGATTTCCGCCGTTTTCTCCGATACCTGACGCACGCGCGCAACGGTGTGCCAGATTCTTGCGCGGGCCGGTCAGAGAGTCTTTGAACCGTAAAAAGGGGCTTGCTATAGCCCAATCATCGGAAGGCACGTCTGCCTTGGGGGAATTACCATCATGAAGAAGATCGCACTGCTCAGCGCCACCACCGCCCTTGTCATTCCGGGCGCCGCCTTCGCCCAATCGACCGGCACGATCGAGGCCGAGAGCGAGACGATCGTCGTCACCGGCACCCGTCAGGCCGATGTCGGCGGCATCGTCGCTCCGGACACCTCGAAGACGCGCGAGCAATTGAACGCCGAGTTCATCCAGCGCCAGGTCCCGGGCCAGTCGATCAACGACACCATCAACAACCTGCCGGGCGTCAGCTTCACCAACAACGACCCGTTCGGCTCCTCGGGCGGCAATCTGATCATCCGCGGCTTCGACAACAGCCGCATCTCCGAGACGTTCGACGGCATTCCCTTGAACGACACCGGCAATTACGCGATCTTCTCGAACCAGCTGCTCGATCCGGAGATCATCGAGCAGGTCAACGTCAGCCTCGGCTCGACCGACGTCGACAGCCCGACCGCCTCGGCGACCGGCTCGACCGTCAATTTCCGCACCCGCCGCCCCTTCGAGAGCTTCGCCGCCCGCGTCCAGGGCTCGTACGGCTGGTTCCACGACGGCGATTTCCGCCGCGTGTTCGGCGTCGTCGACACCGGCAGTATCGGCCCGTGGGGGACGCGCGCCTTCGGCTCGGCCAGCATGGCGGCCAACGATTTCGTCTACGGCCACCGCGGCAACATCTACAAGCAGCAGTATAACGGCCGCCTGTTCCAGCCGATCGGCTCCAACGGCGACTTCATCTCGATCGCCGGCCACTACAACCAGAATCGCAACAATTTCGGCGGCTCGCTGCCGCTGCGCACCGACTTCACCCAGTCGCCGACCAACCAGGCGCCGCGCGTCGTCGGCTCGGCCGCGGCCAACCGCTTCCCGACCACGCGGGACGAGCGCGACTACACGATCGCCCGCTGCCAGATCAACCAGGTGGCGAGGCCCGGCCTCGCCGACGCCGCCAATACTTGCGGCCAGGAGTTCGAGGAGCGCTACAACCCGTCGAACACCGGCAATATCCGCGTCAATTCGCGCTTCACCTTGATGGACGGCCTCGTCCTCACCGTCGATCCCAGCTTCCAATATGTGAAGGCCAATGGCGGCGGCACGGTGGTCGGCCAGGAAGGCCTGCGCGACGTCAATCCCGCCGGCGGCACCGCCACGCCGAACCAGTGCGTCTCGGCCGTGCCTCCCGCGAACACCAGCTGCCAGATGGGCTATATCGGCGGCGTCCCCTATTACGGCCGCGACCTCAACGGCGACGGCGACCGGCTCGACACGGTCCGGGTGCTCGCGCCCAGCCAGACGCAGACCAACCGCTACGGCGTGATCGCCGGCCTGCGCTACGACATCAACGACTTCCACAGTGTCCGCGTCAACTACACCTACGACCGCGGCCGCCATCGCCAGACCGGCGAGACCGGCCTCCTGCAGATCAACGGCGAGCCGATCGACGTCTTCCCGGTCAACGATCCGCTCGGCGACGCCAACGGCAACATCCTCCAGAAGCGCGACCGCCGCTCGATCGCGCTGCTGCACCAGATTTCCGGCGAATATCGCGGCGAGTTCCTCGACAGCCGGCTGACCGTCAACGTGGGCGTGCGCGCGCCGTTCTTCACCCGCGACCTCAACAATTTCTGTGCGACCTCGAGCGCCAGCGGCTTCGTCGAATGCTTCAGCACCAATTCGGCGGGGCTGCAGGCGTGGCTCGCCAACAATCCGTGCGTGGCCCTTCCGGGCAACCCTGCGTCACCACCTTGCGCAGTCAATCAGGCGGCCGTCCAGGGCCCGCAAAACCGCGTTTTCCACTATAACGAGGTGCTGCCGAACGTCGGCGCGGTCTACGACATCGCCCCGCGTACGAGCATCTTCGCCAATTATTCGCGCGGCCTCCAGGTGCCCAGCACCGATTTGCTCTACAACAGCTTCTTCTATCCGGTGAGCACCGCCCAGGCGCAGCCCGAGCCCGAGACGACCGACAATTTCGACCTCGGCGTCCGCTACCGCTCGAGCACCGTGATGGCGCAGGCCTCGCTCTGGTACACGATCTTCCAGAACCGGCTGGCGCAGGCCTATGATCCGGATCTCGACCAGAACGTGTTCCGCAACCTCGGCCGGGTCGACAAATACGGCATCGACGCCAGCATCGCCTGGCAGGTGACGCCGCGCTTCCAGCTCTATGTCTACGGCTCCTACCTCTGGTCGAAGATCCAGGACGACGTGCTTGCCGGCGAGTGTCCGACGACGCTGACGGCGGCGAATACGAGCGCGCACTGCACGACGCCGGGCGCACCGATCTTTGCGCCGACGTCTGGCAATCGCGAGTCCGGCGCGCCCATCTACACGCTCGGCGGCCGCGTCCAGTACAACCTGCCGTGGGTCGAGATCGGCCTGTCGATCAAGCGCACCGGCCCGCGCTACATCAACGACATGAACCTGCCGCTCAGCCTGTGCACGGTGGCGTTCGTCAATTCGCTCGATTGCGGCACCACCGCGGCGCCGGGCACACGCTTCCAGGTCTACGGCGCCCGCACCCGGGCCTATAACATCGTCAATTTGGACATCCGGGTGCCGCTCGGCTGGACCGGCCTCAACGACGACACCTTCTTCCAGTTCAACGTGACCAATTTGTTCGACACGCTCTATGCCGGCAATTTCGGCGGCCAGCTGCTGAACACGAGCGTGCCGTTCGTCCAGCTCGGCGCGCCGCGCGCCTTCGTCGCCACCTTGGTGATCGCCTACCGCTAAGGGCCCGTTCGGCGAAAGATCGGGGCCGCCGCGGCGATCGGGCCGCGGCGGCCCTTCTTTTTGGGCCGATCGCCGCTATGCTCGGCTTGTCATGAGCAAGCACCCCCTCGTCGAGCAGGCGCGCGCCGCCGCGCTTTCCGCCTACGCGCCTTATTCGAAGTTCAGCGTCGGCTGCGCGATCGAGTCGGTGGACGGCGAAATCGCGCTCGGCGCCAACATGGAAAATGCCTGCTACCGGCTCGGCATCTGCGCGGAGATTTCGGCGCTGACCGCGGCGCGGCAGGAATTCGGGCTCGACAAGGTGGCCCGGATCGCGGTCGCCGGCGGCCATGTCGGGCCCGACGGGGCGCTCGCGGGCGCGGCGCCGGTGACGCCCTGCGGCGGCTGCCGCCAGGCGATCTACGAGGCGGCCGACCTGTCGGGCCTCGACATCGAGGTGATCTCGGCCAATGGCGACGGCACCGAGACCATCGCCAGCACGATCCGGACCCTGCTCCCGCACGGCTTCGGCCCCGCCAGCCTCAAGGATGCGGGATAGCCGTCATTGCGAGCCGCGAAGCGGCGCGGCAATCCACGAGCGCCATGCCGGATTGCTTCGCTTCGCTCGCAACGACGACGTCGCTCAGACCAGCTTGATCTCCCTGAGCCGCTCCTGGAGGTACTCGTCCGCGGTGATCGGCTCGGGATAGAGGTTGGGGCGCTCCGCCGAGATGCAATTGGGCAGCGTCTCGATGCAGAAATCCGAGCGGAAGTGAAGGAAGAAGGGCATCGAGTAGCGCGAGAAGCCGCGCCGCTCGGGCGGCGGGTTGACGACCCGGTGGGTGGTCGATTTCATCACGTTGTTGGTGAGGCGCTGGAGCATGTCGCCGATGTTGACGGCGAGCTCGCCCGGCCTTGGCGTCACCGGCAGCCAGTCGCCGTCGCGGTCGAGCAATTGCAGCCCCGCTTCCTCGGCGCCGAGCAGGAGGGTGATCGTGTTGATGTCCTCGTGCGCGCCGGCGCGAACGTTGGGCCCGTCGCCGGGGATCGGTGGATAATGAAGCAGGCGCAGGATCGAATTGCCGTCCTTCACCGTGTCGATGAAATAATCGGGGGCGAGGCCGAGATAGCGGGCGATCGCCTCGAGCAGCTTGGCGCCGGTCCGGTCGAACGCCGCGAACAGCTCGAGGAAGGTCGCCTTGAACGACTCGACCTCCTCGGGCCAGACGTTCGGCGCCATCGAATCCTCATATTTGTGCCCGGGCGGCAGCTCGCGGGCGACGTGCCAGAATTCCTTGAGGTCGTAGGCGGTCGCGCCCTTGGCGGTCTCGATCCCGAACGGGGTGTAGCCGCGCGCGCCGCCGCCGCCCTTGATATGATAGCGGCGCTTCACCTCCTCGGGCAGGGCGAAGAAGGCCTTGGCCTTCTCCTCGGCGCGGTGAATGAGGTCGGCCGGGATGCCGTGATCGGAGACGATCGCGAAGCCGTAGCGCTCGAACGAGCGGCCGAGCTCGTCGGAAAAGCCTTCGGGGTCGCGGTCCGCGTCGGTGAGCGAGACGGAGGCGACGGCCTTGGCGGGGGCGGATGCGAGAGTGCTCATGCCCGCCTTGTAATCCAATGCGGCGCTTTGCTCAAACCTAGTCCCCGGCCGCGTTGGCCGGGGCCGGCGCAGGTGCGCTTGCCGCGGGTGCCGGCGCGGCGGGCGGGGCGGCGGCGGGCGTGGTCCCGGTCGCGGTCAGGATCAGCCCGGCGAGCGCGGCGCTCATCAGGTTGGAGAGCGAGCCCGCGAGCAATGCCTTCAGCCCCAATTTGGCGATCATCGGCCGCTGGTTGGGCGCCAGCCCGCCGGTCACCGCCATCTGGATCGCGATCGAGCTGAAATTGGCGAAGCCGCAGAGCATGAAGGTGACGATCGCGACCGTCGCCGGCGACAGCGTGCCCTGGACGTGGCTCAGATCGATGAAGGCGACGAACTCGTTCAAGACGACCTTGGTGCCGAACAGGCCGCCGGCGACGCCGGCCTCGTTCCAAGGGACGTTCAGCATGTACATGACCGGCTGGAAGATCTTGCCGAGGATCATCTGGAAGCTGAGGTCCGGATAGCCGAACCAGTTGCCGATCCCGCCCAATAGGCCGTTGGCGAGCGCGACCAGGGCGACGAAGGCGAGCACCATCGCGCCGACCGCGACCGCGAGCTTGACGCCGGTCTGCGCGCCCTGGGCGGCGGCCATGATGATGTTGGCCGGCCGCTCCTCGCCATGCTCGGCCTCGTCGATCGGTTCGGGCTCGACGCCGCGCGCCGCGGGATCGTCGGGCATGATGATCTTGGCCATCAATATCCCGCCCGGCGCCGACATGAAGCTGGCGGCGAGCAGATAGGGCAAGAGGTGCTGGCCGATCATGCTCGCATAGGCGCCGAGGATGGTGCCGGCGACGCCGGCCATGCCGACGGTCATGATGCAGAACAATTGCGAGGGGGTCAGGTTGGCGATGTAGGGCTTGATCACCAGCGGGCTTTCCGACTGGCCGACGAAGATATTGGCCGCCGAGCCCAGCGATTCGACGCGGGTGATGCCGGTCACCAGCCGGATCGCGCCGCCGACCCATTTGATGACGAGCTGCATGATGCCGAGATAATAGAGGATCGAGATCAGGCTCGCGAAGAAGATGATCACCGGCAACGCCGCCAGCGCGAAGCTGTTGGCGCCGATCTCGGGGCTGGCGAGCGGACCGAAGATGAAGTCGACGCCCGCCTTGGCGTAACCGAGCAGGTTGGAGACGCCGGTCGACATCTTGCCGATCACGTACTGGCCCCAGGGCGTGCCGAGCACGAGCAGCGCCATGCCCGCCTGCAGCGCGAAGGCGGCGGCGACGACGCGGAGGCGGATCCAGCGCCGGTTGGCCGAGAACAGGACGGCGATGGCGAGGATCAGGGCGATGCCGCCGATCCCGATCAGATATGGCATGGAATCCCCCCGTCATTTTCGTCACCCCAGCGAAGGCTGGGGTCCAGACTGCCTTGGTGGCACGAAGGCCGCTTGGATTCCAGCTTTCGCTGGAATGACGGAAAGATTGCCGGAATCACCAAACCATTTTCGGCTCGGTAGCCCCGATCGCCGCGTCGAGCTGGTCGATCGCGCCTTCGATCGTGTCGGCGACCAGCAATTGGCCGCGCCGCGCCGGCGACATGAAGCCGCTCGCCGTCACCGTGTCGAGAAAGCCGATCATGCCGTCCCAGAAGCCCGAGACGTTGAGGAGCGCGAACGGCTTGGCGTGATAGCCGAGCGCGTTCCAGCTCCACGCCTCGAACAGCTCGTCCAGCGTGCCGATGCCGCCGGGAATCGCGACGAAGGCGTCGGTCAGCTCGGTCATCATCGCCTTGCGCTCGTGCATCGAGCGGACGATGTGGAGCTCGGTGAGGCCGGTATGGGCGACCTCGATGTCGACCAAAGCCTGCGGGATCACGCCATAAGCTTCGCCGCCATGGCCGATCACCGCGTCGGCGACGATCCCCATCAGCCCGAGGCGGCCGCCGCCATAGACGAGGCCGATCCCCCGCCGCGCCATCTCCTCGCCGAGCGCCCGCGCGGTCGCGGCGAAGGCGGGGTCGGCGCCCATGCTCGCCCCGCAATAGACCGCCAGCCGCTTCACAGCTCCGCCACCATCGCCTTCAGATCGGCTTCGGGCCGGGCGCCGAAATGGGAGATGACCTCGGCGGCGGCGATCGAGCCGATGCGCAGGCTGTCCTCGAGGCTCCTGCCCTGCGCCTGGCCGACCAGGAAGCCGGCCGCGAACAGGTCGCCGGCGCCGGTCGTGTCGACGACGCCGGTGCCGAGCCGGGCGATCGGCACCGAGACGCGCCGCCCGCGCTCGATCGCCAGCGCCCCCTCGGCGCCGCAGGTGACGACGAGCCGCGCCACCTTGTCCTGGATCGCGGCGATCGCCGAGTCGCGATCCCCTTCGTCGGCGAGCTCGCAAATCTCATTCTCGTTGGCGAACAAGAGGTCGATCGCGCCCGCTCCCAGCATCGCCATCATCTCGGGCCGGTGCGGCTTGATGCAGGCGATGTCGGAGAGGGTGAAGGCGACCTTGCGGCCGGCTTCGTGGGCGATCGCCATCGCCTGCTCCATCGCCGCCCGCGGCCCGGCCGAGCGCCACAAATAGGCTTCGAGATAGAGGATAGCCGCGCCCCTGATCTGCTCGGGATCGAGCGCGTCGGCGGAAAGCTCGTGGGCGGCGCCGCGGAAGGTGTTCATCGTCCGCTGCGCGTCGGGGGTGACCAGGATCAGGCAGCGGCCGGTCGGCGCGCCGCCGCTCTTCGGCGGGGTCACGAACTCGACGCCGTGAGCGCGAATGTCGTGGCTGAAAATCTCGCCGAGCTGGTCGTTCGCGACCTGGCCGACGAAGCCGGCGCGGCCACCCAGCGCCGCCACTCCGGCCATCGTGTTCGCCGCCGATCCGCCGCTGGTTTCGCGCGCCTGGCTCATCTTGGCGTAGAGCCGGGTCGCGCCCTCGGCGTCGAGCACCTGCATCGAGCCCTTGACCAGCCCCTCCGCGATCAGGAAGTCGTCGTCGGCGGTGGCGATCACGTCCACCACCGCATCGCCGATCGCCAGCACGTCCAGACGCGTCTCAGTCACCCGCGCCTGATGGCGGGAATGGCGGCTGACGGAAAGCCCTTTTTGCGCGCCGCCAAACCGGTTACGCAGACTTCATGAGCACAGCCCCCGCGCCGGCCATGAGCCGCTCCCTCTTCGCCTTTTCGATTTTCTACGGCGGCATGGTCACCATCGCCGGCGTGCTCGGCGCCAAGCAGGTGTCTCTGGGGTGGGGCCTCGCCGTCGAGGCCGGGATCTTTCCCTTCCTGATCCTGGTGGCGATATCGAGCGCGGTCGCGGAGCTGCACGGCAAGGAGACCGCGAACCGGCTGCTGCGCTTCGGCTTCGCGCCTCTGATCGGGGCGATTCTGCTCAGCTATTTCGTGCTGCAATTGCCGACCGACCCCGGCATGTACGAGCCCGCCAAGGAGGCCTTCCCGATCATCCTCGGCCAGAGCTGGCGGATGATGGCGGCGGGGATCGTCGCTTACGGCGTTTCGGTGACGCTCAACATCTGGATCTTTTCCAAGCTGACCGCGGCGACCGGACGGTTCCCGGCCGTGCGCGGCTTCATCGCCGCCGCCCTGTCGCAGATCGTCGATACTCTGATCTTCATCACCGTTTCCTTCTACGGGGTGAGGCCGATCGGCGAGCTGATGCTGGGGCAGGCGCTGGCGAAAGTGGTGCTGTCGGCGGTGCTGGTCCCCGTGATCATCATCGTCTGCGTGGCGATCGGCCGCCGGCTCGATGCCCGCGGATGAGGCTGAAGCACCTCGCCGCCCTGCTCGCGCTGGCCGGCTGCAGCCCGGCGCCCGCGCAGCCGCCGGCGCCGCCCAGGCTGATCGTCGCGATCTCGGTCGACCAGCTCTCGGCCGACCTGTTCGCCGAATATCGCCAGCATTTCACCGGCGGCCTCAGGCGCCTCTCCGAGGGCGCGGTCTTCCCGGCCGGCTACCAGTCCCACGCCGCGACCGAGACCTGCCCGGGCCATTCGACGATCCTCACCGGCGCCCGGCCGGCGCGGACCGGCATCGTCGCCAACAACTGGACCGACCTCGGCGCCGCGCGCGCCGACAAATATATCTATTGCGCCGAGGACGAGCGCGTCGCGGGCAGCGATTCCGACCACTACACCGTCTCGCCCGTCCATTTGCGGGTGCCGGCGCTGGGCGACCTGATGCGCCGCGCCGACCCGCGCAGCCGCGTCGTCGCCGTCGCCGGCAAGGACCGGGCGGCGGTGATGATGGGCGGCCACGACCCCAATGAGCGCTGGTGGTGGTCGGGCGGGGGATTCGTCAGCCATGCCGGCCATGCCGTGCCGGGGGCGGTCGCCGGCATCAACGATCAGGTCGCCGGGCAGATCGGCGCCGCCCGCGAAGCGGCCGCGCTGCCGCCGCTCTGCGCGACTCGCAGCCAGGCGGTCGCGGCAGGCAGCGGCCGCAGCGTCGGCGACGGCCGCTTCGCGCGGGCTTCGGGCGATGCCGACGCCTTTCGGGCCTCGCCGGAGTTCGACAATGCGATTCTCGCGCTCGCCCGGCAATTGCGCGCCGACATGCGGCTCGGCCAGGGACCGGCCACCGATCTCCTCGCGATCGGCCTCTCCGCGACCGACTATGTCGGCCATCGCTACGGCACCCAGGGCAGCGAGATGTGCCTCCAGATGCTGGCGCTGGACCGGGCGCTGGATCAGTTCTTCGAGGCGCTCGACCGCGCCGGCATCGACTATGCGGTGGTGCTGACCGCCGATCATGGCGGCCTCGACCTTCCCGAGCGCGCGCGCCTTCAGGGCATGCCGGACGCCGCCCGCGTCGATCCGGCGCTGCGCGCCAATGCCATGAACGACGCGCTCGCGGCCCGGCTCGGCCTCACCGGCCGCATCCTCTACGGCGACGGCCCGTTCGGCGATATGTACGTGACCCGCGCGGTCCCCGAGCCGGTCCGCGCGCGCATCCTCGGCGCTGCGATCGCCGCCTATCGCGGCCATCCCCAGGTCGCCGCCGTCTTCACCCGCGCGGAGATCGCGGCGGCGCCCTCCCCGACCGGCCCGCCCGACGCCTGGTCGCTGCTGCAGCGCGCCCGCGCCTCGTTCGACCCGCAGCGCTCGGGCGATTTCTACGTGATGCTGCGGCCGCTGGTGACGCCGATCGCCAGCCCCGGCGCGAGCGGCGCGGTCGCCACCCATGGCAGCCCCTGGGATTATGACCGGCGGGTGCCGATCCTGTTCTGGCGGCGCGGCCTGGCCGGCTTCGAGCAGCCGATCGCGGTCGAGACCGTCGACATCATGCCGAGCCTCGCCGCCTTGATCGGGCTGCCGCTCGCCCGCGGCAGCGTCGACGGCCGCTGCCTCGACCTCGTCGCCGGCCCCGAAAGCTCCTGCCCCCGCTGAAGGGGGGACAGTCCCCACCCCGGGGACTGTCCCCGGCAGGGGGACTGTCCCCGGCACGGGGACTGTCCCCGTCTAGTGGCTGAGCACGACCTCGGCGATGCGGCGCTTGCCGGCGATCCGCTCGAGCTGGACGAAGACGTCGACCGTGCTCTTGATATAGTGGCGCACGTCGTCGCGGCTGAGCTGGGTGCCCGCCTGCAGCACGAGCAGGACGACCTGCTCGATCGCCCGTTCGGCGCCGTCGGCATGGACCGTGGTCATCGATCCGGGATGGCCGGTGTTGATCGCGCGCAGGAAGGCGAAGGCTTCCTCGCCGCGCAGCTCGCCGAGGATGATCCGGTCCGGCCGCATGCGCAGCGACGCGGCGACGAGGTCGTTGGCGCTGACCCGCGCCTCGCCCAGCTCGCTGCGCGCCGCCAGCAGGCCGATCGCATTTTCGTGGCCGACCTTGAGCTCCGGCGTGTCCTCGATCAGGATCAGCCTTTCCTCGGCCGGGACCTCGCGCAGCAGCGCGTTCAGGAAGGTGGTCTTGCCGGTCGAGGTGCCGCCCGAGACCAGGATGTTCTTGCGCGCCTTGACGGCGCTGGCGAGCATGCCGGGAATGTCGCCCTTGGCGAGCTGCGCCGCCAGCGCCCGATCGACGTCCGACCGATCGAGGCTGTCGCGCGCCTGGGTTTCGGCGAACGCCCCGGCTGCGACATAATCGTCGAGCGCGAGGTCGGGCGACACGTGCTTGCGGATCGCCAGCACGAGCGAGCCGCGCGTGGCCGGCGGCGCCACCACCTGGACCCGCGCCCCGTCCGGCAAAGTCGCCGAGAGCAGGGGATGCTCGCGGCTGATCCCCTGGTGCGACAGCGCCGCGATCTGCCGGGCGAGCCGGCCGAGGGTCTGCTCGTCGAGCGCCGGCGCCTCGTGGCGCTCGATCTCGCCGCCGGTGGTTTCCACCCAGAGCTCGCCCGGCCGGTTGACGTAGATGTCGGTGACGTCGGGCCGCGCCAGCATTCCGGTCAGGGGCGCCAGGTAGGAGCGCAGGTAGATGCCTTCCTCGATCGCCACGGCGGCGCTCATCGCCGGGCCCCCGCGCCGGTGAAGTCGAGGTCGCGCGCGACGAAGATCGAGATGCTCGTCCCCTGGCGCACGGTCAGGGTCGGCGTGATCTGCTGCGGCTGAACGATCTGGGTGGCGCCGCTATTCTGGATAGTGCCGGGCAGCACCACCACCGTATTGCCGCCGGCGCGCGACGCGGCGAGGTTGACGCCGATGTCGAGCGCCGACTGCAGCAGCGCGCCGGCGAAGCGCTGGAAGAAATGGCTGTTGACGTTGGCGCGGATGCCGCCGCGCCCGAGCGGGTCGCCGGCCGGCGAGCCGATCGCGATGGTGATCCCGTCCGGACGGATCAGCCGGAACCAGTTGACCAGGGCGCGGTTCTGCCCCGGCTGCGCTTCGGAGCGATATTCGCCGATCAGCCGGCTGCCGCGCGGGATCAGCACCCTGGTGCCGTCGAAGCTCCGGACGTCGCGCTGGACGATCGCGCGGGCGAGCCCGGCCCGGGTCGAATCGAGCGCGGTCTCGAGCACCGCCGGGATCAAGGTCCCCTGCACCACCGTGGTCGAGCGATTGGCGAGCACGCCGGCGCGGGTGCGCGTCCCCGCGATCGCCGTTCCGGCCGCGGCCGCCGGCGCGTTCTCCGCTTCCGCCGCGGCGGTCGGGGCGCCTTCGGCGGCCGTCGCCGGGGCACCGGAATCGAACACCAAGGCGGGCGAACTGGCGATCCGCGGCGGCGGCGCCTCGGCGGCGGGCGCCGGCGCCGGCGCGGGCTGCGGCACATAGACGATTTGCGGCGGTACCGGCGCCGCCGGCGGCGGCGCGGGCGCCGGCGCGGGCACGGGGGTCACGACGACCGGCGCCGGCGGGATCTCGCGCGGCACGTACAGAGGCGGCGGCGGCGCCGCGACCGCCAGCTGATCGGCGGCGCGCTCCCGGGTCGACGGGGCGGTCAGCGCCCGGCGGCGCGCGTCGAGCAGGCTGAACAGCAGCACCGCCGCGACCACGGCGGCGATCGCGAAGATCAGCGGCGACGGGCCCGAACGCGGCAACGGCACGACCGGCTTGACGCTTTCCTCGCCCGTGCCGGGCGGCGGTACCCGCGGGTCGCGGGGTGGAGGCCTGCGCGTCGCCATCTAGGGATGCGCCCGTTCCGCCACGCGCTCGGCGCGGGCGACGTCGCGATCGATGCGGAAGACGAGCCGGGGCACGACCGCGTCGATCACGAACAGATCGTCGCGCATCATCCCGTTGACCAGGGATTCCCGGCCGCGCTCGTCGAGCGCGTAGACCGCCGGCAGCGCCGCCTCGCGCGGCCATTCGATATAGGTGTGGATGCCGTCGTCGCTGATCCGGCTCGGCCTCAGCGCGCGGGCGCCGCTGAGGCGGTAGCGGCCCGCCATCGCTCCCGCCGGCTCGGCCTCCGCGGTCGCGTCGGCGGCGGGATAGGTGAAGCGCACGACATAGGGCATGTCGGCCGAGGGCCCGTAGAGCGGGCTCAGCTCGAACGTATAGGTGCGGGCGCTGGTGACCACGGTGAGGTTGGTCGACAGATTGCCCTGGAGCGGCTTCACGAACACCCGGTCGCCGCTTCGGTTCGGAGTCACCTGCCAGGCGCCGCTGTCGCCGACCGCGACGCTCTCGATACGCTCGTCGGCGGCGAATTCGACCATCAGCTGATAGCCCGCGGCGACCTGGAGCGGGACCACCTGATCGGCATGCCATTCGACCGTCTGCACGCGCGATTCACCCGGCCCGGGCTGGGCCTGGGCGGCCAGGGCCGCGAGAAGGAGCGCCGGCAGCTTCAAAGCTCAGGCTCGGGGCGGCTCGGCCGGGCCGGCGGCGCCGCCGGTGCGGTCGGCACCGGAACGATCTGGAGCTGCGGCGCGACCACGGTCGGGGCGGCTTCCACGGGCGGCAGCGCCTCGGCGTTGCGCTGGTAGCGCACGACCTCGAAGCCGAGCGGGTTGATGAAGCGGTCCTCGACCGACATCGGCTCGCCGGAATAGCGATAGCGGATCACCGCGACCCAGGCGCTGGGCGGCCCCGCCTGGCCGCCGGCGTCGCGCCGGCGCGTTTCGAAGCGGACCATCGCGACGTTGTTGCCGACCGGCGAGACGCTCTTCACCCGGGTTTCGACGATGGTCGAGCGCGGATAGCGCGCGAGCGGGCTTTCGGGGTTCGAGATCTGGGCGGAGGCGACATAATTGGCCCGCGCCGGGCCGGACGACCACAAGGCGACCTTGCGGTAATTGTCCTGGAGCGAATCGATGTCGAAGCTCTCGCGGGCGATCACATATTGGACCAGGAACGACTGGGTGAGCGCCCGGTCCGGGGCGATCCGCTCGGCATCGATCGGCCTGAGCGCCTGGACGAAGCCGGTCTGGCGGTCGACCAGCAGCGTGTAGGGCTCGACCGTCTTCAGGGGCATCAGCACGATCAGCGCGATCGCCTCGAGCAGGGCGATCAGCGAGGCGCCGGCCGCGACCCGCCAGGCGGTGCGCCGCGAAACCTGGAGCGCGTCGACCCGGTCGTGGGCCCAGCTGTCGGCCTCGACATAATAAGCGTTGAGCGCCTCGCGCGTCTGCTTCTTCATCTCGAAATGTCCCGTCTGCCCGCGCTCGCCGAGACGCGGGAGGTGGTGCGGCGGCGGAAGCTCCGGCCGAGCGGCACGGAGGCTGGCGCCATCTGCTCATGCTCCGGCCCCTGCGGCCGGATGCGGCGCGACGGCTCGCCGGGCGTGGCCCAGGCGGGCGCGGCGGCCGCCGCGGTCTCGCGCCGATGGGCGGCATTGACGGCGTCGACCACGGTGGCGACGCGCGAGCGGCCCTCGGCCGGGATCGCGCGCACGTCCTGCGGGACGCCGGCGAGCCGCGGCTGCTCGCCGCGCAGCGCCGCGATCACCTGCGCCGGCGCGGCGCGCCAGCTCGCGCGCATCCGGAAGCCGAGCGCGACCCGCGCCGCGGCGAACAGGGTGCCGATCAGGACGAGCGCGAACAAGAGGGTCGCGACGAGCAGTTCGACCGGCGCTCCGGTGATCGCCTGACCCGCATAGCGGCGGGCGAGGAGGTCGGCGAGCCAGGGCTCGAGCAGGGCCAGCTCGACGCCGAGCACGATCGCGGTGCCGAGCGCGCCCAAGGCGGCGCCGGCCAGCACCCGCACCCAGCCTTCGAACAGGCCGCGGGTGCCGTCGAACAAGAGGAAGGCGATGAAGAACGGCCCCAGGCCGAGCAGCAGGCCCGCGGTCAGGCGCACCAGCGCCAGCGCGCCGAGCGCGCCGACCAGATAGGTCACCCGCGCCCAGCCGAGCGCGAAGGTGTTGAAGCCGGGGAACATCTCCGGCGCCCGCGTGCCCGGCGGCGGCGGCGCGACCGCGGGCTGGGGCAGCGTCTGGGCGGCGGCGAGCCGCTCGAACGCCTGGTCGGCGTAAGCGAGATGGTCGGCGAGCGCGCCGCCCGCGCCCGGCAGCGCCGCCGGGCGGCCGATATTGGCGGCGAGCTCCGCCGGCCCGCGCAGGGCGACGTCGTAGATGAGGGTGCGATAGGCGGTCCAGCTCGTCGCCAGCGCGAGCACGACGCCGATCTTGACCAGCGCCAGCACGCCGTCGCGCACCGCCGGCGTGTGGCCGAACAGCATCCGGTAGCCGAGCAAAGCGACGAACAGGGTCAAGAGCCCGGTCAGCACGATCGACAGCATCGAGCCGGGCGCGGCCAGCGCCTGATAGCCGCCGGCGCCGATCGCCTGCGCCTGGCAGTCGACGAAGTCGAGCATCCGCCGTACGAAGGCGGCTCCGGCCGGAGAAGGCGCGCAGACGATCATGCCCGCTCCAGCAATTTGGGGATCCACACGGCCGGATCGTCGCCGCTCTCGGCCCGGATCTCGTCGAGCAGCCGGACGGTGCGCTCGCGGCCCGAGAGGATGGTGAGGATGCGGTCCTCGCCGGTCAGGTTCAGCCGCGCGACGACGCTGTCGGCGCCGTGCTTGACGAGGAAGCAATGGGCGTTGTCGGGCAAGGTGCGGACCAGCTCGAATTCGTGCGGGGTAAGGCCGAAGCCCTCGATATAGTCGGCGGCGCGCGCCTTCGGATTGGCCATGAAGATCTGGGTCGCCGCCTGCTCGATGATCGCGCTGGCGATGCGGCTCTCGAGCGCGTCCTGCGCGCTCTGGGTGGCGAAGGCGACGATGCCGTTCCGCTTGCGGATCGTCTTTTCCCAATCCTTGATCCGGCGGACGAAGACGTCGTCGTCGAGCGCTTTCCAGCCTTCGTCGACGACGATGATCGCGGCGGTGCCGTCGAGGCGCTCCTCGACGCGGTGGAAGAGGTACATCATCGCCGGCGTGCGCATCGCCGGATCGTCGAGGATCGAGGTGATGTCGAAGCCGACCGCCTCGGCGGAAAGGTCGATCCGGTCGAGCGCGTTGTCGAACAGCCAGGCGCGCTCGCCGTCGCCCCACCAGGGCCTGAGGCGCGACCAGAGGTCGCCGGCGGTCGGCCGCGCCGCGCCGCGGAACAATTCGGCGATGTGCCGCAGCCGGCGATGCTCGACCGGCTGCTGGAAATTGGCGTCGACCGCGTCCTTGATCCGCGCCACCTCGTCGATGTCCGCGCCCCCGGCGAGCAGGGCCAGCCAGTCGATCAGGAACTGGCGGTTGACCGGCAGGTCCTCGAGCTGGAGCGGGTTGAGCCCCGAGGGCACGCCCGGCCGGAGCAGGTCGTAGCGGCCGCCGATCGCTCGGATGAACAGTTCGGCGCCGCGGTCCTTGTCAAAGAAAATGATCCGGGGTCTGAACTTGCGCGCCTGGGCGAGCAGGAAGTTGAGCACCACCGTCTTGCCCGAGCCCGACGGCCCGATCACCGTGAAATTGCCGAGATCGCCCTGGTGGAAGTTGAAATAATAGGGGCCGGCCGCGGTCGTCTCGAGCAGGGTCACCGCCTCGCCCCAGAGATTGCCCTCGGCCTGGCCGAGCGGGAAGTTGTGGCCCGAGGCGAGCCCCGCGAAATTGCCGGTCGAGACCAGCCCCCGCCGCGCGATATATTTGAAATTGCCCGGGAATTGCGCCCAGAAGGCGGGTTCGAGCGCGATCTCCTCGCGGGCGGTGATGATGCCGAGATCGGCCAAGGCCGCCTGCGCCTCGGCGACGCCGTCGTCGACCTCGGCGGGCGTGTCGCCGCGCACCGCGATCGTCATGTGATGCTCGCCGAAGCCGGCGCGGCCGGCGGCGACCTCGTCCTTGGCGCTGGCGAGGTCGGCGCGCAGGCTCACCGCCTCGTCCTCGGCCGAGCGCATCCGCCGCAGCGCCAGGTTCATCCGCCCCAGCGCCGCCTGGCGGTCGACGAAGCCGAAGCTCTGCGAGACGGTGAGCTCGAACGGCAGCCTCAGCAGCTCGTCGAGCATTCCGGGCGCGGTCTGGCCGGGATAGTCCTTGATCGAGACGAGGCCGAGGAAGCCGCGCTCCAAATTGGCGCACGGGCCGAGCTCGACCGTCTCCTGGCCGAAGCTCACCCGCCGGTAGGGCAGGTAGGCGCCGAGATCCTGCATCGGCATCAGCACCGGGCGCATCTCGCCATTGTAGAGCGCCGAGAGGAATTCGAGCGGCTCCGAGCAGGGCCCCTGCGCGGTTTCGTAGGCACCGAGCAGCCGCGGCGCGTAGCTGCCGAGCGCCGCGAGCAGGGCGTCGCGGGCGACGTCGAGCTGGCGCACCTCGTAGGCGGCGCCCGCCTCGGCCTCGACCGGGGAGCGGCCGAACAGGCCGCCGAGCCGGTCGAACGCGCCGACCCGGCCCTGCAGCGGCCGGCGGATCAGGGTCAGGAACAGGTCGTTGACGTAGAGCCGCTTCGCCGCCAGCCGCGCGCGCCACATCTCGTCCAGCTCCCGCGAGAAGGGGTCGGGATAGGCGCCGCCCATCTCGGGGTCGATCCGGCGCCGGATGATGTGGTGGTAGAGCGCGAAGCGCGACGAGCCGATCGCCTGCAGCATCGCGTCGCGGAGCCGCTTCCTGTAGTTGATCTCCTCGCTGTCGGCGGTCTCGAAGAGGAGGCCGCCCAGGTGGATCATCTGCATCAAGAGGCCGTCGCGGGTCTCGATCGTATGGTCGTCGACGTGGCGCGCATAAGGGAGGTGGAAACCCGCCGGCTGCTCGCGCGAGACGATCCGCGCTTCTCGGGTCAGGGCCGGTAGGAGTTGCATCGCCAGATCGCGTAATTCTTGACGCGCGGGCAGCGGCCGGCCTTGGTCAGCCAGAGGTCGAAGAAGCGCGGCTCGCGCACGCAGAGCACCGCGCCGATGCCGTGGATGACGAGCGCGGCGAGCAGCACCCATGGCGAGCGGAAGATCAGGAACAGCTCGGTCGCGATCACCGCATTGGCGATGAAGAAGCTGTAGGTGACGCCCGCGAACATTTGCGGCCGCGTCAGCGCGACGAACAAAGTGTCCCTTTCGAGCCCGACCATGGCTTTACTGGCCTATGGCCGCGGTCGACTGGATCCCGGCGACGATGCTCGCCGCGCCGAACAGGATGAAGCAGCCGAGGATCACGGTCGCGCCGTAGCGCCAGTTGATCCGCCCGGTCAGCATCAGGAAGCCGACCGAGGCGACCGCGATGATCGCCACCACCGTCGCGATCGTGCCGAGCAGGGTTCCCTCGAGCCAGCGGACCGCGGCGACGATCACGCCGGAGCCGGCCGGATCGGACAGCGAGCCCGCCGCCGCGGCGGTCGACCAGCTTGCCAGGGCGAGCGCTATCCCTTTGCCCGCCGCCGTTTTTCCACGCCAGAACATGCCGATTCGCCTCCCGCGCGGATACTGCCCCCTTGCGCCGCATATGCCAATAGGGCGCAGGCCCAGCGTGGGACGACCGAAAAAGGGGGACTGTCCCCCCACCGGGGACTGTCCCCCCGCCGGGGACTGTCCCCCCACCGGGGACTGTCCCCCCGCCGGGGACTGTCCCCCCGCCGGGGACTGTCCCCCCGCCGGGGACTGTCCCCCCGCCGGGGACTGTCCCCCCGCCGGGGACTGTCCCCCCTCCTGCCTTCAATCGATCAGGTCGTAGGCGGGAATC
This sequence comes from Allosphingosinicella sp., assembly GCA_035941735.1. GTDB lineage: Bacteria > Pseudomonadota > Alphaproteobacteria > Sphingomonadales > Sphingomonadaceae > Allosphingosinicella. The sequence goes on from DASZDS010000028.1 coordinate 278,222, forward strand.
GTCAGGAATTCCTCGAAAGTTTCGGCGAAGACCAGGTCTTCGAACAGCGCCCGCGCCTCGCCGATCCGCGGCACGGCGGCGAGCGCCGCCATCTCCTCCTCGAGGAGGCCGGCGAACAGGTCCCGCGTCAGCGCGCGGCCGTCGTCGAGCGGGGCGGCGAAGCGCAGCCATTGCCAGAGCTGGGCGCGGCAGATCTCGGCGGTCGCCGCATCCTCCATCAGGTTGTAGAGCGGCACCGCGCCGCGCCCGCCGAGCCAGGCGGCGATATACTGGACGCCGACCCGGATGTTCTCGCGCACGCCCGCCTCGGTGCGCGGGCCCTCGTGCAGCCTCAGCATGTCCTCGCGGGTGACGCCGCTGTCGATCCTGCGGTCGAGCTGGTTGGGCCGCTCGAACGCTTCCCGGGCGATGGCGACCATGCCGGGATGGGCGACCCAGGTGCCGTCGTGCCCGTTCGCCGCCTCGCGCTGCTTGTCGGCGCGGACCTTGGCGAAGGCGACATCGTTCGCCGAGTCATCGCCCTTCACGGGAATCTGCGCCGCCATCCCGCCCATCGCGAAGGCGCCGCGCCGGTGGCAGGTTTCGACGAGCTTGAGCGAATAGGCGGCGAGGAACGCCTTATCCATGGTCATCGCCGCGCGGTCGGGGGTCAGCCGCTCGGGCGTCCGGCCGAGCCGCTTGATCGCCGAGAAGATATAATCCCAGCGGCCGCAATTGAGGCCGACGATATTCTCCCTGAGCGCGTGGAGGATCTCGTCCATCTCGAACGCGGCCGGCAGAGTCTCGATCAGCACCGTCGCCTTGATCGTGCCGCGCGGCAAATCGAGCCGTTCCTCGGCATGCGCGAAGACGTCGCTCCACAGCGCCGCCTCTTCATGGCTTTCGAGCTTGGGCAAATAGAAATAGGGCCCCGAGCCGGCCTCGATCGCCAGATGGGCGTTGTGCCAGAGATAGAGGCCGAAATCGAACAGGCTGCCGGAAACGCCGACATGGCGCTCGTCGAGATGCCAGCCGCGCGGCCGCACGATCAGCACGGCGGGCGAATCGCCAGGGGCATAATGCTTGCCGCTCGCGGGATCGTGATAGGCGAGCGTCCCGCGCCAATAGTCGAAGAGATTGACCTGGCCGTCGACGATATTGGCCCAGGTCGGCGCGGTCGCGTCCTCGAAATCGGCCATGAACGCCTGCGCGCCCGAATTGAGCGCGTTGATCACCATCTTGCGGTCGGTCGGCCCGGTGATCTCGACCCGGCGGTCGATCAGGTCGGCGGGGATCGGCGCGACCGACCAGTCGCCGGCGCGGATGGCGGCGGTCTCGGGGAGGAAATCGGGCAGCGCGCCGGCGTCGAAGGCCCGCTGGCGCTCGACGCGGGCGGCGAGCAGCGCCTGGCGGCGCCCGTCGAACCGGCGGTGCAGGCCGGCGACGAAGGCGAGCGCCTCGGGGGTCAGGACGTCTTGCGCGCGCGACATAGAGGGCGCTGTAGCGCGGCGCGGGCCCGCGGCCAATTCGAGATCGCTCACTCTTTTTCGGCGCCGCCGGTTTTCTCCTAAACCCGGGCCGCCTACTGCCGATGAATCCCCAAGCGGGCCCATACCTGGGAGGGGATCCATGGTTGCGATCATCAGCGGCAAGGGCGTCGGCCTCGAGCGCAGCTCGGCCTGGGTGCTGGGCTCGCGCGGCCAATGGGGCGCGGCGGAGCTCGGGCGGTCCGGCGAGGGCGTCTATGTCAACATCGCCAGCGGCAATCTCGTCATCACCCGCCGGGACGAGTTCATAATCGGCCAGGGCCCGGACGTGGTGATCGACCGGACCTACAACAGCCAGAGCGTGGCCGGCATCACCGACGGCGACAATAACGACAATTGGCGGATCGGCGCCTACCGCAAGGTCACCGGCCTGTCCGGCAGCTATGGCGGCGCCGGCACGACGGTGAAGCGGATCGACTGGGACGGGTCGGACAGGCTCTACAGCTGGAACGCGACCGAGAACGCCTATGTCGCGACCGAGGGCGAGGGCGCCTACGACAAGCTGACCCGCTCCGGCACGACCTGGACCTGGACCGACGGCGACAGCCAGATCACCGAATCCTATGACGACAGCAATGGCGGACGGATCACGCTCGGCACCGACCCCGACGGCAATCCCGTCTACTACACCTATGACGGCACCACCGGCCTGCTCACCTGGATCACCAACACCAACGGCGCCGATCCCGACGGCTTCACCAAGCTCGTCTACGGCACCGGCTCCACCCAGACGCAGCTGCAGTCCGTCGAGACCCGCGCCCCCGGCAATGGCGGCCAGCCGACGCTGACCAGGGTCTATTACGAATATGACGGCTACGGCCGGCTGGCGGTGGTCAAGGTCAACCTCGACGCGACCGACAATTCGAAGTCCGTCGGCGCCAATTACGTCACCACCTACACCTATGCCGACACGACCAGCAACCGGATCGCCTCGATCAGCCAGACCGACGGCTCCTATGTCGCCTTCACCTACGCGCTGGTCGGCGCGGACTATAAGGTCGCGTCCTACACGCAGACGGTGGCCGCCGGCGTCACCCGCACGACCAGCTTCGATTACGGCACCGCCAACCGCACCATCGTCACCGATCCGGCCGGGCAGAAGACGATCTTCTTCTACGACGCCAGCCAGAACCTCACCCAGATCAGCTATCCGCCGGAAAACGCCAATACGACGCCGCGGACGGTCCAGTTCGCCTATAATGCGAACGGCGACGTCACCTCGGCGACGCTCGGCCCGGGCAACGTCGTCGCCTACGAATATGACGGGCACGGCAACCTCGCCAGGGAGCGCGACAGCGCCGGCAATACCGTCGCCCGCACCTACAGCGCCAGGAACGAGCTGCTGACCGAGACCCGCTATCTGGTCCCCGATCCGGACGGCGCCGGCGCGAGCCAGCCTACCACCCCGCTCACCACCCGCTACGCCTACGATTCCGAGAGCCACCTGCGCTACGTCGTCAGCGCCGAAGGGTTCGTCACCCAATATGAATATGATACGCTTGGCCGGCAGACGGCGGCCAACGAATATCCCGGCGACGCCTACAACATCGCCCCCCTCGCCGAGAATGTCAGCATCGCCGAAGCGACGCTCACCACCTGGGTGAACGGCCTCGACAAGACGGGCGCGCGGCGCACCGAGACCCTCTACGATTATCGCGGCAACGTCGCCACCGTCACCAGCTATTCGAAGCTGCTCTCCAACGGCCTGTTCGACACCAGCTCGGAGCGCAGCCAGACCAATTACGTCTACGACCAATATGGCAAGCTGCTGAGCAGGCAGGTCACCGGCGCCGCGGCGGGCGAGGTGTTCACCTATGACGGGCTCGGCCGGACCCTGACCGCGACCGACGCGGTCGGCGCCGTCACCCGCACCAGCTTCCTCGACGCGACCGGCCAGACCGTGCTCACCCACGCCAACGGGCTTTCGGAAGTCTCGACCTACAACAGGGCCGGCGAGCTGGTCGCCTTCTCGAAATCCGCGGCCGGCGGCAATCTGCTCGACGTCACCGGCTGGCCGGCCAATCCCGCCAGCGTGCCGAGCGGCCAGGCGACGATGCCGGGCTGGTGGAACCCGTCGAGCTTCACCGACGAGACGCAATGGGCCTCGACCATGGGCCCGGACGGCGTCCAGGTCGTCGCGATGCGCTCCGGCCAGCTCGATACCACGGTGGAAGGCGGCGGCAACTTCACCAACGAGGTCCCGATCGACGGCAGCAAGGCCTACGAATTCACTTATTATTTCAAGCTCAGCGACCGCGGCAAGCACTCGCTCTATTTCGGCATCAGCGGCGGCTCGCCGGCCTATGTCGAGGATGTCACCAACGGCGTGGACAACGAAAATCCCTATTTCCTCGCCATCAGCACGGAGGCTCAGAACTCCAGCCTCGTCACCGACCAATGGTACAAGGTGGTCGGCTATGTGCTTCCCCAGGGCACCGCCAACCCCGGCGTCCCGCTCGGCGGCGTCTACAATGTCGCGACCGGCCAGAAGATCTTCGACGCCGCCACCTTCCGCTGGAACCCGGAGCGGGTGGCAAACCTGGTCATTTCCCGCTTCTTCAACTTTTACGGCACCGAGAGCCTGCAATATTCGACCTATTTCTACCAGCCCGAGATCCGCCAGGTGTCGACGGCGACCGTGGTCGGGCCCGACACGGCCACGTCGCTCTACCGCTACGACAATCTCGGCCGCCTGAGGATGACGATCGATCCGACCGGGCGGCGCAACTCCATGATGTACGACAGCATCGGCCGGAAGATCGCCGACATCGACGGCGACGGCTCGGTCACCGAATATCGCTATGACGGCAACGACAACCTCACCAGCACGACGCGCTATTTCAACAGGCTGAGCAGCGGCCAGCTCGCCTCGCTGGTCGACGACAATGGCCATCCGACCGCGTCGACCTTCGCCTCGATCCGGCCCGCCACGCATCTCGACGACCAGTGGACCTTCCAGGCTTACGACAACGCCCAGCGCCTCGTTCAGACGATCGACGGCACCGGCGCCACCACCACCTACGCCTATGACGGCCTCTCGCGCGTCACGACCACCAAGACCTACGCCAACAAGCTGGATTCGGGCACGCTCAACTATCTCAAGGGCCTGGCCATCACCCCGAACCGCTGGAATCTCGATGCGAACGGCCTGCCGCTCGGCCGCTACAACCTCTCCGCCACGTCGGCGGGAACGATCGACAACGCCAATGCCCATCAGGTCACCGTCGGCGCCCTCACCGACTGGCAGGCGATCTACACCGACGGCTTCGTGGCTTCGCCCGGCCAGACGGCCACCGCGACCATCACCGTCAAGGCGGTCGGATCGGTGACGATGGATACGTTCGGCCTCTACGGAGCCACCGGCGGCTGGGGCCCGGACTCGGACTCCTATGCGACGATCGTTTCCGGCCCCGGCTATGTGAGCTCCCAATATGGCGGCGCTTTCTGGTTCGGCGGCCTTTCGACCACCGAAGCGACCCGGGTCACGGTCACCCGGACCTACCGCCAATCCGAATGGGCCAGCCCCTATTTCTACCTTAACAACACCGCCGTCGTTCAGGGCCAGTCGACGATCATCGCCGCGCCGGTCTTCTCGAGCCCGTCGGCGCCGTTGCTGCCCACCGCCGACGCCACCAACGACCGCGTGTCGCGCAGCTTCTACGACAATGACGGCCGCCTGGCCTATTCGATGGACGCGGCCGGCGGGTTCAGCAAGTTCGAATATGACAAAGGCGGCCGCAAGGTCCGCGAGCTCAACTACAGCAAGGCCGTCGCCTCGGGCCTGCGCGCGTCCGGCACTCTCGCCGAGCTGATCGCCAGCGCCACCGCCACCGCCTCCGACCGCCGCACCGACTATGTCTACGACGCGCGCGGCTATCTTCGCTTCAGCCTCAACGCGATGGCGGCGCCGACCGAATATGTCTATGACGGCGCCGGCCGGGTGATCCGCACCGTCGCCTATTCCGGCCTGATCACCGCCGCCTCGAGCTATTCGCTCGCCTACGTCCAGTCCCAGCTCGTCTCGACCGGCCTCGCGACCAGCGTCTACAACCGCATCTCGCGTTCGGTCTACGACGCGGCGGGCCAGCTCGCCTTCGCGATCGACGCGGCCGGCGCGGTCACCGCCTTCGCCTATGACAATGTCGGCAAGGTCGCCAAGACCACCCGCTACGCGACGCTCTACGCGACCGCGGGCGACCAGAGCCTGGCGACGATGCAGAGCTGGGCGGCGGGCCAGGCGGGGGACGCCGCCAACCGGATCGGCCGCAACATCTACGACGTCCGCGGCCGGCTCGCTTATGCGGTCGACGCCGAGGGCTACGTCACCGAGCACCGCTACGACGCCGCCGGCCGGCTGGTCACGGACATCCGCTATCCGGCCGCCTACAGCGTCGCCGACGGCGCCACCAAAGAGAGCCTCGCCGCCCAGATCGGGTCGCTGCCGGCCGCGGCGGTCGTGGTCGCCTACGCCTATGACGCCGACGGGCTGCTCAGCGACGTCACCGACGGGGTCGGCGCCGTCACCCATTATGTCTACAACGCGCTCGGCCTGGCCACCGACATCACCGTCGCCTACGGCAGCGCCGACGCCTCCACCACCCGCCGCAGCTACGACGCGGTCGGCCGGGTGCTCAGCGAGACGCGCGGCCATGGCAGCGCGACGACCGCGACCACCAGCTTCGCCTATGACGCGGTCGGCAATCTCGTCTCGACCACCGATCCCCTCCTCTACGTGACGACGCGCAGCTACGACGCGGTCGGACGGCTGCTCAGCGTCAGCGTGCCGGTCGACGCGGACGCGAACAACAACCTCGTCACCACCCACGAATATGACGCGCTCGGCGACCTCGTCCGGATCACCGACGCCCGCGGCGCCAGCAGCTACAATTATTACGATTCGATCGGGCGGCTGGTCTGGCAGGTCGACCGCGGCCGCTACGTCACGCGCAACGACTATAACGCCGCCAACGAGCTCGCCGCGGTGACCCGCTACGCGATCCCGCTCGCCGCCGAGCCTGTGGTCGGCACGCCGCCCTCGCCGACCTCCAGCGCCGGCGACGCCACCACCTGGTTCGCCTACGATCTGCGCGGCCAGCTGTCGGCGGTGGTCGACGCCGTCGGCGCCAGCGAGACCTATTCCTACACCGTGTTCGGCGAGCGCGGCACCGCCTACAACAAGCTCGGCGGCCGCACCGACTATGTCTACGACAAGCTCGGACGGCGGACCTACGAATATGTCTGGGGGAAAGCCTATCGGCCGGACGGCACGGTCCAGGCGGACACCTATTACGTCGCCAGCCTCCTCAATTACGATTCGCGCGGCAACGTCGTCCGCCGGTACGACGCGCTCGCCCTCACCGAGCAGCGCCAGACGGACTATGGCTACGACAAGGCCAACCGGCTGACCGTGACCGCCACCGACCTGGTCGCGACCATCGGGGCCGACCTGCAGACGGTCACCAATCTCTATCCGCAGGAATTTCTCACCTACAATCTGCGCGGCGACCTGATCCGCACCGTCGACGCCGGCGGCGGCACGACCACCTTCTATTACGACACGCTCGGCCGCAAGACCGACGAAGTCAGCCCGGTCGGGACGCTCAGCCACTTCTTCTACGACGCCAACGGCAACGTCTCGATCGCGCGGGTCTATGGCGACGCGGTCGCCATCCCGGCGAGCCCGCTCACCGGCCCGCCGGCGCCGGTCAATGCCGGCAATTACCGCCAGACGATCTACGGCTACGACCGCGCCAACCGGCGGACCTCGGCGACGGTCGCCGCGGTCCAGACCGGCATCTTCGTCGGCGGCGGCTACTCCACCACCTATTCAGGCGACGTCACCACCCTCACTTATTACGACAAGAACGGCAACGTCTGGGCCGCGGTCGACGGCATCGGCAACGTCACCTGGTCCTGGTACGACGCGCTCGACCGCAAGGTCGCCCAGGTCGACGCCGAGAACTACCTCACCGTCTGGACCCGCGACGGCAACGGCAACGCGACCAGCGAGACGCGCTACGCGACCCAGATCGGCAGCTTCGGCTACGGACCGACGCCGCCGAGCGTCGCCGCCAATGCCGCCGACCGGACCACCAACTTCACCTACGACAAGAACGGCCGGCGGCTGACCGAAACCCGGCTCGGAGTCGCCGCCTCGACCGTGTCCGGCCTCTCCGTGTCGACCGCGACGGTGAGCGCCACCGTCGCCTACACCTATAACGGCCTCGGCCAGGTCCTCACCAAGACCGAGGCGAACGGCGACCTCACCCAGTACGAATATGACAATCTGGGCCGGCTGACGAAGGTCACCGAGGCGCCGTTCGTAGACTTCATGGGCAGCTGGATCCGGCCGGTCACCGACCTGCGCTACGACGGGCTCGGCAACCTCGTCCGGACGGTGGAGCGCGGCGACACCAACAGCTACACGCCGGACCGAGTCACTATCAACAGCTACGGCGCCGGCGGCCGGCTCGCCTCGACCACCGACGCGAACGGCTTCGTCCGCTCCTTCGGCTACGACCGCGTCGGCCGGGTGGTGAAGGAAAGCTGGAGCCGGCTGAAATCCGACGGCACCACCTACGTCACCGAGGCGATCGGCTACCGCTACGACCTCGCCGGCCGGGTCGTCACCCAGGCCGCGGCGAGCTGGAACCCCGCCACCTCCGCCTTCGTGTTCGGCGACGCGACCCGGATCCGCTACAACGCCTATGGCGAGGTCAGCGGCCGCGGCATCACCGCCGGCCCGGACGACGCCGCCGTCTACCAGGAGACGTTCGATTATGACGCGGGCGGGCGGCTGTGGCGCACGAACAGCGGCGACGGCGTGATCAAGATCCTGTTCTACGACAAGGCCGGCCATGCGACCCTGACCCTGACCTCGACCGGCGCCGACCTTTCCGGCCAGACCTATTCTGGCGCGATGGCGACTTTGACCTCGGCCGGCGGGACGACGATCGCCAACGCGGTCACCTCGATCGCCGTCTACGACAAGCGCGGGCTGCAGATCCAGTCGCGCGAGCCCGACCGCCAGCTGACCTCGAGCACCAGCCAGACGATCGTCACCGGCCGCGCCTACAACGCGTTCGGCGAGGCGCTGAGCGAGACCGACGCGCGCGGCTACACCACCGACTACAGCTACAATGCGATGGGCCGGCTGATCGAGAAGAAGAGCCCGACCGTCAACTGGACCAGCGAGAGCGGCGCGGTCGCCTCGGCGCGGCCCACCGAGACCTATTATTACGACGTCTCCGGCCGGCTGGTCGGCGTCCGCGACGCCAACAACAACCTCACCACCCGACTGCTCGAGAACGGCTCCGGCCATGACGAGGCGGACCCGCTGGTCCACGTCGAATATCATAGCGACGGCGGCTACGTGACGACCTGGCACAATGTGTTCGGCGACGCCCGGGTGACGGTCAACGAGGTCGGCGGCATCGATACCCGCGGCTACGACAATATGGGCCGGGTCACCCAGGTCGACCATCCGGGCGGCCTGCTCATCGACTATTACGTCTATGACGGGCTCGGCCGGGTCACCCGCCACTCCAACAATTTCCTCGGCGGCGGCAATGTCGAGCGGACCGACTATGACGTCCAGGGGCGGGTGGTCAGCCAGATCGCGTTCGGCGGCGATACGGTGACCCACGCCTACACCTGGTATTCCTACCTCAGCAGCGGCGATCTCGGCGCGTTCGGCGCCTGGGAGGACTTCGCCACCTACGCCAACGGCCGCACCACGATCGAGGACAAGGACTATTTCGGCCGCACCGTCTGGCGCCGCGACATGGGCGTCAATATCTACACCTTCACCGTCGACCGGGCCGGGCGGACCACCAGCCAGAATGTCGGCGGCGAGACTCTGACCTTCGCCTATTTCAACACCGGCCTCACCGCCTCGGTCTCGAACGGCGCCGGCAACGGCACGAATTACGGCTACGACGCCGCCGGCAACGAGATTTCGGAATGGACCCAGAAAGGCTATGTTGTCGTCCAGAACGCGACCGCCACGTTCGACGCGCTCAATCGGATGGCGACCTGGAACGAAGCCGGCAACGGCACCCTCACCAGCGGCTCGCCGCCGGCCTCGATGGCCTGGGAATACGACCTCAACTCCAACATCCGCCGCACCAGCGGCAGCTACCGCTCGCTCGACGCCCAGGGCGTGGCCAACGGCGCCGCCTTCACCCACGACAATTGGTACCGCTACGACAACATGAACCGGGTGACCGTCGAGAAGGGCGTGCTCTCGGGCGGCCAGATCGTCGGCGGAATCGTCTACGGCTACGACTTCGCCGGCCGCCGCGCGACGGTGACCCAGACGATTTCGCGCAGCAAGCCGCTCAGCAAGTACATCCCGAGCCTCGGCAACCACACCCCGCGCTATTATGACGAGCATGCCAACATCATCGTGCCCGACGACGGCGGCGGCACCTGGAGCAGCGTCAACTGGACCTTCTCGGCCACCGAGGTCGAGACCTACGTCTATACCGCCGACGGCTATCTCTCGACCGTCTCGATCGCGGTCCAGGATCTCGCCGCGACCGGCGATTTCGGCACCACCAACCCGCACGCCGACACGATCGGGGCCTCGCAGCTGCGCTCGAGCCACACCTACGACGCGATGGGCCGCGAGACCCGCCAGATCGACTGGATCGGCAACGGCGCCGACGCCGCCTACGACCGCACCGTCACCTACAATGCCAAGGGCCAGGTCGCGACCGAGATCACGGTCAGCAAGCAGACCGAGGCGGGCGCCACCACGCCCTCCCTCTTCGGCAACGAGACCACTTATTATTACGGCAGCGGCAGCGGCTACCACCTCGGCTCGATCGAGCATTCGGTGACGACCAACAAGAAGGACAATGTCGTCAAGGCGACGGTCACCACCACCAACACCTATTCCTGGTGGGACGGGCCGGCGCAGGCGACGATCAACATCGTCACCGACAACGTCTCGGGCGCCGACACCAATTACACCACCACCAACAGCTACACCGGCTCGGGCAGGCTCGCCTCGGCGAGCATCGCCGACGGCCGGGCGCGCACCGTCACCTTCGTCACCAACATGGCCGGCGAGATCATCCGCCGCGACGAGGCCGACGGCAATTACACCAACGGCGACCCGCACGAGATCTGGTACCGCTACGGCGGCAAACAGCTCGGCTATGACGGCAATAACGGCACGCTCGACACCGATTACCTGACCTCGATCGACAATCGGATGCGCACGCCGCCGACCAACCCGAACGCGTTCCTGTTCGGCAGCTCGACCTCGGTCTCCTACGCCGACTTCAGCCAGGCGCTCAACCCGATCAACAGCTACGCCCAGGGCTCGGACGCGGGCAGCTACACGGTGCGCGCCGGCGACACGCTGCAATCGATCGCCCGGAACCTCTGGGGCGACAGCTCGCTCTGGTACCTGCTCGCCAGCGCCAACGGCCTGTCGGGCCCGGGCGCGCCCATCGAGGGCCGCACCCTCGCCATCCCCGCGGGCGTCATGTCGAACGCCCACAACGCCGCGACGTTCAGGCCCTACGACCCCGCCAAGGCGATCGGCGACCTCAGCCCCACCAATCCCAAGCCGGTCAAGAAAGCCGGCGGCTGCGGGATGATCGGGCAGATCATCATGATGGTGGTGGCGGTCGCGGTCACCGCCTGGGTCGCGCCCTGGGCGACCGCGTTCGTCGGCGCCCATATCGCCGGGCTCGGCGCGGTCGGCGCGGCGGTGGTCGGCGGGGCGATCGCCGGCGCCGCCGGCTCGATCGCCAGCCAGGCGGTCGGCATCGGCATCGGCGCCCAGAGCGGGTTCAACTGGAAGGGCGTGGCGATGAGCGCGATCGCCGGCGGGATCAGCGG
>DASZDS010000030.1:0-1741 GCA_035941735.1 Allosphingosinicella sp.
AGTTGGGCACTCTAAGGAGACTGCCGGTGACAAACCGGAGGAAGGTGGGGATGACGTCAAATCATCATGCCCCTTATGACCTGGGCTACACACGTGCTACAATGGATGGTACAAAGGGTTGCGAGACCGCGAGGTTTAGCCAATCCCATAAAACCATTCTCAGTTCGGATTGTAGGCTGCAACTCGCCTACATGAAGCCGGAATCGCTAGTAATCGTGGATCAGCATGCCACGGTGAATACGTTCCCGGGTCTTGTACACACCGCCCGTCACACCACGAGAGTTTGTAACACCCGAAGTCGGTGGGGTAACCGCAAGGAGCCAGCCGCCTAAGGTGGGACAGATGATTGGGGTGAAGTCGTAACAAGGTAGCCGTATCGGAAGGTGCGGCTGGATCACCTCCTTTCTAAGGATATTAACGGAACATCTCTTCGGAGATGACATTAACTTGACGTTTTCTGACTTTGTTTAGTTTTGAGAGAATAATCCTCTCAGAAATACTTGTTCCTTGAAAACTAGATAATATAATGACAAGACATCATTGAAATAAAGTTCTTTTTTAAATTTTAGACCATTAACATTGGTTAAGTTAGAAAGGGCGCACGGTGAATGCCTTGGCACTAGGAGCCGATGAAGGACGGGACTAACACCGATATGCTTTGGGGAGCTGTAAGTAAGCTTTGATCCAGAGATTTCCGAATGGGGAAACCCTCTATCTTTAATAGGATAGAATCTTTACCTGAATACATAGGGTATGGAAGGCAGACCCGGGGAACTGAAACATCTAAGTACCCGGAGGAAGAGAAAGCAATTGCGATTCCCTGAGTAGCGGCGAGCGAAACGGGATTAGCCCAAACCAAGAGGCTTGCCTCTTGGGGTTGTAGGACACTCTACATGGAGTTACAAAGGAACGGGGTAGATGAACAGGTCTGGAAAGGCCGGTCAAAGAAGGTAAAAACCCTGTAGTCGAAACTTCGTTCCCTCCTGAGTGGATCCTGAGTACGGCGGGACACGAGAAATCCCGTCGGAAGCTGGGAGGACCATCTCCCAAGGCTAAATACTCCCTAGTGACCGATAGTGAACCAGTACCGTGAGGGAAAGGTGAAAAGCACCCCGGAAGGGGAGTGAAATAGATCCTGAAACCGTGTGCTTACAAGTAGTCAGAGCCCGTTAATGGGTGATGGCGTGCCTTTTGTAGAATGAACCGGCGAGTTACGATTTCATGCAAGGTTAAGTTGATGAGACGGAGCCGCAGCGAAAGCGAGTCTGAATAGGGCGAATGAGTATGAGGTCGTAGACCCGAAACCAGGTGATCTACCCATGTCCAGGGTGAAGTTCAGGTAACACTGAATGGAGGCCCGAACCCACGCACGTTGAAAAGTGCGGGGATGAGGTGTGGGTAGCGGAGAAATTCCAATCGAACCTGGAGATAGCTGGTTCTCTCCGAAATAGCTTTAGGGCTAGCCTCGAGATGAGAGTATTGGAGGTAGAGCACTGATTGGACTAGGGGCCCCCAACGGGTTACCGAATTCAGTCAAACTCCGAATGCCAAATACTTATTCTTGGGAGTCAGACTGCGAGTGATAAGATCCGTAGTCGAAAGGGAAACAGCCCAGACCACCAGCTAAGGTCCCAAAGTATACGTTAAGTGGAAAAGGATGTGGAGTTGCTTAGACAACCAGGATGTTGGCTTAGAAGCAGCCACCATTTAAAGAGTGCGTAATAGCTCACTGGTCGAGTGA
>DASZDS010000031.1:0-39119 GCA_035941735.1 Allosphingosinicella sp.
CAGATAGGATTTCGCCGCCTCGAACTCGTTTTCCAGAAGGGCGGTGAAGTCGGCGATCTCCTTCTCGACCCAGTCGGGCCCGATGACGCCCTCCTTCACCAGCCGCCCGGCGTAGATTTGCGACACCGCCGGATGCTCGCGGATCTTCGAGTACATCAAGGGCTGGGTGAAGCTCGGCTCGTCGCCCTCGTTATGGCCGAAGCGCCGGTAGCACCACAAGTCGATGACGATGTCGCGGTTGAAGCGCTGGCGATATTCGATGGCGAGCTTGCAGCAAAAGGTCACCGCCTCGGGATCGTCGCCGTTGACGTGGAGGATCGGCGCCTGGACGGATTTCGCCACGTCCGAGGGATAGGGCGAGGAGCGGGCGAATTGCGGGCTGGTGGTGAAGCCGACCTGGTTGTTGATCACGAAGTGGAGGCAGCCGCCGGTATTGTAGCCGGGGATGCCGGAGAAGCCGAAGCATTCGGAGACGATGCCCTGCCCGGCGAAGGCGGCGTCGCCGTGGAGCAGGACCGGAAGGACGAGGTCGCCGTCCGGATCGCCGAGCGCGACCTGCTGGGCTTTCGCCTTGCCGAGCACGACCGGGTCGACCGCCTCGAGGTGGCTGGGGTTCGGCACCAGCGAGAGATGCACCCTGATTCCGTCGAACTCGCGGTCGGACGAGGTGCCGAGATGGTATTTGACGTCGCCCGAGCCGCCGACGTCCTCGGGATTGGCGGCGCCGCCGGCGAATTCGGAGAAGATCGCGCGATAGGGCTTGCCCATCACGTTGGCGAGGACGTTGAGGCGCCCGCGATGGGCCATGCCGAGAACGATCGAGCTGACGCCGTAGGCGCCGCCATATTTGATCACCGCTTCGAGCGCGGGCACCATCGCCTCGCCGCCGTCGAGGCCGAAGCGCTTGGTGCCGACATATTTGCGGGCGAGGAACTTCTCCCACTGCTCGGCCTGGACGACCTTGGTCAGGATCGACTGCTTGCCCTCCGGAGTGAAGACGATTTCGGCGTCCTTGCCCTCCATCCGCTCCTGCAGGAAGCGGCGCTCGTCGAGATCGTTGATGTGCATATATTCGAGGCCGACATGCCCGCAATAATTGCGCCTGAGGATGTCGACGATCTCCCGGACGGTCGCCTGCTCGAGCCCGAGCGCGCCGCCGACATAGACCGGCCGGTCGAGCGCGTCGGCGCCGAAGCCGTGGAATTCGGGGGTGAGGTCGGCCGGCATCTCGCGCTTGGCGAGGCCCAGGGGATCGAGGTCGGCGGCGAGATGCCCGCGCACGCGATAGGTGCGGATCAGCATCATCGCGGCGATCGCATCCTTCGCCGCCTGCTCGACGTCGGTGCCGCTCGCCGCCGCCGCGCCGCGCGCTTTCTCGGCGACGAGCGACAGGGCGGTCGGATCGAGGCCGGAATTGACCTCGTCCAGCTCGATGAGCGGCCAATTGTCGCGCGCCCAGCTCGGGCCGTGCTCGTCAATCATCACGCCCACGTTCCCCGGCGAAGGCCGGGGTCCAGGCCCGGCATGAGCCGGGTTCAGAACAGAGTCGGGTAAAGATCTTCCCACTCAAGATTCGCTTCCTCGATCAACCTGATCTTCCAGGCCCGCTTCCATTCCTTGATCTGCAATTCGCGCCTCCGTGCTTCCTGTAGATCGTCATAGGCCTCGAACCAAACCAGCAATTTGCATCCGTAGCGTTTCGTAAAACCACCGACCAACCCCGTTCTTCTGGCTCGCCACGATGTAGACGAAGCCGGCTTTCATCATAACCTCCGAAGAGAGCCTTCGGCTCCTGGACCCCGGCCTTCGCCGGGGAAAGTCAGCCGTTCAAAAGCGCTGCAAGCGTCTCGCCGAGCTCAGATGGGCTTGGGGACACCTTTATTCCAGCCGCCTCCATCGCCGCGATCTTGTCCTCGGCGCCGCCCTGGCCGCCCGAGACGATCGCGCCGGCATGGCCCATCCGGCGCCCGGGCGGCGCGGTGCGACCGGCGATGAAGCCGACGACGGGCTTGGCGCGGCCCTTCTTCGCCTCGTCGGCGAGGAACTGGGCGGCTTCCTCCTCGGCCGAGCCGCCGATCTCGCCGATCATGATCATCGACCTGGTCTCGGGGTCGGCGAGGAACAGTTCGAGCACGTCGATGAAGTTGGTGCCGTTGACCGGATCGCCGCCGATCCCGACCGCGGTGGTCTGGCCGAGCCCGGCATTGCTGGTCTGGAACACGGCTTCGTAGGTCAGCGTGCCCGACCGGCTGACGATGCCGACGCTGCCCTTGCGGAAGATGTTGCCGGGCATGATCCCGATCTTGCACTCGCCGGGGGTCAGCACGCCCGGGCAATTGGGCCCGATCAGCCGCGATTTCGAGCCGGACAGCGCGCGCTTGACCCGGACCATGTCGAGCACCGGGATGCCCTCGGTGATGGCGACGATCAAAGGCACCTGCGCGTCGATCGCCTCGAGGATCGAATCGGCGGCGAAGGGCGGCGGCACGTAGACCACGGTCGCGTCGGCGCCGGTCGCGGCGACCGCCTCGGCGACGGTGTCGAACACCGGCAGGCCGATATGGGTCTGGCCGCCCTTTCCGGGGGTGACTCCGCCGACCATCTTCGTCCCGTAGGCGAGCGCCTGTTCGGTATGGAAGGTGCCGGTCTCGCCGGTCATGCCCTGGGTGATCACCTTGGTATCGGAATTGACGAAAATCGACATTCAGAAGCTCCAGACTTCGCCCGGCTGGGGGCGCCTGATCACATTGTTGAAATGGAGGGCGGTGATCCGGTGCCGGCCCATATCGCCGATGCAGGCGAGATCGATCGCCGGGTTTGCGGCGCGGACCTCGGCCGGAAATTCGGCCACGAAGCCGGTCCCGTTCGGAAGGCGAAACTCCATCGGTATGCCGATAGCAGGCACGCCCGGAAGGGCGGGTTCGGGAGAAATGCCCATCCCGGCGAGGACGCGTTCGCGATTGGCCGCGAACCAGGCGGCGAATTCGGGAAATTGTCGCATCGCCTGGCGAAGGCACGCCCCCTCCGCGCCGATGCCGGTCGGCGGCGGCGCCTGGGCGGCGAGCAGCAGCAGGGCGGCGGCGGCGCTCATCGCTTCGGCTCCGCCGCCGGTTCGGGCGGGCGAAAGCGGATGATCAGCGCGCCATCGACAAGCGTGGCGGTGGCGGAGCGGTCGTCGAACGTCCAGCGCGCCTCGTTCGCCTCGCTCGAGAGCGGGGCGCGGCCGAAGGCGGCGGTGGCGGCCGCAAGCAGGTCGGCCCAGACGGTACCGCTCGCCATCGGGGCGGTTATCCCGCACGAACCGCTGCGGCCACTGTCCTGCGGCAGCAGGGTGAGCACGATGGGGCCGCGCTCGAACACGGGGAATGGCATGATCATCGCGCGCATCCGGCGGGACAGGCCGGCGTCCGTCTCGGACCAGCCGTGACTCCGGACGTAGCGCCGGGCTGCTTCGAAATCGAGCGGCGCCTCGCGACAGGTCTGGGCGGCGGCGATGGCGGCGGCCGGCGCGGCCACTCGCGGGTCTCCGGGCTGGGGAGGCGCGGCCGCCGACGCGACGCTCTCGACCGGCGCCGTCCGCATCATCGTCCAGCCATTGTGGCTGGCCACGGAAATGAGCTGGCCGCGGAGGACGACCTCGATCGCGACGCGGCCGCGATAGGCATTGGGCGGCGCCCCCGGATCGGGCACGAAGAGCCAGGGCCTCAGCGTCGCGCGCAATTCCGGCCAGTGCGCGCCGCGCCAAAAGACCGCGCATTGCCGACCGGTCGTCTCCGGCGCGGCATCGGCGCGCGGCGCCATCAGATAGGCGTTGCCAGGGTCGAGCTGGAAGAAGGCGTTGGGCACCTCTTCCGGCCGCAGCCGGCGGGCAACGCGGAGCGGGACCGAGTCGGTCCGGAAGGCATAAGCGCCGAGCGCGGCGCGCGCGCCCGCCGGCAGCGCGCCGAGCGCGACCGGCGCCGCCTGCTCGCGAGTCATCGACAGCCCGCCCTCGAGGCAGATGCCGCGGAACACCTCGGACGGGTCGCCGCTCTTCCGCGGCGCGGCGGCCGAAGCCGGCGTTGAAGCGGGCTGCGCGGCCGCGCCCGCAAGTGGCAGGATCAGCGCGCTCAGGGCTCCGGCTCCGACAGCGGCCGGCATCAGCGGCGTCCGGCGGGCCGCGTGGGTGCGACGACGAAGGTGGCGCCGGGCACGCCGCGCTGATCGCGCCGCATCAGCATCACCAGATAGCGGCCGTCGTCGAGCTGCCATATCGCGCCCGAGTCGCTGCTGGATTCCGCCGGCGCCGCGAAGGCGGCGGTCGCCGCCGCGACGACGTCCGCCCAGCGGACGCCCCGCTCGAAGGCGACCGTGACCATGCAGCCCGTGCCGGGCATGGGATGCGCGGGATCGGGCGGCGGCAGCAGCAGGATGACGTGGCCGCGGCCGAAAATCGGCAGCGGCTGCGCATTCGGCTGCGGCGGACCGGAGGGCGTCGCCCGCTCCCAGCCCGTATCGAGCAGCCGGCGCACCGCCGCCTCGTAATCGTCGGGCAGCCCGCGGCAGGCGGCCGCGCCGGCGGCGGCCTCGGCCGGCGTGGTGCGCGGCAGGCCCTCGGGCGCGGCCGGGGCCTGGAGCGCGAGCAGCAGGGCGACGAGGGCGCTGCTCATTCGAAGGCGATGTACATGTGCATGCTGCGGGGCGCGCCGCGGACCCGCGTCCGCGAGAAGATGTCGGCCCGCGCCTTGCGCCGGTCCGCGAGCCGCCCGCTATATTCCTGATAATGGGGCAGGTCGGTGCTCTTGCCGGAAAGGCCGAGCGGCCGCAGCGCGGCGCGGAACGGAGACATATAGCCCATCGCGTTGGCGACGTCCGGGACGATGATCGCGCAGACGTTCGGATAATTGCCGCGCTCGTAGGTGGCGAGGATCGCGCGGACCTCCTTGCCGTCGACCGTTCGGCGCCACTGGCGGACGGTCGCGGGCCGGTTGAAATGGCCGACCGGCACCTGCGCCGGCACCTGTCCGAGCCGCGCCATGTCGAGGTCGTCGGCCGGGATCTCCGTCCATTGCCCATTGCCCTCGATCGCCGCGCGCCGCGCCGCGAGCGTGATCTCGCCGGTCGCGCAGGTCTCCATGAACAGCGGCACCATCACCCTGTCCTCGGGAATGTCCGCGCGCGCCGCGGACGCGAGCGCGAGAGCGGCGAGCAGCGGGACGGAATTGGCGGCAATGCTCATTTGGGTTTCCACCCTTCCTTCTCAGTTCGCCCGCATCGAAATGTCGTAGGCCCTGACGATGATCCAGCCCTCGTCGGCCTCGTTGACCGAGAGCAGGCCGAGCGGCGAGGCCGGGAACATAATCACCTGATGCCCGATCATATTCATCCTCATCGGGCGCGTGCGCAGCTGCCGGCCGAACGCCCTCGCGAGCCGATCGAAGCTCGCGCCGCGGATCGCGACCCCGCAGCGCCGTTCGCTCGCCACCACCGAATCATGGCCGGCGCCGCTGGTGCGGGCGATGTAGACCAAGCGGCCATCGCCCTCGCGGCGCAGGAAGGTGCCTTCATGGCCGTAGGTGTTCATCAGCCGAAGCGCCTCCGGGAACTCGCTCCATTCGACCGGCTGGAACCCGGCCGGAGCCTCCTCGCCGCGGACGCAGACGGACTCGTAGATCTGCAGGATCTCCTCGTCGGCCGAGCGCGGCGGATCCTGTGCGGCGGCGAGCGCCGGCGCGGCGAGCAGGGCGAGCGCGCCGATCGTCCCTCGAACGACGGCCGCGGCATCGGATTTGGCGAGGATCGACATGAGATTCCTTTAGCGGGCCCTGGCGCGGGGATACCAGAAGTTGAAGAGAACGCCGCCTTCGCCGTCGAACGAGACGGCCGCGACCTGGCCGCCGTCAAGCTCCCACACGGGAAACCCGCCCGCGTTTCCGGGCCTGGGCTGCCGGCCGAATGCCGCCGACACCGCGGCCACGATGTCCGCCTCGCTCACCGAGCGGCGGACCCGCGCGAGGACTCCGCATGACAAAGTGTGTCCCTGCCCGTCGGGCGGGACCAGAACCAGCAAAAGGCCGTCGCGTTCGAAGGCGAGCACCGGCCCGCCCTCGCCCCGGCGGGTGCGCGGCCAGCCGAGCTCCACGATCCGGCGCTCCGCCGCGGCGACCTCGTCCGGGATGCCGCGGCAGGCAAGCGCGCCCTGCGCCAGCGCCGCCGGATCGATCGGCGTGCGGGCGTAGAGCCCGGCCGGAGTCGCGGCAAGAATCGCGGCCAGCGCGGCAAGGTCAGGCCAGCGCGCCATCGATCGCCCTGCAGGCCGCGAGCAGCTCCTTCACCGCGTCGACCGAGACCTGGAAATTGGCCTTCGCCTCCTCGTTCAGTTCGATCTCCACCACCTTCTCGACGCCGCCCGCGCCGATTATGCAGGGGACGCCGACATAGAGGTCGTCGACGCCGTACTGGCCGGTGAGGTGGACCGCGCAGGGGAGGAGGCGCTTCTTGTCCCTCAAATAGGCCTCGGCCATCTCGATGCCGGCGGTGGCGGGGGCGTAATAGGCCGAGCCGGTCTTCAGGAGGGCGACGATCTCGCCGCCGCCGCCGCGGGTGCGCTTGACGATCGCGTCGATCCGCTCCTTGGTCGACCAGCCCATCCTGACGAGGTCGGGGATCGGGATTCCGGCGACGGTCGAATATTCGACGATCGGCACCATCGTGTCGCCATGGCCGCCGAGCACGAAGGCGGTGACGTCCTGCACCGAGACTCCGAATTCCTCGGCGAGGAAGGTCCGGAAGCGCGCCGAATCGAGCACGCCCGCCATTCCGACCACCATATGGTGGGGCAGCTGCGAATATTCGCGCAGCGCCCAGACCATCGCGTCGAGGGGATTGGTGATGCAGATCACGAAGGCGCCCGGCGCGTGGGTCCTTATCCCCTCGCCGACCGCCTTCATCACCTTGAGGTTGATGCCGAGCAGGTCATCGCGGCTCATCCCCGGCTTGCGGGCGACGCCGGCGGTGACGATGATGACGTCGGCGCCGGCGATGTCGCGATAGTCGTTCGAGCCCTTGAGGGCGACGTCGGAGCCCTCGATCGGGCCGCATTGCGAAAGATCGAGCGCCTTGCCCTGCGGCACGCCCTCGATCACGTCGAACAGGACGACGTCGCCGAGCTCCTTCGAGGTGGCGAGGTGGGCCAGTGTCCCGCCGATATTGCCGGCGCCGATCAATGCGATCCTGTTGCGAGCCATGGGCCCTTCCGATCCTTTCCAGCTCGAAAGCGAAGGGGCCGCGGGACGCGGCCTGATCGGCGCCCGCTTAGACGCGCGCCGCGCGGCGGGCAACCGCTTAGGCCGACGCTTCAGCCCTGGACGATGTTGAGGATGTTGCCGTCGGGGTCCTTGAACCAGGCGACCTTCATATGGTCGCCGACATGGACGTCGCCCTCGAGCGCGAGGCCGGGCATGTCGTAATGCTCGAACATTATGCCCTTGCCCTTCAGCGCGGCGACCTCGGCATCGATGTCGTCGACCGCCCAGGTGACCGCGGTCGCCTCGTTGGTGCCGGCATAGTCCGAGCGGTAGACGTTGACCTTGCTGTCGCCGCTCTCGAGCACGATCAGCTCGTCTCCTTCATGATCGACCTCCTTGAGGCCGAGCCTGCCGGTGTAGAATTCGCGCGCGCGATCGAGATCGCTGACCGCGAGATTGGCGACGGCGTTGCGGGTTGCCAGCATGGTTGATCTCCTTCGCCCGGCCAATGCCGCCGGGCGGGGAGAGTTCCCCGCCATCGGGCGAGGCGACGCCGGATCGAGCGGGGTTGCGCGAATCGGGGAAAGAGGGGAGGTTTCGGCAATCTCCGCTCGTGCCGGGCGAATCGAAGGGGGAAGGAAATGAGGAAGATCGCGATTTACCTGGGCTGCGCGCTCGCGGCCGCCGGCTGCTCGATGGCGAGCAGCGAGGACAGGATGGAGAATGCCATCCGCGCCGAGCTGTCGAAGAACGGAGCGACCGTGAACCAGGTCGAGATGACCATGCAGGGCGACAACATGGCCGGCTTCGCCGAGGTCCGGGCCGCCGACGGCAGCGAGGGCCGGCTGAACTGCACGGCCACGCCCGACGCGGCCAAGGCGGGCTCCTACAATTGGCGCTGCCTGCCGGCGATCGACCAGCGCGTGATCGACGGCATGAAGAACACGATCCGGCAGTCGCTCGCCCAGCAGGCCGAGGTCACCGAGCTCGAACTGACCAGGCAGGACGACATGCACATGACCGGTCACGCGGTCCTGCGCGACGGCGGCGGCAACGAGATCCGCACCAACTGCACCGTCACCCGCGAGAACGAGGCGAGCAACCATTTCAACTGGCGCTGCGCCCCGGCCGATGCCACGGCCGCGGCCCCCGCCGAGGCGGAAGCCCCCGCCGAAGCGGAGGATGCCGACAAGTAGAACCGGGACAGTCCCCGTCCGGGGACAGTCCCTCGCGCGGGGACTGTCCCTTTAGGGACTGTCCCCCATCCCGGCCTAGCGCGCCAGCCGGCGGATCAGGTCGGTCCAGTGGTCGACGTCGTTGTAGAAGGCGCGCACCGGCAGCCGCTCGTCGCGGCCGTGGGCGCGCTCGTCGGCCGGGATCACCGCCCACGAGCCGTCGACGCCGTAGACCGGCACGCCGCGGGCGCGGAAATAGAGGCCGTCGGTGGCGCCGGTCGACATGTCGGGCGTGATCGCGGCGCCGGGATGGCGGGCGCGCACGGCGGCCGTATAGGCGCCGACCACGTCCTCGCGCAGCGGCGAGGCGTCGGTCGGTCGGGCCACGTCGACCGGCTCGACCGCGACATGATCGGCCGCGCCGAGCTGGCGCAGGGTCGCCAGCACGGTCGCCGGATCGGTGCCCGGGAACATCCGGCAATTGACCGTGGCGCGGGCGAGCTGCGGCAGCGCATTGTCGGCATGGCCGCCCTCGAGCCTGGTGGCGACGCAGCGCGTCCGGGTCAGGCCGACCTCGGTCTCGGACGCCTCGATCAGATCGGCCGCCTCGCCGTCATTCTCGTTGGCGAGCCAGCGGTTGATCGCCGCGGCGAGCTCGGGGCTCGCCGACTCCGCGCGGTGGCGGAAGTAGGCGCGCGTGGTCTCGTTGAGACGGGGCTCGAAGCGGTGCCGCTCGAGCCGCTCGAGCGTGTGGGCGAGCGCGTAGATCGCATTGTCGGGGCGCGGCCGCGAGCTGTGGCCGCCGGGATTGGTCGCGGTGAGGGTGAAGCTCTGGTAGATTTTCTCGGCGGTCTGGATGCCGAAGCCGAGCAGCCGGCCGTCGGCGAGGAACACGCCGCCGCCCGCATCGCCGTTGAGGGCGAAGTCGATGGTGGAGGTGTCGAGCCATTCGTTGGCGGCATGGTCGGCGCCGTTGCCGCCGGTCTCCTCGTCGCCGGTGAACAGGACGATGATCTCGCGGCCCGGCTGGAAGCCCTCGGCCCGCAGCCGCAGCAAGGCGGTGGTGATCGCGGTCACTCCCTGCTTGTCGTCGAGCGTGCCGCGCCCGTAGAAATAGCCGCCCTCCTCGCCGAGCGTGAACGGATCGCGCGACCAGTCCGCCCGGCGCGCCTCGACCACGTCCATATGCGCCATCAGCAGGATCGCCTTGCGGTTCGTGGGCCGCGCCGCCGGCCAGCGCAGGATCAGGGCGGCGGTGTCGTCATAGGGATGGATGGTGACGCCCGTGAGCCCGCCCGCGCGGAACTGCTCCTGAAGGTAGGCGGCGAGCTGCGGGCTGGCGTTGCGGCCCTGCACGGTCTGCAGCGAGATGGCATGCGCGTAGATCTCGCGCGCCTTGGCGTGCCAGGGGTCGCTGGTCTGCATGTCGACTCGGACCGGCGTCTGCGCGGCGGCGATGGCGGCGGTGGACAGCAAGGCGGCGGCGATCAGGGCGAGGCGCATGACGGGGAGTCTCCTTCTTTCCTCCACCGTCACTCCCGCGAAAGCGGGAGTCCAGCGTTACTTTTCGGCGGCCGCGGAGAACAGCTGGATTCCCGCTTTCGCGGGAATGACGGTGGAGGTCAGGCTTCGCCATGCCCTTCCGCGAGATATTCCGCGCTCTGCATCTCGATGAGGCGCGAGGCGGTGCGCTCGAACTCGAAGGCGCCGTCGCCGGCCGGATAGAGCGCGTCGGGCGCCGCGTCGGCGGCGGCGAGCAATTTCACCTTATGCTCGTAGAGCGCGTCGATCAGGGTGACGAAGCGCGCCGCCTCGTTGCGCTTCTCCGGGCCCATGACCGGGATGCCGACCAGGATCAGTGTATGGTAACGGCGGGCGACGGCCAGATAGTCGGCGGCGCCGCGCGCCTCGCCGCAGAGCCGCCTGAACGAGAAGACCGCGACGCCCTTGAGGCTCTTCGGCACGTGCAGGATCCGCCCGCCCGGCAGCGCCAGATCCTCGGCCGGCACCTTGGCGCGGTCCTCGACCGGATAGTCGGTGAGGCGGAAGAACGCCTCGGACAGTGCCGCCGTCGCTTCCGGCCCGTTCGGCACGTACCAGGTCGGCATGCCGCCCAGGCGGTCGAGCCGGTAGTCGGTCGGGCCATTCAAGGGCACCACCTTGAGCTCACGCTCTACGAGGTCGATGAAGGGCAGGAACAGTTCGCGGTTGAGGCCGTCGAGATAGAGGTCGCGGGGCGGCCGGTTCGAGGTGGTGACGACGGTGACGCCCTCCTCCAGCAGCCGCGAGAACAGCCGCGACAGGATCATCGCGTCGGCGGGATTGTTGATTACCATCTCGTCGAAGCAGAGCAATTTCGCCTCCTCGGCGATCGCCGCGGCGACCGCGGCGACCGGATCGCCTTCCTCCTTCTCGCGCTCGGCGCGCAGCCGCTCGTGCACCTCGATCATGAATTCGTGGAAATGGACTCGGCGCTTGGGCGCATAGGCGATCGTCTCGAAGGCCAGGTCCATCAGCATCGATTTGCCGCGCCCGACCCCGCCCCACAGATAGGCGCCGCCGGGCGGCGGCGGGCGCCGGAAGAAGCCGCGCCGGCTCGCCGCGAGCCGGCCGGCAAGCGTGTCGAGCACCGCGACCGCGCGTTGCTGGTCCTGATCCGGCTGCAATTCGCCGGCCGCGACCAGCGCCCGGTAGCGCTCCGAAACCGCGGTCACGGCTCCCGGCCGGCCTTGCGCAGCGCGCCCGAGAAGGAGGCAACCAGCTCGCCCTCCTGGACGACCTTGCCGGCGAGGAAGACGAGGCGCCTGGTCTCGCGCAGCAGCTCGACCTCGGCGTCGAGCGGCACCCCGATCCGCCCGCGCGACAGGAAGCGCGTCGAGAGATCGAGCGTCACCGCCCGGATCACGTTCGCCCCCGCCAGCCGCCCGCCCGCGAACAAAGCCATGTCGATGAAGGTGAGGAGCGCCCCGCCATGGACCATGTCGCCGAGGTTCGAATGCCGCTCCTCCGGAAACATCCGGCAGACCGCGCGGCCTTCCCCGTCGGGCCGCACCAGCAGCTTGCCGACCACCGCTTGAAACTTGCCGTCGTCGGCGATATCCCAGCTCCACCAGCCGGGATGGTCGGGATCGGGCGCGTGGCGGATGGCGGGGTGGACGTCCATCTAGCTGCCCGCACCGGGCGGCAGATGCCGCAGCAACCGGTCCACGATCATCCGTCCCTCGGCTTCGTCGAGCCCCTGCGCGGCATAGACGGTGCGCCCGCCATAGTTGAACTTCACGGCGCCGAAACGCGACCGCATCAGGAACGGCAGCGAAATCTGCGCCTGGGCGAAGAACGGCGGCGCCGGGGCGGGGGAAAGATTGCGTACGTCCCGGCCGCAGTACAGCCGCCTGCGGGTCAAGCCGAACAGGCTCTGTTCGATCTCCAGGTCGCCGGCGTTGACGCCGATCAGCTCCGCGCCCGCCAGCATCCAGGCCAGCATCAAGACCGCGAAAATCCAGCCCAGGGCCCAGCCGCAAAGCCAGAGCGCCAGAAACGGTTCGCCGGTACGGGCGAACTCGGCGGCGGCCGCGATCCCGCCGCCCGTCCACACGATCAGCCAGAAGGGGAGGAACAGCAGCATGAACAGGTTGCGCCGGGCGCGAACCCGGATGCGCTCGCCGCCGAGGCCCTGCTCCACCTCGAAGCGCGGCGGCCTAACTGTCTCATATTTGCCGGCCATCAGCCTCTTTCACTCTGCGGCGGCAGCAATGGTCAGACCGCCCGCTCCAGCAGCAATTTCTTGGTCTCGGCGATCGCCTTGGCGGGGTTGAGGCCCTTGGGGCAGACGTTGGCGCAGTTCATGATCGTGTGGCAGCGGTAGAGGCGGAACGGGTCTTCGAGGTCGTCGAGCCGCGCCGCTCCCGCCTCGTCGCGGCTGTCGGCGAGCCAGCGATAGGCCTGGAGGAGGATGGCGGGGCCGAGGAACTTGTCCGAATTCCACCAGTAGGAGGGGCAGGCGGTCGAGCAGCAGGCGCACAAGATGCACTCGTAGAGGCCGTCCAGCTTCGAGCGGTCCTCGGGCGACTGCCGCCGCTCCTTGCCGTCCGCCGGCGCCGTCCCCGCCTTGAGCCACGGCTCGATCGAGGCATATTGGGCGTAGAAATGGGTGAAGTCGGGCACCAGATCCTTGATCACGTCCATGTGCGGCAGCGGCGTGATCCGGATCTCGCCCTTCAGATCCTCGATCGCGGTGGTGCAGGCGAGGCCGTTGGTGCCGCCCATGTTCATCGCGCAGGAGCCGCAAATCCCCTCGCGGCACGAGCGGCGGAAGGTGAGGGTCGGGTCCTGCTCCGCCTTGATCTTGATGAGGGCGTCGAGCACCATCGGCCCGCAGCCGTCCAGATCGACCTCGAACGTGTCGTAGCGCGGATTTTCCGCGCTGTCGGGATCGTAGCGGTAGATCCTGAACGATTTGGTCCGGGCCGCGCCGGCGGCGGCGGGATGGGCCTTGCCCTTCCGGATCTTGCTGTTCTTGGGCAGCGTGAATTCGGCCATGCGCGATCCGATACGCTCAGGCGGCGCGCCTGTCGAGAAGCTCGGCGGCGATCTGGTAGGTGCGCGCATTGTCGACGTCGATCGCGTGGGCGCCGTCCTCGAGCACCAGCGCCGAGACCCGCAGGCCCATGCGGCGCCCGAGCCGCTGCATCGCCCGGTCGAGGCTGATCAGGCCGGAGCGCAGGATGAGCAGGTTCCAGAGGCCGAAGGCGCGGGCGATCCGCATCGGGTTCTTGGCGAACTGGCCGCCCTCGCGGAAGCTCTCGGCGAGCGCGAGGCCGCGCTCCGACAGGCCGTAGAGGTTGCAGTTCGAATATTCGCCGTCGCGGAACTTGTAGAAGCGGCGCTGGCCCTGGGGATGGGCGAAGAGCACGTCCTCCTTGCGGGCGAGCGCGATTACCGTGTCGTCGCCGCTCGCGAGCCGGTCCGCCACCTGGCGCACCGCCGCCGGCGTCAGGAGGACGTTGTCCGCCGTCGTGATCACCAGCGGGGCCTTAGACCCCAGAGCGGCCGCATAGACGCTGTCGGTGATCGTATCGGCGGCCGGCACGAACGCCACCGGCAGGCCCGAGGCGGCGGCGAGCGGCCGCAGCGCCGCGTCGGCGCCCGGCTCGACCGCGATTCGGACGCTTTCGATTCCGTCGACCTCGGCAAGCGCGGCCAGCACATGGGCGAGCAGCGGCCGGCCGCCGATCGGCACCAGGCATTTGTGGCTGACGCCCGCTTCGGCGGCGAGCGGATCGAGCCGGCCGTCGCGCTGCGCGGCTAGGATGATGACGGTGAAGCGCTCAGCCATCGAGGAGGCCGTGGCGGGCGAGGCCCTCGTAGAGGATCGTCTCGATCAATTGCGACTGGGTGAGGCCGGCGCGCAGGGCGGAGCGGCCGAACACCTTCTGCGACCAGAGATTGGCCTGGAGGTTGACCTCGAGGAAGTTGCAGGCGCCGGTCTCGAGGTCGAGGCGGAACTCGTAGCGGCCATAGTCGAACGGCCGGAATTCCTCGGCGATGGCCAGCGTCATCCCGGCGATCCGCGGCGCCCAGTCGCCGTCCTCGAAATCGACGAGCTGGTAT
The DNA here is from genome assembly GCA_035941735.1 of Allosphingosinicella sp. Lineage (GTDB taxonomy): Bacteria > Pseudomonadota > Alphaproteobacteria > Sphingomonadales > Sphingomonadaceae > Allosphingosinicella. Next base: position 14,012 of record DASZDS010000031.1, read on the forward strand.
TTGTGGCCGCGCTCGACGAGGTCGCGCTTCTCGTAATAGGTGCGCAAATGGGTCGGGTCGGCCTGCTCGAACAGCATCATCGGCATCACGACCGGCTCGCCGTCGATCGTGATCACCGGCACCTCGACGTCGCTGCCGTTGAGGAACGGCTCGACGATCGCGTCATGGCCCTGGCCGTGGATGTCGGCCACCGCCGCCGCGACGCCGGCCCAGTCGCGCGCGTCCTGGACTCCCCAGCTCGCCGAGGACGCATTGGGCTTGATCACGAGCCGCTCGCCGGCCGGGCACTTGTCCCGCGTCACCGGCGCGCCGCGGCGGTAGATCGCCCAGGGCGCGGTCGGGATGCCGCGCGCGGCCGCGCACAGCTTCGAAAGGTGCTTGTCGTCGGCGAGGCCCCGGAGGATCGGGCTCGCGCCGAGATAGGGCAGGCCGAGCCGCGTGCAGAGCAAAGGCAGCATCATCTCGCTGTTCAAAAAGCCGCCGCGATTGAGGAGCGGGAAGACGAAATCCACGGCGGGCTTCTGGAACAGCGCCCGGTAATCGTCCTCGAGCACCAGGTTGAGCCCGAGGCCCTGCAATATCTCGCGGGTCTCGACATGGTAGAGCGCGTGATTGCCGTCCTCCGGATGGAGACCGCCCGCCCATTTGGCGTGCTTGGCGATGAACATGATGCGCAGCCGGTCCTTGGCCGAAGCCGGGATCGTGCGCGTCTCGAAGGGGGTCAAGGGGAAGGTCGCTTTCCGCAAAACGCAAAAAAAGCCTGCCGCCACAATGTTGCCGCGACCCGGCATGATAGGAGGTCCCGTTAGTCGCCTCCCGGAGCCGGTGCAAGGTTATGATCGTCAGCGTTCAAGGAGATGAGGCGGCCCGGTTGATGACCGAAGGCGGCGACGCCCGCATCCTCATAGATCCGGCGACCGGCCTCAACCGCTATTACAGCACGCCCTGGCCGCGCGACGTGATCGCTTACGCCTCCTCGACCGCGAACGACATTTCGGCGGCCGCCTATGCGCGGGCCGAAAAGGTGCTGGCCGAGATCGGCGGCGACCCTTCGCCCGCGCTCTATGCGGAGCGGCTCGAGGCGCTGCGGGGAAGGATCCGCGCCGCCTATGGCGCGGCGGACGAGATCGAGATCGTCTTCGCGCCCTCGGGCACCGACCTCGAATATGTCGCGCTCGCCGCCGCCGGCGGCCGCGCGCCGGGCGGCATCCACGCGATCCTGCTCGGCGCCGACGAGGTCGGCTCGGGCTGCATCCATTCCGCCCACGGCCTCTATTTCGCCGACGAGACCGCGCTCGGAGTCGCGGTGCGGCCGGGCGATCCGGTGCCGGGCCTCGGCGGCGCCACGCTCGACCTGATCGACATTCCGGTCCGCGACCGGATGGGGCGGGTGCGCCCCTCGACCTATATCGCGGCGCGCATGGACGGCTCGATCGCCGCCGCCGCGCGGGCGAGCCGCCACAGCCTCGTCCATGTCGTCCACGGCTCGAAGACCGGCCTGATCCTGCCGGAGCTCGGCGACATCGATCGGCTCGCGGCCGGGCATAAAGAGCGCGCGACCCTAGTGGTCGACGCCTGCCAGGCGCGGATCACCGCGGCGGCGGTCAGGGACTATCTGGCGCGCGGCGCGATCGTGTTCGTGACCGGCTCCAAGTTCATGGGCGGGCCGCCGTTCAGCGGCTTCGCTTTGGTGCCGGCCGCCTTCATGCAGCGCGCGCAGCCGCTGCCGGGCGGATTTTCCACCATCTTCCGCCGCGCCGAATGGCCGGCGCGCTGGCCGGGCGCCGAGACCCTCACCGAGGGCGCCAATCCCGGCCTGCTGCTGCGCCTGGAGGCGTCGGTGTTCGAGCTCGAGCGGTTCGAGCGCCTGCCGGCCGCCGAGGTCGAGCGCGTCATCCTCGCCTTCCACGCCGCGGTCCGCGCCGAGATCGTCGAGCAGACGCCGGCCCGCCGCGTCGCCCCCTATCCCCCCGGCCATGTCGAGGACGCCGACACCCATCCGATCGAGATGCGGACATTGTCGACGCTCGATCTCACCGCGCTGAAGCCCGGCGGCGCGAGCTTCGAGGACGCGCAACGATGGCACAAGGCGATGGCGCTCGCCGGTGTCCGCGTCGGCCAGCCGGTCAAATGCGTCCGCCTGCCCGACGGGCGCTGGGGCGCGACGCTGCGAATCGGCCTCGCGATGAGCCAGGTGGTCGACAAAGCGGACCTTTCCGATGAGGCGCTGGCCGGAGCCTTCGCCGCCGACATGGCGGGCGTCCGCGCCGCCCTTCAGGCGGCCGCCGGGCAGTAACGCCGCCGCTCCTCGGGGGCCGAGCGCAGCCGGCTGTCGAGATAGTAGCCGGCGAGACTGTCGACCATCGCTTCGCGGCCCGCCGGGATGAATTGGGCCGCTTCGCGCCGCCAGAGAGCGATGCAGTCGGCGCGCGGCCGGGCGGAAAGGCCGCAGTCGACGAAATCATTATAGGCGGCCCGCCAGGCGAGGAAGGCCCGCCGGTCCATCGGCGCGCCATGGCCGGGGATCAGGAGGGTGAAGCGGGTCGCGGCGATCGCGTCGAGCGCGCGGCGCCAGCCCTCGGGGCAGGCGGTGTCCATGAACGGCACCGGCGCGACGACGAGATCGCCGGCGATGACGAGGCGCGCCCTGTGGTCGTAGATCCAGACGTCGCCTTCGGTCGCCGCATGGCGGGCGAGGTTGACGCGGAGCCGCCGCCCGCCGACGAGCAGATCGCCCGAGCGGGTCACCGGGCGCGTCGGCCGCAGCGCCTCGGGATGGTCGATGACGCTGAAGAAGCGCGCGACCTCGGCCCGGTTCGCCTCGGGGATCCGGCCCGCCGCCAGCGCTTGCTCGGCGCTCTCCCGGCCGGCGCGCAGGAAGCCGGCGAGCGCGCCCTCGATCGCTTCGCTCGCATAGAGCGGCGCGGCCGGATAGGCGGCGCGAATCTCGGCATTGCCGGTGCTGTGGTCGAGGTGCCAGTGGGTGTTGAAGACCGCGACGATGGGCCGCCCGCGCTCGCGCGCATAAGCGAGCAGCCGGTCGCGATGCTCGGGATGGCGGCCGGTATCGACGAGGATCAGCCCGTCCGGGGCCTCGAGGAAGACCGAATTGCCGTCGGGCCCGCGATTGGGCTCGAGCGTGCCGGGGATCAGGTGCCAGCCGGCCGCCGGCGCGGCGGCGAGCAGGGAGAGCGCGGCCATGAACTGGATCATGGCCGAATCCTGGCAGGCGGGCGCGACGCCGGCGCGGGCGTTTCGGCGGAGCGCCGTCCGGCTTCGACGAGCGGTCGCTCAGTGCGGCTGCGGCAGCAGCGCCCGGCTGGTTTCGACCGCCGGCCGGCCGACCGGCTGGGTCGCTGCCGGCGGGATCCGCCGTTCGAGCGCGTCGAGCCAGCTCTGCGCGCGCGGGCCGATCCGGATCTGCGGCTGCGACGGCATCACCCGATATTGCCCTTCCCAGCCGGCGATCAGCGCGCCGGCCTGGGCGAAGGCGGCGGCGAGCGGTCGTGGCGCGCGCATCGCGTGGTTGATCAGGGCGTCGCCGAAGAAGGTCCAGTCGTTCTCGGCGATGCAGCCGAACGAGCTGCGGTCCGCCGAAGCGGCGGTGACGATCGCGCCCGTCTCCGATTGCAGCCGCGGCACGAAGACGCCGGCGAAGCAGGCGTTGAGGATCAGCAGCCGGTTGGAAAGCCCGAGCTGGTCGAGCATCGCGGCGAGCCGGTTGGGCGAGATCAGCCCGTAGCCGCTGTCGCCGTCATTGTAATAGAGGCCGAACGGCGCGCCGTGGCTGGTGGTGTAGAGGATGAGCGCATCTTCTTCCTTGTTCATCAGCTCGGCGATCCGGGCCAGCGCGACGGCGAGCGTCGCCGGGCTGCCGCGCGGAAGCTGGCTCGGGCCGCCGCCGTCGGTGCCGGCGAGGACGATCGTGCGGCCGGCCGCATTGTAGCGGCGGCGCAGCACCTCGCCGGCGGCGCGGGCCTCGCGGGCGAACACGGGATCGCTGTCGAGCGCGATCGCGACGACATAGGCGTCGATGGTGCCGGCGCGCTGCGGCAGCAGCGCCCTCAGCGCCCGGTCGAGCCTGCGATGCTCGTCGAGCTCGGCCGCCGGCGCGCGGTCGCGCTCGATCTGCATGCCCTGGTCGGCCCGCGCCTGGATCTCGACCGGCGCCCCGGTGCCCAGAAACGGCGCCGGCGCGCTGTGCCGCGGCGGCTGACCGGGTTGCGGCGCGGCCACGGTCGGCAGGAGCAGAAACAGTCCGGCCAGGGCTCGCAGCAGCACCGCCTGCACAGGTTTGCGCCTCCCCCCGGCCATATTTCTCAATCTTCCCGGGATTCTTCGGGAGTCAAGGCGCCTGACGCTCCCGTTTCCCTGTAGATGCGGAGGCGTTCGGGCAGTTGCGCTATCGGCTCGGTCGGATCGATCTGGACCGGAGTTGCGCCGGTCGGTTCGATCAGCGCGGCGATGCGCGGCCAGTTCGCGTCATGGGCCGCGACGTAGAGGCTGTTGCCGCGCCACGCGCCGGGCGGAATCCGGGCCAGGCTCTCGCCCAGGAAGCCGATCAGATCCTCCTCGTCGGGGGAAGCCAGGAGAACCGCCACGTCCGGGTGGAGGGGCGAACGAAGAATGGAGGCGACGAAATTGCGGTCTTCCGCATAGCGTGGCGAGCCGGGCCGCGACAGCGACCAGCCGGTCGGATGAACCGGTCCCGGGAAGAGGCGGTAATAGGCCTCGGTCAAATATTGCTCCCACGCATTGCGGTCGCCGTCGACGGGGCCGAGCAACGGATCGGTCATATAGGCCAGCCGCCGCGCCGCCCATGCGCGCTGCTGCGCGCGCACCCGTGCCGACGCCGCCAGCGCGGTCTCCCAGGCCGGGCCCGCGGGCGGCGTCACCCGCCCCGTGGCCAGCGCGACCTCGAGCGTGAGCGGGCCTCCGCCCTGGTACAATTCGTCCTCGGGGCTGGCGACGTCCAGGACGAGGCTCTCGCCGTCCGCCGAAATACGATGTTCGCCGCCCCAGAAGATCGAGGCGAAGCTATGCCACAGCGAACGCGCATAATCCTCGGATACCAGGTCCGGCAGGCTCAGGGCGCGGATCACGCGCCCCGCCCCGTCATAGATGACGACGACGTTCGGCCCGGTTCCCGTCCCGCCCCAATCGTCGAAGGTCACGAAATAGCGCCCCGAATCCGCGACCAGCGCGGCGACCGGCATGACCTCGTTGCGAAGCGGGCCTTCCCACTGTCGAATCCAGCGGCCGCGGCCGGCGCGCCGCTGCAGCAGGCCGTGCGCCGCGTCGGCGGCCGACGGGCCTCGCACCTCGCCGCCATACGGCCTTTGCCGCTGGTCCGCGGGGACGTGTGGAGTCACGATCAGCCGGGCCGCCCGGTTCGCCGAATAATAGGTCGTGCGGTGCGGCGGAAACCAGCTGTCGGCGCGGGCGGGGGCGGCGAAGACGAGCAGCACGAGCGCGACGACGAGGGCCGCCCGCCGCGCCACCTTCAGTAGACCCGCGCCTTCGGCTTGATATAGTCGACCTCGTCGGTGAGCGTGTAATCGTGGACCGGGCGGTAATCGATCCTGACCTCGCCGCCCTGGCCGCCCCAGCCTTCGAACCAGGCGCAGCTGTGCTTCATCCAGTTCGCATCGTCGCGCTCGGGATAATCCTCGTGGGCGTGGGCGCCGCGGCTCTCCTTGCGGTTGACGGCGCTCGCGATGGTGACGCTCGCCTGGGCGATGAGATTGTCCAGCTCGAGCGTCTCGACCAGGTCGGTGTTCCAGATCAGGCTGCGGTCGGTGACGTTGATGTCGGCCATCTTCTTGTAGGTCTCGCCGAGCTTCGTCACCCCCTCGCGCATCAGCTCGTCGGTGCGGAACACCGCGCAATGCGCCTGCATGTTGCGCTGCATCTCGGTGCGGATCGCCGCGGTCGGGTGGGCGCCCGCGGCGAAGCGGAACCGGTCGAGCCGCGCGACCGCCCGTTCCCAGCCCTCCTTGGGGAGAGGCGGGTGCGCGGCGCCCTGCTTGATCGTCTCGGCGAGCCTGAGGCCCGCCGCCCGGCCGAACACGACGAGGTCGATGAGGCTGTTCGAGCCCAGCCGGTTGGCGCCGTGGACCGAGACGCAGGCCGCCTCGCCGACCGCGAACAGGCCCGGCACGACCCGGTCGGGATCGCCGTCCCGGATCGTGACCGCCTCGCCGTGAAAGTTGGTCGGGATCCCGCCCATATTGTAGTGGACCGTCGGCGTCACCGGCAGCGGCTGGCGGGTCAGGTCGACGCCGGCGAACACCTTGCCCGATTCGGTGATCCCGGGCAGGCGCTCGTGGAGGACTTTTGGATCGATATGGTCCAGGTGCAAGAAAATATGGTCCTTGTGCTCGCCGACGCCGCGGCCCTCGCGGATCTCGATCGCCATCGAGCGCGAGACGACGTCGCGGCTGGCGAGGTCCTTGGCCGAGGGCGCGTAGCGGGCCATGAAGCGCTCGCCCTCGCTATTGGTGAGATAGCCGCCCTCGCCGCGCGCGCCCTCGGTGATGAGGACTCCGGCGCCGTAGATACCGGTCGGGTGGAACTGGACGAACTCCATGTCCTGCAGCGGCAGCCCCGCCCGCAGCGCCATGCCGCCGCCGTCGCCGGTGCAGGTGTGGGCCGAGGTCGCGGTGAAATAGGCGCGGCCGTAGCCGCCCGTCGCCAGCACCACCGCCTGGGCGGAGAAGCGGTGCACCGAGCCGTCCTCGAGGCAGAGCGCGACCACGCCGCGGCACGCCCCGCCCTCGTCCATGACGAGGTCGAGCGCGAAATATTCGATGTAGAAATCGGCGTCGTACCGCAAGGACTGCTGGTAGAGCGCGTGCAGCATCGCGTGGCCGGTGCGGTCAGCGGCGGCGCAGGTGCGCTGGGCGGGCGGCCCCTCGCCCATATTCTGCATCATCCCCCCGAACGCGCGCTGGTAGATGCGCCCGTCGCTGGTGCGGCTGAAGGGCACGCCGGCATGTTCGAGCTCGTAGACCGCGGCCGGCGCCTCGCGCACCATATATTCGATCGCGTCCTGGTCGCCGAGCCAGTCGGAGCCCTTGACGGTGTCGTACATATGCCAGGTCCAGTGATCCGGCCCCATATTGCCGAGGCTGGCCGCGATCCCGCCCTGCGCGGCGACGGTATGGCTCCGCGTCGGAAACACCTTGGTGATGCAGGCGGTCCTGAGCCCCCCCTGCGCCGCCCCCATCGTCGCCCGCAGCCCCGACCCGCCGGCGCCGACGACGACGACGTCATATTGGTGGTCGACGATCTGATAGGCCTTGGTGGCGGGCGCGCTGCTCATGGCGCTTTGCTATTACGCCGGGTGCGAGGGGATGCAAGGGTGACGGTCCCACCAAATCGGTGCAGTCTCCCGGCCGCGGCGGGCGCATTCGCATTGCGCGGGCGGAGGCGCGATCCTAGCCTCGCGGCATCGAAACATCGGCGGCATGGAGGGGGACCATGGACAGCATCTCGCGGCGGCAATTGCTTCAGGGCGCGGCGGCGGCGGCCGCATTGTCCGGCGGCGTTTCGGCGGTGCCGGCCGAGGCGCAGCGGCGGCGTCGGGCGGCGGCGCCCCCGGGCGGCGGCGACTGGAATCATCTGCGCTGCGCCTTCAAGGAAACCACGCTCGACGGCCACAAGGTGCGGCTGCGCGCCTATAACGACCAGATCCCGGGGCCGCCGATCGTGACCCGGCCGGGCGCGACCCTGCGCGTCCGCCTCGAAAACGGCCTGCCGCCGATGAGCCCGGCCGGCTGGAACGGCGATCACAACGTCCCCCACCGGTTCGACCTCACCAACCTCCATTTCCACGGGCTCGACATCCGCCCGCATCTGTTCCAGCCGCTCGGCACCTCCGACCCGCTGGCGCCGATGATCGCGGTGCCGACCGGCGGCCGCCAGGATTATGTGTTCGAGATCCCCAACGACCACCCGCCCGGCCTCTACTGGTACCATCCCCACCATCACGGCTCGACCGTCGTCCAGGCGGTCACCGGAATGGCCGGGATCATCATCATGCAGGGCCCGATCGACGACGTCCCCCAGATCCGCGCCGCGCGCGACATCGTCCTCGCGATCCAGGATATCGGCCTGTTCCCGAGCGACGTTCCGGCCGACGCCGGCAAGGATATCTGGAATTACGAGCCGCAGCAGAACGCGATCTGGCAGACCTTCGCCGGCAACGTCACCAAATACGACCCCGCCCAGGGCAAGGCGGTGCCGACCAATCCGCCCTTGAATTGCGGTTTCACCACCGGCGACTATCCGCTGCGCTACTTCCTGATGAACGGCGAGCCCTTCTTCAAGGAGGTCCACAACCCCGCCGCGCCGCCCCAGCCGACGCCGACCCAGCTCCCGGTGCAGCGGATCACGATGCGGCCCGGCGAGGTGGTCCGCTTCCGCATGCTCAACGCCTGCTCGGACAATCTGATGCCGATCATCGTCGAGGATCACGACGTCCATCTGATCGCGCTCGACGGGGTCAATTTCGATGCGGTCCGGACCGTGGCCTCGGTGCCGGTGACCGGCCCCGCGCAGATGCTGCTCGCGCCCGCCAACCGCACCGAATTCCTGATCAAGGGCAATCCCCGGCCGGGAATCTACAAGGTCATCCAGCTCGCCCAGAACCAGCAATTCCTCGAAAGCGCCGAGAAGACGGTCTGCGAGATCGAGATCAAGGGCGAGCCGATGGACATGGGCCTGCCGACCGCGCTGCCGCCGCCGACGCGCTATTATCCCCTGATCAAGCCCGAGGACATCGAGCGGGTCCGCACGCTCGAGTTCGGCGGCGCCTTCCCGGGCGTCGCCAACCCCTATGTCGGCATCGATTTCCTGATCAACAACATGCAATATCAGACCGAGGCGATCCCGACCGTGGTTCGCCTCGGCGACGAGGAGGAATGGCATCTCATCGTCTCCGGCCCCCATCATGGCGGCACGGAGGGCCATCCCTTCCACATCCACGAAGTCTCGTTCGAGGTGATCAAGATCGGCGACGCGGTCCAGCTTCCCGGCACGATCCAGGACACGATCTGGATTCCCAAGGACACCGAGGTGGTGGTCAGGATGCGCTTCCTCGGCTGGCCCGGAAAGACCGTCTTCCACTGCCACATCCTCCCCCACGAGGACACCGGCATGATGCAGAACTTCCTGATCGTCGATCCGGGCGGGCCGGCCCACCATTAGCGGCGCCGCTTGCCAGCGCGTCCCGATCGGATAAGCCTTGGCGCGGGGGAGACGCGCGATGGCTGAGAAAGAGACGAGCAAGGCCGGCGACTGCGCGCCGCCGGTCGAGGCGGTCGCGATGCCGCCGAACCTGGCGATGGCCACTTTGTTCGCCACCGCCGGCGTCTATCCGGAGAAGTGGGGCGACCCCACGGCACCGCCGCTGGCGACGACGGCGATGGTCCGCACGCTGGCCGCCGACTATACCGAGTTCGGCGCGCCTCTGTGCCAGGGCCAGATCGTGCCGGTCAGCGCGAACCTCGAACTCTTCTCGGTGATCCTCAACCATTATGGCGGCGACGGCCAGAGTGATTTCGCCCTGCCGGACCTGCGCGGGCGCGCCGCGGTCGGCGGCCCGATCGGCCAAAGCGGCCCGCTCGGCCTGGGGATGACCTGGATGATCGGGGCAAATGCCAATCCGGAGGCGCCGGCGGGCTTTTATCCCGCGCTCGGCGCGCTCGCCTTGTTCGCCGGCTCCTATGCGCCGCCCGGCTGGCTGGTCTGCGACGGCAGCCAGCTGCCGATCGAGGGCAATTGGCCGCTTTTCAACGTCATCGGGCAAAGCTTCGGCGGCGACGGCGGCAGCTTCGCCCTGCCCGATCTCAGAGGCCGCGCCCCGGTCGGGGCCGGCGCCGGTCCCGGCCTCGCCCCGGTCGCGGTCGGCCAGGCGGTCGCGGGGTCCGTGCCGGGCCTCGGCCTCAACTATCTGATCGAGACCGGGGGCAGGATCGAGCAGAATAGCGGCCCCGGCGCCTTCCCCGAATATTACGAGCTGGCCGGCGAGATCTACGCCTTCGCCGGGACCGGCCCGTTCCCGCCCGGCTGGGCGCTCTGCGACGGCACCCTGCTTCACATCAGCGATAATCCGACCCTGTTCCAGCTGATCGGCAAGACCTATGGCGGCGATGGCGAAACCACCTTCGCTCTGCCCGACCTGCGCGGCCGGATGGTGACGGGACTGTCGGTCTAGTTCGTATCGACATTCCTTCCCTTATCCCCTCTCCCCGCCGGGGAGAGGGAGCGTTGAAGAGGGGGACACGTACTTTCTGGCGCAAAAGTACGTGTCCCGCCGATTTCTGACCGTTGCACGGGGCGCGATTTGGCCGATGATGAAGGGATGCGCGCGCGCCTGTTGCTGCTCTGTCTCCTCGCGCCCGCCGCCTGTCGCGGCGGGGAGCGGGCGCCCGCGTCGGCGCTGATCCTCTGGGCGTGGGAGCGGCCCGAGGATCTGCGCTTCGCCGAGGGCGCGGCGGAGGTCGCCGTGCAGACCGGGTTCGTCGTGCTTTCGGGCGACCGGATCGAGGCGCGCGGGCGGCGCTTTCCGCTGAAGGTCGCGGCGGCGCCGGCGACCGCGCTCGTCCATGTCGAGATCGATCCGCGGCGGCGGCTCGCCTGGACGCCGGCGCTGAGGGCCCAGGCGGCGGCGGCCGTCCTTCATTATGCCCGGGCGATCCCCGCGCGCCGGGTGCAGATCGATTTCGAGGTGCGCGCGTCCGAGCGGCAGGTGCTGCTCGGCCTGATCGCCGACGTCCGCCGCGCCCTGCCGCGCGGGACCTCGCTGTCGATGACCGCGCTCGCCTCCTGGTGCGAGGGCGAGCACTGGCTGGACGCGGCGCCGGTCGACGAAATCGTGCCGATGCTGTTCCGGATGCAGCCCGAGGGCGAGGGGCTCAGGAACCGGCTGGCGGCGGGTGGCGACTTCCGCAATCCTCGCTGCCGCGCCGCGCTCGGCATCGCGACCGATAGCCCGATCCGGCGCGCACCGCCCGGCCGGCGCGTCTATCTGTTCAATCCCCGCAGCTGGACGGCGGCGGAGTTCGAGACGGCACGGCAAGGGATCGAGGCCTGGCGATGAAGCGGGTTGGCGGGATCGCGGCGTTGCTGTGCGGCCTTTGTGCGGTGCCCGCCTTCGGCTCGGGCGGGCCGCCCGCGGTGCCGCAATATATCGACCATCATGGCGGCACCGCGGCCGAGCTCGACCGCCTCTATCGGGGCCGGGCCGGCCTCGTCATGGTCCGCTCGCACGCGCCGATGCTCTATCTCCAGTGGCGGCTGCTGCACGGGCTCGAGGTCGGCCGCGAGGCCGGCCAGGCGCTGGCGCCGCCGCCCTGCTGCGACGAGTCGGCGGGCGCCGCGCCCTATCGCGATCCCTGGCAGGAGGCGCGCGCGCTCGTGGTCGGCGCGCCCGACTCGCCTTCCTATGTCGCGCTCGACCGGCCCGGCCCCGATTACACGCGGATCGACAATTGCTTTCCCGACGCCTTCGACACCGCCGCCGCGACGCTGCGGAGCCGGATCGCCGGCCATGGCGCGTCCGATCCGGCGGTGCGGGCCTGGCTGGCGGCCCAGGACGCGGTGTTCGCGGCCTGCAGCAACACCGGGGCCGCCCTGCCCCCGCTGCCGGCGGCAGCGCCCGCCTGGCTCAGGGAGGACCGCGCCTATCAGGAGGCCGCCTTCGCGCTCTACAATTTCCGCAACGCCGAGGCCGCCACCCGCTTCGCCGCGATCGCCGGCGATCCGGGCTCGCCATGGCGGCCGATGGGCCTCTATCTCGGCGTCCGCGCGCTCCACCGCGAGGCAGTCGCCAACCCCAGCCCGGCCAATTTCGCCCGCGCCCGCCGGGTAATCGCCGCCCTCGCCGCCACCCCGGCCGGCACCTACGGCCGCAGCCAGGCGACGGCGATGCGGCGCTGGCTCGATTTTCGCGAGCGGCCGGCCGCCTTGCTCGCCGAGCTCGACCGGGAGCTCGGCGCGGCGGCGCCTCCCGGCGACCCGATCGTCAGCCTGCGCGACTATCTTCGCCTCGCCGGCAGCGCGCCGGTCCGGCCCGACACCGCCGACTGGATCCTGACCCTGCAATCGGAAGACCGCGCCGCGGCCCAGGCCCATGCCCGCGCGCGCTGGGCCGCGAGCCGCGATCCCGCCTGGCTGATCGCCGCGCTGAGCCTGACCGGCCCGGGCGATGCCGATGCCGAGTCGCTGGCCGCCGACGCGGCCCGGGTCGGGGCGGGGGAGGCCGCCTGGCCGAGCGCCCGCTACCATCTGATCCGGCTCACCATCGCCACCGCCGCTTCCGCCGAGACGCGCGCGCGGCTCGATGCGATCCTGGCGCGCGGCGATCTCACCCTTTCCGAGCGCAATGTCTTCAGCGCCTTGCGGGCGCAGGCGGCCGCCGATCTCGAGGATTTCGCCCGCTTCGCGCTGCGCCGGCCCTATTGCGTGGCGTCGAGCGTCAGCTATTGCCTCTCCGAGGGCTGGGCCGAGGCGCCGCGGACGCTGGGCCGGCGGGACGGCGCCTGGCTCGGCCTCGGCGCGGACGCGCGCGCGATCATCGACCGGCTGCCGCTGTCCGACCGCATCGCCCTGTCGCGCAGCCCCGCGCTGCCGGAGCCGGTGCGCCTCGACCTCGCTTTGACCGGCTTCGCCCGCGCCGTCCTCAGCCGGGACGAGGCGGCGATCGGCGCATTGGCCGGCGATCTCGCGCGGCTGCTGCCGCAATTGCGGGCGGACTGGCGCGCCATCGCCGCGCTGCCGCCGGGCCCGGCCCGGCGCTTCGCCGCATATTTCGCGATGGCGAAAATCCCGGGGCTCCGGGCGGACCTGGTCGATTATACCCGCCCGCGCGGCACGGTGCGCCAGTTCGAGGGCTATTGGGTCGATTGGCTGATCCTGCCGCGCGGCCGCGCGGGGGCGGCTTCTTCGTTCCCGGCGCCGGCCCGCTATGTCGTGGACGATTATTGGTATGACGACGGCGAGCATGACGGGGACCTGACCTGTCTCGGCCATTGCGGGCGCGGCGCGGCGCCGCTGCGGCTGCCGCGCTTCGTCGCCGCGCGGGCGGCGCGGGCGGCGGCCGAGCGGGCGGCCTTCGCGATGGATTCGACGGTCTTCGGAAGGTCGCCCCCGGCGCTGCCGGCGGGGACTCTGTCGCTGTGGGAAGAGACGCTCGCTTATGCCCGCGCCCATCCGCGCGATCCGCGCTCGCCCGAGGCGCTCTACTGGCTGATCCGGATCGCCCGCTGGGGCGGCAACCACGAGCATAGCGGCCGCCGCGCCTTCCAGCTCCTCCACCGCCGCTATCCGGGCTCCGCCTGGGCGCGGCGCTCCCCTTATTACTACGACGACCCGCGCTATTGAGCGGCCGCTAGCGGAGGGCGACCACGCGTCCGGCGGCGTCGAAGGCGAAAACCTGGAACGATTCGCGCGCGCCGCCGGGCGCCTCCATTCCGGGCGAGCCGAGCGGCATGCCCGGAACCGCCAGGCCCCTGATGCCGCGCGGGCGGCGCGCTACCAGGCCGGCCACGCGGTCGAACGGGACATGGCCTTCGATCACATAGCCGCCGACGACCGCGGTGTGGCAGGCCGAGAGTTGCCCCGGAACGCCGAGCCGGCGCTTCAGCCCCGGCATGTCCGCGCTGTCGACCATGGTGACCGGAAAGCCGGCCCGCCGCGCCATCCCGGCCCAGTTGCCGCAGCAGCCGCAGCCGGGATCGCGGTAGACCGTCATCGCCGGCAGCCCGCGCGGCGGGGCGGCATCGGCCCTGCCGAGAAGCAGGGCGGGCAAGGCCGCGCCCCCCATGAGCAGGGTCCGCCGCGACAGCAGGTGCCGGGGGGCGGCGCGCATCCTCGCCCGCTCAGCCGGCGCCCGCCCCGAGCGCGATCTTGAGGACGCAGAAGGCGGCCAGCGCCGCGGCGAAGATCGCGGCGAACTTGATCAGCACCAGCCAGACGAGCTTGCTGCCCGCCTCGTGGACATAATCCTCGACGACCACGATCAGGCCGAGCTTCAGATGCTTGAAGGTGACGAGGATCAACAGCAGCATCGGCACCGCCGCGAGCGGGGTGCGCAGCCACTGGGTCACGGTCGCCTGGTCGAACGCCGGCAGCCGCCAGAGCGACACCGCGAGCCAGACGAACAGAGCGAGCGTCGCCGCCGAGAGTAGCCGCTCGTGCCCCCAATCGGCGCCGGCCTCGTCGTGCGCGGCGGCGGCGCGGGCCGGGGCGGCCTCGGCGGCCACCGGCAGCGGGGCGGGATCGGTCCGGGCGTCGGTCATGCGCCAAGCCTCCAGTAGATGATGTAGGCCCAGAGCGCGGCGGTCAGCAGCACCGCCCAGACCAGCGTCATCCAGGCCCAGAATTTGTTGACCGGCAGCGCGTAGCCGGCGCCGACGTCCATGACGAAATGCCTGAGGCCCGAGAGCAGGTGCTGGAGGAAGGCCCAGGTCAGCCCGATCCAGACGATCAGGGCCCATTTCCAGGTCGCCCAGCCGGCGAAGGCCGCATAGGCCTCCGGCCCCTCCGCCGCCGCGTAGAGCCACCAGACGAAGACCGCGCCGCCGACCAAAGCGAGGCCGGCGCCGGTGATCCGGTGCAGGATCGAGACCGCCATGTGCGGCCCCCATTTCCAGATGGTGAGATGGGGCGAGAGCGGTCGGGTCGGCGTACGGGTCATGGGTTGGGAGGCCCCTGCTATGGCTGGGCCGCTTTTAGGCCCTGCGCGAGCGGTTGCAAGGGCGCGAATGGCGCCCCCGTGCCGGCCCGGGCACTGGACAGCGGCGCCGTCATCTGATTCATAGGCTTGAAACCGTGGGGGAAATACGTGGCCGCGAGCGGCACAGGAAACGTCGTCCGGCTTGCCAAGGCGGCGGCCCCCGGCGAAGACGTTCAGGACCTCAAGGCCGCGCTCGCCCGGGCGCGCCGGACCGAGCGCCTGCTGCGCCGCACGATCGCGCGCCAGGCCGAACAGCTCCAGGCCAAGAGCGACCTGCTGACCGAGGTCAACCACCGCGCCAAGAACAGCCTGCAGATGGCGATGGCCCTGCTCTCGATGCAGGCGCTGGCCGCCGAGGACGGCCGCGTCGCCTCGGCGCTGCAGGCGGCCGCCGAGCGGCTCGGCTATCTCGCCCGGGTCCACGAGCTCTTGTACCAGCGCGGCGACGACATCCAGGAGATCGACATCGGCGGCTTCCTCCGCGACATCGGCGACGCGCTGGAAGAAGCCTTCAAGCGCAAGGACGTGAAGCTTCGCTACGACGTGCCCGCGCTGAAGCTGGACGTCGGCCGCGGCACCAGCGTCGCCCTGATCGTCGGCGAGGCGGTCCTCAACGCCTACAAATATGCCTTCCCCGCCGGCGCGGGCGGAACGATCGAGATCGTCTGCGGGCAGGAGGGCGGCATCGTCTCGCTCGCCGTCCGCGACGACGGCACCGGCTTTCCGGCCGAGCAGCGGCGCGGCTCATTGGGCATGCGGCTGCTGCGGGCGCTGGGCCGGGCGCTGGGCGGCGAAACCTCGGTGACGAGCGGCGACGGCACCGAGGTCGCCGTCTCCTTCCCGCTCGCGCCGCCGCAGGGCTGAGCCGGGGCGCCCGCTCAGACGGCGACGGCGACGGTCACCCGGCAATGGGTGCAGCAGCCCGCGCAGCGCCCCGCGAACCGCCGGAATTCCTCCCGGTCCCGGGCCCGGTGGCGCGCCGCCGTCACCTGGCGGCGGCTCAAGGCCAGATAATCGGCCACGCAGGCGTCGCAGACCGGCTCCGGCGCCCGCCGGGCGATGAAGCTGCTGACCTGGTCGGGCAGTGTCACGATCCCCGCTCCCCCCGAAGCTCGGCCCCCGGATAGCGCGCCTGCCCCGCTTTTACAAGGATTCTCAATAAGATCGGCGTGCCGGTCGCCACCCTGCGCAACTGGGAACAGGGCCGCCGCTGCCCCGACGGCCCGGCGCGCGTGCTGCTCGCCTTGCTCGACAAGGATCCGACGATCGTCGCGCGGACGCTGTCGGCGGCGGCCTGAGCGCCGCTGGCGCCGGGATCAGCTGATTTCGAGAAAACTCGAAATCAGCTTGACAGCGATGCCGGCTTTCGTCATTTCGACGGATATGGAAACGACCAGGCCCATGAGTTCCGCCACGGCCGTCGCCGCCTTGAGCGCCTTGGCCCAGGAGCACAGGCTGGCCCTCTTTCGCCTGCTCGTTCGGGCGGGCGGGGACGGCATGGCCGCCGGCGCCATCGCCGAGGCACTGGGCATCCCCAACTCGTCGCTTTCCTTTCACCTCGCGCAATTGAGCCGCGCCGGGCTGATCCGGCAGGAGCGCCGGCATCGGTCGCTCGTCTACAGCGCCGACTATCCGGCGATGAACGCGCTGGTCGGCTACCTCATGGAAAATTGCTGCGCGGGCAGCGGCCGCGGCGTCGAGGCCGCCTGCTTCCCCGCGGCGGATCAGGCAAAGAAGGAAATGGCATGAAGCGTCTGCATATCCACGTCGGCGTCAGCGACCTCGACCAGTCGATCGGCTTTTATTCCACCCTGTTCGGCAGCGCGCCGACCGTGGTGAAGGCCGACTATGCGAAATGGATGCTCGACGATCCGCGCGTCAATTTCGCCGTGTCGAGCGGCCAACATGCCCGCAAGGGTATCGAGCATCTCGGCATCCAGGCCGAAGACGGCGCCGAACTGGCCGAGGTCTATGGCCGGCTCGCCTCGGCGGGACGGCCGGTGCTCGAGGAGGGCGCCACCACCTGCTGCTACGCCAAGTCCGAGAAAAGCTGGGTCACCGATCCGGACGGCGTGATCTGGGAAGCCTTCCACACGACCGGCGAGGCGACCGTCTATGGCGACGGCCCCGCGCTCGATGCGATCGAGCCGGCGGCGGCGCCCGCCCGATGCTGCGCGCCCGCGCCCGCTTCATGAGGGCAATGCTGGCCCGCCGGCTCGCGGCGGAAGGCGTCGGCGCCTTCTTCCTGTTCGCGACCGTGATCGGCTCCGGCATCATGGCCGAGAATCTGGCGGACAACGACGCCGTGGCCCTGCTCGCCAACACGATCGCGACCGGGGCGATCCTGTTCGTGCTGATCACCATGCTGGGGCCGATCTCCGGCGCCCACATGAACCCTGCGGTCAGCCTGGTCGCCGCCTGGCGGCGCGAGCTCGGCTGGGCGGAGGCCGGCGCCTATATCCTCGCCCAGCTCGCTTTCGGAATCCTCGGCGCCTGGGCCGCGCATCTGATGTTCGACCTGCCGACGCTTCAGCTTGCGGTGAAGGCGCGGACCGGGCTCGGCCAATGGACCGGCGAGGCGATCGCCACCTTCGGGCTGATCCTGACCATCCTCGGCACGGTGCGCCATCGCCCCGAATGGGTGCCGGCCAGCGTCGCGCTCTACATCACCGCCGCTTACTGGTTCACCTCCTCGACGAGCTTCGCCAATCCGGCGATCACCGTCGCCCGCAGCCTCTCCAACAGCTTTGCCGGCATCGCCCCGGCGGACGTGCCCCTGTTCGTCGTCGCGCAGCTGGTCGGCGCGTTCACGGGCGCCTTGCTGGGCCGCTATCTCTTCGCGCCCGAACCCCGGCGCTAGCAATCTGGACGCGGGCGGCCGCGGCCGCTAGATCGTTACGCCATGACAACGGAACTCACCGTCCTCGCCTGGGGCTGCGTGCTCGCCTTCGTGCACATCATCGTCGCGACCCAGGCCAAGACCCGCCAATATGGCCGCAAGTGGAATATCGGCCCGCGCGACGAGGAATTGCCGCCGCCCGGCCCGGTGGTCGGCCGGCTGATGCGGGCGCAGGCGAACTTCTTCGAGACCTTCCCGATGATGGTCGCGGCGGTGACGATCGTCAGCCTCGCCGGGCTGACCGGCAAATGGACCGCGATCGGCGCGATCCTCTGGCTGGTGGCGCGCGCCCTCTATCTGCCGCTCTACGCGCTCGGCGTGCCGGTGGTGCGCTCGCTCGCCTGGATCGCCGCGCTGGTCGGCATCGCGATGGTGCTGTGGCCGGCTTTGGCGGCGGCGTTCTAGGATCCGCGGTGCCTGGCACGTGCCCGGCACCGACCTCGAGGAGGCGCAAATGAGGGGCTCACGCCTTGCTCTCGCGGCGGCGGCGCTGGCGGGCGTCGCTTCGGCGGCCGCCGCGCAGCGCGCCGATGTTCGCACCAATGCGCAGCTCTATGTCGAGGTCGAGCGCAGCCTGCGCCGCGCGGAGCTGGAGGCGTCCTGCGGCGGCCTTTATGCCCCCCGCCACCTGCACCGGGTCATCGATCTGCGCGCGGAGCTGCGGTCGCTGCGGCGTTTCGCGGAACGGGACGGGGAGCTGGACCGGCTGCATCGAATCCCGGCCGAGGAGGAAATCTGCGTCAGCCCCGCGGCGATCGAGCCCAATCTGCGCCGGGCGCGGCGCGGCATCGATCTGCTTCGCTTCCGCGCGCGGCGCTCGGGGCAGTGGCCGGCGCGCCCCGAGGACTGATCCGCATCCGGCCCGCGGCGACGGGCACGCAGCCGTCACCCGTCCCGGTTCATCCGCCAAAGCCGGTAGCCCCAGGCGGCCGCATAGAGCTGATAGGCGCCGTAGGCCGCAAAGAGCCGGAAGGTGAGGCCGTCGAGCGGGCAGACGGCCCACAGGAAGGCGCCGAGCACCGGCCAGTAGATGGCGAAGAAGGCGAGCGCGAGATCGAGCCGCCGAAGCCGGAAGGTCGGGATGTTGGCGACCCCGTTCAGGACCATCAGCGCGACCAGAAGGAGCACCGGCAGCCTCTGGTCCGGCCAGAGCGGCAGGAGACGGACCAAAGCGGTGAAGCAGATGCCGTACCAGAAGATGCCGATCAGGACCCAGACCCAGGCCGGCGGCGACCACCAGGGCTGCCGCAGCGCCCGCAACCGACCCATGGGATCGCGACCGGCGCACAGCCCTTCGAACGCGGCCGCGAGGGCGCAGATGGCGAGGGCGTGAATGTAGGGCATCGCTGCCGGTCTACGGTGACAGGGCCGCACCTGTCACGTACCTGTTCCGTGAAGTTCGATTCGATTTGGAAAGGTCATGAATGAGCGACGATGCGCAATATTGGGAGGGCTATCGCCTGAACCCGGACGGGACGATCCAGTTCGAGGCGATCGTCGATTACGGCATTCTGGCGACGCGATCGGGCGCGATCTTCCAGTTCAATCACGCGGCGAGCCAGGCCGACATGGACGAAGGACGGCTGGGGACGATCCAGCTGCACCTCAGCGCCCACCATATTCGGGAGTGCGCGAACGAACTCCTTCGCATCGCCGATCAGCTGGGGGTCTGATCCAGGGTCGCGGCCAGCCCCGGATCAGGGCGTCAGTCTCGCGGTCGTCACGTGCAGCAGGCGCAGGTCGCCGGACATTCCGGCCAGGCGCCAGGGCGCTCCCGGCGGGATGACGAAGGCGTCGGCCGGGCCGAGCGGATGGACTTCGCCATGTTCGAGGCGGGCCGAGCCTTCGAGCAGGAAGCCGAACACCAGCTCCCCTTCGTGCGGCGGCACGGCGATGGCCGGCGCGGCGCCGGGCCGCAGGATGCGCGCCCCGGCGCGGCCGCCCGTGGCCTCGGCCACCGCCGTCGCCTGCGCCTGGGCGCCGTGCCAGGGAGCCCATGGCGCCTGCGCGGCGACGTGATGGAGGAAGACCTGACCCTCATATTCCCGGGCCGGGTCGGCGGCGCCGTTGGGCAGGGCCATTTCATGGTCGGCGAAGGTTTCGTGGCAGGCGGGGCAGCTGATCTCGACCACTTCCAGGCCCGCCGAGCTCTCCAGCACGCGATGCCGGATCCCGGGCGGCTGCACGACCATGTCGCCCGCGGCCATGACGAAGGGCGCGCCCCGATCCTCGTAGACGACGCGCACCCAGCCCCGCCTCACGCAGATCAGCTGGAGGGCGATGCGGTGGAAATGGACCCAGTCGGCGACGGGACCGCCCGCGGGGATCGTTATGTGCGAGGCGATGTAGCGGCCGCCGAGTCGCCCCGGGATCAGGTCGCGGTAGCGCATCCCCGCGCGGCCCTCTCCGGAAGCGGCGCCGGCGTGAGTCACCGCGAATTCGGGCCGGAATTCGGGGAGGCCGGCGGGCGGCGGCGGCGCATCGGGGCGCGAGGTCAGGCGAAGGCGCAGGCCGTCGTGGGTCAGGATCGCCGCATGGGGGTCGTCCGCCGGATAGACGACGTCGAGCCGCATCCCGAGGCCGCGCAGCAGGTCGAGCGCGGAATCGAAGTCGGCGCAGACCAGTTCGAGCTCGTCCGGCGATCGGGCCATCGCCTCATCTTGCGCGTGCGATCCGCGGCGTTCAAGGATGCGGCGACATGCTGATCGCGCTTCTCATCATCCTTGGCGTGGCGATCCTCGCCTACGGGGTCGCGCTCGCCCGGGCGGCGATCGCGAAGCGCGTCGCGCCCGGCGCCGAAGCGCTCGCTTTGGGCGCGGTCGTGAACTTTCTCGATACGCTCGGCATCGGCTCGTTCGCGCCCACCACCGCCTGGTTCAAGTTCCGCCGCATGGTGCCCGACCGGCTGATCCCGCCCACCCTCCTGGTCGGCCTGACCCCGCCGGCGATCGCCCAAAGCATCATCTATCTCGGCCTGATCGAGGTCGATCCGGTGCTGCTGTTCGGCTGCGCGACCGCGGTCCTCGCCGGCGGCCTCGTCGGCGCGCAGCTGGTCGCGCGGGCGCGGGTCTGGGTCGTCCAGCTCGTCGTCGCGATCGGCCTCGTCCTCGCCGCTTCGGCCTATGCGATGACCAACCTCCACCTCTTCCCCGGCGGCGGCACGGCGGCGGGCCTGCCGCCGGCGCTGACGATCCTCGCCATCCTCGCCAATTTCGGCTTCGGCATCCTCGCCAATTTCGGGGTCGGCAATTATGCGCCCACTTTGGTGATGTTCAGCCTGATGGGCATGAACCCCAGGCTCTGCTTCCCGATCATGGCGACCGGCGGATCGCTGATGGGGGTGGGCGCGAGCCTGCGGCACATCGCCATCGGCGAGGTCGACATGCGGGTGGTGCTCGGCCTCGCCATCGGCGGAATCCCCGCGGTTCTGGTTGCCGCGTTCATCGTCAGGGAGATGCCGCTCGACTATCTGCGCTGGCTGGTGCTCGTCGTCGTGCTCTACGCCGCCGCGGTGATGGCGCGCGCGGCGCTGATGGGCTGGCGCGAGGGCAAGGCCGTGGCGGCGACCGCGCCGCTCCCGCCCGAGGCGCTCCGATGACCGACCGCGGCGCGCTCAACCAGGACTTCAACCGCTACGATCAGGTGCGCAAGGCGCATACCTATCGCCTCGCCGAGCACGAGAGCGACGCGTTCGACGAGGAGTTCGCGATCGCCACGCTCGATTTCGCGCCGTTCCTGCAGGGAGATGCGCGGGACAAGGCGCGCTTTGCCGAGGCCTTCGCGGCGGCGCTCGGGGAGATCGGCTTCGCGGTGCTGGTCGGCCACGGCGTCGGCGGCGCGCTCTACGAGGAGATGGAGGACGGAGTCCTCGACCTCTTCACCTCGACCCCGCTCGAGGAGAAGATGCGGTTCCGGGCGCACCGCCACGGCTCCGTCGCCCAGGGCTATTTCCCGATTGAGGAAACCAGCGAAATCCATCCCGATCTGGTCGAGGGCTGGGTCTGGTGCCGGCGCGCCTTCGACATCCCCCAGCATCGCGCCGAGCAATTCCTGCCCGAGGATTACTGGCCGCGCGCCGATTTTGAGCGGCGGTTCCGGCGCCTCGCGCTCGCCCACGAGGCCCTGTTCAAGCCGATCGCCCAGGCGATGTTCATGGGCCTGGGCTGCGATCCCCATGTCTATGACGACAAGCTCACCGGCACGAATTTCGGGCTCAGGGCGAATTACTATCCGCCGATGAGCGCGGTGCAGGATCGCTCGGGCGCCGGGCGGCTGCTCGGGCACGAGGATGTCGACCTCTTCACGATCCTGCCGGCGGCCCGCGACGAGGGCCTGCAGGTGTGGAACCACCACAGCGGCAAGTGGGTGCGCCTCGGCGCCCCGCCGGGCTCGATCGTCATCAACACCGGCGATTACATGCAGCGCATCACCAACGACCTTCTGCCCTCGACGACCCACCGCGTCGGCAAGCCGCGGGACGGATCGCACCTCGCGAGGCCGCGCGTATCCTTCCCGATCGCCGTCTACGTCTGGGAGAACGAGATATTGGAGGTGCTGCCCGGACTGGGCCCGCCCCGATACGAGCCGATCAAGGCGGTGGCGTTCCATACCCGCAGCACGAGCAAGTTCTACGGCGACGATTATGCGGTGGATTCCGCCTGACCGGCGGCCCCTCGGCCGCTAATTGCGGCGTGCGTTCGGGCGCAGGGATCATCGGCCCCGCCGCAACCGTTATGCTATCGAATCCCGCGCGCGTCGCGACTTTTTGATACAATTTTACAGGGGCTTGGCTCCCCCGATGAGATTGATCCGAATCGGATAATCGTCCATGCCGGTATCGGCGCGTCCAGGATCGTCCCGGAGTGAACATTGCCGGCGCTCAACGGAGCGCCGCGCGGCGACGCCCCGGAATGAACTCACCGACCCCTTCCTTGTGATCTTTTCGTTGTGATCCGACAAAAGACACCGGCCAAAGGAAAAGACCAATGCCCGGCTATCCGTCCCTGCTCGACCTCAGCTCCCTTGGCGATTTCGGCTTCGTTCTGCGCGGCCAGAATCCCGGCGACGAGGCGGGGATCAGCGTGGCTTCGGCCGGCGACATCAACAATGACGGCTTCGACGATTTCATCATCGGCGCGAGAAATGCAGGGTCGAACGAGCAGGGCGTGGCCTATGTCGTTTTCGGCAAGGCGGCCGCGTTCGGCACGACCTTCCTCTTTCCCACCCTGGCGCCACCCGACGGCTTTCTCATCGAGGGGGAGGCGAACAACGACGATGCCGGCAACAGCGTCGCCTCAGCCGGCGACGTCAACAATGACGGCTATGACGACATCATCATCGGCGCCGAGCGCAACGGCGTCGGCGATCCCGGCGCGGCCTATGTCATTTTCGGCAAGGCGAGCGGCTTCGGCTCGATCAGCCTGGCCAGCCTCGCGATCGCCGACGGCTACAAGATCACCGGGGCCAGCGGCTTTTTCGGCCACAGCGTCGCCTCGGCCGGCGATATCAACAATGACGGCTATGACGACATCATCATCGGCGAATCCCAGGGAGCGTCCACGAAGGGGGTCAGCTATGTGATCTTCGGCAAGGCCAGCGGCTTCGCCAACCTCAGCGCCGCGACGCTGACCCCGGCCGACGGCTTCAAGATCACCGGCGCCACGACCGGGGACGGCGCCGGGGTCCGGGTCTCGTCGGCCGGCGACGTCAACAATGACGGCTATGACGATATCCTCATCGGCGCCAACAGCCACGATTCGGGCGCCTCCGGTGCCGGCGCGGCCTATGTCCTGTTCGGCAAGGCGGCGGGCTTCACCAACATCAACCTCGCCTCGCTCTCCGCGGCCGACGGATTCAGGATCGACGGCGAGAACCAAAACGACAATCTCGGCATCGCCGCATCGTCGGCGGGCGACTTCAACAATGACGGCTTCGACGACATTCTGCTCGGCGCGAACTTCTTCAACGGCGGCGGCACCTCGGACAGCGGCGGCGCCTATCTCATCTTCGGCAAGGCGAGCGGCTTTTCCAACATCGATCTCCAGACGCTGGCCCCGGCCGACGGCTTCCGCATTCCCGGTTTCTTCCGCTTCGACAATGTGGGCGCCGACGTCCGCGCGGCCGGCGACATCAACGGCGACGGCTTCGGCGACCTCCTCGTCAGCGCGCCCGGCACCGACGCTTTCGGCAACGATGCCGGCGTCACCTATGTCCTGTTCGGGCATGCGAGCAACTTCGGAACGGTCGACCTGACGATGCTGGCCGCGTCCGAGGACTTCCGCATCCAGGGCGACAATGCCGGCGATCTGCTGGGCCTCGCGGTGAACGCGGCAGGCGACATCAACAATGACGGCTATGACGACATCATCGTCAGCGCGCCCGGAGCGGGCGCCTCGGGCGAGGGCCGGGCCTATGTCATCTACGGCCGCTCGACCGCGGGCACCCCCGCGGTGGACAATGGCGCGACCGATACGCGCTTCGCCACGAGCTACACCGAAGACCAGGCTCCGGTTCCGATCGTGGCCGGCGGTGCGGTCGTGACTTCGAGCGACCCGATCAACTCGATGACGATCACGGGCAGCACGGGCGGCACGCTCACCCTGGCCGGGGCGCCGCCCCCCGGCATCAGCGCGAGCGGCGTCGGGACGAGCACGATAATTTTCTCCGGCAGCGCATCCAACGCGGATTATGCCTCGGCGCTGTCGATGGTGCGATTTGCCGTCGCCGGCGACAATCCGACCAGCTACGGCACCGTCACGAGCCGGACCGTCTCGATCACGATCGATGCGGGCCTGGGCGCCCAGGTGGCTGGCTATACCACGATCGCGATTACCGGCATCGACGATCCGGCGGTGGCCAGGAACGACAGCTTCGCGCTCGCCGAGAATGTCAGCGCGTTGAACGCCAGCGTGTTCACCAACAACGGTCAGGGCGCGGACTTCGACCCCGACACGCAGGGTGCGGGTGCGCTGACCGTCACGCAGGTGAACGGATCGGCGGGCAACGTCGGCAATTCGTTCTTTCTGCCCTCGGGCGCGATCCTGCGCGTCAATGCCGACGGGACTTTCGCCTACGAGCCCAACCATGCCTTCGATTCGACCCCGGCGCCGGGGTCGGGCGCGACCAACCAGCCCGCTTCCGACAGCTTCACCTACACGCTGGCGGGCGGCAGCACGGCGACGGTGACGCTGTCGATCACCGGGGTCGACAGCGCCGACTTCCTGGTCGGCCCGGCCGGGCCGAACACGCTGGCGGGCGGCAACGGCAACGACACCTATCTGCTCGACGATCCCAACGATCTCGTCATCGAGACCGCGGCCGGCGGCGCGCGCGACGTGGTCTACGTGCCTTTCTCCTACACGCTGGGCCAAGGCGTCTATGTCGAGGTGCTTTCGACCTCGAGCCAGGCGGGGACGGCGCCGCTGGTGCTGGTCGGCAACGAGCTCGGCCAGGAGATACTGGGCAATGCC
>DASZDS010000032.1:0-1675 GCA_035941735.1 Allosphingosinicella sp.
TTAGCATGAAATATCCAGGCAGCCGTTTTACGTCGGGGTCTAACTCACTGAAGCGCCTACCAGGGCGCTCTGCATCGCTCGGCGTTGCTCTCTGGGTAGTTGGAGCCTGGTGCTAATGCTTCAGGAACTTGCGCCGATATAACAGCCGCCGAGCATATCGGTAAAATTTACTTGCACCGACACGTTTATTAGGGAAATGAACGATTGCGCCGCGGCCCTCAGGATGTGCGACGGGACATCCAAGTCCCCCTCGCACCCTCGGTCTCGCGGCGACCGATTCCTTTCGCCGCGACCGTCCTGCGCTCACTTGCGCTACTTCGCTAAGGCTCACGCGCAAGCTCGCACAATGACTTAACGCCGCTCACGCGGCTATCGCGGGCTCTTCGCCTGCGCTTCGCTTTCCCTGGCTCATCGCCAGAATATATTGATCGATCGCCGCGATCAGCTCCGGCACGTTTTTGAAAACGCCTCGCCGGATCCGCTTGCGCGTGATCTCTCCGAACCATCGTCTACAAGGTTCACCCACGGAGAACTCGTCGGCGTAAAGTGCAAATGAAATCGGGGATGCTTCTCAAGCCACTTCCTCACATTGGGGTGCTTGTGTGTCCCGTAGTTGTCCAGAATCAGGTGCAGGGGCAATCCTTGTGGCGTTTCGCGGTCGATCTTGCGCAGGAACTTCAGGAACTCCTCGTTTCGATGACGCGGGTAACAGGTGCCGATCACGGTGCCGTCGAGCACGTTGAGCGCCGCGAACAGACAGGTAGTTCCGTTGCGCTTGTAGTCGTGTGTCATCGTTCCGCATCGACCCTTCTTCATCGGCAATCCCGGTTGCGTCCGATCCAACGCTTGTACCTGCGATTTCTCATCCACGCAGGGCACCAGCGCTTTGTCCGGTGGGTTGAGGTAGACGCCGACGACGTCCGTCAACTTCTCAACAAACCGCTTGTCCTTCGACAATTTGAAACCCTCAATCCGATGCGGCTGCAAGCCGTGCGCGTCCCAGATCCGCGCCACGCTGGCATGGCTGACTCCTTGCGCTTTCGCCATCGTCCGCGTGCTCCAGTGGGTCGCATCTTCCGGCTTCGTGTGCAGGGTGGCTTCTACGATCGCATTGACTTTCTGGGCAGACAAACGTTGGGCGCTCAGTCCATGTGGGGCGTCCTCAGACAGACCCGAAGGGCCTGCTTTCTCGAAACGTTTCCTCCAAAGCAGAACGGTCGGACGCGAGGTACCCAATTGATCGGCAATGGCGTTATTGGATTTTCCCTCCCCGGCAAGCAGACAGATCCGGGACCGCAGTACGATCCTCTGGGGGGTCGTCCTGGCACGAATCCACGCCTCCAACGTCCCTTTCTGTTCTGCAGTCATCGGCAATACGTCGGCTGGTTTCCACATAAAACGGACTGTACCATAACCAGTCCATATTGTAAAGCTATTATTGTTACACTACACTAGCTTTTGGCTGGTCGCTGATGGCCTCCGGATCGAGATGGGGCCGGAAAGCTACGCATCGCACGTGTCGGCCGCCCCCAATGTGCGGCGAGACCATGGTCGTCGCAGCGGGGGCACTCGTAGAGAGCTACGCCGTGCTCACTCGCCTACCGCCACCCCACCGGATCGACCCTCGGATGCTTTGGCGCTCATCCAACTTCATGAATGGCGTCGAGACCGTGGC
>DASZDS010000033.1:0-138773 GCA_035941735.1 Allosphingosinicella sp.
CAGCGCCACCTCGTTCATGAAGCGCGGATCGTCGCCCTTGGCGAGCCATTCCGACTCGGCGGCGATCGCGCCAAGCATGTCCGCGAGCCGGTCCTGCTCGGCCTTGGCGTAATTGCCCAGAACGTGGCCGGTCACCCTGTCCTTGTGGCCGGGATGGCCGATCCCGATCCGGACCCGGCGGAAAGCGTTGCCGATATGGGCCTCGGTCGAGCGCAGGCCGTTATGGCCGGCGGTGCCGCCGCCGACCTTGGCCTTGACCTTGAACGGGGCGAGATCGAGCTCGTCGTGGAAGATCGTGACGTCGCCCGGCTCCTTCTTGAAGAAGTCCATCGCCGCGCGCACCGCCCGGCCGGAATCGTTCATGAAGGTCGCGGGCTTGAGGATCAGGATGCGCGCGCCCCCGATCCGGCCCTGCCGGGTCCAGCCGGAGAAGGCCTTTTTCGCCGGGTCGAAGCCGTGCGTCTCGGCGATCGCGTCGACCGCCATGAAGCCGACATTGTGACGCTGCATCGCGTAGGACGCGCCGGGATTGCCGAGGCCGACCCAGATCTGCACGGGCGCGAACTCCCCCCAATCCACCGCCTCCGGGGCGGAAGCGGGCTGGCCCGGCACCTCGACCGGCCTGCTGCCGAACAAGGCGCCGAGCCAGGAGAAAAGCGACAACTAGCCTTCGTCCGTTTCGGCTTCCGCCTCGCCCACGGTCGGCACCTCGTCGGCGGCGGGCTCCTCGCCCTCGACGCCGGCGGCCGCGGCCGCGGCCTCGGCGGCCTCGGACTTGATGCCGGACGGCGCGACGATGGTGGCCACGGTGAAGTCGCGGTCGGTGATCGCGCTTTCGGTGCCCGGCGGCAGCGTCACCTGGCTGATGTGGAGCGAATCGCCGATGTCGAGGCCGGCGAGGCTGACCTCCACCGCCTCGGGGATTTCGGCCGCGTCGCAGACCAGCTCGAGGTCGTGGCGGACCGCGTTCAAGACGCCGCCGCGCTTCAGGCCCTTCGATTCCTCCTCGTCGACGAAGCGGATCGGCACCGCGACGGTGACCTTGGCATGCTCGGAGATGCGCAGGAAATCGACATGCAGCGGCCGGTCGCTGACCGGGTCGAACTGGACGTCCTTGGGAAGCGTGCGGGTGGTCGCGCCGCCGGCCTCGATCATTACCACCGAGTTCATGAAGTGGCCGGTGGCGAGCGCCCTGACCAGCAACTTCTCCTCGAGGTGGATCGCGAGGGGTTCTTCCTTGTTGCCGTAGACGACGGCGGGGACGCGGCCTTCGCGACGCAGCATCCGGGCGGCTCCCTTGCCGGCCCGTTCGCGCGTCTCGGCCGACAGCGTAAGCTGTTCGCTCATTGCATGCCTCCAAAATGCGGGTTCGTAAAAACCCCGCTCACGCCTCCAGGGATGACCATGAACGGGGAGGCGCGGCCTATAGGGGAGGAGAGGGGCCTAGGCAAGCTTGATCCTCCCCTCGAAATCGAGGGGAGGATTACGGCGCCTCGACGTGCGGGACGCGCGTCGCGGCGAGGCCGCGCGCGGCGAGCGCGGCCTGGACGCTGTCGGGACCGGCGAGGTGGCCGGCGCCGACCGCGAGGAAGACGGTGCCGGGCCGCGCCATCCGCTCGGCGATCCAGCGCGCCCAATTGGCGTTGCGCTCGGTGAACAGCAGCCGGTGCAGCGCCCGGTCCGATTCGTCCTCCTCCTCGTTCAGCAGCGCCGCGAGCCGCTCGACGTCGCCCGACGACCAGGCGGCGAGCATCGGCGCGAGCTTGGCGGCGATCTCGTCATTCTTCTCGAGCGTCTCGGCGAGCTGGGCGAGCTGCATCGCCTCCGGCATCGAATCGAGCAGCCTGAGCTGGAGCTCGAACCCCTCGAGCTCGCCGATCGGGATGCGGCGGGCGTGGGCGGCGGCGGTGAGCGTGGTTTCCGGCCCCGCGTCGCTGCTGATGCCGAGCCGCTGCGCGCCAATGACCGCCAGCGTCATCGAGACGAACCAGGGCTCGAACCGGTCGAAGGCGGTGGGCGGCACCCCGGCCTGGCCGAGCGCGCGGGCGAGCGCCTCGTTCTGCGCCGGCGACAGCCTTGAGGCGAGGGTGCGGCCCTCGGGGTCGATCGCGTAGCGCAGGATCAAAGGCTGCAGCGAGGCCGGGTTTTCGGGAAGCACCGCCTCCATCACCAGCTCGTCGGAGGCATCGAACGCGGTCCTGACCTCGTCGTTGAACCAGGGGCGGCCGTCGAGCAGGTGGAAAGTGCCGAACAGATAGATGGTCGTGTCGGCGTCGCGCACCACCCACAGGGCCGGATCGGCGTCGGGCAGCGGCGCGGCCGGCACGGGGCCGGCGGGCGCCGCCGGCGGCGCGGCCTGGGCGAAAGCGGCGGCAGGCGCGCAGGCGAGCGCGGCGGCGAGAAGCAATGGGAGCATCTTCACTTCAAAATTTCTCCGTTTCGAGTCAATAGCTTGGAAATGAGGGACAGTCCCCCTTTTTCGCTCAGACGCGCCAGGCCTGGCCGACGCCCTCGTCCTCGAATATCTCCTCGATGCCCATTCCGAACAGCCGGGCGAGCTTGAAGGCGAGCGGCAGCGAGGGATCGTGCTTGCCGGTCTCGATCGCATTGACCGCCTGACGCGAGACGCCGAGCCGGCCGCCGAGCTCGGCCTGGCTCCAGCCTCGTTCCGCCCGCAGCACCCGCAATCGATTCCGCACGGCCCCTATCCTGTCATGTTCGGCTGACCATATGTCAATCAGACATGACTAATCACATTATGGAGGTATGTCAATATTACATGACACTCTGCCATCCTTGCCTGACACATTCGCGACGGCTTTCGCTTCCTTGACCCGTTCCGCCCCATGGGCCAAAGCGAGGCGACCCTTTGTTGCAGCTGCGAAGGCAAGATCTTGGGGCAGAAGCCGCTCTCGTTCCAGGCGCTGATCCTGACCCTCCACGATTATTGGAGCGCCAAGGGCTGCGTCGTCCTCCAGCCCTACGACCTGGAGATGGGCGCCGGCACCTTCCATCCGGCGACGACCTTGCGCGCGCTCGGCCCCGAGCCGTGGAAGGCGGCCTACGTCCAGCCCTCGCGCCGCCCGACCGACGGCCGCTACGGCGACAATCCCAACCGCCTCCAGCATTATTACCAATATCAGGTGATCCTGAAGCCGAGCCCGCCCGACCTCCAGGACCTCTATCTCGGCTCGCTCGCCGCGATCGGCGTCGATCCGCTGAAGCACGACATCCGCTTCGTCGAGGACGATTGGGAATCGCCGACCCTGGGCGCCTGGGGGCTCGGCTGGGAAGTCTGGTGCGACGGCATGGAGGTGACCCAGTTCACCTATTTCCAGCAGGTCGGCGGCTTCGACTGCCGGCCGGTCGCAGGCGAGCTGACCTACGGGCTCGAGCGGCTGGCGATTTACATCCAGGGTGTCGATTCCGTCTACGACCTCGCCTTCAACGAGGAAGGCGTCACCTACGGCCAGGTCTTCCACGAGAACGAGGTCGAGTTCAGCGCCTATAATTTCGAGGTCGCGGATACCGGCTCGCTCAAGGCCCGGTTCGAGATGGCGGAGGCGGAATGCCGCCGCTGCATCGACGCCGCCTTGCCGCTCCCCGCCTACGACCAGGCGATCAAGGCGAGCCACATCTTCAACACGCTGCAGGCGCGCGGCGTCATCTCGGTCGCCGAACGCGCCGCCTATATCGCCCGGGTACGCGAGCTCGCCAAGGGCGCTTGCGCGGCCTGGATGGAGAAGAACGGGTGGAGCACATGACGCCACTCCGATCCCGTCATTCCCGCGAAAGCGGGAATCCAGCTTCTTCCTTGTCCGGCATTCGAAAAGAAAGCTGGATCCCCGCTTTCGCGGGGATGACGGGGAGGATGGCGTGAGCGATTTCCTGCTCGAATTGCTCTCCGAGGAGATTCCGGCGCGGATGCAGGACAGGGCGCGCGCCGATCTCGCGCGGCTGCTCGAGGAAGAGCTTGCCGGGGCCGGCCTCAAGGCGGAGAGCATCGAAACCTTCGCGACGCCGCGCCGCCTCGCGCTGATCGCCCGCGGCCTGCCCGCCGAGACCGAGGCGGTTTCGGAGGAGATCAAGGGCCCGCGCGTCGGGGCGCCGCCGCAGGCGCTCGAAGGCTTTCTGAGGAAGACCGGGCTGACCCAGGACCGGCTCGCGGAACGCGACGGCATCTGGTTCGCCACGATCGACAAGCCCGGCCGCGCCGCCGCGGCTTTGCTCGCCGAGGCGATTCCCGCCATCCTCCGCGCTTTCCCCTGGCCCAAGTCGATGCGTTGGGGCGAGGCTTCCGCCGCCGCCGAGAGCCCGCGCTGGGTGCGGCCGCTGCAAGGCATCGTCGCCTTGCTCGGCGAGGAGATCGTCGCGGTGGAGATCGCCGGCGTCAGGTCGGGCGCGGCCACGGTCGGCCACCGCTTCCACCATCCCGGCCCGATCACGATCGGCGGCGCCCACGATTATGTCGAGAAACTGCGCGCCTGCCACGTCATCGTCGATCCGGAGGAGCGCAAGGAGATCATCCGCAAGGATTCCGCGAAGCTGCAGCGCAAGACGAAAGCGATCCCGGACGAGGCGCTGGTTGCGGAGAATGCCGGGCTTACCGAATGGCCGGTGCCCCTCAAGGGCGATTTCGACGAATCCTACCTCGCGCTGCCGCCCGAGCTGATCCAGCTGACAATGCGGGTGAATCAGAAATATTTCGCCTGCCAGGACGAGGGCGGACGCCTTTCGAACCGCTTCGTGTTCGTGGCCAACATCGCCTCGAGCGACCCGGCCGCGGTGATCGCCGGCAACGAGAAGGTGCTCGCCGCCCGCCTCGCCGACGCCAAATTCTTCTGGGAGCAGGACCTCAAGGTGCCGCTCGACGCGCAGGCGGAAAGGCTCGACCAGATCGTCTTTCACGAGAAGCTCGGCACCGTCGCCGACAAGGCGGAGCGGGTCGCCCGGCTCGCCGAATGGCTGGTGAGCGAGCGGCTGCTGCGCGCCGACCTTCAGGAGGTCGGGACCGCCGCCCGCCTCGCCAAGGCCGATCTCGTCACCGAGATGGTCGGCGAGTTCCCCGAGCTCCAGGGCGTGATCGGCGGCCATTATGCCCGTGCCCAGGGGCACGGCGAAGCGGTCGCGGCCGCGATCCGCGACCATTACAAGCCGGCGAGGGCGGGCGACGAGGTCCCCACCGATCCGGTGACGGTCGCGGTCAACATCGCCGACCGGCTCGACACGCTCGCCGCCTTCTTCGCGATCGGCGAGAAGCCGACCGGCTCGGGCGACCCGTTCAGCCTGCGCCGCGCCGCTCTGGGCTTCCTCCAGATCCTCACCAAGGCGGGCCTGCGCCTGCCGCTCGGCGACGTGCTGACCCAGGCGGCGGTGCTGGTCGTCGTCTCGCGTCTCGGCGCGCTCTCCTCGGTCACCTTCCCCGACCTCATCGACAGCGACGATCACGAGCATGAGATCACCGCCGAGGTCGGCTCGTTCACCTATCGCCACGGCCATCGCGTCGCCGTCCGCTGGAAGGCCGAGCTCACCCCTCGGATCGAGCGCGGCAAGATCATCGAGGAGGTGCAGGACCTGGTCCAGGCGATCCTCGATTTCCTCGAGGACCGGTTGAAGGTCCAGCAGCGCGAGGCGGGCGTCCGCCACGACCTCATCGACGCGGTGTTCGCGCTGGGTGGGGAAGACGATCTCGTCCGCCTGCTCGCCCGGGTGAAGGCGCTGCAGGCCTTCGTCGAATCGCCGCAAGGGGCCGACCTCCTCGCCGGCTACAAGCGCGCCGCCAACATCCTCAAGAAGGAGGGCTGGGCCGGCGAGGGCGTGCGGCGGCCGCCGCCTTACGCGCCGGAGATCGAGGAGCAGGAGCTGGACGAGGCGCTCGACGCCGCCGAGCCGCGCGTGGCGCAGGCGCTCGCCGACGAGGAATATGAGCGGGCGATGGCCGCGCTCGCGTCGTTGCGCGGGCCGGTCGACGCGTTCTTCGACAAGGTCACCGTCAACGATCCCGATTCGGTGAAGCGCGAGGCGCGGCTGGGCCTGCTCGCCCGCATCCGCGACGCGGTCCACCAGGTCGCCGATTTCTCCCGGATCGAGGGTTGAGATGAGCCGAACCGTCTACCGCTTCGGCGGCGGCGTTTCCGACGGGGAGGCGGGTAACAAGGCGCTGCTCGGCGGCAAGGGCGCGAACCTCGCCGAAATGGCATCGATCGGCCTGCCGGTGCCGCCGGGCTTCACCATCGCCACCCCGGCCTGCGCGCTCTACTACGAGAAAGGGGAGGGCTTCCGCGGCACCCTCGCCGCCGAGGTCGCCGAGGGAATCGCCCATATCGAACGGGTGACCGGCCGGCGCTTCGGCGACCCCGCCGATCCGCTGCTCGTCTCGGTCCGCTC
Organism: Allosphingosinicella sp.; assembly: GCA_035941735.1. GTDB lineage: Bacteria > Pseudomonadota > Alphaproteobacteria > Sphingomonadales > Sphingomonadaceae > Allosphingosinicella. The sequence goes on from DASZDS010000033.1 coordinate 6,388, forward strand.
GGGCGCTCGGGTGTCGATGCCGGGGATGATGGACACCGTCCTCAACCTCGGCCTCAACGACTCCACCGTCGAGGGGCTCGCGGCCGCGTCGGGCGATCCGCGCTTCGCCTGGGACAGCTACCGCCGCTTCGTCCACATGTACGCGAATGTCGTCCTCGGCCTCAGGCACGATCTGTTCGAGGAAGCGCTCGAGATCGCCAAGGAGGACAAGGGCGTCCATCTCGACACCGAGCTCGAGGCGGAGGACTGGCGGCGGCTCACCGCGCGCTACAGGGAATTGGTCGCGGAGGAACTCGGCCGGCCCTTCCCGGAAGATCCGGAAGAGCAGCTCTGGGGCGCGATCGGCGCGGTGTTCGGCTCCTGGCAGTCGGACCGGGCGAAGACCTATCGCCGCCTCAATGCCATTCCCGGCGACTGGGGCACCGCGGTCAACGTCCAGGCGATGGTGTTCGGCAATATGGGCGCGACCTCCGCGACCGGCGTCGCCTTCACCCGCGACCCTTCGACCGGCGAGCGCGCTCATTACGGCGAATATCTGATCAACGCCCAGGGCGAGGACGTCGTCGCCGGCATCCGCACCCCGCAATATCTGACCCGCGCCGCGCGCGACCGGGCCGGGGCCAAGGCGCCGTCGATGGAAGAGGCGATGCCGGAGGTGTTCGCCGAGCTCGCCCGCGTCTTCGATCTGCTCGAGCGCCATTATCGCGAGATGCAGGACATCGAGTTCACCGTCGAGCGCGGCCACTTGTGGATGCTCCAGACCCGCACCGGTAAGCGCACCGCCAAGGCGGCGCTGAGGATCGCCGCCGACATGGCCCGCGAGGGGCTGATCACCGAGCAGGAAGCGGTGCTTCGGGTCGACCCGGCGGCGCTCGACCAGCTGCTCCACCCGACCCTCGATCCCGCCGCGCCGCGCACGGTGATCGCCAAGGGCCTGCCCGCCTCGCCGGGCGCCGCCTGCGGCAAGGCGGTGTTCGACGCCGACAGTGCCGAGAAATGGGCCGCGGCCGGCGAGAAGGTGATCCTGGTCCGGATCGAGACCAGCCCCGAGGACATCCACGGCATGCACGCCGCCGAGGGGATCCTCACCGCCCGCGGCGGCATGACCAGCCACGCTGCGGTGGTCGCGCGCGGTATGGGTCGGCCGTGCGTCTCGGGCGCCGGCGGCCTCGCCGTCGATTATCGCGCGCGGCTGATGCGGGTCGGCGGCCGGGAGATCGGCGAGGGCGCGCTGATCACCCTCGACGGCTCGACCGGCGAGGTGATGCTCGGCGAGGTGCCGACCGTCCAGCCCGAGCTGTCCGGCGATTTCGGCACCCTGATGGGCTGGGCCGACGCCAGGCGCCGGCTCGGGGTGCGCGCCAATGCGGAAACGCCGCTCGACTGCCGCGCCGCCCGCGAGTTCGGCGCCGAGGGGATCGGCCTGTGCCGCACCGAGCATATGTTCTTCGACGCCGAGCGGATCGCCAACGTGCGCCAGATGATCCTGGCCGAGGACGAGGCCGGCCGCCGCCGCGCCCTCGACAAGTTGCTGCCGGCGCAGCGCGGCGACTTCGCCGAGATTTTCCGGATCATGGCGGGGCTCCCGGTCACCATCCGCCTGCTCGATCCGCCGCTCCACGAATTCCTGCCGCACAGCGAGGAGGAGTTCGCCGAGGTCGCCGCCGCGTCCGGCCTCGGCGTCGAGGCGCTCCGCCGCCGCGCCGCCGACCTCGCCGAATCCAATCCGATGCTCGGCCACCGCGGCTGCCGGCTCGGCATCACCTGGCCGGAAATCTACGAGATGCAGGCGCGCGCCATCTTCGAGGCGGCCCTGTCGGTCGAGGAGGCGCCGATCCCGGAGGTGATGGTGCCGCTCGTCGCGACCAGCGCCGAGCTGAAGATCGTCAGGGACCTGGTCGACCGCACCGCCGCGACCGTGTTCGAGGAACAGGGACGCCGCGTCGACTATCTGGTCGGCACGATGATCGAGCTGCCGCGCGCCGCGCTGCGCGCCGGCGACATCGCCGCCGAGGCGGACTTCTTCAGCTTCGGCACCAACGATCTGACCCAGACCGCGCTCGGCCTCAGCCGCGACGATGCCGGCAAGTTCCTCCCTGTCTATGTCGAAAAGGGCATCTTCCCCCGCGACCCATTCGTCAGCCTCGACGTCGAGGGCGTCGGCGAGTTGATTTCGATCGCCGCGGAGCGGGGCAGGGCGGCGAGGCCCGGCCTCAAGCTCGGCATATGCGGCGAACATGGCGGCGATCCCGCGAGCATCGCCTTCTGCGAGGCGGCGGGCCTCGATTACGTCTCCGCCTCGCCCTACCGAGTCCCGATCGCCCGCCTCGCCGCGGCGCAGGCGGCGCTGCGCGGAAAATAGGGACAGTCCCTATTTTCCAAGTGCCTGCTTCCTAGAGCGGCGGCGGGGGAGGCGTCTCGGCGTCGCGCCGGCGGGCCTCGTCGCGGACCGCGGCCTGGCGCAGCGAATCGAGCTCGCGGGCGTCGCGCCGGAGCTGCTCGTTCTCGGCCTCGAGCGCCTCGCGGCGGCGGGCCTCGTCGCGGTAGCGGCCCTTCCATTTCGGACTGGCGAGCAGGGCCATGCCGAGCACCAGCCCGAGCAGGAAGACGAGCAGCAGGATCAGCCATTGCTCGGGCGTGAAGGCAAGCATCGCAACCCTCCCTCTTCTCGTTCGCGAGCGGTCAACCGCGCATGGCGCGCGATTGTTCCGCCGCCGCTACGACGAGGAGAGCAAAGCGTCGTGGATCGAGCAGGAGGCCGGGCCGAGGATGACGATGAACAGCACCGGCAGGATGAACAGGATCAGCGGCACCGTCATGATCGCCGGCAGCCGCGCCGCCTTCTCCTCGGCGCGCATCATCCGCTCGTTGCGGAACTCGGCCGACAGCACCCTCAGCGCGCTCGCCAGGGGGGTGCCGTATTTCTCGGTCTGGATCATCGTCGTCACCACGCCGCGCACCGAATCGAGGTCGATGCGCTTGGCGAGATTCTCGAAGGCGAGCCGGCGGTCGGTGAGGAAGCCCAGTTCGATCGAGGTCAGGGCGAATTCGTCGCCGAGCTCCGGATAGGCGCGGCCGAGCTCGCGGGCGACGCGGCCGAAGGCGGCGTCGACGGTGAGGCCCGCCTCGGCGCAGATGACGAGCAGGTCGAGCGCGTCGGGGAGGCCCTTGCGGATCGCGCTGGTGCGCTTGGTGACGCGGTTCTTGAGCCAGAGGTCGGGCGCCTTGTAGGACAGGACCAGGGTCGCGGCGACGAGCCCGTATTTCTTGAACGCGCCCCATTCCGGGAAATAATTGACCAGGTAGACGAGGATGATCATCACCCCGCCGATCACCAGCGGCAGCACCAGCCGCGCGAAGATGACGACGAAGGCGAGGTCCTTGGAGCGGATGCCGGCCTGCATCAGCTGGCCCTGCGCCTTCAGCACCTGGCTCTCCTGCAGCACCTTCAGCGAGGCGAGCAGGTCGCGCATCTTGTCGGCCATCTCGTTGCGATTGGTGATCGCCTTGCGCCGCTTGTTGGTCGAGGCGACGATGCCCGCCTTCAATTGCTCGCGGCGCTCGTTCAGCGCCTTGACCCTCTTCGCCATCGGATCGCGGACGGTGGTCGCGGCATAGATGGCGACGAGCACGGAGAAGGTGGCGATCGCGGCGAGCAGGCTCGCCACCATCACCACGTCCACTCCCATGATCGTCGGGCCGCTCGCGGGTGCCATCGTTCCGTTTTCCCCCTAGATCTCGAAGTTGATCATCTTGGCCATGATGAAGGCGCCGATCGACATCCAGACGAGGCCGATGCCGCCGGCGATCATCAGCCGCTCGTCGATGAAGAAATTCTGCATGTAGCTGCCGTTGATGAACCAGATCAGCCCGAAGACGATGAACGGCAGCGCGCCGATGATGTAGGCCGAGGCCTTCGATTCCGACGACATCGCCCGGATCTTGAGCTTCATCGCCGAGCGCTTCCGGAGCACGTCGGCGAGGTTGGACAAGGTCTCGGCGAGGTTGCCGCCGGTCTCGCGCTGGATCGCGAGGCTGATCACGTAGAACTGGAATTCGGGCGTGCCGAGCCGCTCGGACGCGTCCTGCAGCGCCGCGTCCATCGTCCGGCCGATCCGCATCTTGTCGGCGACGTTGCGGAATTCGGTGCCGACCGGAGCCGCAATCTCGTCGGCGACGATCGCGATCGTCTCGGAGATCGGCAGGCCCGAGCGCAGCCCGCGCACCATCAGCTCGATCGCGTCGGGGAAGCGCTTGTTGAACTTGGCGATGCGGCGCTTGATGAGCTTGCCGACGACGAGGTGCGGCAGGCCGACGCCGACCAGCAGGCCGAAGGGAATCGAATAGAGCGTCGACACGCCTTCGAAGATCAGCAGCGCGATGACGGCGACGGCGAGCCCGACCGAGGCCAGCACATATTGCGCCAGCGTCCAGCTGTAGCCGGTCTGGGTGAGCCGGAGCTGGAGCAGCGCGGGCTTGGGGATGAAGCGCTTGGCGACGCTGTCGCCGCGATTCTGGCGCTGCGCGAAGATGCGCTTCAGCTGCGCTTGGGCGGCGATGTCGGTGGAGCGGCTGTGGCGTTCGCGCAGCTCCTCGAGCCGACGCGTCAGCTGCTTGCCCGCCGACGGCCCGGAAAAGGCGGTGAGCGCGAGCAGCCCGGAGGCCAGGACCCCGGCGAGCAGCAGAAACATCGTCAAACCGGGCATTTCGCCTCCCTCGTCTCGTCAAGCCCCGGGCGCGGCCGTCAGGCCGTGGCGGACGCCTCCTTCGGCTTCTTCGCGACGAGCGCCTTGAAATTGCCGAGCTTGCCGAGCAGCGAGCCGCCGCCGGACGGGCGACTTTCCTCGGCGCCCTCGGCGGCGGCCTGCTCGACCGTCAGCGCGAGCAGCTGGTTGAGCGGCTGCGACAGCTTGGCCGACTTGGTCACCTTGGCGAGCGGCTGGCCGAGCTTGGCCGCCTGGGCCGCGGTCTTCGGGTCGAACGGCAGCACGATGTCGACCTTGCGCTCGATCGAATGCTCGAAATCCTTGCGGCTCACCTCCTGGACGCCGGTCTGGAAACGGTTGGCGACCACCACCACCCGGGCCTGCGGCGCGTTGGCCTTGAGCCAGGAGAGGATGCGGATCGCGTCGCGCGTGCCCGACAGGGTGAATTCGACGACGACGAGGACGACGTGAACGTCGCCGAGCAGGTGCGGATATTGCACCATCATGTTGCGCGGCAGATCGATCACGGTGCCCTCGAAGGCGTGGCGGATCTCTTCCTGCAGCTGATAGAAAGCGGAGCCGTCGGTCAGCATCGACTGGTTGATCGGCGCTTCGGCCGAGAGCACGCAGAGCTTGTCGTTGGCGCGCACCATCGCGCGCTCGATGAACAGGCCGTCGATCCGGCTCGGATTCTCGATCGCGTCGGTGAGGCCGCGGCCGGGCTCGAGGTCGAGCGCGAGCGCGCCCGTGCCGAAATGGACGTCGAGGTCCAAAAGGGCGGTCGAGCGGCCGGCCTTGTCGCCCATCAGCCAGGCGAGCGAGGTCGCGATGGTCGAGGCGCCGACGCCGCCGCGGACGCCGATCACGGCGGCCATGACGTTCGGCTTCTCGTTGCCGCTCTCGACCAGGCGCGGGCCGGAAATGGTCATCTGCGCATTGGCGAAGGCGTCGCGCAGCTGGTCGGGCGAGAAGGGCTTGAGCAGATAGTCCTGGATGCCCGAGGCTACGAGGTCGCGGTAGAGCCGGACGTCGTTGACCTGGCCGGCGGCGATCACCACCGTGCCGGGCTCGCAGACCTCGGCCAGCGAGTTGATGTCGTTGAGCGGGTCGCCGCTCTCGGAAAGGTCGACGAACAGGATGCTCGGGCTCGCCGAGACCGACAGCGTCTGGACCGCGTTCCTGAGCCCGCCCTTGTTGACCTTTTCCGGCGACCAGCCGTGCTCGACCGCGATCGGCCGCAGCATCTCGGCGGTCTCCTCGTCGGTGACGAAGGCGCTGAAGGGATCGCGGAGCGAGCCGGCCCGGCTGGCATGGAAGGGCGCGTTCATGTCTCTACCTACCTCTGCGTGGTGGTGCTGGTGGCCGGCAGCGCCTGGCGGCCGGTCGGCTGGCTTTCGCGATAGACCCTGACCGCGCGGCCGGCGACGACCGCCGCGCCCTCGCCCGAGGCCTCGCGGCCGTGGACGAGATCGTCGGGATTGGCGATCATCGCCGCGAGATTGGAGTTGATCGCGCAGCCGTAATTGCTGTTCGTGCGGACCGGGGAATCGATGTCGGGATTGCCCCATTGGGGGCAGCCGTCGACGCGCGCCGAGGCGCGGCTGGCGACGACCCGGACATAGCCGGGCCCGACTCCGCCTTCGGTGATCGGAGCGGCGGCGTCGGCGACCAGCAGGCCGCGGGTGGCCGCGACCTCGGCGACGTCGCGGCGGGCGCCGCTCGCGTCATAGCCGCGCGGCGTGTCGATCGCGACGCTGTCGCCGTAGCGCAGGCCGATCGAGTCGAACCAGGCGCCGAGCCGGGCCTGCTCGGCCGCCGAGACCTTGTCGCCGTCGGTGGCGACGTCGAATACGAAGTTGGTGTGCTCGACCACCGGCTGGTGGAGCGAATAGAGGCTGGTATTGTTGGCGGCCGTCAGCGTGCGCGGCTGCGTCGCGCAGCCGGCGGCGAGGGCGAGGGCGGAGACCGCGGCGATCCTGATCAAGCGGGACATGGTTCGATCCTTTCCTGCGCGGGCGGTCATCAGAAGTTGAAGCCGGGCTGGGCCGACGGCTGCTGCGGGGGCGGCACCGCGGCGGCGCTGGCCTCGCGGGCCGGCGGCGCGCGGTTCGGCAGTGCCGGCGCGGCGTCGCCGGTGGTGATTCCGGGCGCGACGGTGCGGGCCGGAGCGACGGTCGGGCCGGGGCGCTGCTCGCCGCTGCGGCTGTCATTGCCCTGGCCGATCAGCACGCGCTGGGCTTCGTCCGGGTTGCGATGGCCATCGGTCGGCAGCGCGATCTGGTTGGGGTTCGACACCGGCCGGACCAGATAGGGGGTGACGACGACGACGAGCTCGGTCTCGGCGCGCTGGTAGCGGGTCGAGCGGAACAGCGCGCCGAGGATGGGGATGTTGCCGAGGAACGGCGCCCGGTCGATCGAGTTGGTGTTGTGGTTGCGAAGCAGCCCGGCGATCATGAAGCTCTGGCCGGAGCCGAGCTCGACCGTCGTCTCGGCGCGGCGCACGGTGAGCGCCGGCACGTTGAAGCCGTTGAGCCGGATCGTGCCCTCGTTCGAAAGCTCCGAGACCTCGGGCCGGACCCGCATCTGGATGCGGCCGTCCTCGAGCACGATCGGCGAGAAAGCGAGGCCGACGCCGTAGGACTTGTATTCGATCGTCACCGTCCCGAGCGATTGCGAGATCGGGATCGGGAACTCGCCGCCGGCGAGGAAGGTCGAGGTCTCGCCCGACAGCGCGACCAGGGTCGGCTCGGCCAGGGTGGTGACCAGGCCCGTCTGCTCGCCGAGATTGAGCGTGCTGAGGATGTCGATGCCGAGCAGGTGTCCGGCCGCGGCGAGCGTGGTCGGCCCGGGCGGCAGCGCCGCGCCGAACAGCGTGCCGGTGACGGTCGCCTGGCCGGTGGCGGGATCGATGATGCCGTTGACCCGGTCGGTGATCGTGCCGGCATTGCCGCGGCCGATGCCGAAGCGGAAGCCGCCGGTCTGGTCGCGGCTCAGCAGGTTGACGCCGATGTCGCGCGCGAGCGTGCGGTTGACCTCGGCGATCCTGACCTGGAGCATGACCTGCTGCGGCGTCGAGGTGCGCAGCCGGCTGACCACCTGGGTGCCCTCGCCGACGAACGCCTGGGCGAGCCGCTCGGCCTCGGCCGCATCGGCGGGCTGGGCGACGGTGCCGGTCAGAAGGACGAGGCCCTGCATCGGGGTGGCGGTGATGTCGGCTTCGGGCATCGCGACCTGCAGCATCTGGCCGACCGACGCGAGGTTCTGGCCGACCCGGACGTTGGCGGAATAGACGACGCGGCCGGTGCGGTCGGTCGCATAGACCGTGGTGCTGCCGGCGGCCTTGGCGAAGATGTAGATCTGGTTGGGCGAGCTGGCATGGACGTCGGCGATGCTGTCGTTGGCGACGAACACCTCGGCGACGGCGCCGCTCGGCCGGACCATGCGGCCGGTGCCGACCGACAGGGTGATGTCGTTGGTCGGGGCGACGGCGCCGGCGGGCTGGGCGACGGCCTGGCCCGGCGCGGAGGCGGCGATGCCCGCCGCCAGCGCGGCCGCAAGCGCAGTGCCGATCGTGGCCCGCTTGATCCTGTTGCTCTTGCTCATCTTACCTGGCTCCCACCGGAACGACCGTTACGATATTGCCGCGAGCGATGCGGACGACCGGGCCGATTGACTGGTCTCCCGCGATGGCGCTCGGGGCGCGCGGCGCGTTTCCGGCAGGGGCGTTATTGCCCTCGGCACGCGGCCTGCCCGGCACGGTGCTGCGCTGGAAACGCGAAACGTCGGAACCCACCGTATAGGTGGTGTTGGTGTCGATCGGCCGGCTGGCGATGGCGAGCAGCATCTGGCGCTCGGCGCGCGGGTCGGCATTCTCGGGCACGGTGACCTCGCCCGAGGCGATCGCGCGCTCCAGCTCGGCATTGTTGTCCGCCAGCGAGCGCAGCGACAGCGACAGCTGGCCGATCGTCTGGGCGACCGCGATCTTCTCGGCGATCTTGGGCGTTGCCTCGAACGTCACGGTGGCGACGGTCTGGGCGACCTGGTTGCCGGATTCGTCGCGCGCGTTGAGGCGCTGGTCGACCGCGAGCACGCGGATGTTGCGGACGATCGTCTCGGAGGCGCGCAGCGGCGGGCCGTCGCCGCCGCCCTCGACCTCCTGGGTGAGGACGAGGTCGACCCGGTCGCCCGGGAAGACGAAGCCGGCGACGCCCGAGGTCGCGGACACGCCGACCGTGACGGCGCGCATGCCCGGGCCCAGAGCGGCGGCGAGGAAGCCGCGCTCGCCGGGGCGGACGACGGCGCCCTGGGTGAGCGGCTGGCCGGCGGTGATCTCGTTGCGGACGACGGTGCCGATCAGGGTCTGCGGATCGGCATTCTGCGCGCCGCGGATGAAATAGGCCGGCTGGACCAGGCCCTGAGGCCAGGGCTGGTAGCGGAACGCCTCGGCGTCGATGATCGTGCCGACCGGCAGGGTGCGCGTGGCGACGAGGACCTCGGGCCCTTGCACGACCTGGGCGGCCTGCGCCTGCGGCGCCGAGGCGCCCGAAAACATGTTCTTGGCCATGATCGCGGTAACCGCCGCGATGACGAGTGCGCCGACCAGCAGCACGATTTTCTTGACGTCCATGGCGCGTGTCGCCTCCCCTCGGGGACTGAGAAAGTTTCAGCCCCTACCCATCAACCAAAGTGGTTAAGAAACCGTTCGCTAATCAGCCACAAACCGCCGAACGCGATCGCGACCCCGTAAGGAATCTCGAGCCGTTCCGTCCGGCGGGCGAGCCGGTGGCGGACGAACATCGTCAGCGTCAGCGCGCCGCCCGCGATCGACATGATGAACAGCAGGGCGAACACCGCCTGGAACGGCAGCCACAAGGCGATCGCCGCGACCAGCTTGACGTCGCCGCCGCCCATCGCGCCGAGCGCGAAGGCGATCGCGAACAGGCCGAAGACCAAAATGGCGACGCCGAGCTGCAGCGCCGCGTCGGGCCAGAGCGGCAGGCCCAGCGACCACCAGAAGGGGATCGCCAGCAGCGCGACCGCGAGATTGAGCGGGTTGGGGATGGTGCGCGACCTGATGTCGAACCAGCAGGCCGCCAGCAGCAGCGCCGCCAGCGAGCCGAGCAAAATCCAGGGGAGCGCATTTCCCATGCGGCGGGGTCTAGACGGGGCTCCTTTCGAAACCGTAACCGAGGGCGATGGAAAATGAGGCAAATCCCCGGCGCGCCCCTCCCGCGGGTGCCCGCTTCGGGACCTGGACGGCGCCGGACGGCTGGGCGATCCGGCGGATGGATTGGCCGCGGCCGGCGGGGAAGGCGCCGCGCGGCAGCCTGATCTTCGCGGGCGGGCGCGGCGACTTCATCGAAAAATATCTCGAGGCGCTCGCGCACTGGCACGGCCGCGGCTGGAACGTCACCGCCTTCGACTGGCGCGGTCAGGGCGCGTCGCAGGGCGCGGGCTTCGCCTTCGAGAGCTTCGATCCGCTTGTCGACGATCTTGACGCCCTGCTCGCCGACCGCCGCGCGACGACCCCCGGCCCCCACGTCGCGATCGGCCATTCGATGGGCGGCCATTTGCTGCTGCGCACCCTGGTCGAGCGCCGGCCGGCTCTCGACGCGGCGGTGCTGGTCGCGCCGATGATCGTCGTCAACAGCTCGCCGATCCCGGACTGGCTCGCGCCCGAAATGGCCGACGCGATGTGCCGGCTCGGCTTCGGCGCGGTGTCGATGTGGAAAGCGCCGCCGCCCGGCGGGCCCGGCTCGCTGCGTCAGCGCATCCTGACCGGCTCGCTGGAGCGCTATGCGGACGAGGCCTGGTGGTGGGATCGCCACCCGGGCTGGAAGATGAACCCGCCAAGCTGGAACTGGATGCGCGCCGCCTTCCGCTCCGCAGCGGCGTTCACGCCCGAGCGGCTGGCCGGGGTCCGGCTGCCGGTGCTGCTGCTCGGCGCCGACCGTGACCGGCTGGTCAGCCCCGCCGCCGTCCGGCGGGTGGCGGCCGAGCTGCCCGACGCCGAGCTCGAAATGTATCCGGATTCCGCCCACGAGATCCTGCGCGAGGCCGACCCGGTCCGGCGCGCGGCGCTGGCCCGGATCGACGCCTTCCTGGACGCGCGCGCGCCATGACCGACGTCGCGATCATCGGCGGCGGCATCGCCGGCGCGAGCCTCGCCGCCGAGCTCGCCGGCCGGGCGTCGGTGCTGATCCTCGAGGCGGAGCGCCTCCCCGGCTATCATTCGACCGGCCGCTCCGCCGCCTTCTGGTCGGAAAGCTATGGCGGCCCGCTGATCCGGCCGCTGACCGCGGCCTCGGCGCCGGCGCTGGCGCCCTATCTGAGGCCGCGCGGCGCCATCCACCTCGCCGACGCGGACGGCAGGGCGAAACTGGCGGCGCTCGCCGCCGCCTTTCCGGACGTCGCCCTCCATCCGCTCGACCGGACCGCGCTCGAGGCCGCGATACCCGGGCTGAGGCCGGGCTGGGACTGGGGGCTGGCCGAGCCGAGCTGCGCCGACATCGACGTCGCCGCGCTCCACGCCGCCTGCCTGAGGGGGCAGCGGGTCGTGACCCGTGCCAGGATGATCGGCGCCGAGCGCAACGGCCGCTGGCGGATCGAGACGACGGCCGGGCCGTTCGAAGCCGACATCCTCGTCAACGCGGCGGGCGCCTGGGCCGACGACGTGGCGATCATGGCCGGCGAGCTGCCGATCGGCATCCAGCCCTATCGCCGCACCATCGCGCAGCTGCGCGTCGATCCGCCCGCGCCGGCCCGGCTGCCGCTGGTGATCGACGCCTCCGGGCGCTTTTACTTCAAGCCCGAACCCGGCGGCCGGCTGTGGCTCAGCCCCCATGACGAAACTCCCTGCATGGCGCACGATTGCGCGGCCGAGGAGCTCGACGTCGCGATCGCGATCGACCGGCTCGAACGGGCCGTCGACTGGCGGGTCGAGGCGGTCGAGCGCAAATGGGCGGGGTTGAGGAGCTTCGCGCGCGACCGGCTGCCGGTCTACGGCTTCGGCCGGCGCGCCGAGGGCTTCTTCTGGTGCGCCGGGCAGGGCGGCTTCGGCATCCAGACCGCACCGGCCGCCGCCCGCCTCGCGGCCGCGCTCCTGCTCGGCGACGCGCCGGAGATCGATCCGGCGCCTTATTCGCCCGCGCGTTTCGCCTGAGCGTAGGCGGCGGCGCAGGCCAGCGCGTCGGCGCGGTCGTTCTCCGGATGGCCGCTATGGCCCTTCACCCAATGCCATTCGACCCGGTGCGGCGCCTGGGCATCGAGCAGCTCCTGCCAGAGCTCGGCATTCTTGACCGGCTTCTTGTCGGCGGTGCGCCAGCCGTTCCTGAGCCAGCCGTGGATCCAGCGGGTGATGCCGTCGCGGACATAGGCGCTGTCGGTGTAGAGCTGGACGCGGCAGGGCCGGGTCAGCGCCTCGAGCCCGCGGATCGCGGCGAGGAGCTCCATCCGGTTGTTGGTGGTCAGCGGCTCGCCGCCGGACAATTCCCTTTCGCGCGCGGCCGCGCGGATGACGACGCCCCAGCCGCCCGGCCCGGGATTGCCCTTGCAGGCGCCGTCGGTGAACATCTCGACCTCGGTCACGCGGCTTCGAGACCCGCGGGCAGCTTGAAGATCATCCGTTCCTCGACCCCCTCGACCGGCTCCTCGGTCACCTCGAAGCGCGTGGCGAGCATGTCGACCACCTCGCGGACGAGCAGCTCGGGCGCCGAGGCCCCGGCGGTGATGCCGAGCGTGCGCGCGCCGGCGAGCCAGGCGAAATCGATGTCGGCGCCGCGGCCGACCAGCCGCGCCTTGGTTCCCTCGCGCTCGGCGACCTCGACCAGGCGCAGCGAATTGGAGCTGTTGGGCGCGCCGATCACCAAAAGGGCGTCGCAGCGGCCGGCGATCGCCTTGACCGCCGCCTGGCGGTTCGAGGTCGCGTAGCAGATATCCTCGCTGCGCGGCCCCTGGATGGTCGGGAAGCGGCGGCGGAGGATGGCGACGATCTCCGCGGTGTCGTCGACCGAGAGGGTGGTCTGGGTCAGGAAGGCGAGGGCGCCGGGGTCGGCCGGGGACACGCGCTCGGCGTCGGCGGCGGTCTCGATCAGAGTCATCCGCCCGGCCGGCACCTGGCCGAACGTGCCGATCACCTCGGGATGGCCGGCATGGCCGACGAACAATATGTGGCGGCCGCGCTCGATCAGTCGCTCGGCCTGGCGGTGGACCTTGGAGACCAAGGGGCAGGTCGCGTCGAGATAGTTGAGGCCGCGTTCCTGCGCTTTTGCCGGAATGGCCTTGGGCACGCCGTGGGCGGAGAAGACCACCGGCACGCCGTCGGGCACCTGGTCGAGCTCCTGCACGAACACCGCGCCCTTGGCCTTGAGGCCGTCGACGACGAACTTGTTGTGGACGATCTCGTGGCGGACATAGACCGGCGCGCCGTAGCGCTCGAGCGCGAGCTCGACGATCCGGATCGCGCGGTCGACGCCCGCGCAGAAGCCGCGCGGCGCCGCGATCAGCAGGGTGAGAGGGGGCTTGCCGGTCATGTCATATTCACTTGGGGCGGGCTCTATCCGATTGCCAGTTTGCACGGAAGCCTTGGGGCGCTAGGGAGGCGTCACCAGAATCTTCGAGGATTTCGCCTTGCCCCTGAATATGTCCAAAGCGGCGGCCGTCGTCGCCCTGCTTTCCCTCGGCCTTCTCGGCTGCGCCCGCGAAGGCGATATCCAGACCGGCGGCATCCTCGCCAGCTACACCGCCTGCCCGCCGGTGGCGATCGCGGCGCCGACCGGCGACGTCACCCTGTTCGATCCCCCGAGCAGCCGCGACGCCGGCGCGATCGACGTCGTCGCCCAGATCACCAACGTGCGCAGCACCTGCAACGATTCCGGCGAATATATCCTCACCGAGGTGACGTTCGACGTCCAGGCGCGGCGCCGCGACGGCCGCGGCGCCCGCGACGTCGTCCTGCCCTATTACGCGACCGTCGTGCAGGGCGGCACCAATATCGTCGCCAAGCGCGTCAGCCGCGCCGGCCTTCGCTTCGAGGACGGCCAGCTGCGCGCCAGCACGCGCGGCTCGGCGAGCACCCAGGTGCTGCGCTCGGCGGCCACCCTGCCCGAGGACATCCGCCGCCAGATCACCCGCGAGCGCCGCGCCGGCGATCCCAATGCGGCGGTCGATCCGATGGCCGATCCGGCGGTGCGCGCCGCGGTCGAGCGCGCCCGCTTCGAGGTGCTGATCGGCTTCGAGCTGGATGCGGACCAGCTCAGGTACAACGCCACCCGTTGACTCGCGCCCCCTGACTGTCCACAGCCGGTCCGTCTCGGCGGCTCGCCGCCGTGGACGCGCGGGAGAGCGTGGACGCCCCGGCGAAAGCCGGGGGCCGCCGCCGAAGGAGCAACCGCCCCGGAATCTCTCAGGCCCAAGGACCGCGCGGACAGGACACTCTGGAAAGCGGATGTTGGCGAAAGTGTCGCGCAACGTCCCACCGAAGGGGTAAGCCCGCCCGCTCAGGGTTGGCGAAAGCTCTCAGGTCCCAGCGACAGAGGGGGTGCCGGATGTTGGCGCGAAGGAGCGCGAATGCCGGCATTGCGTTCTGGAGCCGGTCATGAGTGAGCCCGAACAGATTCTCCCGCTCGACGGCTGGCACCGGGCCAGAGGCGGCCGCATGGTGCCCTTCGCCGGCTATGCGATGCCGGTCCAATATGAAGGGATCATCGCCGAGCATCTCTGGACCCGCTCCTCGGCGGGCCTGTTCGACGTCAGCCATATGGGCCAGCTGATCGTCGCCGGCGAGGGCGCCCAGAAGGGGCTCGAGGCGCTGCTCCCCGCCGACCTCATGATCCTCAAGGAAGCGAAGCCCAAATATTCGCTGCTCCTCAACGCCGAGGGTGGCATCATCGACGATCTCATGATCACCCGCCGCGGCGAGCATTTCTACCTGGTCGTCAACGGCGCCACCAAGCAGGGCGACATCGCCCATCTCGAAGCGACGCTGCCGCGCGGCGTCGTCCTCGACCATATGAAGGAGCAGGCGCTGCTCGCGCTGCAGGGGCCGAAGGCGGTCGACGCGCTCGCCCGGCTGGTCCCCGGCGTCGCCGAGCTCACCTTCATGACCGCGGGCGCGTTCGAGCTCGGCGGGGCGAAGGCCTGGATCAGCCGCTCGGGCTATACCGGCGAGGACGGGTTCGAGATTTCGGTGCCCGCCGCATCGGTCGGGGAGGTGGCCGATCTCCTCGCCGAGCAGCCCGAGGTGAAGCCGATCGGCCTCGGCGCGCGCGATTCGCTGCGGCTCGAGGCGGGCCTGCCGCTCTACGGCCACGATCTCGGCCACGACACCACCCCGGTCGAGGCGGACCTCGTCTTCGCTTTGTCGAAGCGGCGCCGCGCCGAGGGCGGCTTCCTCGGCTGGCACCGGATTGCCCGCGAGCTCGCCGAAGGGCCGATCCGCAAGCGCGTCGGCCTCGCGATCGAGGGCCGGCAGCCGGTCCGCGAGGGGGCGGCGATGGTCGATGCCGAGGGCAATGAGGTCGGCAAGGTCACGTCCGGCGGCTTTTCGCCGAGCCTCGGCGCGCCGATCGCGATGGCCTATGTGCCGCTCGCCTACGCGGTCCCGGGCACCGGAATCTCGCTGGCGGCGCGCGGCAGGATCTTCACCGGGACCGTCACGGCGCTGCCGTTCGTTCCCCACCGCTATCACCGCAAGGGAGCGCCCCAATGACCGTCTATTATACCAGGGAGCATGAATGGGTCCGCGTCGAGGGCGACAGCGGCACCGTCGGCATCACCGATTTCGCGCAGGGGCAGCTCGGCGACGTCGTCTTCGTCGAGGTGCCCGAAGCGGGCCGGACGGTCAGCCAGGGCGGCGAGGCGGCGGTGGTCGAATCGGTCAAGGCGGCCTCGGACGTCTATGCGCCGGTCAGCGGCGTTGTGACCGAGGGCAACCAGGCGGTGGTCGACGAGCCCTCGCTGGTCAACACCGACCCGGAAGGCGAGGGCTGGTTCTTCAGGCTGACCCTCTCCGACAATCACGAGCTCGGCGGCCTGATGAACGCCGACCAGTACAAGGCCTATTGCGAGACCGTGTGATGGTGAACATCGCCAACCGCTGGTCGCCGGCCGATTATGCGAGGAACGCCGCCTTCGTGCCGGCGCTCGGCGACGCGGTCGTGCAGCTGCTCGCGCCCCGGCCCGGCGAGCTGATCCTCGACGTCGGCTGCGGCGACGGCGTGCTGACCGAGCGGATCGCGGCGGCGGGCGCCAGGGTGATCGGCCTCGATTCCTCGCCCGAGATGGTCGAGGCGGCGCGGGCGCGCGGGGTCGACGCGTTCGTCGCCGACGCCGAGGCGATGGATCTCGAACGGTTCGGCCAATTCGACGCGGCCTTCTCCAACGCCGCGCTCCACTGGATGCTCGACGCCGACGCGGTCGCGACCGGCATTTTCGCGGCGCTCAGGGGCGGCGGCCGCTTCGTCGGCGAGATGGGGGGCGAGAGCAATCTACTCACCCTGCGCCGCGCCCTGCGCGACGAGCTGACCGGACGCGGCTACAAGATGCCCGAGCGGGATCCGGCCTGGTATCCGGGCGCCGAGGAATTCACCCGGCTCTATCACGTCGCCGGCTTCGAGCAGATCCGCGCCGAAACGCTGGCGCGGCCGACCCCGCTTCCCGGCGGCGTCGCCGAATGGGTGAAGACCTTCCGCGCCGGCCTGCTCGACGTGGCGATGGTGCCCGAATGGGAGCGCGACGAGGTCGCCGCCGCGGTCGAGGCGCGGGTCGCGCCGGCGCTGCGCCGGGCGGACGGCCTGTTCTGCGCCGATTACGTCCGGTTGCGCTTCGCGATGCGCAAGCCGGGCTAGGAGAAAAGAATGCGCTATCTGCCGCTTTCCGACGCCGACCGGCGGGAGATGCTCGCCGCCGTGGGCGCGACGTCGATCGACGATCTGTTCGTCGACGTGCCGGAAGCGGCGCGGCTGGCTGGGAAGATCGCGGGCCTGCCCGACCATGCCGGCGAGCTCGCCGTCGAACGCCAGCTCGGGGCGCTGGCGCGCCGCAACATGGTCGCCGGCGACGTGCCTTTCTTCCTCGGCTGCGGCGCCTATCGCCACCATATTCCGGCGAGCGTCGACCATCTCATCCAGCGCGGCGAGTTCCTGACCAGCTACACGCCCTACCAGCCCGAAATCGCCCAAGGCACGCTCCAGGCCCTGTTCGAGTTCCAGACCCAGGTCGCCCGGCTCTACGGCTGCGAGGTCGCCAACGCCTCGATGTACGACGGCTCGACCGCCTGCTGGGAAGCGATCGTGATGGCGCGGCGGATCACCCGGCGCGGCAAGGCGATCCTCTCCTCGGGCCTTCACCCGCATTATGTCTCGGTGGCGAAGACGATGGCGCGCTTCACCGGCGACTTGCTCGTCCATGCGCCGCCGAAGCTCGAGGCCGCCACCGATTTCGACGCGCTCGAAATCGACGGCGAGACGTCGTGCGTCGTCGTCCAATATCCCGACATTCTCGGCCGGATCGCCGACCTTTCGGACCTGGCCGGCCGCTGCCAGTCGGCGGGCGCGCTGCTGGTCGCGGTAGTGACCGAGCCGGTCGCGCTCGGGGCGATCAGGAGCCCGGGCGAGATGGGGGCGGACATCGTCGTCGGCGAGGGCCAGTCGATCGGCGTCGGCCTCAATTTCGGAGGGCCTTATGTCGGCTTGTTCGCTACCCGTGAGAAGTATGTGCGGCAGATGCCCGGGCGGCTCGCGGGGGAGACCGTGGACGCCGAGGGCCGGCGCGGCTTCGTGCTCACCCTCTCGACCCGCGAGCAGCATATCCGCCGCGAAAAAGCGACCAGCAATATCTGCACCAATTCAGGCCTTTGCGCGCTGGCATTCACGATCCATATGACCCTGCTCGGCGAGAAGGGCCTGCGCGCGCTGGCCGAGCGAAACCATTATCTGGCCTGGGAGGCGTCGCGGCGGCTGACCGCGATCCCCGGCGTCACGCTCGTCAACGAGACCTTCTTCAACGAATTCACCCTGCGCCTGCCCAAGGAAGCGCGGCCGGTGGTGCGGACGCTGGCCGAGCAAGGCGTGCTTGGCGGCGTCTCGCTCGGCCGGCTCTATCCGGGCGAGGCGCCGCTCGCGAACGGCCTCGTCGTGGCGGTGACCGAGACCGTCACGCGCGGAGATATCGGCGCGTTCGCCAAGGCGCTGGAAGGGGCGCTGGCATGAGCGGCGGGACGTTCACCGGCAACAAGGCGCTGATGCTCGAGGAGCCGTTGCTGTTCGAGATCGGCGACACCGACACGACCGGCGTCGATGTCGAGACCGAGCCGCAGGAGGTGACGATCGGGCACCGCGCGATCGAGCATGACGAGGATTTCTACAAGGACTATCTGGGCGGCCTGGCCCGCTCCGCGCCGATCGGCCTCGCCGGCCTGACCGAGCCCGAGGCGGTGCGCCATTACACCCGCCTGTCGCGCCAGAATTATGCGATCGACCTCGGCCTGTTCCCCTTGGGCTCGTGCACGATGAAGCACAATCCGCGCCTCAACGAGAAGGTGGCGCGGATGCCGGGCTTCGCCGACGTCCATCCGCTCCAGCCCGCCGACACCGTCCAGGGCGCCTATGCGCTGATCCACCGGCTGGCCGAATGGCTGATCGCGCTGACCGGCATGCATTCGGTGGCGATGAGCCCCAAGGCCGGCGCCCATGGCGAGCTGTGCGGCCTGCTCGCGATCCGCTCGGCGCTGGAGGCGCGGGGCGACGCGCGCGAAGTGATCCTCGTCCCCGAAAGCGCCCACGGCACCAACCCCGCCACCGCCGCCTTCGCCGGCTACCGGGTCGAGAACATCCCGGCCAACGCGGCCGGCCGAGTCGACCTCGCCGCGCTCGAGGCCCGGCTCGGGCCGGACGTGGCGGGGGTCATGATCACCAATCCCAATACGTGCGGCCTGTTCGAGCCCGAGATGAGCGCGATCTCGGCGGCGGTCCACGCGGCGGGCGGCCTCGTCTATTGCGACGGCGCCAATTTCAACGCGATCGTCGGCCGAGTCCGCCCGGGCGACCTCGGCATCGACGCGATGCACATCAACCTCCACAAGACCTTCTCGACCCCGCATGGCGGCGGCGGGCCGGGCGCCGGGCCGGTGGTCTTCTCGGCGGCGCTGACGCCGTTCGCGCCGCTGCCCTTCATCGAGAAGCAGGGCGATCAATATGTCCTCGTCGAAGAGGAGACGGCCGGCGAGCACCACAAATCGAGCTTCGGCCGGATGACCGCCTTCCACGGCCAGATGGGGATGTTCACGCGCGCCCTGAGCTACATCCTGAGCCACGGCGCCGACGGCCTCAGGCAGGTCGCCGAGGATGCGGTGCTCAACGCCAATTACATCCTCAGGAGCCTCGAGGACGTGCTCGACGCCCCCTTCGGCGCGAGCGGGCCGTGCATGCACGAGGCCCTGTTCAGCGACAGGGGCTTCGCCGCCGGCCTCACCACGCTCGATCTCGCCAAGGCCCTGATCGACGAGGGTTATCATCCGATGACCATGTATTTCCCGCTCGTCGTCCACGGCGCGATGCTGGTCGAGCCGACCGAGACCGAGAGCAAGGCGGCACTGGACCAGTTCATCGGCGCGCTGAGGAGCGTCGCCATCCGCGCCAAGGCAGGCGACGAGACGCTGAAGGCCGCCCCCGTCCACGCCCCCCGCCGCCGCCTCGACGAGACGCTGGCGGCGCGCAAGCCGGTTCTCGTATACAAGGATCCGGATCAGGCGGAGGCGGCGGAATAGCCGCCGAGGGGGGCGGATGACCAGCCGGCTCGACAATTTCACCGACGCCGCCTTCGCCTTCGCGGTCACCCTGCTGGTGATCGGCGGGACCGCGGCGCCGACCTCCTATGCGATGCTCGCCGCCGCTGTCGCCGAGGTGCCGGCGTTCGCGATCGGCTTCGCCACCATCCTGATGTTCTGGTTCGCCCATGTCCGCTGGCGGCGCTATCGCGGCGACGGCGACTGGCTGTCTTCGATGCTGACCGTGCTGCTGATCTTCCTGGTGCTGATCTACGTCCAGCCGCTGCAGGCGATGGCGCGCTCGTTCAGCACCTTCCTGGGCGGCGCCGGCACCCCGTTCGCGGGCGATGTCGGCGACCTCTTCTTCATCTACGGCGCCGGCTTCGTCGCGATGGCGGCGACGATGGCGGCCCTGTTCTTCGAGGCGCGCCGGCACGCCGCGCTCGACGGGACGCTGCGCGCGGCGGTGCGCGGCGAGGCGTTCATCTGGCTGATTCTCACCGTCACCGGGCTGGTCTCGATCGGCATGACCCGCTTCGAGGCGCTCGAGGATGTCGCGCCGCTCGCTTATGCGACGCTGCCCTTCACCATCGGCCTGTTCGTCTGGCGCTACCGATGGGAGGGCTGAGCGACCCGCGCCGTTCGGCGCCGCACGTCGCGCGCAATGCCGGGCCGATCGCCGAGGTGCTGCGCGATGTGCTGCCCGAGCGCGGGCTGGCGCTGGAGATCGCCAGCGGCACCGGCGAGCATATCCTCCATTTCGCGCGGGAATTTCCGGCGCTGCGCTGGCAGCCGAGCGATCCCGACCCGGCGGCCCTGGCCTCGATCGAGGCATGGCGGAGCGCGGCGGGGCCGGACAATCTGCTGCCGCCGGTCGCGCTCGACGCGCGCGCGGAGCAATGGCCGCTCGCGGCCGCCGATGCGCTGCTCTGCATCAACATGGTCCATATCAGCCCCTGGGCCGCGACCCTCGGGCTGCTCGGCGGCGCCGGCCGGCTGCTCGCGCCGGGCGCGCCGCTCTACCTCTACGGCGCCTACCGCCAGGCCGGGGTGCCGACCGCGCCGAGCAACGAGGCGTTCGACGAGAGCCTGCGCGCGCGCGATCCCGAATGGGGCCTGCGCCGCCTCGAGGACGTCGTCGCGGCGGCGGAAGGGCAGGGCCTGCGCCTCGATGAGGTCGTGCCGATGCCCGCCAACAATCTGTCGGTGGTGCTGCGCAAACTCTGACGGCGTCTAGTCGCGGTTCGGCAAATTGGGCGTGTCGCCCTTGCGCGGCTTGTCGGCGCCGTGGACGCGGGTCACCGAATCGCCTTCGCCGCCGGCCTCGCCGATCTCATGCTCCTGTTCGGCGCGGGCGGCGATGTCGCGCGCCAGATTGCCGCCGGAGACGCCGCCCTGGGAGGGCGCGGCCTCGGCCCGGTCGATGATCGCGCTGTCGTCGGGGCGGGTCTTGTCCATCATCCTTCTCCTTTTTCAGGGAAGAATGAGCGGCGGGCCGGCTCGTTCCGCGCTCAGCGCGTCGCCCGCCAGCCCTGGCCCTCGATCGCGCCATCGGCGACGCGGCCCTCGAACACCTGCCGGCCCTCGCCCAGGCGGGCGATGAAGCGGATGCGGTCGCCGGCGAGGCTGCCCTGCTCGATGCGGGCGGTGCCGGCCGTGCCGGTAAACCGCTGGTAGGTCTGGGCGAGGACCAGCTCATGGGTCCGGCCGCCGGCGCTGAGCGTCCAGCGGCCGCCGACGCGGGCCGGGACCGTCCACAGATAGATGGTCGCGCTGCCGACCCGCCGGCGCTGGTCCCAGCGCCAGTCGCCCATGTCGAAATCGTGGCTGACGACGCGGGTCCCGGGGCGCATCTCGGCGAGGATGCGCGGGCGCAGCCGCAGATTCACCTCGGGGAGCAAATAGAGGGTGAGGACGTCGGCCTCGGCGAGCGGCGTCGCGAACAGGTCCTGGCGGCGGAAGGCGACTCGGCCGCTGACTCCGGCGGCGCGGGCATTGTCGTTCGATTCGCGGATCCGCGCCGGATCGATGTCGACGCCGAGGCCGCGGGCGCCGTTGCTGCGCGCGGCGGCGATCAGGATGCGGCCGTCGCCCGAGCCCAGATCGATCACATAATCGTCGGGCCGGACCTGGGCGAGGCCGAGCATCGCGTCGACCACTTCGAGGTCGGTCGCCACATAGGGGACGTCGAGCCGCGGCCGGCCCTGGACGAACTGGCCCGGATCGAAATCGTTGCCGGGCCGCGGCGGCGGCGCCTCGCGGCCGCAGCCGAAGAGGAGGAGCAGCAACCCGGCCAGCAACGAACGTGACGGCATCGGCCCCTTTCCCAATCCTGGTGAACCCCTCTATCTCTCTCGGGCCGGAAATGTCACCAGCGAGTAACGGACTTGGGGAGGCGGCGCGTGCAGGCGGACGATCGAGCGGAGCCAACGCATCAGATCGGGGAGGCGATGCAAAGCCTTCACCCAGACCAGATTTCCGTGCTGCGGATCAGGGCCGTTTTGGCCTCGGTGGCGGCACTGATTGTTGGCTGGGTGCTCGACATCGGCCTGCTTCGGCAAACACCGACGCCGGAATATGCGCTGCCCGGCGTCGTCCTGTTGGCCGCGCTCTACTTCGTGCTGATCTATCCGGCGCGGCGCCACCGCAGTTGGGGCTATGCCGAGGGCGAGGACGAATTGGCGATCCGTTCCGGCATCCTGGTGCAAAGGCGGACAATCGTGCCATTCGGCCGCGTCCAACATATCGACGTTGCCCAGGGGCCGATCCAGAGGCCTTGGGGGATTGCCACCTTGACCCTGCACACGGCGGGCACGCGTGGCGCAGAGGTATCCCTGCCCGGCCTGGAGGTCGGCCTGGCGGAGGAAATGCGGGATCGGATCCGGGGCAAGATTCGACAGGATCTGGTGTGAGCGAGGATTTCACCGAGCCGAGGCGCCTGCATCCGGCGACGCTGATAATCCGTTGGCTGAGGCTTGCGCCCCAGATGCTTGCCGCCACGATCGGGGTGATTGCGACCGGCAGCTTCGGCATCGATGATTTTCTCATGATCGCGTTCGTCTTTGGAGGGGCAGGAACCGCCTTCTCCCTGATCGAATGGCTGCCGTTTCATTGGTCGGCCGGCGCAGGCGAGATCGTCATCGAGAAAGGCATTTTCCATCGCCAGCATCGCGTGATCCCATTCGATCGGGTGCAAGACATCGCGATCGAGCAAAGGCTGCTCGCCCGCCTGTTCGGGACCGCGAAGGTGCGGATCGAGACAGGCGGCGCCCGGGAGGACGAGGGCGATCTCGACATGATCGCGCTCGCCGACGCGCATGCGCTGCGCGACCGGATTCGCCGCGGCGGACGAACGGTGGAGGTCGAAGAGGCGGAGGAAGAGCCTTTGCTGTTCGCGATGGGCCTCGGCCGGCTGCTGCTCTCGGGCCTGTTCGGCTTCTCCCTGGTCTTTTTCGCCGCGATCGCCGCCTTCGTGCAGCAGCTCGATCGGTTCGGGCTGGTCGACTGGAGCGACTGGTTCACCCCGCAGCGCGCCGACCAGGCCGCGCACCTCGTCACCCTGAGGATCGGCTTCGTGCTGGTCGGACTGGTGTTGGCGCTCGGCATGATCGCGGGGGTGGCGCGGACCGTCGCCCGCGATTTCGGCTTCAAGCTGACACGCAGTGAGGCAGGACTGAGACGCCGGCGCGGCCTCTTCACCCTCTCCGAAGTGGTGATTCCGATCCGGCGCACGCAGGTGGCGCTGATCGAAAGCGGGCCGGTCGCGCGGCTGCTCGGCTGGTACAGGCTCTCCTTCCAGACGCTCGGCGCCGACCCCAAGGAAGGCGGAGTCCAGGTCGCGGCGCCGTTCGCCCGGATGGAGGAGATCCTGCCGATCCTCGCCATCGCCGGCTTTCCCGCGCCGCCGCCGCGCGCCGAGTTCCACGGCGTGCCGCGCCGCGCCTTGCTGCGCAAGGCGGCGCCGACGCTGGCGCTGGCGGCGCTGGCGGCGCTCGCCGCCTTCACGCTCGATCCGCGCGCCGGCATCCTCGCGCTCGGCCTGCTCGCGCTGGCGATCCTCGGCGTGCTGCGCTGGCGCAAGCATGCCCATGCGCTCGGCGAGCGCGCCCTGTTCGTCGCCGACGGCCTGCTGCGCCGCAAGCTGTGGATCGTGCCCTATGAGAAGACCCAGACGATCCAGGTCTCGCGCGGCCCGGTCCAGCGCGCGCTGCGCCTCGCCAGCCTGCTGCTCGACACCGCCGGCGCGGGGGCGCTGCGATCGCCCGAGATGCACGACCTGGACCAAGCCGAGGCCGGGCGGATGGCCGACCGTCTCTACGCCTTGTTCCAGGGCGCGCGGCGGCGGATACGGGGCGCGGCATGAGCAAGCGGCGCGACGGTTTCACTTTGGTCGAGCTGATGGTGGTGATCGTCATCATCGGCCTCGCCGCGGCCGCGGTGGTGCTGACCCTGCCCGAGCGCGGCGGCAGCCTGCGCGCCGAGGCCGAGCGTTTCGCGGCCCGGGCCAAGGCGGCGCGCGACGACGCCATTCTCGATTCCCGCGCCGCCAGCGTCGCGGTCGGCCCGGGCGGCTACGACGTCGTCCGCCGCCGCGGCGCGGAGCATTACGACTGGGCCGAGGGCACAAGGGCCGAATTGGCCGGCCGCATCCGCTTCGATCCGACCGGCCTCGCCGAGCCGGCCCGGCTGAGCCTGCGGCGCGGCGACCACCGGGCGGCGGTCGACATAGGGGAAGATGGTGAAATTCGAGTCCGCTGAAGAGGGCTTCACCCTGATCGAGATGCTGGTGGCGCTCGCCATTTTCAGCCTCGCCGCGCTCGCCTTGCTGCGGCTCGGCGGCGCGACCGCGACCAACAGCGCCCGCCTCGAAAGCCAGGCGCTCGCCCAGATCGTCGCCCGCAACATCGCCGTCGAGACGCTGAGCGATCCGGCGCCGCCCGCCTTCGGCGCCAGCCAGGGGCTCGCCGTCAACGGCGGCCGCCGCTGGCGCTGGACGCGCGTCGTCGCCCGCTCGCCCGAGGCGCGAGTCCAGCAGATCGAGATCAACGTCGATCCGGAGGAAGGCGGACCCGGCCGCGCGCGCCTGACCCTGTTCCGGAGGGCGCCGGCATGAGGCGGGGCTTCACGCTCGTCGAGATGCTGATCGCGCTGACCATCTTCGGCATGCTGACCGCGGCCGGCGTCGCCCTGCTGACTCTGACCGTGCGCACCCAGCAGACGTCCGAGCGGCTGCTCGGCGAGGTCGGCGCGCTGCGCCGGCTGGGCGCGCTGATGACCGCCGATCTCGGCCAGGCGGCGGCGCGCCCCAGCCGCGACCGCGACGGCCGGCCGCGCCCCGCCTTCGCCGGCGCCGCGCTGACCCTCGCGCTGGTGCGGCGCGGCGGCGAGGAGGGCGCGCTGCAGCGCGTCGAATATCGGCTGGACGGCGATCGACTCGAGCGGCTCGCCTATGACAGGGTCGACGGCGAATCGCGCGCGGTCGCGATGCCCCTGCTCGACGATGTGCGGCAGCTCCGCCTGCGCTATCGCGACCGCGAGGGCGCCTGGCGCGATGCCTGGGATCCGAGCGACGCCAATCTGCTGCCGCGCGCGGTCGAGCTGGTCAGCCGCGACGACGCCCACGGCACGGTGCGCCAGCTCTTCCTCGTCGGAGGTGGGCGGTGAGGCGCGGCGAGGAAGGCGCCGCTTTGCTCGCGGTGCTGCTGCTGGTCGCGGTCACCGGCGCGATCGCGGCGGCGGCGATGGAGGGGCTCCGCCTGTCGCGGGCGGTCGCCGCCAATGCCGCCGCGCTCGACCAGGCGCGCGCCTTCGCCGACGGCGTCGAGCAGATCGCCTTGCTGACCCTCGACGACCGGATCGCCGAGAGCCCGGAAAGGACGACGCTCGACGGCGGCTGGAACGGCGCCGTGCGCCGGGTGCCGCTGCCGGGCGGCGCGCTCGCCGAGGCGCGGCTCCGCGACGGCGGCAATTGCTTCAACCTGAACAGCGTCGTCGAGGGCATGCCGCAGACCGCCCTGGTCCGCCGCGCCGCGGGCGTGGCCCAGTTCGCCGGGCTGATGACGTTGCTGGGGACGCCCGAGAGCGACGCCCGCCGGATCGCCGAGGCCGCCGCCGACTGGGCCGACAGCGACAGCGCCCCGGGCCCGGCCGGCGCCGAGGACGAGGCCTATGCCGCCGGTCCCAGCCCCTACCGCACCGGCAACACCCTGTTCGCGGATCCCGGCGAATTGCGCGCTGTCGCCGGGATGAGTCCGGAAATCTACGCGCGCCTGCGCCCCTGGCTGTGCGCACTGCCGGTCAGCGACCTCTCGCCGCTCAACCTCAACACGCTGACGCCCGCCCAGGCGCCCCTGCTGGCGATGCTCGCGCCCGGGCAGCTCAGCGTCGCGCAGGCGCGCCGGGTGATCGCCGCGCGGCCCGCCGGCGGCTGGGCGAACCCGATCGAGTTCTGGCGGCTCGACGCGATGCGCGGCCTCGCGGTGCCGCTCGACGTCCAGCTCCAGCCGCAGCTTCGGACCCGCTGGTTCGCGCTCGACGTCCGGGTCCAGGTCGGCGAATCCGAGTTCGGCGAGGCGGCGCTGGTCGACGCCCGCCTCCAGCCCTCCCGCATCGTCGCGCGAAGCTGGGGGCAGTCGCCGTGACCGGCCGCTGAGCCGCCGGGTCAGGGCAGGGCGGCGACCGCGCCGACGGCATGATGCCGCGGCTCCGCCCGGTTTCGATCGGCGAAGTAGAAGTCGAGGTCGGCGGCCAGCGTTCCGGGCTCGTCCACCTTGCGCCAATCCTCCCGCTGCAGGTAGGTCCCCGCGACGAATTTCCACGTATTGCGGCCGTGGCGGACGTAGACATAGTCGTCGCGGCCGCGAAGCCGGCACAACCTGGCGCCGTCGCGCACGGCGCGAATCAGCAATTCGGCATCCTCGCGCAGCGAGATGCGCGGATAGGGTCCGCTGCGCCGCCAGACCTCCCGCCGGAACATCATGGTGCCGCCGCTGATGTCCTCGACGAACAGCCTGGCGTGGAGCTCGGGCGACACCGACCAGAATTCGCGGGTCGGCACGGCCATGAACAGGATGTCGTTGAGGCCGGTGATGTCGGCGATGCCCTGCAGGATCGGCGCCGCCTGACGGCTCAGACGCCGGGGGCCGTGCCAGTCGTCGTCGTCCCAATGGGCGATGATGTCGCCGCGCGCCGCCTCGACCGCCGCGTTGCGCATGCCGCCGATGCTGGCCTGGCCGGTCCGGACAATGCGCAGGCCCGGGCCCGCAAGGCCCGCAATGTCCTCCGGCAGGTCGGCGTCCTGCTGATGGACGATCACCAGCTCGCGGGCCGGATAGTCCTGGCGCTGGAAATAGGCGACTGCCTGCGCGACGAACGCGGCCCGCCCCCGCGTCGGCATGATGCAGCTGATCAGCGGCGGCTCCGGCTCGGGCCGGCACGCCTCCGCCCGGGCCGCGGGCAGCGGCAGCGAAAGAACGATCGCGGCGGGCGCGAAATTGGGGCAATCGTCGCCGCGGCAATGATCGCGATAGGGCGCGCCATCCCCTTCGGCGCCCAGACGGCGGCCGCAGAAACGATCCTGGTAGGCGCGCTTGCTGGCCTCGAACAGGCGCTGTTCCGTCGCCGCGCGCTCCGGGGGAAAGGGCGCGCGATGGACATAGGCCGCCTGCGCCCAGACCGACGCGAAGCCGGCGCGGGCGGCCCGCGCCGCATAGTCCATCTCCCAGCAGGGCCCGCGCCCGTAAACCGGGTCGGCCGCCCCGATCGCCGCGACCACTTCCCTGCGCACCGCGAGGCAGAAGTCCGACAGCGAGTAGAGCGGCGCCATCGAGCGCCAGCCGTGCCCGTGCCGGTGGAGCAGGGCGCTTGCCTGCCGCCTCAGCTCGTTGGCGGCCGCGGCGCAGCCCGGCGCGACGCCCTGCTCGTTCCAGCACCGGTTGGTCGAAGGTCCGGCGAGCCCGTTGGCGGGATCCGCCTCGAGCGCGCCGACGAGCAGTTCGAGCCACCCGGCGCAGGGCAGCGCCCCGGCTTCGAGAAAGACGTAGATATCCGCGGCGCCGCCGATCAGCTGGTTGAAGCAGGCGGGAGCGCCGCCCGGGGCCGGTATCCGGCACTGGCGAAGCCCCGACAAGGCGGCCGCCGGCGAGCCGGGCCCGTCCGCTTCCCCGGGCGCGGGATCGTCGAGCAGAACGAGTTCGAACGGCAGCTGCGTATGTTCGTGCAGCGCGCGCAGCGTCGCCGCCAGATCCTGCCGGCGGGAGCAGACATGAATGCCGATCCGGATCCTCGGCTCGGCCCGCCGCCGCGCCGGCCGCGCGAAGCCGGCGACCATCGCCCGCACCGCCGCGGCGTCGCGCGCGCGGTAGAAGCCGGTCTGGGTGCGCTTCGGGCTGGTGTTGCCGGCATGGACCCGCCCGACGAACAGGTCCGGTGCGTCCATCGCATGGATTCGGGCGCCGACCGCGCTGAATATCCAGCGCGTGTCCTCGCCGCTGCGCAGCGCGGGAAAGCGGTGGCGCTCCCAGAAGGCGCGGCGATAGGCGAGGCTGCCGCCGCAGACCCAGCGCTCGCGGCCGCGATAGACATAGTCCCAGGCCTGCTCGCCGTCGTCGGAAAGGAAGATGACGCGGTCGATGCCGCAAATGTCGGCGCCGCTCGCCTCGATCGCTTCGAGCTGGCGCGCGATCCGGTCCGGAGCGTGCCAGTCGTCGTCGTCCCAGTGGAGCAGGATGTCGCCCCGCGCGAGCTCGCAAAGGCGATTGCGCTTGTCGCCGAGCGTCCGGCGCGGCGTCTCGCGGAAATAGCGGATGCGCGGATCATCGGGGATCAGATCGGCGACCGCGTCCCCGCCATCGTCGAGGATGACCAGCTCGGATGAATCGCAAGTCTGCGCGAGAAATGCGTTGATCGCCGTAGGCACGAAGGCGCGGCGGTCAGCTGTGGGCATGACTGCGGAGACGGTCAATTTTGAAGTCGCCTTGCGCGGCGTCGCTCGCTCGGAGCGGGAGAGCCAAGCGTGAATGCAACTAGCCGGATATTCGGAAAGGCCCGACGGAATTGCCCAATTACCATCTGACATGAAGAGCAAATTATGAAGTCAGAGGCCAAGTGAACACTTCCTACTACGTCGTGCTGCGGACGAATTCTGATCTGCTCATCTGCCAGTCTAGTGATTTGGCCGAAACGAAGAGCCAAGTGAGTAAGCAATTGCCACTCGGAGTCGACATGACGTGGGTGGTTGCGCACTGTTGCCAGCGCGGTAAATGGTCCTACTTCAGCCACCGTGCCACTAGGCGCATGCAGAACGCCGGACTGTCCGGCTATGGTATAGCGTGCCAACACGATGCTCTGCGCTGCACCGTCCCGTCTCGCTTGGTTATTGCCATAGTTGGAGAGCACTTGGCGGATAAGCGGAATCATCGCTGTCATAAGTGCTTCAATTTCCCGGTCGGTGGGCTGGCGAAGGGCGAAAGTAAGTTGTAGCGCCAAGCTACGCAATCGCATGATGATGGGGTGTCTCGGGTTGCCGACCCTTCCAGCCAGTTCGTCTATGAAGACATCTATCGGCTGTGGAACACTGCGTACGATGAGCCGCGGCGTCCCAAGCGTCTCGACATTCATTGTATGGCTTTCGTTACCCCCCGAGACGACCCAGCGTCGCCGAAGCAGATCAGCATCAGTGCTTGACGGCATGCCTAGGTCTTGTTCGGTTGCCGGATTGATGGACAGGCGCGCAATCCATCGGCCGCCGCGTTGGAGAACCGAAATCGAGTTCAATCCGTAGCGGACCCGCACTGCCGCCAAGGCCGCCTCGAGGATCGGCACGGTGATCCGCCCCGACAGCCGGCGCGCCGCCGCCACGGCCGACCGGGCCGCCAGCCGAAGCCGCTCCGCCGGATCGTGCGGCACCCCCGCCTGCGCCACGAACCGCCCCAGGCGCCGCGCTTGCGCGACGATCCACGCCACCACCCGGTCGAGCCCGCGGTCGATCGGCGCCCGTACCCGGTCGAGGAAGCGGGTGACGACCTGGGAGACGTTGCCGAGGCGGGCGATGCGGGCGAGGAAGCTGATGACGAGGACGAGCATTCCGGCCATCGTCCGCTCGACCCGGTTGGCGGCCGGGGCGATCGTGCCGGCGGCGATGGCGGCGATCGAATCGATGAAGCTCGCCGCGACCTGCGCGATCTGGCCGAGCCGTTCGACGAAGAACATGATCGTGTCGTAAATGGCGACGATCGCGC
This sequence comes from Allosphingosinicella sp., assembly GCA_035941735.1. Classification (GTDB taxonomy): domain Bacteria; phylum Pseudomonadota; class Alphaproteobacteria; order Sphingomonadales; family Sphingomonadaceae; genus Allosphingosinicella. The sequence continues at coordinate 36,096 of DASZDS010000033.1, forward strand.
GGATGAACCCGCCCACCGGGTTGAGGCTGCTGACCAGCATCTCTATCGCCACCCGGACGATGCGCGCGCGGACATGGGTCATCACCTGCTCGATCACCATCTCGCGAAGGTTGGTGACGCTCTGGACGATCTGCTCCCAGGCGGCCGCCGGCCCCCGCGTGACCAGGGTGCGGACGAGGTCGAAGCCGGTTTCCATCGCCCGAACCACGGTTTCGTTGGTGGCGCGGACCAGCTTGGCGCGGATGTTGACCCAGGTCAGGCCGAGCACCGAAAGGATGAACTTGACCAGTTCGGCCAGGCTGAAGCTGGCGGGAATGTGGATGTTGGTGCCCGCCATCGCGCCGGTGAGCCACTGGATCAGCGCCGCCCTCAAATGGCCGAGGAAGTTCCTGCCGAACTGGCGGAAGCCCTGGATGCCGGCGCGGACCAGGGTGCCGATGAAGCGGATCGGATCGCGGACGATGGTGCGGAACGCGCCGGCCGCCCTCCTGACGTAGGGCACGGCCCTCGGCGCCACCACCTCGAAGATGATCTGGAGCAGGTCGAGCACGGTCCCGCCCGCCCAGCCGATGAAGTCGCCGACGAAGCCGGCGAAGGCTCCGCAGACCCTGGCGAACGCGCGCGGCGGCAGCACCAGATCGATGATCTCCAGGCTGCGCAGCGTGGCCATGAAGCGGCCGGGGATCGAGCGGACCAGACCCGTCAGCCGCGAGAGAGCGGTCTGGAACCAGTCCCAGGCGCGGGCGACCGCGTTCGCCCGCCTGATATTCTCCCATATCTCTTGCTGGCCGATCAGGGTCATGAAGCCGCCGATCAGCGTCTCGGCGGTGCGCGGCACCGGCTCGCCGGTCACCGGATCCTGCCCGAGCACCGCCTTGAGCAGGGGATAGGCCCGGGTCCGCCCGGCCAGCGCCGCGAGCGGCCGCAGGATCGCCTCGCGGATGAAGCGCAGCATGCCGCTCGCCAGTCCGCGACCGAACGCGATCAGCCGGTCGACGGGCTCGGTGAAGATGCGCCTGGCGCGCTGCCAGACGTTGCCGAGCCGGAAGATGTCGCGCCAGCCGAGCGTATCGATGAACCGCATCAGCGCGTCGCGGAACATCGAGCCGACCAGGCCGAGCGTGCGGAACTGCTCCTCGATCCAGCTCCCCGCCCGCTCGAAGATGCCGTAGCGGCCGAGCGCCTCGACGATGAGGCCGCCCCCCGGCAGGAACTCGACGAGCGCGCGCAGGATGTTGGCGCCGCTGCGGTCCACCCGGCTCATGTTGATCGGATTGAGGCCGATGACGACGGTGAACAGCCGGAAGCCGGGAATGTGATTGGCATGCTCCGCGACCCAGTCGAGCGCGTCGCCGACGAGGCTGTGCTGGACCCGCGGCGCGCTCGTCTCGCGGACCCGCGCCGAATTCGCGTCGTCCACCTCGCGCTGGACGATCTCGCGTTGCTGGATGGTGTGGGTGAGCTCGTGGGCGATCAGCTCCAGGCCGTCCGGATGTTCGGGCCGGAACTGCCCGGAATTGAAGAAGATGTCGCGGCCGAAGGTGAAGGCGCGCGCGCCGAGGCGGGTGGCGAGGTTGGCGGCGCGCGCGCCGGTGTGGATGCGCACGGCGCCGAAATTCGCGTTGAAGCGGGGCGCCATGAAGCCGGCGACGTCGGCCGGCAGCGGCCGGCCGCCGCCCAGCTCCTTCCCGATCGCCGCCGCGAGCTCGGGGCTGGTTTCCTCGCGCGGCCGCGCCGTGGCCGGCGGCGCCGCCGCGCCGGCCGGCGCCTGCGGGCGCGGCACCGGCACGACCGGCACGCGCGCCGCCATCACCGGCATCCGCCGCGCGATCGGGCCGAGCCCGACCGCGGGCATGGCGACGACGCGGCGCGCGGTCGCCTCGGCCTCGCGCTCGGCGGAGTCGCCGGGCGCCGACACTTTCAGAGCGGTTCGGACCCGGCGGCTCTCGCGGTGGCGCGACGGAGTCGGCGCCGGCGCCGGCTCGGCCGCGGGGTGGGAAACCCGGGCGGGCGCCGGGGCGGCCATCTCACATCGCCGCCGCGATCGAGGCCGGCGGTCCGGTCATTTCGGTTTCGGCTCCTTGGTTCCTTCCTTGGCCTTGGCGTCCGCCATCAGCCCCTCGACAAAGGCCTTCGGCTCGAAGGCCGAGGGCTCGATCTTGATTTGCGACAGGCTGGGCCAGGTCATGCCGCCTTCCGGCGAATAGGCGATCCTGCCGAGCGTCACCTTGAGCTCGGGGCCGAGCTGCTTCTTCATCGACGCCATGTTGTAGACCCATTCGTGAGTCCAGAAGCCGTAGCCGGCGCTGACCTCCGCCTTGAGGTCGACCCTCAGCGTCACGTACATCGAGCCTTTGGCATAGGCTTCCGCCGAGAAGCTGAACGCGCCCCCGGCATAAGCCGCGTCGACGGCGAGCCCGGCCTCGCCCTGGACTCGAAGCGCCGGCCTCGCCTCGATTCCGCCCTTCACGCCAACCGCGCCTCCCGCCACTTCCGCGCCGAGGAAGGCGCCGATCGTCCCGTAAAGCTCTCCGAAGGCCGGTACGACGAGGGCGCCCTTGAGCTTCGCGTTGATTTTCGGATCCTTGTCGAGCGGATAAAGCTCGCCCCGGAAGACCACGCCTTTCAGCATCACCGGGCCGACTCCGAAACGGACGCCGAGCGAGCCGGTGATTTCGCCGAAACCGTTCACGATCAGCAGCGGGGTGGGGAAGCGGAACTTGAGGCCGCCCTTGACGATGGTCTTGTTGTTCTTGGGCGGCGCCGGCCAGGCCGCGCCGAACGAGATGTCCTTGAGCTTGACCTCACCCGTCGCCTTGATCCGGCCGTCCTCGGAAACCACCAGGCCGAGTTCGGGCCGGATATCCTTGGTGACCTGATAGGCCCCGGTGCCCGATCCCGTCAGCTTGCCGGCTTCATTATATTTGAGCGTGACCGTCACGGCCGATTTCTCGGTTACGCGCGCGACCGTCGCCTCGCCCGAGAATTTGCCTTCCTCCTCGCCGTCCTTGCGGACGTAGGTAACCTTCATCGATCCCTTGAACTGGTTCCAGATGATGTCGGCATTGCCGGTCATCCGAAGGATTCCCCGGGCGTAGCGCCCGTCCAGCGTGACCAGCTTGACCAGGGGGAGCGGGTCGGGGATCGCGACCTTGCCCGAATAAGTCACCTCGCCGCCGGCCCAATCGACGCCCAGGCTGAGCTCCTTGCCCTTCACCTTTGTGAGGATCGCTCCGGCGCCCCTTGCCTTCAGCTCGCCATTCTGCTCGGCGAAGCTGAATTCCGCCGTCGTCGTGGACAGCGGAATCGAACTGCTCTCCGCCGTGAGCTTGCCCGACCATCCCCTCTGCGAATGATATTCGACCTTGCCCGCGGCCTTGCTGATGCCCGGGATCGGGCGCGCCGGCCAGAGATCGCCGGTCGCGACGAACGCCCCATCCTTGTAATCGGCGGCGACCTTGCCCGCGATCAACGGATTGGCCGCCGGTCCGACGGTGAAGTCGAGAGTGCCGCTGGGAACGAATTTCGGTGCGAGCTCGAGCGCGAGCTCGCCGCTGGTGAAGCGGAAGAATTTCTTGGCGGGCGTCCTCAGCTTGTCCGGGCTGAGGTTCTTGGTCGCCTTGAGGACTCCGGGCGCGAAGGCGAACTCGACCGGCCCGAGGAACTTGACCACCTTGGGCGTGATGACGCCGGTGCCGTGGACGCCGTCGCTCTTCAGGGCCAGCGTCTTGATCGTCGCCGGGCTCATATAGGGATATTCCGCCTTCAGGCTGACCTCGTTTTCGGGGAGCAACAGGTTGCGGTTCTCGGTCGGACTGACGGTGGTGGCCGGGGTGCCCGCCGTGCGCACCGGATCCGAGCCCGCAGCCTCCGATCGGACCAGCACCTCCTTGGCCTTCGGGTCCTCGTCCAGCCCGGTCGGCACGACTTTGGCGGCCACCTTGTCCTTGCCGTCCGGCGAGCGGGTATATGTGCCGAGGCGCATGCCCGTGATCAGCAGGTTGCCCGGCTGGCTGAGCTTGGTCGGCGTGGCGGGCTTGATGAAGACGACGGCGCCCTTGCCGCCGGCGTTCAAGCCGATCGCGACCTCGCCCGCGGCCGGCGCGGGCGGGACCTGCCCGCCGAGGCCCCCGGCGCGCAGCCGCTGCTCGATTTCGGCGCTGGCGGCCAGATATTCGTCGCTCGCGGTGGCATCCTCGAGCGTGACGCTGGGGAATCGCAGGCGGATTTTCTCGAGGTCCGGGCGGACCGCGAGGACTTGGTTCGCCATCTCGGCCAGCCGCGGCTGCAGCCGCGATCCGGCCGATCGATTGGTCGTAGCCGAGAGGAGCTGCAAATTTTCCTGGATATTGTTTCCCTGCAGCTGCTTCTCGACGATGTGGTCGACGTCGCACTTCGCGGTCACATAATCCTCGGCCTCGAAGCCTTTCAGGATCTCGTCCGCCTTCGGAGACAGCAGCGGGGTCACCTTGAGCGCGGCGGCCATGTCCTTGAGCGTCTTGAAGCCGGAGCGGGAGAGCCATTTCTTGCCGTAATTGGCGACCGGATCGGTGATCGTCTGGAAGGCGCCGTTGACGGTGTTGGCGGCGTAGATGAGCGACCCTCCCGAGGCGGCGCTGTCATAAACCGGCTTCACCCAGGATCCGGGTCCCTTATGAGGGACGAGCAGCGTCGGTACCGTCGCCGCGAGGTAGGTGACCTTGCCGGAATCCGATGTCCTTTGGTCCTCGATGGTGATCGTCCCCAAGCCCGGGACGGCGAGGGAGGAGCTGGGTTTCGCGGCCGCGGTGCCGCCCGCGGCCCGGAAGATCGCCGGGGCGCAGCCGCTCGACAAAGCGGGCATTCGTCCGCCGCCGCTTATCGCAAGCGCGGCGCGCTCGGCTTCGCCCTCCAGCCCATCGGCAACCGCGGCGGAGGGCGCCTGAATCGCCGCCCGCTGAACCGCCTCGCGCTGCTGGAGGGTGTGGGTGAGCTCGTGCGCGATCAGCTCCCGCCCGTCCCTGGTCTCGGGCCGGAATTGTCCGGCCGCGAAGAAGATGTCGCTTCCGTAGGTGAAGGCGCGCGCGCCGAGGCGGTCGGACAGGCCGGCGGCGCGCGCGTCGGTGTGGATTCGCACGCCGCCGAAATCGGCCCCGAAGCGTCGTCCCATGAAGCCCGCCACCGCCGGCGGCAGCTTCTGCCCGCCGCCGCGCGCCTGCCCGATCGCCGCATCGACGGCGCCGTCAGCGGCGCCCGAGGGAGCGGCGGCCGCGGCGCGCGCGACCTGCGCCGGCGTCCGGCCCGGGATCGGGCCCGGCGCGACCGGCGCCGGCATCGCGACCACGCGACGCGCGGTCGCCTCGGCCTCGCGCTCGGCGGCGTCGCCCGGCGAGGAGATTTCCAGCGCGGTACGGACGCGCGGGCTCTCGCGGTGGCGGGACGGGGTCGGCGCGGCGGCAGCCACGGCCGGCGTCGGCGAGTCGATGGCGGGCGCGCGGCTCGCCATGTCACACCGCCGCCGCGAGATGCGGCTTCAGCGGGCAATGGGCGTCGATCTTGCGATATTCGCGCAGCAGGGCGGCGCGCACCTCCGCGTCGCCCAGCGGAACGCCCGCGTCGAGCGCCAGCAGCCGGGCATGGACGGCGACGTTGCGCAGCTGGCCGCCGCTCAGCGCGCAGCGGCAGGCGATCTCCTGGATGAGCGAATCCGAAGCCGCATGCGCGCCCAGATGGCGGTCGAATATCTCGTAGCGCCGGACCTCGTCGGGCTGGCGGAACTGGACGACCACGTCCATCCGGCGCGCGAAGGCCTCGTCGATCCGGTCCGGCGCGTTGCTGGTGACGAGGAGAATGCCTTCATAGCCCTCGATCCGCTGCAGCAGGAAATTGGTCTCGAGATTGGCGTAGCGGTCGTTGGCGCTGCCGACCTCGGTGCGCCGGGTCATCAGCGAGTCGCCCTCGTCGAGCAGAAGGATGCAGTCGAGCTCCTCGGCGGCGGCGAAGGCGCGGTCGAGATTCTTCTCGGTCTCGCCGATATATTTGCTGACCGAGGCGGCGAGGTCGATCCGGAACAGGTCCTTGGCGAGGCGGTGGGCGAGCCAGTGGGCGGCGAGCGTCTTGCCGGTCCCGCTCGGCCCCGCGAACAGCGCGCGGACGCCGCCGGCGCCGGCATTGGCGCCGACTCCGCCTGCGGCCAGCGTCTCGCGATGGCGGCAGCGGGCGGCCAGCGCGGCCAATTCCTCATGCGCGATGTCGTCGAGGGCGATGAACGTCGGGTCGTCGCTCGCCTCGATCCGTCGCGCCACCGATTCGAGCCGCGCATCGCACAGGGTGCGGATCGCCAGCCGCATGTCGCCGCTGCCGATATGGTCGCGCCCGGCGAGCCGCGCCTGGCCGAGCGCCGTTTCCGCCGCGCGCACGATGGTGCCGCTGGTCAGGCGGAAGTTCGCGGCGAGGGCCTCGACATCGCCGGCGACGGAATCGAGCCCCGTCCGGCGCCACAAGGCGGCGCGCGCGGCGGGGGCGGGCATCGGCACCGCGACCGTCACCAGCGGCCGGCGATCGGCGCTGCGCACGCCGCCATGGACGCCGGCGATGGCGATCAGCGGCACGTCCGCGAACGGCAAAGCGGGAAGCACGCGGTCCTCGCCCGCGCCGAGCCTGAGCTCGACCGCCAGCCCGGCCCGGGCAACGGCGGCGACGGCGCCGGCCAGCCGCCAGCCCGCGCCGTCGTCGAGCAGGCGCTCCTCGACCGCCAGCATCGGCCGGCCGAGCAGCCCGAGCAGGCACCCGGCGAGCATGTGCCGCCCGTTCCTGGCCGGTCCGCGCAGGCACAGGACCGGTCCGCTGTCGGCGCCGAGCGCGGCCGCGAGCGCGCCGAGATCGGGGAAGTCCGGCCGCGGCGGCACGAAATGCTCGCCCTTCGGAAGCAGCTGGGCCGGGACCAGGGCCATGCCGGGCGGGAGCCTGGTGATCCCGCCGAGCGCGTCCCACAGCGCCGGCTCGACCGCATATTCCCATTCGAGCCGGACCTTGTCGCGATTGACCAGCGCGGCCAGCCCGGCGTCGCAGAGTCTGGCGAGGCTGCCCCTGACGGTCTCGTCCCGGGCCTCGTCCTCGGCGCCGTGCCAGAGCGCGTCGAGGGCGCCGAGCGTGAGCCGGGCCGAGTCGCCGCCGAACAAGGGCGCGAGCCGGCTGTCCTCTTCCGCGAAGCCGAGGGTGAGCAGGAGGTCGATGGCGAGGTCGCCGAGTCCGGCCGCTTCCAGCCGCGCCAGCGGCAGCTGATCGTGACCGGCCCGCCATTGCCGCACGGCGCCGCGCCACGCGGCGGTCGTCGGCACCGGCCCGCCGAGGAGGCGCGCGAAGTCCGCCAGCCGCTCGGCGAGGAACGGATTCGCCGCGACCAGCGCTTCGGGATCCTCCGCGATCGCGACGATCTGCGCGACGACGCCGAGCAGCGACAGCCGCAAATGGTTGCCGGCGTTCCGCTCGATCCGGTCGAGGCCGCTCGCCGGCGTCATTCGAACAGGATCCGGACGTCGCGCCGCGCCGCCGGAATCCAGCCGGGATCGCGGTCGAGGCCCGCCAGCCGGATCGCGAGCGCGTGGTCGTCGAGCCGGAAGCGGACGGTCAGGCCGGCATCGTCCGCGACGGCTCGGGCAGGCCTGCGGCAAAGCGTCGCGACCGCGTCGGCCGGGTCCGCCCGGTCGAGCCCCCTGGCGAGGCGGGCCTCGAGATAGCGGCGCAGGCAGGCGATCCAGCGCGCCCGCGGCGGCGCCGGCAGCGAGGGCAGGCCGGCCCGCCGGCGCACGCCACGCAGGCCGAGACGGCGCGCGGCGCGCTCGGCGGCGGCCGGATCGGCGGGGTCGAGCTCGGCGAGCGGAAAGCGCGCGGGATGCCAGAGCATCGGCCGAAGTCGATGGCCGCCGACCAGCGCCGGCCCGGCCTTCGGCCAGGGCGCGAGCCAGTTGCGCGGCACCGACCAGGGCGGCGCCTCGAAATCGCGCGCCGCGTCGGCGCCGCAACCCCCGGCGAGGCCGACGAGCAGCGGATGGAGCGGATCGGCGATGAAGGGACGGCCGAACCAGGCGCGGCCGAGCAGCCGCAGCAGGCCGAACGGCGAAAGACCGGGCAAGGCCCGCTCCGGCCGGCTGAAATCGCCGTAAATCCCGAGCGCCAGCAGCGCGTTGAGAAGGAAGAGCAGCCCACCATATTCGGTCGCGATTTCGGCCGCCGCCGCGACGGATTCGATCGCGGCGGCTCGGCCCGGGCGGGGTTCGACGGGGTCGCTGACCGCCGCTCCGGCGGGGCGAACGCCCGGCCGGCGCGCGCGGACCGCGGCCGGAGGGATTCCGCGGCGGCGCCGCTCCTCGGGCCCCGCGGGCGGCAGGCGCGCGGAAGCGACCGCCGCGAACGCCGCCCCGGCCGCGCGCGTCGCCAGCATCGCGGGGCGGCGCTCGGCGAGCAGGGCGACGAGGAGCAACAGGCGCGCCGGCGGCGCGAGCGCCGCGCGGCGCGCTTCCGGCACGATCGCTTCGACAAGGGCGAATGCTTCGGCCGTTTCGGGGGCCGCCGGGCCCGGATCGCCGCCGGCGCGGGGCGGCGGCGCGAGCGGCCGCGGCGCCGGCAGCGACAGGCCGCAGCCCGCCGCCAACGCCGCCAGCGCGACTCGGACATCCTCCGGCTCGAGCCGCCCGAGCAGGGCTTCGGCGAGGCCGCGCCGGGCCAGGATCGCGACGAGAGTCGGCAATCGCCGGGCGTCGGCCAGGATGCGGCGCCGCAGCCAGGCCGGCGGCGATTCGCAGCCGATGAGCTGCGGCCACCAGGCCCGATCCGCCGGCGTCGCGCCCGTCAGCCATTGCGCGAGAAGGGTCGCCGCCGCCTCCATCTCGTCGAGGAAGAGGAGCGCGTCGTCCCTGGACCGCGCTTCCCCCGGCCGCCGCGCGCGCCGCAGCGCCGCTTGCAGCGCCTCGGCGACATCGCCGGCAAACAGACCCCCGTCGCCGTGCCGCGGCAGCCGCCGCCGCGCGACGAGGCGCGGGACGAGGAGGATCGCGCCCTCGGCCAGCCCGAACGCGGCGGGGCGGACGCCGTCGAGGTGGGACCGCAGCCGCTCGCAATCGCCGGCGACTCCGCCATGGAGGCGCGCATGGCCGACCTGAAACGTCGCGCCGGCAACGAGCGGACGCGCTTCGCTCACGGCGGCGGTTCCTCGCCGCCGGCGAAGCCGGTGAAGGCGAACCGGCCGGCGATATTGGCGAAATTCGGCCCGACATTGGCGCCGACGTTGGTGGCCGCGCCGGTGCCGGCCGTCGCGGCGGGCTGGTTCGCGAAGGCGACGCTGCCGAAGTCGACCATCTCCGCCTGATTGAAGACGAAGGTCCTGCCGCCCACCTGCGCGCTGGCCGACTGGCCCTTGGTCGAGCCGAGGGTCAGCGTGAAGGCGGTGAACCCCGCATTCTGGATTGCGGTCAGGATCTGGGCGTTGGCGTTGGGCGGGATCGCGATCACGATCTCGCCGTCGTCGCCGAGCACGCTGCCGAGCGGCGTGAAGGGGATCGTGTTGATCTTGAAGCTGTTCAGCCCGGCCGGTTCCAGCCCGGTCCCGACGACGTTGATGGCGGTGGTCGGTCCGATCATGGTCAGCACGGCCGACGTGATGGTGAGCCCCGCCGCGGCGCCGGTGCCGGCGGACTGCGCCTTCGCTTCGAGGCCGCGGACGCGGGCGTCGAGATCGAGCACCGCCGCGACGAGCTTGTTGACGAATTGGGCGGTGATCAGATCGCCGGCGCTGACCGGCTGGATCGCGTAGATGGTGGAGGTTTGGACGGCCATAGCTAGCTCCCATCATGGCATCAGGGCGTAATTGGCGTAGTTCCAGTAATTGAGGTCGAAGCGGGCATCGCCGCGATAGGGAAGGTGGCCGCTGGCGAAGATCAGGACCGGCGCCGGCGCCGGCGTGCGCATCCGGTTCTGGACGACGCGGTAGAGCCAGACGGCCTCCTGGGACGCCGCTTCGATGGCGGGCATCACGAAGCTCTCGCGGATCAGCGGCTCGACCCCGGCGGCGTCGATATGGAGCGGGCCGCGCACCGTCATGCCGCTGAAGAATGCCAGCGCCTCCTGGTCGGTCAGCCATTGCAGGATCCCGGCCGGCGGCAGCCAGGGGAAATGGCCGCGCGCGGTGATCGAGGGAAGCTTCCGGTTCGGGTTGGCCGCGGCGAGCGTCTCGACATGGTCCTGGAACTGGCGGAACATGGCGCGGCCGACGGCCGGGCGGCGGAGATCGGCGAGATTGGCGAGGACATCGTCGGAGTCGCGCAGGCAGACCGGCCGGCGCACGCTCCAATTGTCGGTGAACAGATGGTTGGAGCTGCCGGTGAAGGCGAGCAAAGCGAGCGGGACCTCGTCGCGGCGAAGCAGCGTGCCGAGCCCGTCGAGCAGGTCGTCGCCGCGCGGGTCCGATCCGATCAGGTCGGCCGCCCAGGCCCGGGTCACGCCCTCGCCGAAGGCGCGATAGGCGACGCGGTTGCGAAAGTCGGCGGCCGCGAACGAGGCGCCGCCCAGCTTTTGCGGATCGATCTCGATGGTGCGGAACTGCACCGCCTCGACGGTGGCGTCGGTGTTGCAGCGGACCGCCTTGTTGTCGAAGCCGTTGGTCTGCGCCCGGCCCTCGCTGACGAAGGCGGGGGCGATGGTCAGCAGATAGAGGCCCTGGCCCCCGACATAGGCGCCCGGGCTCTGGTCGACGCAATCCTCGAACAGGCAGTGCACCGCCGCCGGCCCGCTCGCGGCCTGGCGCGACACTTCGAGCGTGACGTCCTGCGCGAGCCGGAGCGTTCGCCCCTCGCGGTTGACGGCAATGCCCGCCTTGATGTTGACCGCGGGCCGGTTGTCGGCCGCGATCTTGCCTTTGTAGCTGACCTCCAGCCCGGCGGCGACGCCGTCGCCGACCGCCAGCCCGATCCGCGCGTCGGCCTCGCGCCGGGCGGCTTGCTCGCGGCCCATGTCGCTGCCGGTGAGCAGCCGCCCGTTGAAGAAGTTGACGGTGCGGATGCCGCCTTCGGAGAGCGGCTGCTCGAGCGCGGGAAGTTCGGTCGCCATCTACTGCCTCCTCATTGTGGCGTGTCGCGACCGACGAAGCCGCGGAGGGCGTCCGGCAGCACGGCGCCGATCCCCGGGTTGTTGCCGGTGGCGGGCGGCCGCCGGTCGGCAATGCTGAGCCAGCGCTTGCCGCCGTCGGACATCAGCATTTCGGCCTCGCCCGCCGAGAGGACGATTATCGGCACGCCCTCCACGGTGTCGCCCTGCGCCGCCTCCACTCTGGTCCCCCCGGTGAGACATCGGACATCGTAGATCCGGCCGATCGTGGCCGCGGTGGCGGAGGGAAGCGTCACCCGTACCAACGCGTTGGTCGACGTTGTAAAAACGACGTCGATCGGATCGGCGGGGGCGATCACGAGAGGGCCGCCGGTGACGAAGACCGGGCGCAGCCTGAACGGCCCGACGCCGCCGGCCGGGCCGGGATCGCCTTTGTCGCCCTTGTCGCCTTTGGGTCCCTGCGGACCCGTCGCGCCGGGCGCGCCGTTCGTGCCATTGGTTCCGTTGGCGCCCCTCGCGCCAGGGTCGCCCTTGTCGCCCTTGGGGCCGGGGTCGCCTTTGTCCCCCTTCTCGCCCTTGACGCCGGGGACGCCGGCGCCCGGCTCGCCCTTGTCGCCCTTGTCGCCCTTGGGGCCGGGGTCGCCCTTGTCGCCCTTCGGGCCCGGATCGCCCTTGGCGCCGGGGCCGCCGGCTCCGGGGTCGCCCTTGTCGCCTTTGGGTCCGGGCGGTCCGGGCGGGCCGGCGGCGCCCGCCGCGCCCCTGACGCCCGGGTCGCCCTTGTCGCCTTTCGGGCCGGGATCGCCCTTGTCGCCCTTGGCGCCTTTGGGTCCCTGCGGTCCCTCGGGGCCTTGCGGACCCTCGGCGCCTTCGGCCCCTTCCGGGCCCGGCGCGCCCGGGTGCGGCGCGATCAGCGGCCGCCGCCGCTCGTCGACCTCGATATTGTCGGCGGTGCCGTCGACCATCCAGCCGCGATCCTCGGCCTGGCCCTGGCGCAGCACCGGCACGTCGAGCGCGGCGAGCAGCAGGCAGTCGTCGACGCCCTCCGCCGGCGTGCCGCACCGCTGCGCCATCACCCTGGTGCGGAACTCGGTCACCCAGAGCCGGAAGGCGAGCCGCAGGAAGGCGTCATACTCGTCGCGCGCGACGATCGGAGCGGGCAGCCCCCAGGGGGGCGAGCCGAGATCGTCGGGAAACAGGTGGCTGCCGTCGGGCGGGCTGGCCAGCGGCGGGCTCGAATCCGGGTGGAACGCGCCGGCGATGACCTCGAGCGCGGCGCGGATCGCCTTCGGCCAGTCTCCCTTCTCGTCGGCGGGCGGCGATTCGCCGTCGCTGATCTCGATCGTGCCGATCCACGCCGCCAGCAGCGCGGCCGCGTCGGCCTCGGCCTGGGCGGGCGGATCGAAGCTCAGCGACAGCACATAATCGTCGGCGATGCGCGAGGGCACCATCAGCTCGTCGTCGGTCCGGCAGGGCGTGCCGGGCACCGGCACCGGCAGCGTCTCGCAGTCGCGGAAGCAGAGCGACAGGTAGATGGCGAGCGAGCCGAGGTCGGGCGGCGACCGGCCGGAGAGCCGGCGGGTGACCTCGGCCGCGATTTCGGGCTTGGCGAGCCAGGCGTTGATCGAGCCGCATTGCGACGCGCCGACGCAGATCAGCTTGCCGGACGGCGCCACCGCCGCGCCCGGCGTGACGCGCACGCGCGGCCCGTTGGCTCCGTCGTCCTCGACCTTGACCGCGAGCCCGCTGGCGGTGCCGTAGCCGACCAGCTCCCGGGTCGCCCAGCGCGGCAGGTTCGCCAGATAGGCGAAGTCCTGCCGGTAATCGTCGACCCCGAGCACCATGCCCTTGGCGTAGTTGACGTGCAGCGACGGATCGGGGGCGCCGGCGACGAGGCCGGTCGAAACCTGATTACAGCATCCCATGGTGCGGCTCCTTGTCGATCGGACCGGCGCGGCCGGCGGGATTCAGCATGCCACCCTCCTGCGTCCGTCACTGTCGGGCGGCCCGTCCGGGCCGATGAAGCTTTCGCCGAGATAGGCGCTGCCGAGGATCGCCGGCGGCAGCAGCTCGGGGGCGCGGCTCCCCTGTCCGAGCATCGTATCGAGTCCGAGCCGCGCCTCGCCGATCCGGTTCATGGCGTAGAAGAGGCGCACGTCGAAGACCGTGTGGGCCGGCTTCTCCAGCTCGACGATGCGGCGGGCGAGGGCGGCCCGTTCGGCGAGCGCGGCGGCGTCGGCCTGCACCGATGTGACGGGCAGCAGGACGGTGAAGCGGTGAGCGGTGGCATCGATGGCCATCACGCCCTGCTCGAACGCGTGCCAATCCACCTGTCCGGCCGTCGTCGAGGGCAGGCGGTCGGGCAGGGACAGCTCGGCGAAGCTCGGCCAGGACGAGCCATGGGCGCGGTTCAGCGCGTTGACGGTGCGGTAGCGGCCCTGGAGGAAGTCCCGCCACAGCCGCCGCGGCCGCGACGCGAGCGCGGTGAAGCCGTCCCATTTCGTACGGACGTCGTCGGGAAGCTCGGCAACCTTGTTGCGCGGCAGATCGGCCATCTGGGCGGTCCCGCCGAAGCTCGCCTGATATTGCCGCCACCGGGTCCGCTCCTCTCCGCCCGCTTCGGGGACGAAGCCGAGCGCCGCCGCCATCGCCGTCCGCCACGCGGCCGGATCCTCCTTCTCGCCCGGGAAGAAGGGCACCGGCTGGGCGCGCTGGGCGGCGGTGGCGAATTCCTCGCCCTTGGCGCGGGCGATGCGGTCGGCGAGGCCGATATTGCCTTCCGCGGGCGTCCACGGGCGCGCGCCGCCGGCCTGGGGGGCGAGCGCCGACGGCCGCCGGGTGAGAAAGGTCTCGACGATGCGAATGCCCGATCGTTCGGCCCCGTCGCCGGTGAAGATTCGCGCGTCGACGCATTCGTCGAACGCCAGCGCCAGCGCCGCGCCGATGCCGCGCATCGTTCCGCGCAGCGCGAAGAAGCGCACGGCATAAGCGATGAACAGCCGCCGCCGCCGCTCGTCCCAGGCCGGATCGAGCGCGACGTCGAACCAGGAAGCGAGCCAGTCGAGCGTCTCCGCCGGCGCCGTGCGCGGGTCGAACAGGGCCTGGGCGTCGGCGATTCGCCGTTCGATCACGCCGACCGTCCCCTCCATGTTGGCGAGGTAGCGATCGAGGAAGTCGGCGGGCTCGGGGTCGCTGCGATAGACGGCGGGGAGGTAGCGCTCGGACCAGCTCTGGCGCGGATACCAGGCGCGCAGCGCGCGCACATGCGGGCTGGCGTCGCCGTCGCCGGACAGGGTGATCCTGAGCTGCAGATAGCGGCCGCGCATGCGCTGCAGCAGCAATTCCCAGCTCCCCTTGCCGTTGGCGGGGTCGGTCGCGGGGATGGCGGACGGGCCGTAGCCGGCGAATTCGCTGCCGGTCGGATTGAGGATCGGGCCCGGCTGGGCGAACCATTCGCCGACCAGGTCCGAGCCGGCCTGCGCTTCGTCGGCGCAGATCGCCTCGACGGTCAGCGCGGTGCCGGCGGGCACGCAGCCGTCGAAGCGCAGCCGGTCCCAGATCGATTGCGGCGTGCCGGCGTCGAAGATCGGCGTCTTGAAGCTGACGCCGGTGGTGAAGCGCAGCCGCGGACGCTCGACCAGCAGCGTCCAGTTGGGGCCCTCGCCGCTGTCATAGTTCAGCGCGCCGCGGACCGCGACCAAAGCGAGGCCGCCATGGCGGCGCAGCGGGAAGACCTCGGGCGTCGTTCGGAGCCGCTGGGCGGCGCCCTCGCCCTCGATCCGGAAGCCGATCGCCCAATTGCCCGAGCCGCCCGTCACCGCGAGCCGGAGCGCGGTGGCGCGGTCGCGCAGCGTCACCGTCCCGAGCGCCATGTCGTGCGGCACGAAGGCGATCGGCATCGGCGCCGGCGGGGGCGCGCCGCTGGCGGGAAGCAGGAACAACCGGCCATCCTCGGCGCCCCGCGAGAGCAAGGCGACGGCGCCGCCCGGCAGCGTCTCGATGGCGATGGCGTCGATGGCGGGATCGAGCGCGGTGAGGTCGCGCCCGCCCGGCGCCGGGGCGGTCGCGTGGCTGCGCGGCTCGGCGCCGTCGGTCTGGAACAGATCGGTCTCGGGCTCGCCCGGGTCGAGCCCGACGACGCCGAGCGCGCGGTCGAGCTCGAACAGGCGCTGGCGGTCGTCGAGGAGCCACAGGCCGCCGCAGCATCCGGGGGCGAGGTCGCGGGCGCGGATCGGCTCGTCGGCCGGCCATGATCTGTCGCTCGGCGCGCCGCCGCCGATCAGGTCGAACTGGGAGAGGCCGGTCGCGCCGGCTTCCTCGAACGCGGCGATCAGCCAGCCCTCCTCGGTCACCGCGAGCGCGGTGTAGCGACGCTCGGCCGGCCGCTCGGGCTCGACCGGCCCGAAAATGTCGCGGGCCGGCCGGCGCGCGCGCGGATCGGGCCAGAACGGGCCGCCGCGCCCCGAGCCCGCGGAGCGCACGAACAGCCGCCTTCGATCCTTGCCGATCCAATAGATGTTGCCGTTGACGTCGGCCGCCGCCGCCCGGCGGTTCGCGAGGCTGAGCGGGAGCTCGCCCTGGGTCGTCGACGCGAGGTTGCGGACCTGGGGCAGGGTGATGACGCCGCGCTCGGCGTCCCAGTCCGGCGGCTCGACCGGGCGCATGCCGAAGTCCTGCGCCCACAGGGCGGCGAGCGAGGTCTCGGTCGTGCCCGCGGTCATGCGGCAGCGGCCCCAATCGTCGCTGCCGAGCAGCATGTGGAAGCGGGTCTCGTCGGGGCGCATCAGCAGGTCTCCGCCACGACCGGAACCGGCAGGCGCTTCCTGGCGTCGGTGCCGCCGCCGCCCGGGCCCGACGAATCGCCGCGCAGGCTGGCGAGGTCGACCGGGTCGCCGGCGACCACGGAGATGCCGAGTATCTCGGGCAGCTCGATGCCCTCGATCGGCACCGTCTCGACCGCGGCGCCGGCGCCTTCGGCCAGCAGCACCGGCGCCACCGAGCGCACCCCCGGGACCCGCGCCGCCTCGGCGAGCAGCACCCGCGCCTGCACCGGCATGCGCAACGGCCAGCCGCGCTGCCCGGGCGCGGGCGGACGCCCGTAGAGCGGCCCGAGCTGGCCCGCGAAATCGAGTGGCGACAGCGGGCTGAGATAGTCGCGCAGGCGCTGGCGGACGGCTTCGCCGGTTTCCGCGATCGAGACTCCGGCGACGGTCTCGATGCCGACCGAGATCCAGATGCCCTTGTAGATCGGACCGCGCAGGACGAGCTCGGTGGTGACCAGCCGCCGCGGGTCGAGGTGGCGGCACAGGGCGTCGAGGAACATGCGGTCGGCGCGCGGCGCGTCGGGATGGGCGGGGTCGTGGCGCGGAATGGCGAGCAGGGTGACGACGCCGGGCGCCGCGCCGGGCGCGGCCGGCGACAGGCTCGGATGCCAGGCGGGAAGCACGTCGATCCGGCCGATCGCGATGCCTGGGGCGCGCCAGGCGATCGCTTCGAAATCGCCGACGGTGACCAGCCGGTCGCGATGCTGGAGGAAGCGGCGAACCTGCTTCTCCCCGTTGTCCACCGTCTCCGCGTCGGCGCCGCCCCCGGTCGCGATCGGATTGGTGGCGGTGAAGCCCGCGGGCAGCAGCGGCCCGCCCTTGATCGCGCCGGGGCCGACATTGCCCTCGACCCCCTCGCTGTAGAGGTAGGTCGCGAACAGGTGCGCGCCGGCCGGCGGGCGCCGCCCCGCGAGGCCGTCGCCGAAGCGCAGCAGGCCCGCTTCGTGGTCGGCGAGGAAGACGTCGGTCGGGCGCGGGTCGGCGATGTCGGGAATGGCGAGCTCGGGGCCGGCCGCGAGCAGATCGTCGATCTCCCGCCAGCTGCGCTCGCCCTGGTCGGTGACGCTGGTCAGCCGGATCGACCCTTCGAGCACGGGCGCGCGGGCGAGCCGGCGGACCTGGTCGGGCGTGCCGTCGCCGTCGGCCAGCGGCTCGGAAAGGACGCGCTCGATCTGCCGGATCGGGGTGGCGTTGATGCCGACCCAGCGCAGCTTGACCTGGGCGGCGCCGGTGGCGCGGACGCGCAGCCAGGTCACGACGCGCTCGCCGACGTCGGTATCGTCGATCGCCGGCGGCAGGTCGCCGACGCCGGCTTCCAGCGGATCGAGATTGAGCCAGCGCCCGAGGCTGTCCGTCCCGGGCAGCGCGATCTGGACGACCCCGGCCTCGGTCAGCGGATCGAAATCGCTGCGGGCCTCGAGCCGCCGGTAGGTCGGATCCGGCGCGCCTTCGGCATCGAACCCGATCAGCCCGTCGGCGGCGACCTGCGGCAGCTCGTAGGCGAGCAGATCGGCCGGCTCGGGCCGGAGGCCGCCGGCGAGCAGCGCCCGCTCCTCGATTTCGGTGGCGGGCGCGAGCCCCAGCGAGAGAGTCCGTCCGCCGAGCACCTTGCGCACGTCGTCGAGCAGCTCGCCCTTGCGGGCGACGAGCGCGATCCAGAGCGAGCGATCGGTCGTCTCGGCGAGATCGATGGCGTCCTTGGCGGGGTCGAGCTGGACCGATTCGTAGAGCGCCAGGGGAGGCTCGGGCAAGGACGTGCCGTAGGAGGCGTAGAGCAGCTGGTAATAAGCGAGCAGCTCCGGGCCCGGCTCCAGGATCGGGCGCTTGATCACCAGCCGAGTCTCGACCGGAAGAACGTCGAGCCCGAGCTGGGTACGGAACGGAATCGCTCCGGCGACGAGCTCGACATCGGCGGGCAGCGTCTCCACGGAAAGCGGGCCCCGCTCGTTGGTGATCGTGGCGAGCCCGCGCGCCTCGCTGGCGGTGCGCAGCGCGATGCCGAGCAGGTCGAGGAATTTGGCGCGGTTGCGGACCGGAATCTGGTTGGCGCGGTAGATCATCGCCTCGGCGAGGAAGGCGAACAACTGGACGATCGTGACGCCCGGATCGGAGGAATTGAAATTGGTCCATTCCGGCGTGTGGATCGGGACCCGCGCGAGCGTTTCGTCGACGAGCTGCTGGTAGGTCCGCGTGTCGATCGATGGGACGGGCAGGGGCATCCTGTCTCTCCCTATCCTGCCGCGCCGATCGGCACGGCGACGCTGGTGCGTTCGCGCGCGCCGGTGGCGACGAGCCGGTAGCTGATGGTCGCGATCGCGCTCGTCCGGTCGGCCGGGTCCGCGGCGACGTCGACGCTCTCCACGGCCAGGCGCGTTTCCCAGCGGGCGAGCGCGCCGCCGATCGCGTCGGCGATGCGCGCGTGGGTCGCGGTCGTGTTCGGCTCGAACAGGAACCGCATCAACCCGGCGCCGAAGTCCGGCAGCGCGATCCGCTCGCCCTTGTCGGTGCTGAGCACGATGCGGATCGACTCGCGGATGTTGGTTTCGCCTTCCGACCAGCGCATGCGGCCGTCGGAGCCCACTCGGGGCGGGAAGCCCAGGCTCTTGCCGAACGGGCTCATCCCTTCCCCCTCAGCTTGGGCACGGGGAAGCAGAAGATCAGCCAGGGCAGCCAGCGGAAGATGAAATCGAGCAGGGTGACGATGATCAGGAGCAGGATCAGCGCGCACAGGGTCACGATCGGGATCGACAGCGAGCAGATCATGCCGATATCGACGCCGCCGCTCTTGCAGCCGCCGCTTCCGCCGCCGACGTTGATGTCCTTGTGCAGCGGCCAGGGCAGGACCTGGCGGACCAGGTCGACGAAGCCCAGTCCCTTGGCGCGCTGCACCTGGCCGCACAGCATGTTGGAGAGGACGAAGGCGGTGCCGCGCGAATGCTTTCTGAGGCCGGCCGGGCTGGTGTCCATCGGCAGGCTGATGCGGACCGGGCGCGCCGGCGCATCGGGATCGAAGAAGCTGGCGAGCTCGAACCCGACGCTCGGCGCGGAAAAGGTCGGCGGGTGGAGCGGACCGCAATCCTCGTTGAGGTGGATGAAGCGCAGGCGGAACTGGCTGGTGTCGCCGAAACTGTCCTGGATCGATTGGGCGAGCCGCTGCGCGAAGGGGAGCGGGCGCGCCGCCGCCTCGCTATTGGCGTCGAGCGCGCGGGCGACGAGCACGGTGAGCCGCTCGACGAGACCGACTTCGGCGGGCGGCGGCGGGGCGGTCAGCGGCGCCGTCATCGCCGCGACGTCGGCGTCGCCGGGCGAGGCGCCGGCCGGGATGTTGGCGAGCGTCCGAAAGGTTCCGCCCGCGGCGATTCCGCCGCCATCGCCGTTGCTCGAGATGCCGGCGAGCAGATAGTGGAAATCGGGCCAGGCGGCGCGCTCGGCGGGGTCGTCGCGATAATCGGTCTCGACCGCCTCGAGCTTTTCCGCGATCCCCGCGGCGGAAACCCTGCGCAAGGCTTCGGCGACGCTCGGCACATAGGCCGGCCGGCCGCCGGTGACCGCGCCGCCGGCATTGTCGAAGCCATGCGCGAGCGCCGCGGCCGTGGCCGGATCGACGTCGGCCGACAGCCAGTTGTAAAGGGCGAGCCCGCCCGGGTTGAGGCCGGCCGGGGATCTGTTCGTGATGGCCGTCGCGACCGTGCCGAGATGGCGCTGGAGGAAGGCCCAGAGGTCGAGCAGCAGCAGCCAGCTTTGCGCCTGCAGGCCGAGGTTGCGGTCGCGCAGCTGGAGCTGGCGATTTTCCTTGGAAGAGCCCTCGCCGGTATCGGCGGCGATCTCGTCCGCCGCCTTCAGCGCCGCCTGGATCATCCCTTTCCAGCCCTCGGCGAAGTCGAGCTTGAACTCGGTCGTTCGGGCGAGCTTCGAGTTCCGCGGCGGCGCCGGCGGCGCGCCGGCGAGCGCGGCCTGCTGGCCCGCGGCGAGCGGCACCGGCGTCCGCGTGACCGGGGCGCTCATATATTCCTCGCGCCGCCCGACCGGGATCAGGCCGCCCCACATCGTCCGGCGCAGGCCGTTGCCGTCCTGGTGGGCGAGGGCAAAGGCGGGGAGGCGCTCCTCGCCGGGCGCGAGCATCGCCTCGTCGTCGGCCGAGATGCGCTGCCAGCGCGCACCCGACGAATCCTTGATCAGGCCGTATTCGAACAGCGGCGCGCCGGCCGGGGCATTGGGAGTGGCCGGCATCAGCCGCCGGATCACGAAGCAGACCTGCTCGTGGGCGCCGCCGAGCCTGCGGTCGGGCAGGCCGGGGATCGCGCAGGCGAGCGTCGCCGCGGCGATATAGTAACGCTGGTGCGCCGGCTGGTAGAGCTTGAGCGGCTTCTGCGCGGCCGGCGCCGCGATCGGGATCGGCGCGCGCGCCAGCCGGCCGAGCAGGCGCCGCCTGCGCAACGGGGCGGGGATCGGCACGCGGTCGACCAAATCCTCGGTCGCCAGGCCCCCCGCCGGCGTCCGCCAGGTCTCGTGGCGCGCGACATGTTCAGCTAGGCGCGCCGGATCGCTCGCCAGCACCCCCAGCAGCTGGTCCATGAACTCGTCGCTGGCGAAGCGCAGAATGGTGGGCGCGCGCCCGGGCGCGGCGGCGGCGCGCCACAGCGGCCGCGGCGAGGCCCAGGTGAGCGGATGGGCGAGCGCCGTCACCAGATGTTCCCCGCGCCGGGCGTGTAGCTCGCCGACACGACCGAATTGGCGATCACGGTGTCGGCCTGGACCACGCCCGAGAATTTCGACATGCCGGCGTCGACGGTCACCATGCCGGCGGAGACGGCGACCTGGCTGGCGTTGACGGTGACCTTCGCCGCCGCGGTGACGGTGATGCCCGACGTCTCGAGCTTCACCGAATTGCCATTGGAATCCTCGATGGTGACGGCGCCGGGGCCGTCTTTCATCGTCAGCTTCTGGCCGCCCGGCGTCTCGAGCTTCAGGCTCTCCTGGCCGTCCTGGTCGTCGAGCGTGATCTTGACGCCGTTGCGGGACCGGATGACCTTCTTGTAGTTCCGGCTGGTGATGCTCTCGGGCGGCCTGTCCTTGCCGTTCCACAGGCCCCCCAGGACATAGGGGCGGCGCGGATCGCCATGTTCGAACGCGGCGAGCACCTCGTCGCCGACGTCCGGGATGAACCAGCTGCCGCGATTGTTGCCCGCGAACAGGGTCGCGATCCGCGCCCAGGCCTCATAGCCCTGGCCGCCGCCGCCGTCGGGGGACCAGGGCAGCTTCAGCTTCACCCGTCCCTGCCCGTCCGGATCGCTGATGTCGGTGACGAGCGCTGGCGCGACTCCGTACCAGCGGCCGCCCCAGCCGTCGGCGAGCCGCTCATGGACGCGCGCCTCGGCGCGTTCGAGGTCGAGCAGGCTCGTCACGGCTGGCCCAGCCCCGGCCGCTCGCAGGCGAATTCGCTGCGCTGGCCGTCCTTGAGGTCGAACAAATGGGTGATCGCGGTCATTCGGTAATCGCCGTCGAACAGCTTGCCGAGGCCGGACAAGGCGAGGGTGGCGCCGACCCGGAGGCCGGGGCGCGTCTCGGCGACGCCGTGGCCGCGCACGAACCTGCGGGCGATCTGGCGGAAGCCGGCCTCGGCGATCGCCTTCGCTTCCTGGGCATCGCGCGCGACGCCGTGGGCGACGGTATCGACCCGCGCCGCGAACGCGCCGGCGAGGATTTTCGCGCCCGCGTCGAGGCTGCCCACTTCGGAGGAAATGGCGGAATTGGCGGCGCGGTGGCTGGCGGTTTCCTTCGAGGCGACGTCCCAGCCCGCCGCGACCAGCGCCGTGCGCTGGTGGGCGAGGTCCGCCTCGACGTGGAATTCGCGCAGCGCGCCCGGCCAGCGCAGCTCGACCTTGTCGGTCGGGCGGGTCGCGGCGGCGCGCAGCTTCCTGCCCTCGACCCAGATCTGCGCATCCTCGCGCCGGGCGAGGTCGTGGAGCAAGGCGAGGTCGCTCTGGTTGACCTGGGCCACCAGCCTGGTCGTCGGCCCGCTCAGCGAGACGTCGGCGGTGAGGCCGTGCTCGCCGGCGATCTGGCGGACGATGTCGCCGAGCGATTTGTCGGCGAAGCTGCGGCTGCGCCGGGTCATGCGCAGGTCCTGCAGCCGGTCTTCGGCCAGCACGCCGATCGTCGGCGGGCTGGCTTCGGGAAAATCGGCGACGATCGCCCCGATCCGGCCTTCGAACACGACCTCGTCGGCGAGCTTCACCACCAGCGGCTTGCCGAAATCGAGGATCCTGCGGTCGAAATGCTGGAAGCCGGGGGTATCCGCGCCGCCCCAATTGCCGAAGCAAAGCTCGGCGCGGGCGATCGTGTCGACCGCATCGTGGATCTCCATCGACAGCAGGGCCGATTCCAGCGTCGGCCGGCGCTCGCCGTCGATCTCGAGCGTCGGCCGCGCCGGGCGGGACGGCAGCAGCGCGACGTTTGAGGCGGGGGGCATGGCCGCCGGCCCCTAATGCGCCCGCAGCCGCGCGCGGCGCGCGGCCAGGATCTGCAGGGGGCGGCGAAGCTCGGCCGGCGTCAGCCTGTCCCCGCGCTCGGCGGCGCCGGCGGCATCGGCGCTTCTTGCCGGGGCGGGCTCGGCGACCGCTTCGAACTCGTTGATGACGACCGCCATGATGCTTCCCTTCAATTGACGCCGAAGCCGCCGCCGACCGCGGCGGACGCGCTGAGGTCGATCAGCTGGCCGGGCTTGAGCCGGAGCGGATCCTCGATCCCGTTCGCCGCGGCGATGCCCTGCCAGCCGCCATCCTTGCCTTTGTCCCCGGCCAGCGCCTGGAGCGTGTCGCCGAGCTTGGCGGGGCTGAGCGGCTTGGTGCCCTTGGTCAGGGCCTTGCCGTCGCCGGTGAACGTGCTGACGAGGATCTTCTTCTGCGACAGGCTGAGGTTGACGCTGGCGCGCAGCGGCTTGCCGTCCGGGGCGAAGAATTCGAGGCTTTCCTCGAGGCTGTCGACGATGCCGTCGAACAGCAACGAGCCCCAGCAGAAGCGGACGCCGGGCGGAATGAGCTTCTTGTTGTCGACCTTGTCCGGCTGCGGGGTCATGAAATAGATCACCTCGCCGGTCAGGCGCCGCACGTCGTCGACCGGCTTTTGCGTCATCGCGGTGACGTCGAACCACAAGGTGAGGGCGAGCTTGGTGGTCCCGGTGCCGACGAATTGATAACCCTTGTTGCCCGACGACTGGTCGCCCCCCTGCGGCGGAACCACCTGGTTGGCGAAACTGACCTTGAGCGTGTCGGGATTGAACTGGACGGTGACCTTCTTGCCGCCCGGCTTCTCCTTGAAATCCTGGTCCAGCTCGATCAGCTTCGCCTTGGTCAGCTCGGCCATCAGCCTCTCCCCGGCACGAATTTCAGGGTTTCGTAGGAAAGCTGCAGTTCCTCGATCGCGATGGCGCCGTCCTTCCCGCTCAGCGCCGGCCCCTTGAGCTTGGTCGGCAGGCAGCGCGCCAGCTGGAACCGCGCCAGCTCCTTCTTGCCGTCGGCGCCGAGCAGCACCACTTCCGCGTCGGCGCGGAGGCGCGGGTCGGCCGCCGATTCCGCGAACCAGGTCCACAGATCGTGATTGCTGGTCATGCCGCGCTTGAGGGTGAGGTTGGAATAGTTGATCGGCCCGCTGACCCGGACCGGATGGTCGTTGGCGCCGCCCTCGCGGATCGTCTTCACATCCATCGTCATTTCAAGGCCGTCGCAATCGGAGAATTCGGCGGCCGCGAGCGGGCCGCCGAACAGGCCGCGGTTGATCTCCACGGAGAAGTTGAAGGCGGTAAAGGGATAGGCGGCGGCCATCACGATTCCTCGGCGATCGTGAAGCGCTCGCCGGTCTGGGCGAGCCGGACCGTGAGGAAGCGCATCGGCTGGGCCGGGGCGACGCCGATCTCGACGATCAGCCGGCCCGCGTCGCGGTCGGCCGCGGTGGGGTCGACCGCGAGCCTGAACGCTTCCTCGGCCTTGCGTCCGACGAAGGCGCCCAGCCGGAACATCTGCTCGAGCATTTGGGTGAAGCCGCGTTCCACGGCGCGGCGGAGCACGTCCCCATTGGGCTCGAACACATAGGCGGAGCCGCGGCGGATCGCGGCGCGCCGGAGCAGGCTCATCAGCCGCCGCACGTTGATCTGCCGCCACTCGGGCTCGTCGGACAGCGTGTCGGCGTCGAGCAGCAGGAAGCCGCGCGCGTCGCGGCGCAGGAAGTTGATGCGGCCGGCGTCGAGCGCGGGCCAGTCGCCGTCGCCGATCGCCGGGCTGAGGGCGACGATGTCGCGCAACTGCTCGTTGGCGGCGGCGATCCAGGCGCCGCGGGCGAGGGTGCGCCGGGCATGGACGCCGGCGACCGCGCCGTCCGGGGGAGCCGCGCGCGCGGCGCCGTCGGACCCGCGATACACGACCCAGGGATGGTGGAGCGCCGCGAACGAGAGCGTCCGGCGTTCGTTGGTGTCGAACATGTCGGCGTCGCCGAAGCCGCCCTGCCGCCACTGGGCCAGCCGGCGGCCATGGTCGATCGCCTCGGCCGCGTGATAGTGGCGCGGCAGCGACAGCAAGGCGAACATCTCGCCGCTCCCGGCCGCCATCCGCATCACCGCCCGCTGGATCGCCAGCAGCGGAGCGGCCGAATAGTCGGCCGCCGCGATTCCGTCCCAGGCGGCGGCGCGCACCGCGAAGCCGATCGCGGCCGGCGCGCTGACCTCGTCGTCCAGCCCGGCGCGCAACCGGAAATAGTAGAAACCCTCGCTCCGCGCCTGGAAAACGTGGCTGGTGGCGCTTCCCTGATAGATCGGTTCCGCGCCGCGGAAATCGGCGAGCGAGGCGACCTCCAGCACATAGTGTGCGCCCGGCCCCGCCGCGGACCAGCGCAGCGTCACCGGACCGGGGGCGAGCGGCGAGTCGATCGGCTCGAAGGCCGGCGCGTCGAGCAGGCGGGTGGCGCAGTCGAGAAAGCGGGACCGGTCGGGCGCGTCCGCATCCTCGCTGCCTTTGGGTATGGCGACGCACGGTCCGCGATGGTCGAACCAGTGCGCCGGCGGCGGCGCGTCGGCTTCCGGCGGCGGCATCGTCTCCTGCGCCCGTTCGGTCCAGCCGGGCTGGATCGCGTCGGGGACGGCGATCAGGCTGACCGGATTGAAATTGGCGCCGTCGGCGACGCCGAAGCCGCCATGGACGCCGAACAGTGGCCGCTCGTCGACATAGAGGATACGCTCGGCCTCGCCGAGGATCCGGTTCGACCGGACGGTGGCGAGCTCGGGATCGAGGAACAGGGTCTCGTCGAACCGGGACAGGCCGTCCCGTTCGAGCGCGGTACGGCCGTCGTCGATCGCCTTCGCGGCTGACGAGAAGATTCCCTTGAGACCGAGCGGGAGCCAGACCAGCGGCGGCGCCGCCGCATCGGCCTCGGTCCGGGCGAGGAGCAGCCCCGAGGGCGTCGCCTCGCGGGCGAGCGCGTCGTCGGGCAGATTGGTCCACCAATTGCCCGCGCGCTCCGGGGTGAGCCCGATCCCGGCGACCGCCCTGGTATCGCCGAGGCCGTCGTCCACCCTGAGGCCCAGCGTGACTTCGGCGGCGCGGGCAGCCGCGAGCGGCGCCCGCTCCGGCCCCGGCAGCCAGGCGCGGCCGATGACGGCATCGCCCGCGACCGCCTCGGCGAGGAAGACCAGATTGCCGCCCGGGCGCGTCACCTTGAGCCAGCGGTCGGCGGCGGCAAAGGCGGGCCGATCGCCGAAGACGAGGCGCGCCGTTTCCGGCTCGAACGAGGCGCCATGCTGTTCGGAGCCGTCGAGCGCCTCGACCGTGACCGGCTCGGGCATGCCGAGCGCCGGGCCCGGCGCGAACGAAGCCAGCCAGGTCGCCGACACTTTCCGGTCGGCGACGCCGTTGACCCGGGCGTAGACGAGGCCGAGCGCATCGGTCAGTTCGACCAGCGCGCCGGCGGCAAGCGGCCGATCGGCGGTGAAGCCGATCGGGGAGGGCGTGACGTCGGCGATCGCGAACGGCACCCGCTCGGCGCGCGCCGCGACGGTCAGGCGGTCGGACCAGGAGCCGAGGCTGCGCGCCTGCGCGCGGGCCAGGTGCAGCGCGAGCTCGAGGTCGCTTCCGGGGGCGCGCGCGAGCAGGCCCGGCAGCGTGAACCCGCCCGCCGCGGCGACTCCCGGCGCCGCCTCGGCCTCGGCCGGCGTCATGCCCCGCCAGCGCGCCTCGAGCGCGGCGGTGCGGGCGATCCGGATCACCCAGCAGCGCACGCCGCCGTTGGAGAAGAACGCGCGCACCGTCGGCGCCAGCGCGGCGCTGATCGTCTCCCCGCTGTCGGGGTCGCGCGACAGGACGAGATCGCCGCCGAAGATCCGCCGGTAGCCGGCGACGTCGTCGATCGCCACCGGCCGGTGAACCGGCCCCATCTCGGCGAAGCCGGCGAACAGGGCGACGTCCATCCGCGGCAGCGCCTCCGGCGCGGGCGGCAGCAGCGTCTCGAACGCGACTCCGGGAAGGCGATGGCCGCCGAACATGCCTTATTCCATCTCGAGCCGTTCGTAGGCGAGGACCATCTCCTCCATCGCCACGTCGGTTCCCTTGGCGTTGAGCGGGCCGCTCGTATGCTTGATGATCCGGCCCCGGCTCAGCTTCCAGGTGACGACGGCCTCGCTATGGTCCTCGTTCATCAGCGTCACGGTGACGGTGCGCAGCGCGCCCTGGTTGCCGTTGCGGATGTCGTCGAGCCATTTGTAGAGGTTGAGCGAGCCGATCACGCCGCGTTTCAGGGTGACGTCGGTCGACTTGTTCATGCCGGTGATCTTCATCACCGAATTTTCCTTGTGATTGCCGGCCCGATATTCCGAGACGGTGACCTCCATCCCGATGCCCGACACTTCCTGAAAGCCGGCCTGCGGCCCTTCGGCGCCCTCGCCGAAATCGACCAGGAAGTTGAACTGGACGTAGGGGCGTTCTCTCAGCGTTGCCATGATGCGGCTCCTCAGATCTTGCGGTCGGCCGTCCACTGGCCGATGCGGAAGATGACGAATTCGGCAGGCTTGAGCGCCGCCACTCCGACCAGGCAGATCAGCCGGCCGTTATCGAGATCGTTCTGCGACATGGTCGAGCGGTCGCATTTGACGAAATAGGCCTTCTCGGGCTTGTCCCCGAGCAGGGCCCCGTTCTGCCACTCGTTGAGCAGGAAATCGGCGACCGTGCTGCGGACATTGGCCCACAGGCGCTCGCCATTGGGCTCGAACACCGCCCATTGCGTGCCCTTGTCGATCGACCGTTCGAGATAGGCGAAGTAGCGCCTGATGTTGACGTACTTCCATTCCGGGTCGCTCGCCATGGTGCGCGCGCCCCACAGCCGCATGCCGCGGCCCTCGAAGAAGCGGAAGCAGTTCACCCCTTCCGGGTTGAGCACCTCCTGCTGCGCCTTGTTGAGCATGGTCTCGAAGCCGATGGCGAGGTTGACGACCTCGTTGGCCGGGGCCTTGTAGACCGCCCGCTCGATGTCGTTGCGGGCGTAGATGCCGGCGACGAAGCCCGAGGGCGGATAGTGGTTCTCCTGCTGGGTGACGGGGTCGATGATCTTGACCCATGGATAATAGAAGGCGGCGTGGCTGCTGTCGTAGAGCGCCCGCAGCTGCCGGGTCTGGGCGATCGTATCGCCCTTGGCGCTGTCGATCACGGCGATTCGGTATCGCATCCGCTCGGCGTGGCCGATCACCAGCCCGATGACGGCGTGGCTTTTCGAATCGTTCGTCCGGGTCGAGCCGGGCGCCGCGACGATCGAGATGTCCTCGAGCGCTTCGAACGCCTTGAGGCCGGTGGCCCGGTCGGTCGCCGGATCGACCTCGCCTTCATAATCCGACGGCTGCGGGATCGCGCCGTCATTGCCGTCGGCGAGCATGACCACGATCGAGCGCCGCGCCGCCGGGAGGGGGGTGGGGCTCGAATCGGTCAGGTTTTTTTCGAGGCCCGGATCGGGCGGGCTCGCCAGCGTGTCCAGCTCGTAGGCGTCTGTGATCGCGTCCAGCACGTCGAGGCCGGTCACGTCGCTGCCGGGCCTTTCGATCACGATCGGAATGCTGCGCGCCTGCGACAGGCTCGCCGGGTCCGGCGCGAAATAGGCGAACAGGGAATCCGGCGAGCCGGCGGTGGCATGGAGCGGATCGATCGCCAGTTCGGTCCTGACGAAGGTCGGCAGGTCGCCGCTCGACGATTCGAACATGACCGAGGCCGTCACCGTCCGCACCGTGGCGCCGCCGAGATCGGTCTGGAGCTCGAGACTCGGATCGGCGGGGTCGCCGGTCTTGGAGAAGCGCCAGGTCCGGTTGATCTCGTCGCGCATCGCCAGATAGGGGCCGTCGGCTGCGCCGAGGCCCCCGATGAAGACGACATCGCGGTCGATCGCCCCGCGCAAGGCGAGGCCGTCGGGAGTCGAGGCCAGCCGGTTGGGGGTGAGCGACAGCGTGATCGTGACCCGGCCGTTGCCGGCTTCGCCCGGGAAGCGGGCGCGGATGTCGAGTGTGTCGGGCGGCGAGCCCGGCGGCCCGGCCGCCACGCCCGTATCGTCGGCTGGATTGAAGATGCGGCTCACGTAGAGGCGCTTGCCGCCCTCCTCGAAGAAGGCGCGGACCGCGTTCCACATATAATTGTCGACCGGGCTGCCTTCGAAGACGAGCTGCGATTTCTCGCCGTAGACGCGTTCGAACTCGACCAGGCTGGTGATGATCTCGGGCTCGATGTCGAGCGGGCCGTAGCGGCAGGGGCCGACAAAGCCGGTGGTGGTCGTCGATACGCCTTCGATCGACTTCGCGCGGAAGGAGACCTCCTCCACGAAAACGCCTGGGGCTAGATATTCGGGCATGCTGCTCCTCCTCGATCGCTCATGGGCCTCGGTCCAGGAACAGGCTGGACGACGGGCCTTCGGGTGGGTTGTCGGTCCGCAGGACGAGCGGACGGCCGAAGCTCAGGGACTGCGCGCCGAGCGGGTGCGGCGGCGAGGACAGGGAGCCGATCAGGCGGCAGGGATGGGCGAGCTGGGCCATGATCGCGGCAAGATCGGGCGCGTCGGGCGCCGGGCCCGAGGGCGGCACGTAATAGGCCGCGATGTCGATATCCCAGCGGAAGTCGGTGATCGCCGGGGGGGAAATCGGCAGCTGCCGCCGCGGCCCCCTGGGATAGGGGAAGAAGAGCGTGGCGCGGCCCTCCTTGTCGGCGAGGCCGATGCCGCGGGTGACGCTGACGTGCCGTTCGTCGTCGCAGCTTGCGGTGACCAGCGCCCAGGGCGCCGGGGCGCCGGTCGCGACGTCGACGAGCTCGCAGCGCAGCTCGGCGAGCGGTCCGGCGACCTTGCGCTCCGGCGCGGAGAAGAGCGGGATTCGCGCCGGGTCGAGCTCGGGCGGCGAGCGGCCCTCGATCAGCGGCGCCAGCGGCGCCCCGGGAAGGCCGCTCCAGTGCGGCCATTGGTAGAGGCCGCGCGCCGGCAGCTCCGCCTCGATCGTCAGCGGCAGGAAGCGGCCGAACCGGTCGGCGACGGCGATCCGGTAGGTCCGCGCCAGCGTCGACCAGTCGGCGGTCGCGGCGAGCTCCCAATCGGCGCGGCCGGGCAGCTTCGGCGCGATCCAGACGCCGGCGCGGTTGGCGATCAGGGTCGTGGTCAGCGCCGGCCGGCTGACCTGGGTCAGGGTGACTTCGAGCCCGTCGCCGACGCGCGCGCCGGTGGCGAAGTCCCAGAAGACGATTCCGAACGGGGCGGGCAGCGCCAGCCGCTCGAGGATGCGGACGGGGCGCGCCAGGCCGCTCATGCCGTGACCACCCCCATGTCGAAGTCGCGCTCTTCGACCAGCGGATATTCGTCGAGCGGGGTTTCGGCGTCGAGCAGCAGCATGCGCATCACATAGGTCGCCGCGGGCGGCAGCCGCTTGAGCCGGTCCCACAAGGTCAGATAGTCGGCGACGGAGAGCGGCTCGGCGACCGCATCGAGGCTCTCCGCCTCGGCGAAAATGTCGCTCTCGGCGAGATAGTGGTTGAGCTGGGTGGGCGCGAGCGGACCGAGCTCGTGCATCGCCCGCATCACCCAGCCGAGCAGCCGCTGCTGCCGCTCCGCCTGCTCCGCGAACGGCACGATCAGATAGAAGAGGTCGAGCGGCAGCGAGCCGCGAAAGCGCCGGCCGAACCGGTCGGTGCGGGTGGTGAAGTTGCGGCGGTTGATATTGGGCGCCACCCGCCACAGGCAGATCGCGATCCCCTCCTTCATCGGATTGTCGAAGTTGCGGGCCTGATAGAGCTCGAACGCGAGCGAGGGGCCGAATTCGTTGCGCGGATAGCGGTCGCGCAGCATCCCCATCAGGGTCGCGCCGACCGCGGCGATGCCCTGGGCCCGGGCCATCAGCGATCCACCGCCGCCTGCCGGATCGCGTCGGCCAGGCCGGCCTTGCCGGCATTGTCGAGCGAGACCGGCCGCCGGGCGAGGCTGATCGTCGAGCCGTTCCTGCCGTCGCGGTCGATCGCCAGGATGCGGAGCGGCCGCCCGGCGAGGATTGCATCGACGCAGGTGTCGCCGCCCTGGCCGTCCTGGGTCACCAGCATGTCCGCCTCATTGTCCCGCGCCTGGCGGAGCGGATCCCCGGTGCCGGACGAGCGGCCGACGACGAGGATGTCCGCCTCCGCCGCCAGCAAATCGTCGACGATCCTGGTCAGCATCGGCGGCATCCGGCCGAGTTGGATGCGGATCGGATTCACGAAACCCCGCTGGCTACGGCAAAGCGCGCTTGTGCACGTTCGCGGCGCGGGCCGAAACCATCGAGGGGCGGATAAAAGGCGCGAAACCGGGAGGGGATCATTCGATTGACGGGCGCGGCGCCCGGGCGGCCGCGACGGCGCGGAATGGCCGTGCCCGGCGCTCGGCGCCCCGGACAAGGGCCGGCGCGGGGATAGACCATATGGTCCCCGCCATTCGGCGCCGCGCGAAGGTCCGGACGGCCGGTCCAGGCCGATCTATCCATATTCGCGCGAATACCGTTTCACGCGAATCGATTCTCTTTGTTATACTCGCGGCGGCCAACTGTTTCGAAGTAACGCGGCCGCGCTTCTTCGCGTCCACTGATCGTGCTGTCGGCGGAATATTGCCGTGGGCGGTATGAAAGATGCCGCATCGGGATTCGCGCGCGCCGCCCGGCTGATGGGAGGCACGAATGAGCAGGGGCGATCAGGTCATGATCGGGCCGGATCCGGACTCGACGGAAGCGAAAGCCGCGCCGCGCGTGGTCATCGCCAGCGACGTGCTCCTGTACCGCGAGGGGCTCGCGGCCAGCCTCGCCCGCGACGGCCGGCTGGAGGTCGCCGCCGCGGTGAGCGGGGCCGATGCCCTCGCCGCCGCCGCCCGGTTCGTGCCGGGCGCGGTGCTGGTCGATGCGTCGGCCGAAGCGGGGCTCGCGGTCGCGCGCGCGCTGCATGCGGCCTTTCCGTCGGTGCGGCTGATCGGCTTCGGCATTTCCGGCGGCGGCGCCGGGATGATCGCCTGCGCCGAGGCCGGGCTCGCCGCCTTCGTCGACCGCGACGGGACGGTCGACGGCCTGGTCGCGGCCGTGCTCGGGGCGCTCAGGGGCGAGCTGGCCTGCTCGCCGCGCGTCGCGGCGATGATGTGCGATCGGCTCGCCTCGCTGGCCGGCGCCCGGCAGCAGGCGGCCGAGCCGCTGACCCGGCGGGAGCGCGACGTCGCCGCCCTGATCGCCGAGGGCCTGTCCAACAAGGAGATCGCGATCGACCTCAGGATCGGGCCGGCGACGGTCAAGAATCACGTCCACAACATTCTCGACAAGCTCAACGTGCGCCGCCGCGCCGCGATCGTGGCGCGGCTGCGGGAATCGCCGGCGGCGATCATGGCCTCGACGGCGCCGGGCCGGGCCTGATCGAAAAGGCCGGTGAGGAAATGGTGACCCCTACGGGACTCGAACCCGTGTTTTCGCCGTGAGAGGGCGACGTCCTGGACCGCTAGACGAAGGGGCCGTGAAAGCGCGGAAGAGGCGCATATGGGCGCGCCCGCCTTGCTGTCAAGCGAGCGCGGCCCGCAGCGGGGGGAGGGTCCGGCCGGGCCCTCCCCCGATCGGCCTATTTGTCGGTCTGGTCGGCGGCTTCGCCCGGCTGGTCGTCCGCGGAGGCTTCGGTGGCGGTGTCGCCGGCCGGCTTGTCGCCGCCGGCGGGCGCGGCGGCGTCGGCGGGCGCGGCCTCGTTGCCGTCGGCGGGCTTGGCGCCGGCTTCGTTGCCGGCGGGCGCTTCGGCGGCGGCATTGGCGGCATTGTCGGTCGCGTTCTCGGCCGCGTTGTTGGCCGGCGCGGCGCGGTTGCAGCCGGCGAGCGCGATCAGCGCGACGCCCGCGACGGTGGTCATCAAAAGCTTCATGGGAATCCTCGCGATTTGAACGAAGGCGATGGTCTAGCGCAGCCGTCGGCGCGAAGGAAGACGTCGCCGCCGTCCCGCTTTATCCTGCCCTCGAGCTGTGCTTGGATGACCGGGTGACCTTTCCGCCCTTCCGGATCGAGAGCGCGGCGCTGACCCACCGGGGCCTGGTGCGCGAGCAGAATGAGGACGGCTTCTGCCTGCGCGAGCGCGCCGGCCTGTGGGCGGTCGCCGACGGCATGGGCGGCCACGAGGGCGGCGAGTGGGCGTCGGCCCGGCTGGTCGCCGAGCTCGACCGGGTCGAGCTCGAGGCGGAGCTCGAAGCGGCCGAGCGCCGGCTCGCCGACGCGATCCGCGCCGCCAATGACGCGATCGCCGCCGAGGCCGAGGCGCGCGGCGGCCGGATGGGGACGACGCTGGTGGCGCTGCTCGTCCGCGAGCGGGCCTTTCTCGTCCTCTGGGTCGGCGACAGCCGCGCCTATCTGCTGCGCGACGGCGCGCTTCGCCGGCTGAGCCGCGACCATAGCCGCGTCCAGGAGATGGTCGAGCTCGGGCTGATCGCTCCGGCCGAGGCGGCCGGCCACCCGCTGGGCCACATCCTGACGCGCGCCCTCGGCGAGCGCGGCGGCGCCGAGATCGACCGCGCCGGGGGCGAGGTGAAGGCCGGCGACGTCTTCCTGCTCTGCAGCGACGGCCTCCACGGCTGCGTCGGCGAGGGGGAGATCCGGCGGCAACTGGCGCAGGGCTCGCCGCGGCGCGCGCTCGACGGGCTGATCGCGGCGGCGCTCGCGGCCGGCGGGCCCGACAACGTCACCGGGATCGTGGTCCGGGCCGGCTAGCCGTCGCTTCCCTCGTCCAGCTCGCGCTCGTAGGCCTTGCGGAATTCCCTGGCGAAGACGTCCATGAAGGCCTCGTCCGGTTCCTCCGTCACCGCGTCGAACTGGCGCTCGTAGTGGCGCCACAAGGCGGCGTCGCGGAAGACGGGGAGCAGCTTCGCCAGCAGGCCGAGATCGCCGCCGTGCCGGCGCTGGATCGAGCCCGGCGAGAAGCGGTCGAGGGTGGCGCGCAGGGCGCCGGGAATCGCCTTCAGAGTCGCTTCGGCGACCAGCTCCGGCGAGCCTGCGTCCCCGGCGTCGCCGAGCCGGGCGGCCAGCGCCGCAACGATCGCGTCCACATTCATCCGGCCTCTTTCGTAGCAAGCCTGGCCGATGCCGACAATGCGGCGGCCGGGGCCAGCGCGTCGGCGACCAGGTCGGCGAGCGCGAGCGCCTGGGCCGGGTTGAGCCGCGGGTCGCAATGGGTGTGGTAGCGGTCGGCGAGATCGGCGTCCTCGGCCTCGACCCCGCCGCCGATGCACTCGGCGACGTCGCGGCCCGTCATCTCGAAATGGAGGCCGCCGCAGCGCACGCCTTCCGCCCGCGTCGCCGCGAAAAAGGCCCGCGTCTCGGCGAGAATGTCGGCGAGCGGCCGGGTCTTGGCGCCGCCCGGGGTGCGCATCGTGTTGCCGTGCATCGGATCGCAGGCCCAGAGCACGGGATGGCCGCTGTCGCGGACGGCGCGAAGCAGCGGCGGCAGCGCGGCGGCGATCCGCGCGCGCCCCAGCCGCGCGATCAGGGTGATTCGGCCGGGCTCGCGCGCGGGATCGAGGATGTCGAGCAGCCGCGGCAGCGCCGCCGGATCGAGCGCCGGCCCGCATTTGATGCCGATCGGATTGGCGAGGCCGCGCAGGAACTCGACATGGGCCGAGCCGATGAAGCGGGTGCGGTCGCCGATCCAGAGGAAATGGGCCGAGGAGCCGTAGGCGCGGCCCGCCTCGATCCGCACCAGCGCCTGCTCGAACGGCAGCAGCAGCGCCTCGTGGCTGGCATGGACGGCCGGCCCGATCCGATTGAGCGTCGCCGCCGCCTGGGCATAGGCGCGAAACATCCGCTCCGGATCGGGCCGGCGGGCGGCGGGCTCGAAGGCGATGCCGTTGACGATGTCGCCGCGATAGGCGGGCAGCGCCGCCTCGCCGCGGATCTCGACCGCCGCCGAGCGCGGCTTGGCGAACTGGCCCGCCATGCGGCCGACGCGGATCACGGCGAGGCCGGAGGCCGCGGCGATCCGGGCCGCCATCGCCTCGATGAGGGCGACATTGGCGTCGATATTCTCGGCCGAGAATTCGGCGAAGCTCTCCGCGCAATCGCCGCCCTGGAGCAGGAAGGCGCGCCCCGCCTGCGCCTCGGCGAGCGCCGCCTTGAGCGCGTCCACCTCGGCGAGCCGCACGAGCGGCGGATAGGCGGCAAGCTCGCGCTCCGCGGCGGCGAGCGCGCCGGGATCGGGATAATGGGGCTGCTGCCGCGCCTCGCAGGACCGCCAGCTCGCGGGCGACCAGCTCATGTGATGCCGAGCTCGCGGGCGGCGCCGCGCAGCCGCGCCTGGGTGGCGGCGTCGTTCGCGAACGCGCCGAGCCCGGCGTCGAGCGCCGCGCGCGCGGCGGCGGGATCGTTCAGCACCATGCGCGAGCGCATCAGCCGGATCCAGCCGTCGGCGTCGCGCGGATTGCGCCTCAGGCGCGCGGCGAGCCCGTCGACCATCGCGCGCACCATCCGGTCCTGCTGCCCGGGCGGGATCGCGCGCGCGGCTTCCATCTGCGCCGGCGTCGGGCCGGGGATCGCGGCGGTGGCGGCGCTCGACGCCGCGGGGAGGCGGCCGGCGAGGTCGATCCGGTGCTGGCGGGCGATCGCCATGACCGCCTCGCGCACCTGCGGCTCCCAGGGCGCGCCGGCCGGCGCCTCGCGCAGCAGGGCGAGGAGGTCGTCGACGGCGCCGCGATGGTCGCCGCCGAGGTCCCTGAGCGTCGCCAGATAGTAGCGCGCCTGCGGGTTGCCGGGCTGCAACTCGAGCGCGCGGCGGAACAGCCGCCCGGCCTCGGGCGGCGGGTTGCCCGCGCTGCCGAGGATCAGCGCCTCGCCGAGATAAGCCGCATAATCGGCATTGCGCGGGTTGAGCTCGGTGGCACGGCGGAACGCCTGTGCCGCCTCGGCGAAGCGCTCGCCCTCGCGATAGGTTCGGCCGAGCAGAAACCAGCCGCGATCGTTGTCGGGCTCCTGCCGCAACCGTTCCTGCAACGAAGCGGCCATCGCCTCCATCGACTGGGGCGGAGGTGCGGCGGTCGGAGCGACGCCCGGTTCATCGGATTGGCTGAGCTTGACGACGATCGCGGCCAGCGCCAGCAAAGCCGCGAGAACGAGGGCGATCGTGGCCGGAGCGATCCGGCGCCTGGGGGTCGAAAGCGCTGCCATCGGCGGCGATTGTCGCGGCAAAAAACGCGCCGTCAAGTCTGGCTTCGCCCTCAGAAGCTGCTAAATTGCTCTCTCAAGGGGAGGATCGTTTTCCAGTGGCGTCCGACTTCAAGATCGCCATCGTCGGATCAGGTCCCGCCGGATTGAGCGCCGCCGCCCGGGCCGCGCAGCTCGGCCTCAGCCATGTGCTGCTCGAGAAGACCGACCATCTCTGCGACACGATCTACAAATATCAGAAGGGCAAGCACGTCATGGCGACCCCGAGCCAGCTCGTGCTGCGCTCGGACCTGAAGTTCGAGGCGGGCAAGCGCGAGAAGGTGCTCGGCACCTGGGACGAGATGACCGCCGGCCACAAGGTCAACGTCAAGACCAACGCGGAGATCGCCTCGATCACCGGCGAGAAAGGCAATTTCACGCTGACGACCAAGGCCGGCGAGACGATCAAAGCCGACACGGTGATCCTCGCGATCGGCACCCAGGGCAATCCGAACCTCGTCCGCTGCCCGGTCGAGGAGGGCGCGCGGGTCCAGTACCAGCTCGACGATCCCGGCGAATATATCGACGAGCATATCACCGTGATCGGCGCCGGCGACGCCGGCATCGAGAATGCGCTCGGCCTCGCCGCCGACCCGGAGCAGCGCAACGACGTCACCATCGTCAACCGCTCGGCCGAGTTCGCCACCGCCAAGGACGCCAACGTCAAGGCGCTGCTCGCCGCCGAGAGCGAGGGGCGGATGACGATCCTGCGCGAAACCACCGCCAGCAGGATCGAGCAGGGCTGGATCACCTTCGACACGCGCGACGGCGAATTGAGGGTCGAGTGCGACCGGGTGATCGCCCGGATGGGCTCGGCGCCGCCGCGCGCCTTCGTCGAGGCGTGCTGCGCGAGCTTCGAGGAGAGAGACGGCAGGAAGGCGATCGTCGAGGGCACCGGCGTCCGCTTCTCGAGCCCGGACCGGATTTCCTATCCGATGCTGTCGCCGACCTTCGAATCGACCGTGCCCGGCCTGTACGTGATCGGCGCGCTGGCCGGCTATCCGCTGATCAAGCATTGCATGAACCAGGGCTATGACGTCATCGAGTTCATCAACGGCAACAGCGCGCTGAAACCCGCCGACGAGCCGATCCTCGAGAAGAAGTTCGCGCCTCTGCCCGGCAAGCGCAGCGTCGAGGAATGGCTCGATTTCCTGCGCAGCCGCGTCTCGATCCTGAACGAGATGTCGATGCTGCAGATGCGCGAGTTCATGCTCGATTCCGATCCGGTCTCCTATCGCGCGGGCGAGATCGTCTTCGCGCGCAACGAGCCCGGCTCGTCGCTGTTCGCGATCGCCGACGGCGCGGTCGAGGTCGAGGTCGATCCGGCCAATCCGGACATCACCGTGACCATTCCGCAGGGCTCGATCGTCGGCGAGGTCGGGCTGATCTCGGGCCGCAAGCGCGGCGCCACCGTGCGCGCCGCCTCGGGCGCGATCGTCGTCGAGATCCCGCGCAACGCGGCGCTCAAATTGATGTCGACGGTGCCGGCGGCGAAGCGCGAGATCACCCGCATCTCGACCGAGCGGCAATTGCTCCAGATGCTCGGCTCCACCGTCACCCCTGCCGACCTCGTCGACGTGCTCGCCACCGCCGAAATCCAGAGCGTCAGGGCCGGCGAGGCGATCATCAAGGAAGGCGAGGCGAATTACGACATCTTCGTCATTCGCCAGGGTTCGATGGTGGTCGAGAAGGATATCGGCGGCAAGCCGGTCTTCCTCTCCTACCTTCCGGCCGGCTCCTATGTCGGGGAGATGGCGCTGATCGACGGCGGCCGCCGCACCGCGACGGTGCGCGCCGCGATCAAATCGGAGGTGATCAAGCTCAATGGCGACGCCTTCCGCGCCTTGCTCGAGGCCAAGCCCGAATTGCTCGCCCGGTTCGAGCGCGACATGGCGGCGCGGCACGAGCTGACCAGCTTCATCGAGGACCGCAAGGACGGCTTCGGCGGAGTCATCGACCTCTATTCCAACGTCGCCTCCTTCCTCGTCGACAACGGCATCGGCGAGGCGACCGACCTCTTGCTGATCGACGAGAAGCTCTGCGTCGGCTGCGACAATTGCGAGAAGGCCTGCGCCGACGCCCATGAGGGCCTGTCGCGCCTCAACCGCGAGGCCGGCAAGACGTTCGCCCATCTCCACGTGCCGACCAGCTGCCGCCATTGCGAGCATCCGCACTGCATGGCCGATTGCCCGCCCAACGCGATCCACCGCGGGCCCGACGGCGAGGTCTATATCGACGAAACCTGCATCGGCTGCGGCAATTGCCAGCGCAACTGCCCCTATGGCGTGATCCGGATGGACAAGGTGCCGCCGAAGAAGCCCAATCTGCTCGTCTGGCTGCTGGGCGGCTTCGGCCCCGGCCCCGGCGAGCCGCCGCGCAGCTGGACCGAGAAGCGCGTCAGCCCGGAAACGCCCAAGAAGGCGATCAAGTGCGACATGTGCTCGGGCATCGAGGGCGGCCCGGCCTGCGTGCGCGCCTGCCCGACCGGAGCCGCGATCCGGGTCGCGCCGGAAGAGTTCCTCACCGTCGCGCGGATGGCGCGAGAGGGCTAGCGTGGCGAGCAGGGGGATCGAGCGCACCGACCTTTCCGAGGGCACCAGCCACGAGGGCTTCCTGCGCCACCGCGACTATAAGTGGCTCAAGGTCGCCGCCGCCGTTTCCGCCGTCGCCATTCTCGCCTACCTCCTGATCGACGTCGAGCCGCGGCCCAATGGCGGCAGCTGGTACGGCTACCTGCTGGGCACGATCGGCGCGCTCCTGATCCTCTGGCTGACCGCTTTGGGCCTGAGGAAGCGGGCGATCACCCGCAAGCGCTGGTCCCTGAAGGCCTGGACCTCGGCCCATGTCTATCTCGGCCTGTCGCTGATCGTCATCGCCACCCTGCACACCGGCTTCCAGTTCGGCTGGAACATCCACACGCTCGCCTACGCGCTGATGATGCTGGTGATCCTCTCCGGCATCTACGGCATCTGGGCCTATGCCTTCCTCCCCAGCGCCTTGAGCGACAATCGCTCGGAAATGACCGCGGCGCAGATGATCGAGGCGGTCGAGAGCATCGACAAGCAGATCCAGATTTCGGCCCAGCCCTTGTCCGACGAGGACAGCCAGGTGGTGCTCGATTCGCTCGGCGAGGACGTGTTCGGCGGCGGCCTCTTCCGCCGGCTCGGCGGGCGCCCGCCGAAGGGCGGCAACGTCGTCGCGCTGAGGCTCATCCGCCGCCGCGTCGCCGAAAGCGAGGGCGAGGAGGCGATCGCGCTCGAACAGGTCGCGGTGCTGATGCAGCGCAAGGCGGGGGCATTGAACCGCATCCGCCGCCACGTCCGCATCCGCGCCCGGCTCGAGGTCTGGCTTTACGTCCATGTGCCGCTGACCTTCGCGCTGATCGCGGCGCTCTCCGCCCACATCGTCAGCGTGTTCTTCTACTGGTAAGGGCGCGGACGCGATGGCCTTCCTCCTCCGCGCGATCAGCCACAGCGCCGACGGCCGCGAGATCGTCCGCACCAGCAAGGTCGACGACGCGCTGATCCGGATCGGCCGCGATCCCAATTGCGACATCCGCCTCAACGATCTCGCGGTCGCGCTCCACCATGCGACGCTGGAGCTGGTCGGCGAGGGGCAGCTCGGCGTCTCCGCGGAAATGGGGCTGACCGTGGAGATCGACGGCAGCGCCGTCGGCTTCGGCCAGGTCCATCTCCATTCGGGCGGTGACATCAAGGTCGGGCCGTTCCTGCTGCGCGTCTTGCCGACCCCGCACGGCGCCGTCGACGTCGCGATCGACATCGAGCGCGCCGAAGACGATGCCGCGGCGGAGAAGATCGACGTCCGCGACTTCGGCCTCGCCTCGGTCATGCCGGGCAAGAGGCTGATGGCCTGGGGGCTGGTGGCGCTCGTGCTGGCGCTCTTCCTCGCCTGGCCGATCTGGTCCTTCTACCAGGGCCGGGCCGAGGCGGCGCGCTACGCGCAGGCCTATCATCCCGACCGGATGTGGCTGTCGGGCACCCTGTCGCAGGGCCACGCCTCCCTGGGCGACAATTGCCAGGCCTGCCACGTCGAACCGTTCGTCCCGGTTCGCGACGCCGCCTGCACCGCCTGCCATACCGGCATTCACGACCATGCCGACGCGGCGCGCATGCAGCGCGCCAATCCCAATCTGGGCGGTCTTCGCCGGCTCACCATGACGATCGGCCGGTGGTTCGGCCGTGATCCGGGCCGCTGCGTCGATTGCCATACCGAGCATGAGGGGCCGCAGCGCATTCCGCCGACGCCGCAGCGATTCTGCGCGGACTGCCATGGCGACCTGCGCGCCCGCCTGCCCGACACCCGCCTCGCCGGCGCCGCCGATTTCTCCAGCGCCCATCCCGAGTTCCAGCCGCTGGTGCTGGTCCGCTGGGACGGCGAGCGGCCGCGGCTCGAGCGAATCGGCCTCGACCGCCGTCCGCGCGAGATGAGCAACCTCAAATTCCCGCACGCGCTCCATCTCGATCCGCGCGGCGGGGCGGCCCAGATGGGGCGGCGCCTGGGGCCCCGCTACGGCTTCGGCGACAGCCTCGCCTGCGCCGATTGCCATGTGCCGACCCCCGACGGCGCCCGCTTCCAGCCGCCCGACATGGAGGGCGATTGCGGCATGTGCCACAGCCTCGCCTTCGACGAGATCGGCGGCACGATCCGCACCCTGCGCCACGGCTCCCCGGCCCAGGTGATCGGCGATCTGCGCGCGCTCTACCGCGCCGGCGGACCGCGGCGCCCGCCGGAGCTCAGCGCCCGCGCCCGCGCGCTGCCGGGCGACGTCGCCCGCATCCAGGCCGCCCTTCAGGACGCGCGCGCCCGCGCCGGCCTGGGCGGCCGCGCCGATCTGGCGATCCGCCGGGTCTTCAGCCAGGGCGGCGCCTGCTTCGACTGCCACGAGGTGATCCAGCCGCCGCCGGGCACGCTCGATTATTCGATCCGCCCGGTCGCCTTCCCGACCCGCTATCTGCTGCACGGCTGGTTCGACCATCGCGACCACCAGGTCATGCAGCGGCCCGGCCGGCCGCGGCTCACCGGCGGCGCCGCCTGCGCGAGCTGCCACGGCGCGCAATCCTCCAGCTCGGCCGGCGACCTGCTGCTCCCCGATCTCGCCAGCTGCCGCGACTGCCACGGCGGCGAGCATAGCCGCGCGCCTGTCGCTTCGACCTGCGCAATGTGCCATGACTACCATATGGACGGAGGCACGCCCGCCATGCTCCTGAGGCAGCGCGTCCGCGGCCGGCGCTGGGAGACGACGACGATCCGGATCGACCGGCCGGCGGCGGGGCGGTAGCGCGATGCTCGTCGCCCAGATCACCGATCTCCACCTCGGCTTCGATCCGGGCGTTCCCGACGAGCTCAACCGCCAGCGGCTCGACCGCACCCTCGCCAGGCTCGCGGCGATGACCCCGCGGCCGGACCTCCTGCTCGCCACCGGCGACATCGCCGACAATGGCGACGACGAAACCTCCTACCGGGCCTTCCGGGCAGCGACCGAGAGCCTGCCTTTCCCGGTCTATCCGGCGATGGGCAATCACGACAGCCGCGGGCCTTTCCTCGCCGAATTCCCCGACACGCCGGCGGCGGACGGATTCATCCAATATGCGATCGAGGGGCTGGCGGTGCGCATCCTCGTCCTCGACACGCTCGAAGTCGGCCGCCACGGCGGCGGCTTTTGCGAGACGCGGGCCGCCTGGCTGACGGCGCGGCTCGACGAGGCGCCCGGGCGGCCGACGCTGATCGTCCTCCACCATCCGCCGATCGCCACCGGCCTTTCCTGGATGACCGAGAATCCCGAGGCGCGGTGGGTGAAGCGGCTGCGCGCCGTGATCGCGGGGCGGACCAACATCGTCGCGCTGATCGCCGGCCATCTCCACCGCCCGGTCGTCACCTCATGGGCCGGGACGACGCTGGCGGTGTGCCCGGCGACCGCGCCGCAGGTCGCGCTCGACCTCGAGCCGATGGACCCCGAGGCCCCCGACGGCCGGCCGATGATCGTCGCCGACGAGCCCTGGTTCGCGCTCCATTACTGGAACGGCACCGGCCTCATCTCCCATTTCGACACCGCCGAGGAGCACGAGCCCCTCGCCACCTTCAGCGACAAGCGCCAGCCGCTGCTGCGGATGCTGCGCGAGGAGCGGGCGAAGGGCTAGCGCGCCCCGACCCAATCGGCCATCGTCCCGGTGTCGCTGACCCGCCAGGGCATGCCGCGCGAGTTCAGGAACAGCCGCTCCATCTCGGCGCGGGTGAAGGGGCGCGAGCCCAACCGCCCGAAGACGGCGATCTGGCCGCCGGTCTCGTCGACGGCGCGGTCGCGGTCGAGGCCCTTGGCCACCGCCAGCGCGGGCGCCGGCGTGCGCGCCCAGGCGATCAGCTCGGGCACCGGCCGCGGCGAGAAGCCGTAGAAAGCGGGCTGGCTGGCCGGCGAGGTCAGCTGGATCACCTTCATCCCGTTGCGGCCGTCGGCGACGTAAGCGAAGGCCGAGGCGTTGGTCGAGGCGACGACCACGTCCTCGACGTCGTTCATCCGCCCGTCGAAGGTGAAGAATTGGGGCGCGCCGGGCCGCTCGGGATTGGTGATGTCGACGATCGCCAGGCCCTGCGCCTTGGCCGCGACATAGGCATAGGTGCGGGCGAGGTAGACGCGGCGGGCGTCGTCGATCCGGATCGTCGCGCCGGGCACCGGCACCGGCCGGTCGAGCCGGGTGACGTCGAACAATTTCAGCCCCTCGGCGTCGGTCACCCAGAGGTAGCGGAACTGGAGCGCCGTGGCGCGGGCGTCGGTCAGGGGCAGGGTGGCGGTGACCCGCGGCGCCAGCGGGTCGTCGAGATCGACCACGACCAGCCCCGCGGCGGCGGCGATATAGGCGTAATGGCCGGCGAGCGTGATGTGGCGGGCGCCGGTCAGCGCCCCGCCGGGATTGAAGGCGGTGGTGCCGTCGCTGAGCGTCGCGACTCGGAAATTGTTGTTCCTGGGCTCGCCGTCCGCCAGCGTGTCGACGTTGACGAGGTAGAGGCCCTGCACCGCGTCGGTGACCACCGCATAATCGTAGATCGGGTGGAAGGGCTGCTCCTGATTGGCGTCCCGCAGCGACGTCTGGCCGCCGTCGCCTCCCGCCACCATCGTCGCAGCCATCCGCCGGTTGCGCTCGGGCGCGATCGGCTGGTTGGTCGGCAGCGCCATGCAGGTGGCATTGGGCGAGCGGATGTGCAGGTCCTGCCCGAAGGGCGAGACGGGGCCGGATACGATCGGGTTCGAAAAGCCCTTGTTGGCGACGCTGGCGACGTCGATCGCGCGAAAGCCCAGCCGCCCCATCGAGACGAACACATATTCGCCCCGGTTCTGGATGCACTGGACCGGCGCGTTGGTGCCCTGGACGACGTTGCGGAATTCCTCGAGCGGGCGGGTTTCGCCCGAGAGATTGCGGTCGAAGGGGCGGCCGCGCGTCCAGTTGATCAGCTCGCGATGATTGCGATCGACATGCAGTCGGTAATAGTCCGGATAGGCGTAGCGGTGGAGGTAGGAGCCGAGCACCGCCTGCGGCTCGTCCCATTCGGTGACCCGGACCGCCTCGATCCCGTTCTCCAGCCCGATCCAGGCGTGGAGGCCGATGAAGTTCACGTAATTGGTGCCCTGGAGCAGCAGCTGCGCCATGATCGCATTGTTGTCGTTGGCCGCCGAGAGGTGGCAGTCGCTGCACTGCTTGGTCTCGGTCCGCCGGACGGTGTGCGGGAAATGCGGCGCGAACGCCTGGCTCGAAAAGCCGGCCGCGGAGATCGGCGGCTGCTGGACGTAGATCCGCTCGCGGTTGATGTTGGTCGAGGAGAGGACGAGCGCCGAGGTCGAGCGGATCGGGGCGATGATATTGCCCTTGCTGGTCATGTGGCGGCCGAGCTGGAACATGTCGTCGCGCGCGACCTGCGGGTTGTAGGTGGCGAAGTTGCGGGTCTCCTCGCCCTCATAATGGTGGGTGGAGGTGCGCCAGTTCGCCTCGATCGGCAAATGGCAGCCGCCGCAGCTCGTCGTCCAGCTGAGGTGGCAGGTGAAGCAGGCCATCTCATTGTCCGGATGGGCGAGCTCGGCATCGGCCACGCCCGTGCCGAACGTCATCCGCCCGGTCTCGGCGCCCGAGCGCGCGACCAATTTGGCGCGGGCCGAGCGCAGGTTGAAGCAGGGGCCGGGCGTCGCCTGGTCGCCGCGCGCCGCGCAGGGCGGCAAGGCGGGATCGACGCTGTCGCGGACCTGGCTCACCTGCCATTCGATATTGGGATCGAGGATCGAGCGCTGGATGAGGACGCGGCGGCCGTCGCGCTCGACCCACTCGAAGCGGCGGCGGCCGTCCTCGTTCCGGATCAGCGCGAGGTCGCGGCCCCGCGGCGGCGCGGCCGGGCCGGAAGTGCGCAGATTGGCATAAGCGCGCGCGGTGCCGTGGCAGTCGCGGCAGCCGATCTCGATCGCATTGGCGACCTCGCCGTAGATGAAGCCGTTGCCGTGCGCGTCCTGGCTGAAATGGCAGTCGGCGCATTGCAGGCCGCGCTCGGCGTGGATGTCCATCAGATGGACGGCGCGCCCGGGATTGACTCCGGCCGGGACGAACAGGCCCTCGCCGGCGCGGCGGAAGGTGTCCGGATCGCCGTCGGGGATGACCTGGCCGTCGGCGTCGAGCAGCCGTCCCTGGCGGTCGCGGCGGAAGACGCCCCGGAAGTTCCAGCCATGGCCGTGATAGTCGGCGAACTGGGTGGCGCGGGCGAGCGGGTTCACCCGGTCGTAGACCTCGCGCAGGAAATCCTCGTCGGCCCAGAGACCGCGCGGGGCGGCGCCCTCGGGGTTGCGCTCGAGCACTTCGTGGGTGGCGGCGGCGGTCGGATAATGCTGGCTGCGGAAGCGCGCTTCCTCTTGCGGGTTGCGGGCGGGGAGGCGGTTCTCCGGCCCCGGCCACATCAGATCGGCATCGGCCTCATAATCCCACATCGTGTAGCCGAGATAGGAGTTCAGGAAGATGTTGGGCTGGTGCATGTGGCAGGTCATGCACTGCGCGGTCGG
Organism: Allosphingosinicella sp.; assembly: GCA_035941735.1. Lineage (GTDB taxonomy): Bacteria > Pseudomonadota > Alphaproteobacteria > Sphingomonadales > Sphingomonadaceae > Allosphingosinicella. The sequence goes on from DASZDS010000033.1 coordinate 80,764, forward strand.
GATCGCCCGGGTGAAGACGTGGCGGATCGGGTGGCCGCGCTGGCCGACCGCCTGGTGGTTCTCGTCGGCCGGCGCTTCGCGCAGCGCGGCGATGGTGGGATCGGCGGTCGCGGTCTGGCCGTCGCGGCCGAAGCGCGCATAGCCCATCGAATGCCTGGGCTCGCGGTCGTTGGCGTAGACGACGTGGCAGCCGGCGCAGCCCGAATGGCGATAGTCGCCCGGCTGGTCGTTGGTGCCCATGAACCACATGTACGGGTCGTTGAGCCTCGTCTTGTGGATGTTGAGCACGGGAATGGCGACCCGGATGCCGGTGCCGGGGCCGCGATTCGACTGCCTGAGGTCGGGGCGGCCGGGCTCCTCGAGCCGCTGGATCGATCCGGTCGGATTGGGCAGGCCGATCTCGGGAAACTGGGTGCCGATGTTGCGGCCGCCGCGCTCGAACACCCGGAAGATGTCGCCGGGCGGGAGGACGTGCCAGGTCGGCATCGGATACATTTCGGCGATCACGCCGCGGGCGCGCTGCTCGGGAGTGAGCCCGCCGGGCCCGAGCGGCGATTGGATCCGCGCCGGCTCGCCGCGCCGCGTATAGGCTTCGCCGAGGGCGTAATTCTTGAACGGCAAGATGCCGTTATTATAGGCCGCGCCGCCCCACAGCATCGCGCCCGTCGACATCAGCGAGCGTTCGGCCGCCTCGATGATCTCGATATGGCAGGCGCCGCAGGAATCGCGGGCGACGCGATAGTCGGAAGGGTTGGTGAAGCGGACGAATTCGGGCGCCTCGCGGTTGAGCAAGGTGTAGGTCCGCCGCGGATTGGCCGAGGAGGGGAAATGCCAGCTCTCCGGGTAGCGCGGCAGCACGTGCGCCCGGTTCCGCGCCAGCGTGTATGCGGAGCCGCCCTGCTCGGCGCCCTCGGGTCGCCGGATCGCCGGGTTGCCGCCATGGCAGTCGACGCAGCCCAGCACGACCGCGGGCGAGCGGTGCATGGTATGGGCGTCGCTGGCGGTGTGGCAGGACTGGCAGCCGGCGCTCTTGGCCTCGGCGTCGGCCGGTTCCTGGGTGCGCGGCGCCGGCGCCGCGCGGACGAGGGAGTAGTCGCGCGCAATGGGCCGTTCCTTCTCTGAGGCGCCGGCCGAGCCGGTGAGCAACCCCAATATCGTCATCCCCGCGAAAGCGGGGATCCAGCTTAACTTCCACCACCGCCTTGGAGAGAAAGCTGGATTCCCGCTTTCGCGGGAATGACGGAGGAGGGGCGGGACGCGCGCCATCTCAATAGGTCACGATCGCGTTGAGCAGGACCGAATAATAATGCCGGTCGCGGTTCAAATTCTCGAACAGGTCGCGAAAGCCGGTGCCGCTCCGCAGCACCGCGCCGGAGAGGCGGAAGACGAGGTTCTGGGTGGCCTGCGGGCGCCAGATCGCCGCCGCCGAGAGGTCCCAGCCGATGTCGTTGCGGATCGTGCCCTGCATCCTGAGATTCTCGAGCACCTCGGTTTGGTGGAACCAGAGATGGTTGACGTTGGCCGAGATTCGCAGCTGCGGAAAGAAATCGAAATCGGCGCCGATGCCGAGCAGCATCGTGCCCGGATTGGCGAAGTTGGACTGGCCCTGCTCCTTGGACGAGCGCAGCGAGTTGAGGATGCCGTTGCGGCCGTTGACGGAGACGGCGCGGGCGCCGCCGGCGAAGGGGATGGTCTGGCGGATCCAGTAGCTGGTGTCGGCGCCGGCGAAGATCGGGTTTTCGAAGATCGCGTCGAAGCCGCGCTCGACATCGTCATAGGGGTCGCCGTCGCCGCTCGCGAACAGGCCGGCGCCGCGGATCCGGATCCAGTTCAAGTCGATCGACGGCTCGGCGGCGAGGAAGAAGCCCTGCACCCGCGCGTTGCGGCCGGTGAAGACGTTGCGCCGGTCGGAGCCGATCAGCCCGTAGAAGCTGGCGTCGAGGTTCACGCGGCCGATCCGCCCGTCGACGCTGTAGCCGAGATAGACGACGTCGTAGTCGCGCGCGCGCAGATCGCCGAACAGCGCCGGCCGCACCGGGAAGCCGTTGTCGTCCACCTCGATCCGGCCGCGCTCGCGGTTCATGTTGTAGGTGAGGCTCGCCTGGCTGGTGAGGCCGACGAACGGGAAATCCTGGCGGAACAGATTGGCGTGGAGGATCCAGTCGCGGCGCGGCGTCTGGAGGATGTTGTTGAGTCCCGAATTGGTGTCCTTCTCGAGCCGCCAGACCGCCGCGATATTGTACTGGAAGCGGTTGTTGTCGCGATTGCCGAACAGGCGGATGCCGAGCTGCTGGTCCTGGAACAGGAAGCCGCGGAAATCGAACTGGAAAGGCTGGATGCCGACCCGGACCGAATCGAAGTCGAACCGGTCCGAGACGTTGCGCAGATGATAGTCGACGAACGCTTCCTGGACGCCGATCGCGGCGTCGAAGCGATGGGTGGCGTGGCTCGGCCGGACGTCGAGCACGCGGCGCTCGCCGACATCGACGTAATTGGCGTTGAAGGCGAGCGTGAGGCGATATTCGATATGGGGCGGGACGAAGGCGGTGTTGCCCTTGATGAGGGCGAAGGAGGCGATGAAGGTCTGCGCTAGGACGAGGCTGCGATTGTCGCCGAACACGTCGTTGCTGCCCGGCCTTTGCGTGGTCTGGACGCCGACCGGAATCGGGAAGGTGCGCGGCTCGACCACGGTGTCGGAGATCGCGCTGGCGACGAAGAACCAATCGGGCTCATGGAGGCCGAGCAGGCGGTGGACTCGGCAGCCCAGCGAGCCCTGCCGCGCCTCGCTCTCGTCGGCCGGCTCGCAGATCGGCCGGTCGCCCTTGAGCGTGTTCTGGTTGTAGGGATCCTGCCAGCGCGGGTGGACGAGGCCGAGCGTCTCGGCGAGCCGCCAGCGGTCCGGGATGGCGATATGGTCGGAGGGGAAGGCCTCGGGCGGCGGCGAGCGGATCGCGCCCGGATTGACCTGATTGACCGCGTCCGGGAGGTCGTGCTGCTCCACCCCGGGGCGGCGGCGGCCCTCGATCAGGGACTCCTCGGAGGGCGTGGGGGCAGGGCGGCTGAGGTCCTCCTGAGGCTGCGGCGGCGCCGGAGGTGGAGGATCCGCTTGGGCCAGCACTATGCCGTCATCCTGACGAAAGTCAGGATCCATGAGCACGGAAGAGGCGGTCAACCCGAACACCGTGTTCATGGGTCCCGGATCAAGTCCGGGATGACGCAGCGAACCGACCGGCACCGTGCTCGCCATCAGCGAGAGCAAGGCGGCGGCGACCGTCATTTGCCCTGGCAGACGTTCTGCTCGTTCGTGCCGAGGAACGGGTTGAACGGGCAATTGACCCAGCGCAGCCGGACGCCGCTTGTGCCGGCGACCGGCACCACGATCTGGTCGGAGCGGATCGCCGCCGGGGCGTTGCCGACGGTGCCGAGCCGGACCGCGCCGTTGTGGAGGCCGAGGAAGCTCACCATGTCGTCCTGGTCGATGCCGTCGCCGGAGACGCCGATGCCGCCGACCAAAGTGTTGCCGCGGTAGATCGGCACCGAGCCCGGGAAGATCTGGATGCCGTTGGCGAGCCGGCCGGGATTGGCGATCCGGGTGCAGGTCTGCGGCACGTCGCCGCCGCCGCCGAGGACGAAGCCGACATGGGCGACGATTGTGGGCGTGACCAGCGCCGATTGCAGGCCGGTCGAGAAGGGATTGAACTCGGCGATGGGCCGCGAGAAGGCGCCCGGCGGCCGGCCGACCTCGCCGTCCGGGAAATAGGGGCGCGAGACGTTGCCGATCGCGCGGTCCGAGAAAGCGTTCTGGCCCGTCAAAGCGGCGGGGTTGTTGAAGAAGGTCCGCGCCGCCGCGACGTAGCCGGCGACGTCGGGATCGGGATCGGCCGAGAGCTCGGCGGCGGCGAAGGCGGCCGAGAAGAACATCGCCGTGCGCGCCTTCTGCAGCGACACGTCGATGCCAAAGATCGGCGCGTCGGGCGAGCGGACGATGCCGAGCACGGCGCCGTTGGTGTCGACCAGCGAGATCGTCACCTGGGCGCGGCTGTCGAGCGGGCGGCGGATCTGGGCGCGCGCCGCGGCCATGATCTTGAACGCTTCCTCGAGGATGGCGCGGACCTCGGCGGCGGTGAGCGGCGCGCCGGCGTCGGTGCCGGCGCGGACCGGATAGCGGTTGGCGCCCGAGCCGTCGGTGAGGATGAAGGCGTCGGGGTCGGCGAATTCGGCCGCGGTCGCCTGGCGGATGCCCGACGCCTCGGTGCCGTAGGCGCGGCCGGCGAGGACGCCGCTCGTGCTGTTGTAATAGCCGTTGACCGAGACCAGCGCGCCGGGGAGCGATCCGAAGGCGGGCGGGCTGGCGGGGTTGCTGCGGAAGTCGGCCGGGCTGGCGTCGCTGTAGCGCAGGCTGGTGCCGTCGACGCTGACCCGCTCGGCGCGGATCGCGTCGGGGGCGGTGAAGCCGGTCGAGGCGGCGAGCGCGATCGCCTCCTCGGCATCCTGGTCGACGTCCTGGACCTCGGGGTCGAAGCCGTAGAGGCCGTCGCCCATGAAGCCGATGCCGCCGACGACGACGCCGTTCTTGTAGAGCGGGAAGCCGCCGGGATCGGCCGCGAGGCCGAGCGGCGAGCGCTTCGGGCCGATGAAGCTGTTCGGCAAAGCGGTGCCGTTGAAGCGGGCGGCGAGGTCCGAGCAGGGGAGCTGGCTGAACTGGACTCCGAACAGGGGCCCGCTCTCCAGCCCGACGGCGGCGGCCGAGGGCGGGAAATGCTGCTGGACGATCATGCTCGCGGTGCGGGTCGAGAAAGCGTTGCCGCCCGAGGAGAGATAGGCGCCGGTCACCGCCTTGGCGATCGCGCCCGCCGCCGCGCCGGGCACGTCGACGCCCTGGAGGTCGTGCATCGAGCCGTTGGCGCCGGTCGGGACGCGCAGCCTGAGGTTGGCGCCGGTCATCACGAACACCGCCAGCACGTTGCCGACCCGGTCGACGACGGCGAAGGTGCCGGGCAGGCCGCGCGCCTGCGCCTCGGCGACGCCCTGGGCGATGATCCGCTGCACCTCGGCCGGGGTCAAGGCCTCCTGCGCCGGGACGGCGTAGAGCGGCACCGCCCCCGGCGCCGGCGGCCCGGGCGCGGGTCCGCCGCCGCCGCCCCCGCCGCCGCCACCGCCGCAGGAGCCGGCAAGCAGGGCGGCAAGCGCGATCCAGGATGCGGGACGCCTGCTCATCGCAGCCTTCTGATCGCCGCCGCCGCCCGGCCCAGGCTCGCCCTGAACCCGGCCGGATCGTAGTCATTGGGATCGTGGACCGCGCGATAGGCGGCGTTGATGTCGGCGCGGATGGCGGCGGCCGCGCCGGCGGAGACCTGGCCCTGGTTGACGAGGGCGGACAGCAAGGTGTCGGTCGCCATCACCGCCTGGACGCTGCCGGCATAATCGGTGAAGCGCTCGCGCAGCGCGGTGCCGGTGATCGCGTCGATGATCGCGAAGGTGGTCGTCCGCCCCATCTCGGCGCCGGCGAAGGCGTCGGCGAGCGCCTGGGCGCTGCTCCGCAGGGTCTGCGCGGCGGCCACCGCCGAGGCGCGGTCGCGGGCGATGGCGGCGTGGAAGGCGCGGCTGTCGCGCTCGAACCTCGCCGCGAGCTGGGGCGCGACGACCCGCGCCGCGGCGGCGAGCATGATCATGTTCTCGTCGTTGAACGGCGGCATCCCGGCGGGGATCGGCCGGCCCGGATTGGGATAGGCGCCGGGGCGGAAGCGCGGATCGTCGGAGATCCGGCGGTGGCACGAGTGGCAGTCGAAGAAATAGAATTCGGGGAACATCCCCTCGCTGCCGCGGGCGCCGGTGAACAAGGAGAGCGCCCGATCGAGCGCCATCGCCTGGCCGATCGCCCAGATCCGGGTCGAATCGGCCGCTCCCTTGCGGCTGCGATAATCGGCGTCGAGGTCGTAATGCTGCTGCAGCGTCGAGAAGAGGTCGAGCTCGAAGGCGATCCGGGGGTGGCCGGCGGCCATGATCCGGTGGGTGACGAACTGGCCCTCGCCGGCGCTGCCGAAATGGCAGTCGAGGCAGCGCGACGCGCGGACGCGCGGATTGTCGAGCGGGACGAGGCCGCGCGCGACATTGGCCGCATGGGTGCCGCCGACCGCATAATGGCTCGACAGCCAGCCCGCCGCCGGCCCGTGGCAGCTTTCGCAGCCGACCCCGTCCGAGGTCTGGAAGCGCAGCCCGCGCGGGCCGGCCGGGGTCGCGTGGCAGCCGAGGCAGATCGGCGCGCCGGCGGGGTCGCCGATGCCGAGCCGGCGGCCGATCGCCTGGGCCCGGTCCTCGCGCAGCACGGACCAGGCGCGGCTGTGGGCGCCGGCGGCGGTCGCCGGGTCCTGCCACAGCATGAGCTCGTCCTGGCGGACGACCGGGCCGTCGGCATGGCTGCGCCCGTGGCAGGTGGTGCCGCCGCAGCTGGCGACGCCGAGATAGGTGCCGGTCGTGACTCGCGGATCCTGCGCGGTGGCGCGCTGGCCGATCAGGAAAATCAGGACAAAGGCGACGACGAGGCCCGCCGCGCCGAGGCCGATCGCAATGGTGCGGCTGCCCCTCAATCCGTCCTCCGTACCGACTTCGGGCCGGTCTTGAAGCGGCCTCGACTATGGGACGAACGCCCTTGACGCGCAAGGCGCGATGACAGCAGAGCGGGGCTTCGAAGGGGACAGCGGCCATGACCAAAGCGTCCGACCTGTTCATCCGGTGCCTCGAGGAGGAAGGCGTCGAATATGTGTTCGGCGTGCCCGGCGAGGAGAATCTCGACTTCCTCGACAGCCTGTCGCGCTCGACCAGGATCAGGCTGATCCTGACCCGCCACGAGCAGGGCGCGGGCTTCATGGCCGCGACCTACGGCCGCCACACCGGCAAGACCGGCGTCTGCCTCGCCACCCTGGGGCCGGGCGCGACCAATTTCGTCACCGCCGCCGCCTACGCCCAGCTGGGCGGCATGCCGATGCTGATGATCACCGGCCAGAAGCCGATCAAGAAATCCAAGCAGGGCCGCTTCCAGATCCTCGACGTCGTCGACATGATGGGGCCGATCACCAAATATACCCACCAGCTCGCCTCGGCCGACAATATCCCGAGCCGGGTGCGCGAGGCGATCCGCCTCGCCGAGGAGGAGAAGCCGGGGGCGACCCACCTCGAATTCCCCGAGGATATCGCCGAGGAGAAGACCGATTCGGTGCCGCTCAAGCGCAGCCTGGTGCGCCGTCCCGCCGCCGACGAGAAAGCGGTGCACGCCGCGGTCAAAAGGATCGAATCCGCCAGCGCCCCGATCATGGTGATCGGCGCCGGCGCCAACCGCAAGATGACCAGCCGGATGCTGCTCCAGCTGATCGAGAAGACCGAAATCCCGTTCATCGCCACCCAATTGGGCAAGGGCGTGATCGACGAGCTGCACCCCAAGTTCCTCGGCTGCGCGGCGCTCTCGTCCGGCGATTTCTGCCACCGCGCGATCGAGGCCGCGGACCTCATCGTCAACGTCGGCCACGACGTCATCGAAAAGCCGCCCTTCTTCATGAAGCAGGGCGGGCCCGACGTGATCCACGTCAGCACCAACACCGCCTCGGTCGACCCGGTCTATTTCCCCCAGATCGAGGTGATCGGCGACATCGCCAACGCGATCTGGCAGATCAAGGAGCGGATCGTGCCGCAGCCGGGCTGGGACTGCGGGGCGATGTTCCGGGCGCGCGCCGCCGAGGTCGCGCACACCGCAGGCCTGTGCGGCGACGAGCGCTTCCCGATCTTCCCGCCCTGCCTGGTCGGGCGGGTCCGCGAGGCGATGCCCGCGAACGGCATCCTCTGCCTCGACAACGGCGTCTACAAGATCTGGTTCGCGCGCAACTATCCGGCGCGGGCGCCGAACACGGTGCTGCTCGACAATGCGCTGGCGACGATGGGCGCCGGCCTGCCCTCGGCGATGGCCTCCAAGATGGTCCATCCCGACCGCAAGGTGATGGCGATCTGCGGCGACGGCGGCTTCATGATGAACAGCCAGGAGATGGAGACCGCGGTCCGCCTGAAGCTCGACATCACCGTCCTCATCCTGCGCGACGACGCCTATGGGATGATCCGCTGGAAGCAGGCGAACATGGGCTTCGCCGATTTCGGCCTCACCTACGGCAATCCCGACTTCGTCAAATATGCCGAGAGCTACGGCGCGATCGGCCACCGGGTCGACAGCGCCGAGAGCCTGCCCGGCATCCTCGCCGAATGCCTCGGCACGCCCGGCGTCCACCTGATCGACTGCCCGGTCGACTATTCCGAGAACGACCGGATATTGAACAAGGAGATCAAGGAGCTGAGCGCGGCGCTGTAAGGCGAGGGGGACAGTCCCCGTGCGGGGACAGTCCCCGCGGGCGAGGAAGGGGGACTGTCCCCGCATGGGGGCTGCCCCCGGGTGGCGAGGCAAGGCGAGGAAGGGGACTGTCCCCGCACGGGGACTGTCCCCGGTGGCGAGGTGATATGGTGAAGCTCAAGGACGTCTATCCGCTCTACCTCAACAACGAGGCGAAGCAGCCCAATGCCGATCTCGAGGTGACCGACAAGTTCACCGGCAAGGTCGCCTTCCGGGTCGCGCAGGCGGATGCGAAGACGATCGACGCCGGCATCCAGGGCGCCGTGGAAGCCGCCGAGCCGATGGCGCGGCTGGCGAGCTACGAGCGCCAGGCCGTGCTCCAGCATTGCGTCGAGCGCTTCAGGGAGCGGTTCGACGAGCTCGCTTATGCGCTCTGCGTCGAGGCGGGCAAGCCGATCAAGGATTCCGAAGGCGAGGTCACCCGGCTGATCGACACCTTCCGCATCGCCGCCGAGGAGAGCGTGCGGATGACCGGCGAGGTCCAGCCGCTCGACATCTCCCCCCGCGCCAAGGGCTATCAGGGGATCTGGAAGCGGGTGCCGATCGGCCCGTGCAGCTTCATCTCGCCGTTCAACTTCCCCTTGAACCTCGCCGCCCACAAGGTCGCGCCGGCGATCGCGGTCGGCTGCCCGTTCGTGATGAAGCCGGCGAGCCGCACGCCCTTGGGCGCGATCATCATGGGCGAGGTGCTCGCCGAGACCGATTTGCCCAAAGGCGCCTTCTCGATCCTCCCCGCCCACCGCGAGGGCGCCGATCTGTTCACCGAGGACGAGCGGCTCAAACTCTTGAGCTTCACCGGCTCGCCCGCGGTCGGCTGGGCGCTGAAGGCCAAGGCGGGCAAGAAGAAGGTGGTGCTCGAGCTCGGCGGCAATGCCGCCGTGATCGTCGATAAGGACGCCGATCTCGACGACGCGCTCGAGCGGGTGATCTTCGGCGCCTTCTACCAGTCCGGCCAGTCCTGCATCGGCGTCCAGCGCATCCTCATCCACGACGCGGTCTACGACGATTTCCGCGCGATGCTGGTCGGGAAGACCAGGAGCCTGGTCGCCGGCGATCCCAACGACCGCAACGTCTTCATCGGCCCGATGATCGACGTCAGGGAGGCGCAAAGGCTGGATTACTGGATCCAGGAGGCGATCGAGAAGGGCGCCAATTTGCTCTGCGGCGGCAAGCGCGACGGGGCGATGCTCGAGGCGACCCTGCTCGAGGACGTCGATCCGGCGACCAAATTGAACGTCGAGGAGGCGTTCGGCCCGGTCGCCTTCCTGATCCGCTTCACGGACTTCAACGAGGCGGTCGACATCGTCAACGATTCGAAGTTCGGGCTCCAGGCGGGCATCTTCACCCGCGACCTCTTCCAGATGTTCGACGCCTGGGACCGGCTCGAGGTCGGCGGCATCGTCATCAACGACGTGCCGTCCTACCGCGTCGACAACATGCCTTATGGCGGGGTCAAGGATTCAGGGCTCGGCCGCGAGGGCATCCGCTTCGCGATGGAGGACATGACGGAGATCAGGAACCTCGTCATCCGCCGCCGCCAGGACGAGGGCGGGGCGAAGAAGCATACGGGGAGCTGACCCCCCTCGTCATCCTGACGGAAGTCGGGATCCATGAACACGGGTCGCCGCCGAACCGCGCAATCCGCGTTCATGGATGCTGAATCGAGTTCGGCATGACGGCTTGGCACGAGCAGGTGCTGCGTTACTCCGACGGTCCCTCCGCGGCCGGCGGCGGGGTCGCGGCGGCGGGTGTCTCGCCGGTGGTGAGGTCGAGATATTCGACCCGGGCCCGGCGCGAGCGCTGCGCGATCCGGCTGCGCAGGACCCGCTCGTAATCGGACGTATAGGTGTAGCGCTCCAAGCGGTAGCTGGGCTCGGCCGCCTCGGCGTAGCGCCGGCCGCGGATCGACACGATCAGCGGGTCGGCCCAGTCGGCGGCGGCGCCGCGGCGCAGGATTTCGAGGCCCGAGACGCGGCCGTCCGGCATCACCCAGAAGCCGACGTCGATCCACTTGCCCTCGAAATTGTCGGGGGTCTGGCCGTAGCCGCTGCTGAACTGGATCAGCTCGCGCAGGCTCGTCGCGCCCATCATCGGCTCCACCTGGTGCTCGACCAGCTCGTAGGGCGGCGAAAAGAGCAGGCGCCGGCCCGGCCGGCCGGTATTGCTCCGCCCGATCTCGGCGAGCAAGGCGTCGGCCTGCGCGGCCCGGCCCTCGATGCGGTGGATCCGCGAGAGCAGGATTCGGGCGCCGATGCTGCGCATCCGCTCGGCGGGCCCGGTGAGGCGCGCGAGGCGCATCAGCTCGAGCCGCGCGTCCTGGCCGCGGCTGCCCTCCTCGCCGGCGCGCCCGGCGATATAATCGAACCACAGCCGGCGCAGCTCGGCGAGCGCGACCACGTCGTCGCGGCCCGCCGCCCGCGCGGCGTCGATCAGCCGCGCCAGCTCGCGCCGGGCGCTGCCGATATTGCCGGACTGGATCAGATATTCGCTGAGCTCGAATCGGGCCGTGAAATGGCGGTGATCCTCCTCAGGCAGCCCCGCCTGAAGCGCGCTCAATATGCCGAAGGTCGAGCGCCGCGCGTCGCTGGCGAAGCCGAGATGGTGCGACAGCCGGGCATGGGCGCGGTAGAGGTCGGATACGGGCTCCGGAAAGGCGCCGGCCTGGCGGGCGTTGCGGCGCAGCGACGCCTGGACGACGTCGCGGCTCCCGCGATAATCGCCCTGGAGCAGCAGCGCCTCGGCGAGCGCCAGCGTCGCGTCGGCATCCTCGTTGGTCGGGCACCGCCGGGCGAGGCATTGGGCGAGCCGGTCGCGATAGTCCTGGATGCGCGGGCCGGTGACGACGATCGTCGGGGCCTGCTGGGGCGCCGGCTGCTGGGCGGCGGCGGACGCGGCGATCAGGACGGCAGAAACCAGATGAAGCACGCGCAATCTCCCCCGACATAAGGCGCCAGAATAGGCCAAAGTCGCGTGGAATCAATGCCCTGGCGGACGCTTGTTCCCGACCGTCTGCTGCGGCACCCTCGTCATCCTGACGAAAGTCAGGATCCACGAACACCGGCGGCGATCGATGTGGGCAATCCGCGTTCATGGATGCTGAATCAAGTTCAGCATGACGATGTGCTGCGTCAATTCGCCGGCGCGTCCGCCGTCGGCGGCGGCCCCGTCACCTGGCCGGGCGCGGTGAGATCGAGATATTCCACCCGGGCGGCGCGCGAGCGGCGGCGGATGTTGGTCCCCGTCCGCCGCTCATAGCCCGTCGTATAGGTGTAGCGCTCGACCCGGTAGGTCGGCTCCGGTCCCGCCGAATAGACGCGCCCCCGCATCGAGGCGATCATCGGATCGGCCCAGTCGGGATTGTTGCGGCTCCTCAATATTTCGAGGCCGGCGACCCGCCCGTCGGGCATGATCCAGAAGCCGACGTCGATCCACTTGTCCTCGAAATTGTCGGGCAGGCTCATGAGCACGTTGGTCACGTTGAAATTGCCCAGCGCCAAGGGGCCGCCGCCATTCTGGCCGGGGCTGTCGACCGTGTCCCGGACCCGTGCGTGGTCGAGCACCTGCAGCTGGTAGGGCGGGGCGTGGAGCAGGCGGCGCCGGGCCCCGTTCACGGCCCCGCCGACCTCGGCGAGGAGGGCGTCGGCGCGCTCCGTCTGGCCCTCGCCGCGGTACAGGCGGGCGAGCAGCAGCTTGGCCCCGGCCGCGCGCAGGCGCTGGTCCGGCGCGGTCAGCCGCGACATCTCGGTCAGCCGCGCGCGGGCATCGGCCTGGTTGTCGGCGAGCAGCTCGAACCAGAGCGTGCGCAGCTCGGCCATGATGGCGACGTCCTCGCGGCCGGCGGCGCGGGCGATTCGGGCGAGCTGCTCGAGCTCGCGTTTGGCGCCGGCCAGATTGCCCGAATTCATCAGCAGCTCGCTGAGCTCCAGCCGGGCGGTGAAATGGCGGTGATCCTCCCGCGGGATGCCCGTCTGGAGCGCGCTCAAAATGCCGAAGGCGGAGCGGCGGGCGTCGCTGTCCTCGCCCAGGTGGCGCGACAGGCGCGAGTGGGCGCGATAGAGATCGGAGACCGGCTCCGGGAAGGCGCCGGCCTGGCGGGCGTTGCGGCGCAGCGACGCCTGCACGACCGCGCGCCCCTCATGATAGTCGCCGTTGAGGAACAGCGCCTCGGCGAGCGCCAGCGTCGCGTCCGCATCCTCGTTGGTCGGGCAGCGCCGGGCGAGGCATTGGGCGAGCCGGTCGCGATAATCCTGGAGGCGCGGGCCGGTGACGACGATCGTCGGGGCCTGCTGGGGCGGCGGCTCAGCCGCGGCCGCGGCGATCAGGAGCGCGAGCAGCATCCCTGTCTCCCGCTAGTTCGAGGGCGATTCCGCTGTCGGCGGCGGCATCGGCGGCGGCTCGTTCTGGGTGAGGTCGAGATATTCGACCCGGGCCCGGCGCGAGCGGCGCGGGATGTTGGTGCCGGTCACCCGCTCATAGGGCGCGGTGTAGGTGTAGCGCTCCAGCCGGTAGGTCGGCTCGGGCCCTTCCGAATAGACCCGGCCGCGGATCGAATCGATGAGCGGCCGCGCCCAGCCGTTGTTGTTGCGCTCGCGCACGATCTCGAGCCCGGAGACGTGGCCGTTGGGCAGCACCCAGAAGCCGACGTCGATCCACTTGTCCTCGAAATTGTCGGACATGCGCGAAAGCACGTTCGCGGCGTTGAGGCTCTCGCCCATAGTGTCGGCGACGTCGTTGGGGTCGCCGACCTGGAGCGTGTAGGGCGGGGAGGTGATCAGCCGCCGCCGCGCCCCGCCCGCGGCGCTGCGGCCGATCTCGGCGAGCAGGGCGTCCGCCTGCGCCGCATGGCCCTCGGTCCGGTAGATGCGGGCGAGCAGCAGCTTCGCCCCGGTCGCGCGCATCCGCTGCGCGGGCGCGGTGTCGCGCGCCATCAGGATCAGCCGCTGGCGCGCGTCGCCCTGGGGATGGGCGATATTGTCGAACCAGAGCATCCTCAGCTCGGCGATCGTCGCCACGTCCTCGCGGCCGGCGCGCCGCGCGACCTGGGCGAGCTCGACCAGCGCGCGGCGGGCGCTGTTGTAATTGCCGGCCATCATCAGATTCTCGCTGAGCTCCAGCCGCGCGGTGAAGTGGCGGTAATCCTCCCGCGGAATGCCTTCCTGGAGCGCGCTCAGGATGCCGTAGGAGGAGCGCCGCGCGTCGGTGTCCTGGCCGAGATGGCGCGACAGCCGGGCGTGGGCGCGATAGAGGTCGGAGACCGGCTCGGGATAGCCGCGCGCCTGGTCCTGGTTGCGGCGCAGCGACGCCTGCACGGCGTCGCGCCCCTCATGATAGGCGCCGTTGAGGAACAGGGCCTCGGCCAGCGCCAGCGTCGCGTCCGCATCCTCGTTGGGCGGGCAATGGCGGGCCAGGCAGCGCGCGAGCGCGTCGCGATAGTCCTGGAGGCGCTGGCCGGTGACGACGATCGTCGGCTGATCGTCCGCCGCCGGACCCGGCGCCTGCGCGAGCGCCGGCGCCGCGCCGGCCAGCAAAGCGAACAACAACGGGCCGCGCATGGCTTTCTCCCCACCGATCGCGCCCGTCATATAAGGCGCCCGCTCCCTTTGAAAGGCCGGGCCGACAATTCGCAAGCCCGATCAGTCCAGTCAAGCGCTTGCGTTCGCTTTGTTATTTTGGAACTGGCGCGAGCATCAACCCCCGCGTGCCGGCTCACCCGGCCGGCGGCGAGAGGTCCGGCTGGGTTTCGACCAGCACGTCGAGCTGGTCCTGGCAGCCGTTCGCGATCAGGGCGGCGGCGACCGCCTGGAGGTCGGCCGGTTCGGAACCGAGCGTCCGGAAGGTGATTTGCGTCGGCACCCCCACGCCGGGCTGGCTGAAGCCGTAGGTGCCGCCGCTGACGATCGGAATGGCGGACGGCCAGGCGAGGGTCGCCTGGCCCGCCGGCCATTGGGCGGTGCGGGCCTGGCCCCCCGGCGGGGTGATAGTGAGCGCCGCCGGAACGCTGGCGTCGGGCCGCCACAACATGACGTTGTTCGCTCCGGGGAGGCAGACGGTGCCGCCCTGGGTGACGTCGACGTGCCAGATGGTCGGGCTCCTCGGCACGATGCCGGCGTTGCGGACCGCGCCGATGCGGGCGCGGCGGCCGTCGTTCGAGGCGAGCGTGCGCGGCCCCGCCTGGACCGCGGCGCTCGGCGAGAAGGTGCCCGGCCCGCGGAAGGTGCGGGTGCCGGTGCCGCCGAGGATGACCAGAGTGTCGCCGGCCTGGAGCGTGATCCGGGCATTGTCGGGCAGGGAGCGGCCGGCGGGATAGGCCCGCGCGGACGGGCCCGCCGAGCGGACGACGAGGACGTTGGCCGCGGCCGACGCGGCGGTGGCGGCGAGCAGGGCGGCGAAGGCCGCGCGCCCGAAGCTATTTCGATCCCAAGACAAAATGACCTCCCGGACCAACCTCGCGGATCCTATAGACGAAATATTGCAGGCCCGCATCTTCCTTATGGCCGGCGGCGATGGCTTCAAGCTGAACGAGCGCGTCGCGATCGCCGCCGTCATAGGCCCGCCAGAGCGCGTTCAGCCGACGGCGCAGGTCCTCGTCCATGTTCGGGACCGGCTCCCACACCTCGACCGGAGTCGCCCGCCCCGACAGCACGATCCGGCCCATCGGCCGGAACAGGTCGAGCGCGGATTCCCGTTTCGCCTCGTCGCTGACCAGCATCGTCGTCTTCAGCGCCTTGTTCGCCGATTCCAGCCGCGCGGCGCAGTTCATCGCGTCGCCGAGCGCGGTATATTGGATTCGGCCCTCGCCGCCGAAATTGCCGACCACCGCCTCGCCGTGGTGGAGGCCGACGCGGGTGACCCCGATCGGCGGCACCTCGTCGCCGGCGCTGAGGCGGAAGGCCTCGCCGCATTCGTACATCTCGATCCCGGCCCGGATCGCGCGGTCGGCATCGTCGGGCCGGGCAATCGGCGCGCCCCAGAAGGTGACGAGCGCGTCGCCGACGAACTTGTCGAGCGTTCCGCCATGCTTGAGGACGATGTCGCTCATCAGGTCGAGATAGCGGTTCAGGAGCCGCGACAGCGTCTCGGGCGTGATCGCGTGGGAGAGTTTGGTGAAGCCCTCGAGATCGGTGAACAAAGCGTAGATCCGGGTCTGCTCGCCCTTGAGCGCGAGCCGCTCGGGATCGCGCATGATCTCGCGGGCGACGTCGGCGGGAAGATATTTGCCGAGCGCCGACTGGGCGAAGCGGCGCTGCTCGGAGCCGACCGCGCGCGCCGCGGCGCCGACGCCGACGAACGCGAACAGCCAGCCCACGCCCCAGCCGACCGCGGGCAGGTCGATCGTGTCGATCGTCATCGCCTGGAGCTGGAACGGCAGCCAGCCGACGATCCCGAGCTGCACGGCGAGCGCCAGGATCAGCCGCCAGCCGCGCAGCTCGAGCGCGCTGGTGAGCGCGCCGAGCAGGACGAACAGCAAGGCCGCGGCCCACAATATCCAGCCGGGGATCGCCCGCGGCATCCGCCCGTCGAGCTGCTGGGCGAGCATATGGGCGTGGACTTCGAGCCCCTTCATCATCCGCCCGGTGAAGCGGGTCATCGGCGTCTCGTAATCGTCGAGGTCGTTGATATCGCCGCCGATCAGTACGTAGCGGCCTTCGAACATCGGCCGCAGGCCCTCGCCCACCTGGGTGACGAACTGGATCGGGAAATTGGTGAAGATCGGGATTTCGTCCGTCTCCGAAGTGCCGGGGATGCGATAGTCGATGCTGCGCGTGTAGCTGCGGAATTCGGGGTGGATCGGGCCGGCGAGCGCGTTGGAAAAGAGCGGCGGCAGCCCGGCCCGCTCGATCGGCCAGCGCCGGATCACGCCGTCATTGGGGTCGGGCTCCATCTTGATGCTGGTCGGCCGGACCGGGCCGGCGGCGACCAGGCCCATGAAGCGCCGCATGAACTGCTCCTGCCAATAAGCGATCTGCGCCTCGTTCGAGCTCGCCCGGCCGAAGGCGAGGAAGGTCGGCGTATGCAGGGACCGGAAGGTCTGGATGAGCTCGGCGTCCTCGGGCTGGGACTGGTCGATCAATATGTCGATGCCGATCGCGCGCGCGCCCATCGCGTCGATCGCGCGCAGCGCCTGGGCGAGCATCCGGCGGTCGAGCGGCGAGCGCTTGCCGAGCTGCTGCAGGGTCTCGTCATTGTAGGTGACGAGGACGATGCGCTCGTCCTGCTGGAGCACCCGCGCCGCCGAGCGGGTGAAGCGCCAGTCGTAGAGCGCCCGCTCGGCGTCGCTGGAGAGCGGGATGTCGGCGTTGAAGCGGGCGACGTAGAGGCCGGCGGCGAGGAACAGGACGGTGGCGAGCAGCCGGACCGGCCCGATCTGGCCGACCGACCGCCTCAGCCTCTTCGCCCAGCCGCCGCCTTCCTCCGCCATCGGGTCCCCCGCCTAGCGGCGGCAGGGTAGGGGCAAAGGGGTCGGCTGAACAGACTGCAACATAGCCGTCATCCCGGACTTGATCCGGGATCCATGAACGCGGACTGCGCGAACCGGTCACCTCCGTGTTCATGGGTCCTGACTTTCGTCAGGATGACGTTGTCATTTTCGCGAACCTCTAGCGCGCCCCCGCCTTCACCGCCTGTTCCCAGGCGAGGTCGGCGAGCGGCTCGAGCCGGGCCGCCATTTCGGCGGCATGGGCGGAGGCGGCGGTGCCGCGCGCCAGCCGCCCCTTGATGCCGTGGACGATGCCGGCGAGGCGGAACAGGTTGAAGGCCATGTAGAAGTCCATGTCGGGAATGCCCTCGCGGCCGGTCCGCCGGCAATAGGCCGCGACATAATCGGCCTCGCTCGGGATGTTGAGCCTCGCCAGGTCGCGCCCGGCGAGCGCCTCGGGCATCCGGTACATCATCAGGTGGTAGGAGAAATCGGCGAGCGGGTGGCCGAGCGTCGACAATTCCCAGTCGAGCACCGCGAGCACCCTGGGCTCGCTCGCGTGGAAGACCATGTTGTCGCAGCGGAAGTCGCCGTGGATGATCCGCGCCTGCGGCTCGTCGGGCGGGATGTTGTCGGGCAGCCATTCGGCCAGCCGGTCCATCGCCGCGACCCGGCCCGCCTCGACATCCTCCCGATATTGCCGCGACCAGCGCGCGATCTGGCGCTCGAAATAATTGCCGGGCTTGCCGTAGTCGCCGAGGCCGGCCGCCTCCGGGTCGATCCGGTGGAGCGCGGCGATCGCGCCGTTCATCGCGTCGAAATAGGCGGGCCGCTCGGTCCGGCTGACCTCCGGGAAGGCGGCGTCCCAGAAGATCCGCCCCTCGACCATCTCCATCACGTAGAAGGGCGTGCCGATCACCGCCTCGTCGAGGCACAGGCCGTAGCTGCGCGCGACGGGAAAGCCCTGGGCGCCGAGCGCCGTGATCACCCGATATTCGCGGTCGACCGCGTGCGCGCCCGGCAGCAGCCTGCCCGGCGGCTTGCGCCGCAGCACATAGGCCCGGCCCCGCGTCACCAGCTTGTAGGTCGGGTTGGATTGGCCGCCCCGGAACTGCTCGACCGTCAGCGGCCCGGCGAAGTCCGCGACATGTTCCGCCAGCCACGCCCCGAGCCGCGCCTCATCGAAGCGGTGGCCCTCGCGAACCGCCCCCGTGCCGCTGTTCTGGACGCGCCTGTCGCTCGTTCGTGAAATTTTTTCGCCCCGTAAGCTATTGAGTTAACATGGAATTAAAAAATATTCTAAATTTTTTGCTAACCATGCGACATGATTCCGGAGGAGGCGGGACTATGAATACCGGAAAGATATGGTGGTCGTCCCGGTTGGACATCCAGATCGATCCCGGAGGGTACTTTATCCCGGGTAGGGCTGGAAGCGGGAAATCGACCGGCGGTTTTTGGCCGAACCGAAGATCACCAGGTTTTTCCTCCTTGTCGGGTCACCGACATACAGAGGGGAATTTCGATGAAGAAGAAGATCGATATCGCGGCGATCCCGGAACTCGGAACCAGCGTTCGCATGCACGGCTCGGCGAGGCAGCAGGAAGTGGGCGGCTGGGGCTGCGCGGCTCTCTGCCTGACCGTCGCCGTGGCCATGGCTCTCTGAAACACAGGGTTCAGACCGCGCTCGGTGAGGGACGGAGGCGTAGCACGCTTCCGTCCCTTTCCATTGTCCCGAGCGCACCGGGCTTCAATCCGTTCGGGGGGGTGGGGGAATGATCGCGAGCGCCGCCCTCGCCGCCTGGCTCGCCGACCGGAACCGCCAGTACCAGTCGCACGTCGCGATCGAGGCGCTCGCGCGGGACTGGAGCCGCCACCGGCTGGTGACCGGGCTGATGCGCAGGCTCTCCCAGCTGCCCGACCGCAGCGACGGCGCCATTATCGAAGCCGCGCGGGGCTTCTTCGACGATGAGGACGGGATCGCCGAGCTGGTCGGATCGCTGATCGCCGCCAGCCGGCGCGACCTTTTCTTCCGCCCGCCCTTTCAGCCGATGATCAGCGAGATCCACTCCGGTCTGCTGTTGTTCCACAATCCCTTTCTGTCGATCGCGCTCGGGGTGAGCGGGATCGAGACGCTCGCCGCCAAGAAAACGGCATCGCGCGGCGGCTCGGTCATCTTCACCGGAGTCACCAGCCTGTACCGCTATCTGAAGGCCGGCGGCGCGACCCTGTCCTTCTGGGAAGCGCCGCCGATCACCGACGATTTCGTCGCCGCCCAGGCCGGCCAGTGCCGCCTCGTCGAGCGCCGCCGGATCGAGGATGGCGAGGAAGTGCTGGTCGACGGCCGCTACCAGAGCCTGATCGTCGACCATGCAAGCTCCGACATCGTCTATCTCCAGGCCACGATCCGCTGCGGCGCCGCGCCGCTCTCGGTCGAATATGACAGCGACACGCTGTCGTTCATCGGCGCCAGCAGCACCGACGAGGCGAGCTCGCGCCTGCAGATGATGGTTTCGATGCTGCGGACGATGGAGCGCCACGACGCGCTGCCGCTGATCCAGGAAGCGCTGAACAGCCCCCATTTCTACGTCCGCTGGCACATCATGCGGGAAATGCTCGCGATGGATGCCGACGCGGCGCTGCCGGCGCTGCGCCGGATGGCTGAAAAGGATCCCCATCCCGAGGTCCGCGCCGCCGCGCGGCAGACGATGGACATGTTCTTCGAGGAGGAAGAGACCGCGACGAAGGGAGGGGTGCAGTGCCGCGCGTGATCGACGCCGAGACCGACGAGAAGCTGGAGCTCGCCGAGCTGATCGAGATGCTGGACACCGGCGATTTCGACGCCGAGGACGACGACAATTTCGCCTCCTGGGGGATCCAGCTCAGGAAGCTCGCCAACGATCGCAGCTTCCTCGCCGACATGATGATCGACGAGCTCAAGCAGCGCTGCGAGGGGCAGGTCCGCGAAAATCAGTACGGCCCCCAGGTGGTGATGCTCCACGGCCGCTCCACCAAGTTCATCATGCGCGCCAATTTCTGGCCGGCGCTGGGGGACAGCGTCGTGCGCCACAGCGGCACCGACCCGTTCTTCTACAACATTCCCCACGATCACAATTTCTCGTTTCTCACCGTCGGCTATCTCGGCCCCGGCTATTGGAGCGACTATTACGAATATGATTATGGCGAGGTGGTCGGCTATGCGGGCGAGAGCGTGAACCTGCGCTTCGTCGAGCGGTCGCGGCTCGAGCTCGGCAAGGTCATGCTCTACCGCGCCCACCGGGACATCCACCTGCAATTGCCGGCGGACGCGATGTCGGTCAGCCTCAACATCCTCGAAACCTCGTACAGCGGCGCCTTCCGCGACCAATATCGCTTCGACATCGAGAACAAGAAGATCGACGGCATCATCAACCGCCTGTCGCTGGAGCCGATGCTGGCGATCGCCGCCCATCATGGCGGCGAGGAGGGCGCCGACCTGCTCGCCGGCTTCGCCCGAAGCCATCCCAGCGACCGCGTCCGCTGGGCGGCGCTGCGCGCCCGCGCCGCCACCGCTCCGACGATCGACGAACGGCTCGCGATCTACGCGGAGGGCGCGCGCGGCGACAGCCTGCTGGTCGGCGCGATGGCGAAGCGCGAGGCGGAGAAGCTCGAGAAGGTCCGCGCCTGGATCGACGGGGACCCGGTCCGGGAGGCGGCCGCCTAGCGTTCCATTTCCCAAAAGGTTCCGGGTCTGTTATAAGCGCCGACGGTGGGCCTGGTTGGGAGATCGACTATGGCTAATCTTAAGCTCGTAATGGCGGCCGCGATCGCGGTCTGCGCCGGCCCGGCTGCGGCCAGCGTGATGGTGGTCGGGAGCAGCGACGCCCGGATGTGCTACGAGGCGGCGGATTCGCCGCTCAATCCGACCGTCCGCGATATCCGGCGCTGCGACAATGCGTTGCTGCACGACACGCTGTCGCAATATGAGATCGTCGCCACCCATGTGAATCGCGGCATCCTGCGGCTGCGGCGCGGCATGGTCGACGAGGCGGTGACCGATTTCGACGAGGCGATGCGGCTCGATCCTGAGCAGCCCGAGGCCTATCTGAACAAGGGCGCGGCTTTGCTCCAGCGGCAGAATCCGAGCGAGGCGGCGCAATTGTTCACGGTGGCGCTCGAGCGCTCGACCTCGCGCCCGGCGATCGCCCATTACGGACGCGCGATCGCCAACGAGCAGCTGGGCAACGTCCGCGGCGCCTATGAGGACTATCAGGCGGCGAGCCTGCTCGCCCCCGATTGGGCCGACCCCCGCACCGAGCTGCAGCGTTTCCGGGTGGTTCAGCGCTAGGACGCGCAACCCCGCCGGTCCTGGTCGGTTATCTTCCTCGAAGCTCCCTTCGAGAGGATGACCGGCCATGGCCTTCACGCTCCCCGACCTTCCCTTTGCCAAGGACGCGCTCGGCGACTTCATGTCCGCCGAGACGCTCGATTATCATCACGGCAAGCATCACCGCGCCTATGTCGACAAGACCAACAAGCTGCTCGCCGAGGCGGGCGCGGACGGGCGCTCGCTCGCCGAGGTGATCCGCGCCGCCGGCGAGCAAGGCGACAAGGGCCTGTTCAACAACGCGGCGCAATTCTGGAACCACAATTTCTTCTGGCAATGCCTGGCGCCGCCCGAGGGGCAGAAGCCGGCCGGCAAGCTCGCGGCGATGATCGAGGACGAATATGGCGATGTCGACGCGCTGCTCGCGAAGCTGAAGGAGGAGGCGGTCGGCCATTTCGCCAGCGGCTGGGCCTGGCTGGTGCTCGCTCGCGACACACTCAAGATCATTTCCCTTCACGACGCCGACACCCCCCTCGTCCATGAGGGGATGAAGCCGCTCCTGACGCTCGACGTCTGGGAGCATGCCTATTACATCGACTATCGCAACGCCCGGCCGGACTATGCCGAGAAGGTGCTCGGCAACATCGTCAACTGGGAGTTCGTCGGCCGGAATCTCGACGGCGACGGCGTCGCGCGAGCCGACCAGCAGGCGAAGGCGCTCGCCGACGCCTGACCAATTGGGGGACAGTCCCTTCCAGGCCCGGAACCGGGGACTGTGCCCGCATGGGGACTGTCCCCCTTTCACGTCTTCAGCCGGTAGCCCGTCCTGAACATCCACCAGACGATGGCGAGGCAGAGGAAGAAGAAGCCCAGGGTCGCGGCCAGGCTGAGGCCGACGCCGACGTCGGAGGTTCCGTAAAAGCTCCAGCGGAAGCCCGAGATCAGATAGACGACCGGGTTGAAATGGGTGACCGTCCGCCACGGCTCGGCGAGCATGTCGAGCGAGTAGAAGGCGCCGCCGAGGAAGGTCAGAGGGGTGACGATCAGCATCGGGATGAACTGGATCTGCTCGAAATTCTGGCCCCAGATGCCGATGATGAAGCCGAACAGGCAGAAGGTGACCGCGATCAGCACCAGGAAGGCCGCCATCCAGAACGGGTGGACGATCTGGAGCGGCACGAAGAAGGCGGCGGTGGCGAGGATGACGAGGCCCAATACGATCGACTTGGTCGCCGCCGCGCCGACATAGCCGATCACCGTTTCCAGGGGCGAGATCGGCGCCGACAGGAGCTCGTAGATCGTCCCGGTGAACTTGGGGAAGAAGATCCCGAAGCTGGCGTTGAAGATGCTCTGGGTGAACAAGGACAGCATGATCAGCCCCGGCACGATGAACGCGCCATAGGGGACGCCGCCGATCTCGGTCATCCTGGAGCCGATCGCGGCGCCGAACACGATGAAGTAGAGCGAGGTGGTGATGACCGGAGTCACCAGGCTCTGCCACAGCGTCCGCATCGCCCGCGCCATCTCGAAGCGGTAGATCGCCCAGGTGCCGTGGACGTTCATGCCGCGTCCTTCCGATGGACGAGGCTGACGAAGATGTCCTCGAGCGAGCTCTGCCGCGTGTGGAGGTCCTTGAAGCCGATCCCGGCGTCGCTCATCGCCCGCAGCAGGGAAGGGACGCCGGTCCGCTCGGCATTGGCGTCGAACACGTAGAGCAGCTCGTGGCCGTCGGCCTGAAGCGCCAGGTTCCACTCGGCGAGCTCGGGGGGGATCGTGTCCATCGCCTCGCTGAGGTTGAGCGTCAGCTCCTTCTTGCCGAGCTTCTTCATCAGGCTCGTCTTCTCCTCGACGACGATCAGCTCGCCATGGCTGATCACGCCGACCCGGTCGGCCATCTCCTCGGCTTCCTCGATATAATGGGTGGTGAGGATGATGGTGACGCCGCTCTCGCGCAGCTGGCGCACCAGGTTCCACATGTCGCGCCGCAACTCGACGTCGACGCCCGCGGTCGGCTCGTCGAGGAACAGGATCTCGGGCTCGTGGGAGAGCGCCTTGGCGATCATCACCCGGCGCTTCATCCCGCCCGACAATTCCATGATCCTCGACTTGCGCTTGTCCCAGAGCGACAGCTCCTTCAGCACCTTCTCGATATGCGCCGGGCTGGGCGGGCAGCCGAACAGGCCGCGGCTGAAGGTGACGGTCGCGATCACGCTCTCGAACGCGTCGGTGTGAAGCTCCTGCGGCACCAGCCCGATCATCCGCCGCGCCGCGCGATAGTCGCGGCCGATGTCGTGGCCGCCGACCTCGATCGTCCCCGCGCTCGGCGTGACGATGCCGCAGACGATGCTGATCAGGGTCGTCTTGCCGGCGCCGTTGGGGCCGAGAAGCGCGAAGATCTCGCCCTTCTCGATCGTCAGGTCGACCGTCCTCAGCGCCTCGAGGCCCGATTTGTAGGTCTTGCTCAGCCCCCGGATCGAGATCACCGGCTCGCTCATTCGACGGGCACCTGCGGCACCTCGGCGGGCTTGTCGAGGGTGAGGCCGTGGCGGATCAGCATCGGCATGTGGGCGACGATGAAGATCAGGGTCGCCGGGATGAACAGCCAGAGCTTCGAGCCGAGCCAGAAATCGGTGCTGGTCGTCCGCCAGATCAGCTCGTTGACGATGGCCATGCCGACGAAGAAGAGCACCCAGTTGCGCGTCAGCAAATACCAGCCGCGCTCGGAAAGCCCCGGATAGGCCGCGCCGATCACCAGCTTCAACAGGTTGCGGCGGGTGAGCAGCCCAAACAGCAGCAGCGCGGCGATCAGCAGATAGTAGATGGTCGGCTTGATCTTGATGAACTGCGGGTCGTGCAGCCAGATCGTGACTCCGCCGAAGCCGATCACCATCAGCCCGGAGAACCAGAGCAAAGGAGAAATCCGCCCGTACCGCACCTGCGAGATCAGCATGGCGATCAGCATCGCCGCCATGAACACCCCGGTCGCGACGAAAATGCGCAGAGCGGCGGGCACCGGTGCGAGGAAGTTGGCGAGGAAGAAGATGACCAGCGGCCCGTAATCGAGCGCGAGGCCGGCGCCGACGCTCGGCGCGGGCTTGGTGGGCGCCGCCTTGCTCATGCCGCGGCCCCCGCGATCGCCCGGGCCGCCTCGGCCGGGTCGAACGGACGCAGATCGTCCATCCCCTCGCCGACGCCGATCGCGTGGATCGGCAGGCCGTAGGTGTCGGCCGCGGCGACGAGGACGCCGCCGCGCGCCGTCCCGTCCAATTTGGTCATGACCAGGCCGGTGACGCCCGCCACCTCGCGGAACACCTCGATCTGGCTCAGCGTGTTCTGGCCGATCGTCGCGTCGAGGACGAGCACAACGTCGTGCGGCGCGGCCGGGTTCAACCGGCCCAGCACGCGGCGGATCTTGGCGAGCTCGTCCATCAAATCCTTCTTGTTCTGCAGCCGCCCGGCGGTGTCGACGATCAGCACGTCGATCCCCTCGGCGGTCGCCTTCTTGACCCCGTCATAGACGATCGCCGAGCTGTCCGAACCCTCCGGCCCGGCGATCACCGGCACGCCGGCGCGGTCGGCCCAGATCTGGAGCTGCTCGATCGCCGCCGCCCGGAACGTGTCGCCGGCGGCGAGCAGGACCGAATAATCCTGCTCCTGGAAGAGATGGGCGAGCTTGGCGATGGTGGTGGTCTTGCCCGAGCCGTTGACGCCGACGACGAGGATCACCTGCGGCCGCGGGAAGGCGACGATCTCCAGCGGCTCGGCGACGGGCGCGAGGATCGTCTCCAGCTCCTGCGCCACCACGCCGCGGATCGCCTCCTCGCTGATGCCGCGCTCGAACCGCTCGGACGCGAGCCGGGCGCGGACCTTGGCCGCGGTGCGCGGGCCGAGGTCGGAGGCGACCAGCGCCTCCTCGATCCCGTCGAGCGTCGCCTCGTCGAGCGCGGATCTGGTGATCAGCCCGGTGAGATTGTCGCCGAGCCGGTCGGAGGTCTTCTTGAAGCCGAGCCGCATCCGCTCGTACCAGGAGGGGTCGGTCACGCGGGCACTCCGATCAGCATGTCACCCTCAAATCCCGTGACCTCCACCTCCACCACGTCACCCCCGCGAAAGCGGGGGTCCAGCTTCCTCTCTGGCAAGGCAGCTGGATTCCCGCTTGCGCGGGAATGACGGAGTTGGACGGGGGCGAAGTTCTCGGCATGGCCGAATCCGTCCTTCTCCACCAGCACCTGCTGCCGCGTTCCAACCAGCCCGGCCAGCCACTTCGCTTTCCGCGCCGCGCAAGCCTCGCGCAGCCGCCGGGCGCGCTGCTTGACGAGAGGGGCGGGGACCTGAGGCATACGGGCCGCGGGGGTGCCAGCTTTGGGCGAGAAGGGGAAAATATGCCCCAGCACGATGTCGCATTCCTCGATCAGCCGCACGCTGTTCTCGTGCATCGCGTCGGTCTCGGTCGGGAAGCCGGCGATGAGGTCGGCGCCGATCGCGATCTCGGGCCGTTTCGCCTTCAGCCGCGCCACCGTCTCGATCGCGTCGCGCCGCGAATGCCGCCGCTTCATCCGCTTCAGCACCATGTCGTCGCCGGCCTGGAAGCTCATATGGAGGTGCGGCATGAAGCGCGGCTCGCCGGTCGCCAGATCGAACAGCCGCGCGTCCATCTCGATGCAGTCGAGCGAGGAAAGCCGAAGCCGGGGCAGTTCGGGGACATGACGGAGGATGCGCTCGATCAAGGCCCCAAGCGTCGGCGCGCCGGGCAGATCGGGGCCGTAGCTGGTGACGTCGACGCCGGTCAGCACGACCTCGCGGAAGCCCGCGTCCACGAGCTGCCGGACCCGCTCGACGACCAGCCCGGCCGGCACCGAGCGGCTGTTGCCCCGTCCATAGGGGATGATGCAGAAGGTGCAGCGGTGGTCGCACCCGTTCTGCACCTCGACGAAGGCCCGCGCGCGCTCGGCGAAGCCGGCGGCAAGGTGCGGCGCCGTCTCGCGTACCTGCATGATGTCGGCGACACGGATTTCGGCCCTGTCCGTCATCCCGGCGAAGGCCGGGATCTCGGGACGAGAAGTCGCAGCCTCTTCTCCACGAGATTCCGGCCTTCGCCGGAATGACGAGGGATCGAATTTCTCCCGGTTGCCGAACACTCGGCTCACCTCCGGCATCGCCGTGAAGCTCTCGGGCTCGACCTGGGCCGCGCAGCCGGTGACGAAGATGCGCGCGTCGGGCCGCGCCTTCTTCGCCCGGCGGATCGCCTGCCGCGTCTGGCGCACCGCCTCGTTGGTCACCGCGCAGCTGTTGACGATGACGAGATCCCCGTCGTCCCCCGCGAGCGCGCGCATCGCCTCGCTCTCCGCATAGTTGAGGCGGCAGCCCAGGGTGATCAGCCGCGGCCCGCTCATGCGGCAAGCTCGCCGGTGAAGACGTGGACGGCGGGACCGCTCATCCGGATCGTCCCGCCCGGCGCCCAGTCGATCGTCAGCGATCCTCCCGGCAGCCGCACCTCGACCGGGCCCTCGATCCGCCGGCGCGCGATTGCGACGACCGCCGTCGCGCAGGCGCCGGTGCCGCAGGCGGCGGTGAGTCCCGCGCCCCGCTCCCAGACGTGCAGGCGGATGGCGTCGCCCTCCAACGAGGCGACGTTGACGTTGACCCGCTCGGGGAAGAGCGGGTCGCGCTCGATGATCGGTCCCAGTCGCGCCAGATCGACCGCGCCGGCATCGGGCACGAAGAAGACGACGTGCGGATTGCCGACATTGACCGCGGCCGGCTCCCGGAGATCCTCCCAGCCGACCGGCATCGCCGCCGTGTCCATCGCATAAGCGAGCGGGATCTCCTCCCAGCCGAAGCGGGGCGCGCCCATGTCGACGCCCCCGGCGTCGCCCTTCAGGATGCCGCTTTTGGTCTCGATCGTCGAGGCGCCGAGCAGGACGACGCAGCGCGTCGCATTGCCGCAGGATTCGACCTCGCCGCCGTCGGCATTCCAGACCCGCATCCTGACGTCGGCGACTTGCGAGGGCTCGAGCACGATCACCTGGTCGCATCCCACCCCGGTGCGCCGGTCGGCGATCGCCCGCGCCCGCGCTTCGTCCATCTCGACCGCGCCCTCGCGCGCGTCGAAAATGGCGAAATCGTTGCCGAGGCCGTGCATCTTGTGGAAGCGCTGCTTCATCGTCGCCGCATCTAGGCAGCGGTGGGCGGCAAGTCCACCGCCCCGGCGCCGGCGGACCTCACCCGGCGAATATAAGTTAAGGTTCCGATACGTTCTGTGCTATGGTCCGCGGCGCCGGGTCGCTTTCGCTCTGCGAGCCTCCCGCCAAGGATCCACCATGGATGTCCCGACCTCGGTTCTTGGCGAAGCCGCCGACAGCCTCGCGCTGGCGGTTATCGCCTCGTCCAACGCGCCCGTCCTGCTGCTCGACGGCGCGCTCGGGGTCGTCGCCGCCAGCGACTCCTTCTGCGACGTGTTCGGGATCGATCCGGGCCGCGTCGCCGGCCGGCCGCTGTCGGCGCTGGGCGAAGGGGAATGGAACGTTCCGCAGCTCGGCTCGCTGCTCAGGGCCACCGCCGCCGGCGCCGCCAACATCGACGCCTATGAGATGGACCTGAAGCGCCCCGGAAAGGTCAGCCGCCGGCTGGTGGTCAACGCCCGCAAGCTCGATTATTTCGACGCCGACAATGTCCGGCTCGTGGCCTCGATGGCGGACGTCACCGACGCGCGGATCAGCGAGAAGCTCAAGGACGATCTGCTGCGCGAAAAGGCGATCCTGCTGCAGGAGCTTCAGCACCGCGTCGCCAACAGCCTGCAGATCATCGCCAGCGTGCTGATGCAGAGCGCGCGCAGGGTCCGGTCCGAAAAGGCGCGCGGCCAGCTTCGCGACGCCCGCAACCGGGTGATGTCGATCGCCACCATGCAGCGCCAGCTCGCCGCCTCCCGGCTCGGCGACGTCGCGCTGCGCACCTATTTCACCGACCTGTGCGACAGTATCGGCGCCTCGATGATCAGCGACCACGACCAGCTCTCGCTCGAGGTCGCGGTGGACGGGAGCGTGGCCAAGGCCGAGATATCGGTGAGCCTGGGCCTGATCGTCACCGAGCTGGTGATCAATGCCCTGAAACATGCCTTTCCGCGCCACCGCAAGGGCAAGATATTCGTCGATTATCGCTCGGACGGGCCGGCATGGACCTTGTCGGTGCGCGACACCGGCGTCGGCATGCCGAAAGATTCCGGCAGGCCGGGCCTCGGCACCGGCATCGTCGAGGCGCTGGCGGGACAGCTGGACGCGTCCGTCGAGGTCGCGGCGGCAAATCCGGGAACCATGGTGTCGATTGTCCACGCCTGACGTTGATCGGAACGATATAGTAATTCATGCGTTGACTCCTTGAATATTGATAGACAATCCCCAAATATATAATCCAAATTCTCGACAAATTATTTCTATCTAGGCAAGAGGAATTCTCTTAGCCTTTGAATTTGTCGCATTTTTATTATGAACGAGGCGCAAGCATTTCCCCGGCGCCGGGGGATCAAGGAGCATATGATGAAAAGGATCTACATGAGTCTGGCAGCCGTTTCGGCCTTGGCCGTCGCCGCGCCGCTCGCGGCGCAGCCCTGGCAGGGCGAACGGTCGACCAGCGGCCAGCTGCAGGCGCGGTTCGACGCCGGCGTCGAGAGCGGCGCCATTTCCCGCATGGAAGCGCGGCCGCTGCGCGCCCAGCTGCGGCAGTTCATGCAGCTGGAGCGCCAATATAGCCGCGCCGGCTTCAACCCCTGGGAGCGCCGCGCGCTGCGCGAACGCAGCCGCACCCTGAACCTGGACATCACCGCCGCCGTGCGGTCCGGGCAGGGGCGCTACGACCGCGAGGACCGCTACAGCGCCGATTTCGACGCCGACGGTCGCGGCAGCCATCGCGGCGACCGCTTCGCCGGCGATGTCCGCGTCGGCCAGCATTTCTCGGGCCGCCAGGTCGCGCTGCCGATCCAGTATCGCGACCGCTACCGGGACAGCGATGCCGCTTATTACCGCTATGACGACAAGCGCGTCTATCAGATCGACCGGAACACCGGCCTGATCCTGGCGATGTTCGACATCGCCGGTTGAGCCCAGCCGGTTCTTGCCGGGCTCGAAGTGCGTAAGGAAGGGCGTCCGGCTTGCCGGGCGCCCTTTTTTCGCGCCCCGGCCGGGGCGCTCAGGCCCCGATAAGGTGGCGCGCCACCGCTTTCGCGATCGGCTGGCCGGTATTGGCCTGGTAGTAGGAAAAAGCCGGCTGCGGATTGACCTCGAAGCAATAATAATCGCCGCTTTCGGTGCGCATCAGGTCGATGCCGGCGAAGGCGAGATCGAGGCCCCTGGCCAGCGCCACGCAGCGCGCGCGCACCGGCGCCGGCAGCCGCGTCGCGCGCAGCCTGGTCCGGCCGCCCTGTCGGTTCGCGTAGCGATAGTCGACATGGGTGCTCTCGATCTTCGTGGCGAAGGTGGCGCCGCCGACGACATGGACGCGGATGTTGGTGCCGACGAGCGCCTTCTGGAACTGGACCGGGCACCAGCCGATCCGCTCGAGCCGCTCGAGGTCCGCCTCCTCGAGCTTGCGGACGATCGAGCGCACGCCGCTGATCGACTTGTAGATGATCTCGCCATGCTCCTTGCGGAACGCCAGCACCGCCGCGGGATCGTTGGTGATCAAAGTCGGCGGCGGCGCGAAGCCGTGCGCGGCGATCAGCTGCGCCTGATAGGGCTTGGAGCCGTTCGAGCCCTGCGGTTCGGCGCGGTTGACGACCCGCGCCGGCGCGACCTCCATCCAGCGCGTCAGCGCCTCGTGAAACGAGCGGGCGTGGCGGCGCGCGGGATCGTCGGCGGCGAGGCCCTCGAGCTCGGGCAGGATGCGGTCGTCCATCAGCCGCGTGTAGACGCCGCGCACCCGGGCGAGGTCGATCCGCTTGCGTCCGAGGCGAAGCTCGCCGGTGACTCCGCCGGCCCCCGCTCGCCAGGCGATCGCATAGTTGGCGACGTCGCGCTGGTGGACGAAACGGAAGTCGGCGCCGATTTCGCGCAGCGCCGCGGCGACCATCGCCAGCGGCGTTTCGCTCTTGATTCCGCAGAGCAGGATCATTCGGCCAGCGCCTCGTCCAGCGCCTCGACGAGCGGCTCGCCGCCGAGCGAGAGATCGGGGAGCGGCGAAGCGCCGACCATTTCCCACTCGCCCTGGCCGTCGCGCGCGAAGCCGATCCCGAGCAGGGCGGTGCCGGCGCGCGCGGCGAGCGCCCGGCAGGGGCCGGCGAGCCCGGCCGCAAGCGCCGGGGGCAGCACCGCCCGGCCGGCGACGACGAACGCGGTCGCCTCCGCGGGCGGCGGGACCCAGCCGGCTTCGGGCGGGTCGGCGCTGCCCTGCGCCCATGTCCGGCTGCGCAGCCCGGCTTCGGCGCCCAGCGCCGCCCAGGCCGAGCCGTGGCGATGGCAGCCGGCCAGGCCCTGCGGGGTCGGCCGGTTGATCACGATCGCCGGCCAGGCGTGCAGCCAGCTCAGATACAGGGCGTACATTTCCTGCATCGCATAGCCAAAATCCTCGCCGGCGGTCGCCTGCAGGCGCGCCAGCGGGATGGTGGCGATGCGGTTGAGGATCGGTTCGGGCGCGTCGCTGGAGAGCGTGCGGCCGTCGGCCAGGGTGATGCGGACGCTCGCCGCCGCCTCGTCGACGCGATGCTCCCAGCGGACCGCGTCGCCGAGCGCGTCGCTCGGGACGATTTCGGCGGAGCGGCCCCTCGCGCGGAGCCGCTCCGCCGCCCACAAGGCGGCGGCATCGCCGGCCTCGCACAGGATCAGCGTCATATGCGGGGCCGGCGGCCGGCGTTCAGCCTTCAGCCTTTGGGCTTGCGGGGCGTCGGCTTCTTCTCGCCCGACAGCGCTCCGCCGCTTAGGTCGGGGCGGTCGCCCTGGTTGATGAAGTGCTGGGCGTTGCCGGTGCCGGCGGCGGGATTGACGGTGCCCTGCTCGAAGATGTCGCCGGGATTCTCGACGAGCTCCTTGCCGTCCTTCTCCTTGCCCTGCGGCTTCTCGGCGATCTCGATCTTGGTATGCTCCTTCAGCTCGAGCTTCTTCTCGATTTCCTTCTGCTCGATCTTCGGATTCTTCTCTATCTCCTTGCCTTCCTTCCAGTCCTTGTGGTCCTTGTTCTCGAGCTTCTCGGCCTTCTCCTGCTTGAGCTCCTTTTCCTTCCAATCCTTGTGATCCTTGTGCTCGAGCTTCTCGGGCTTCTCCTTCTGCTCGATCTTCTCGACCTTCTCGATCTTGCCTTCCTTGAACTCGATCTTCTTCTCGAGCTGCTTCTCGAGCTGCTTTTCGAGTTGCTTGTCGGGCACCTTTTCCGCGGCCTTGTCGGATGCCTTGGGTTTCTTCGCCATTCTCTCTCTCCTCTTTCAGAAAATGAATTGGACGGCGCAACCGGGTCCGCGAGAAGGCAGATTTGCCCCCCGACTCGCAGTCGACTTTCATACATCAATCGCCGAGCGAGGAGGCGCGCCTTATCCTCCGTTTTGGAGCAAACCGGCGCCCGGCTTGCCTTCGGCCGCGCGAGCCCCTATGTGCGCCGGACCCGGTTGACGGGTTGAGCATCGAAGCGTCCTGGACGCGCGCTGGCCGGCGAGGTTTCGCCCGCCGGCGTTTTTCGTTTGGACGAAGAGGTAAGAGAGCATGTTCGAGAGCCTGAGCGATCGCCTTTCCGGTGTGTTCGACCGGCTGCGCGGTCGCGGCGCGCTCAGCGAGGCCGACGTGCGCTCGGCGATGCGCGAGGTCAGGATCGCCTTGCTCGAGGCCGACGTCGCCTTGCCGGTGGTGCGCGAGTTCGTCGACCGGGCGACCGAGCAGGCGGTCGGCCAGCAGGTGCTGCGCTCGGTCACGCCCGGCCAGCAGGTCGTCAAGATCGTGCACGACGCTCTGGTCGAGATGCTCGGCGCCGAAGAGGCCGGGCTCGAGCTGGCGGTGACGCCGCCGGCGGTGATCCTGATGGTCGGCCTCCAGGGCTCGGGCAAGACCACCACCACCGCCAAGCTCGCCAGGAGGCTGACCGAGAAGGACCGCAAGAAGGTGATGATGGCGTCGCTGGACGTCGCCCGCCCCGCGGCGCAGGAGCAGCTCGCCGTTCTCGGCCGCCAGGCCGAGGTGGCGACGCTCCCGGTCGTGCCCGGCCAGGGCCCGGTCGAGATCGCCCGGCGCGCGCTCAACGCCGCCCGCCTGCAGGGCTTCGACGTGCTGATGCTGGACACCGCCGGCCGGCTTCACGTCGACCAGGGCCTGATGGACGAGATGAAGGCCGTCGCGGAAGCGTCGCGGCCCCAGGAAGTCCTGCTCGTCGCCGATGCGATGACCGGCCAGGACGCGGTCAACGTCGCCAAGAGCTTCGCCGACCAGGTCGAGCTGACCGGCGTGATCCTGACCCGGATGGACGGCGACGCCCGCGGCGGCGCCGCTTTGTCGATGCGCGCGGTCACCGGCCGGCCGATCAAGTTCGCCGGCACCGGCGAGGCGATCGACCGGATCGAGGCCTTCCATCCCGAGCGCGTCGCCGGCCGGATCCTCGGCATGGGCGACGTCGTCAGCCTCGTCGAGCGGGCCCAGGAGACGATCCAGGCCGAAGAGGCCGAGGCGATGGCCCGCAAGATGGCCAAGGGCCAGTTCGATCTGAACGATCTCAGGATGCAGCTGCAGCAGATGCAGCGGATGGGCGGCCTCGGCGCGCTCGCCGGGATGATGCCCGGGCTCGGCAAGATCAAGAACCAGATCAACGAAAGCGGCGTTCTGGAAGGCAATGTGCTCGGCCGGCTGGACGCGATCATCAGCTCGATGACGCCGAAGGAGCGGCTGAAGCCTGAAGTGATGAACGCCAAGCGCAAGATCCGCGTCGCCAACGGCTCGGGCACGACCGTGCAGGAGGTCAACAAGCTCCTCAAGATGCACCAGGAAATGGCGACCGCGATGAAGAAGATCCGCAAGATGGGCGGGCTCGGCAAGCTCGGCGCTTTGTTCGGCGGCGGCGGCGGCCTGGGCGGCCTCGCCGGCCCGGCCGGCATGCCCGATCTCTCCAAGGGGCTGCCGGGGCTCCCCGGAGCCGCGGGCGGGCTGCCGCCGGGTTTTCCCAAGAATTTCAAGAAATAGACGTATCAATCAGAAAGGACGAGTAAAATGGCAGTTGCAATCAGGCTCAGCCGGGGCGGCGCGAAGAAGCGGCCTTATTACAAGATCGTGGTCGCGGACGCGCGCAACGCGCGCGACGGCAAGTTCATCGAGCGGGTCGGCAGCTACAATCCGCTGCTGCCCAAGGACAGCGCGGAGCGCGTGAAGATCGACGCCGACCGCGTCCGCCATTGGCTCTCGGTCGGCGCCAGGCCGAGCGACCGCGTTCTCAGGTTCCTCGACGCCGCCGGCATCCTCGAGCGCCCGGCGCGCAGCAATCCCAAGAAGGGCGAGCCCGGCGAGAAGGCGAAGGAGCGGGTCGAGGAGCGCGCCAAGAAGGATGCCGAGGCCGCCGCCGCGCCCGCCGCGGAGGAGGTCGCCGAGGCCCCGGCCGCCGAGGAGACGATCGAGGCAGCCGCCGAGGAAGCGCCGGCCGAGGAAGCCGTCGCCGAGGAAGCTCCGGCCGAGGAAGCGCCCGCTGCGGTGGAAGCGCCGGCCGAGGAGGCCGCCGCCGAGGAGGCTCCGGCCGAGGAAGCCGCCGCCGAAGAGGTTCCGGCCGAGGAGGCCGCCGCCGAGGAAGCTCCGGCCGAGGAAGCGCCCGCTGCGGAGGAAGCGCCGGCCGAGGAGGCCGCCGCCGAGGAGGTTCCGGCCGAGGAGGCCGCCGCCGAGGAAGTCGCGGCTGAAGAGGCTGTCCCCGAAGCCGCGGCCGAAGAGGCTTCCGCCGCCGAGGAAGCCCCCCCCGCCGAGGAAGCTCCGGCCGCCGAGGAAGCGACTCCCGCCGAGGAAGCGACTCCCGCCGACGAGGCCTCCAACGAGGGCGAGTCCGCCGAGGCGCCGGCCGAAGGCGCCGACGAAGCCGCTCCCGAAGAGGGCGCGGAGAAGGCCGAGAAGGCCGAATAGGCGTTGGCCGAGCCCCAGGTCACCCTCGCCGCCGTCGCCGGCGCGCACGGCGTCGGCGGCGAGGTGCGCCTGAAATTGTTCGCCGAGGGCCCTGAGAGCCTGAAGCGGCACAAGATCCTGTTCGCCGGCGATCGGCCGCTGACGCTCAAATCGGTGAGGCCCGGCGGCGCCGGCGCGATCGCGCGCTTCACCGAGATCGCCGACCGCGCCGCCGCGGAGGGCCTGCGCGGCACCTTGCTGACCGTGCCGCGCTCGGCGCTGCCGCCGCTCGCGGCGGGCGAATATTATCACGCCGACTTGATCGGCCTCGCCTGCGAAGCCGCCGACGGCACCGCCCTCGGCACCGTGGTCGCGGTCGAGAATTTCGGCGCCGGCGACCTGCTCGAGATCGAGCGTCCGGACGGGAAGCGCGCCCTGATCCCGTTCCGGCCGGGCATCGCCGACCTCGAGCAGGGCAGGGTCGTCGCCGACCCCGCCTTCCTCGCCTGAGCGTATCCTCCCCCGGAAATCCGGGGGAGGACTTTAGCTTAGTCGATGCCCCAGCTCAGGTCGTAGCGGGTCGTGCCGGGCGCGCCCATGCCGAGCGCGTCACCCTGCGGGATCAGCTCCTGCGAGAAGGTATAGAAGCCCGATTCCGGCGCGATCAGTTCGAAGCGGCCGCGTCCGCTGCGGGCGACGTCCTGGAAGCGGACGATGAAGGCCTGGCTCGGCGGGGTCCTGGCGATCCGCAGCCGCACCCCGCCCGCGCCCTCGACGCTCACGTCATAATCCCACCACAGAAGCTGGCCCCGGCTCGCATACATGGTGGCGAGGCCGAACGAACTGTCGTCGGCGGCGCGGATGCCGGCGCCGCCGTGCCGTTCGGAGCCCTCGGCCGAGCCGAGCGTGGTGAACAGGCCGAGGGCGAACAGGAACAGCCAGAGCGCGGCGGCGGTCGCAAGCAGCCCCGCGGCCCAGCCGCCATAAAGCAGCGCGCCGTGCCCGCCGGCCGCGCGCTCGTCCTCGTCCCAGGCGGTGACCCATCCGCTCATGGGGACGCAGTCTAGCGCGGCGCGGTTAGCATTTCCTTGTCGGCGCTATGCGGGCGGCGGCGCCGGCAGCCGGTCGCGGATCCATTGCGAGAAGATCCATTTCTCGCCGCTGGTGGGGGGCAGGCCGGCATGGACGGTCAGCGGGTCCGGCCGGCCGTCCGGGGTGACGTTGGCGAAGAACAAAGCGTCGCCGGCGCGGCCGCGATGGGAGAGGCCGGCACGGGGGAAGATCGTCTCGCCGCCGTCGAAATCGTCGTTCAGGTAGATGAGGAAAGTGCCGATCCGCTGCCCGCGGCGCGCGAGGTCGGCGGCATGGCCTTTTTCCTCGGGATCGAGGAAATCGTGGTGCGGCCTGAATTCCTGGCCGACCGCATAATGCATCACCTGCGGTATCTCGAAAATGGGCTCGGGGAGCCGGGTGGCGGCGGAGATTCGGGCGCGGAGGACCGCGATCGCGACGTCGGTCTCGGTGAGGCGCAGCTCGACGGCGCTGTTGCTCCGCACCGGATCGACCTTGCCGGCGCCGCTGACCTCGTCCCAGACCATCGCCGGCGCCAGTTTCGCCCGCAGCCGGTCGATCACCCATCGGCATTCGGCGGGGCTGGCGAAGCCCGGAAAGACCCGCAGCCGCGGCCGTTCCGAGAGCGCGACGCGCGCGGGCACCCGAAGCAGCCGGTCGAGGTCGGGCCCGGCGAGCAGGCGCAATTGCGCGCGCGCATGCTCCGACCCGCGCCCGGCGGCGAGATCGAGGCACTCGAAGGCGCGTCGCCAGTCCTGCCGGCGACCGGCGCCGACCGCCTCCAGCGTCGCCAGCATCGAGGCGGCCTCGGCATGGCCGTTCGCGCTCGCCGCTTCGACAAGGGCCGCGCCGCGCGCAAACGAGTCGGGAGCATCGGCGAGCGCCAGCAGCCTCGCGGCGAGCGCATATTGCGCCTCCGCATCGCCGGCGGCCGCCCGTTGCTCGAGATCGGATGGCTGTTGCATGACTCCGTTATCGCACCAGCGGCCGCTCCCGCGCCAGATCGTTGCGGATCGTCGTCGCCGCGACGCCGCCTTCGCCCATCGCGTGGCTGAGCTGGTCGAGGCCGAGGACGACGTCGCCGGCCGCATAGGCGCCGGGCACGTTGGTGCGCTGGTGGGCGTCGGTGAGGATGCAGCCGGTCGCCGCGTTGAGCGCCACCCCGATCTGGCAGGCGAGCTCGTTGTGCACGTCCGACCCGAGCGCCGGATAGACGCTGTCGAACGTGTGGTGGCCGTGCGGCGTCTCGACGACGATCGCGTCCTCGAGCGCCGCGACCGCATGACAGGGCCCGTCGACGGTGGCGATGCCGAGCGCGGCGAGCGCGGCCCGGTCGTCGGCGGCGACGTCGTGGGCGCGGTCGGGCGCGATCAGGGTCACGTCGGCGCTGTAGGAGCGCAGGAACTGGGCCTCGGCGACGCCGTGGGCGCCGCTGCCGATCACGCCGATCTTCCGATCGGTCACCTCATAGCCGTCGCAGATCGGGCAATAGCGGATCAGGCCGCGCGCCAGCGCCTCGTCGTGCAGCCCCTCGTCCATCGGGGGGCGCCGGTTGCGGATGCCGGTGGCGAGCAGCACGGTCCGCGCCGTCGCCGCGCCCGAACCCCAGGCGGCGCGGAAGCCGCCGTCGATCTTGTCGAGCCGGGTGGCTCGTTCGCTCTCGATCACGGCGCCATATTTCCGCGCCTGCTCCTTCATCCGCGCGATCAGCTCCGTCCCCGAAATGCCGTCGGGAAAGCCGGCATGGTTGCGCGTGCAGGGGATCCAGGCGGCGCGGCTGCCGCCGGCGTCGATCACCTTCAGCTTCAGGTGGAAGCGGGCGAGATAGATCGCCGCCGTCAGCCCCGCCGGGCCGCCGCCGATCACCAGGCAATCGAGTTCGGGCTCGTCCATCGCGCCTCAGCGTGGCGCCCGACCGATTGTTCCGCAACCGCGGCTTGACGCGTCGCCGAAAAGTATATACATTCCGTATATACATGAAGACGACGAAGACCTTCAAATCCGGCAATTCGGTCGCGGTGCGCCTGCCCAAGGCGCTCGGCATCGAAGCAGGCACCGAAATGCGGGTGCGCGAGGAACAGGGCAAATATGTCCTGGAACCGGTGAAGAAGGACCCGCCGAAGAAGATCGACCTCACCGGAATCTACGGGTCGATACCGGGTCTGAAGCTGATCGAGCGCGAGGAAGACGACTATGACGATATCCCGCGCGAGTGGCACCTGCTTGGCCTGGACCGGAAGTGACCAAGCCGTCCTATTTCCTCGATACGAACAGCTGCATCTTCCTTGTCGCAAAGGCGAAGCCGGCGCTCGCCGCGCGGGTTGAAGACTGCGCGCCGGGGACGATCGCGATCTCCGCCGTCGTCTGTGCCGAGCTTGCTCTGGGTTTTAGCCGGGGCGGCCCGCGAGGCCGCATCGCGTTCAACAGATTCCTGGACAAATTCCCGGTGATGCCCTTCGATGAGGCTGCGGCCCGCGCTTATGCGCGCGTACCGTTCCGGCGCGGCAAGCTTGATCGGCTCATTGCCGCCCACGCGTTAGCGCTCGACATCGTCCTGATCACCAACAACGAGCGGGACTTCGCGGATGTCCCTGGCCTGCAGACGGTGGATTGGACCCGGGAATGAGTTGGGCCGCGACAATACTCACCCTTTACCCGGAGATGTTCCCGGGCCCGCTCGGGCACAGCCTCGCCGGGCGCGCGCTCGAGGAAGGGATCTGGTCGCTCGACACGGTCCAGATCCGCGACTTCGCCTCCGACCGGCACCGTTCGGTCGACGACACGCCGGCCGGGGGCGGGGCGGGGATGGTGATGCGCGCCGACGTCCTCGCGGCGGCGCTCGACAGCGTCCCCGACGGGGCGCCGAAGCTGGTGATGAGCCCGCGCGGGAGCCCGCTCACTCAGGCGCTGGTCCGGGAGCTGGCCGCCGGCCCCGGCGTCACCATCTTGTGCGGCCGTTTCGAGGGGATCGACGAGCGATTGTTCGAGGCCCGCCCGGTGATCCCGGTATCGGTCGGCGACTATGTGCTGTCGGGCGGCGAGCCCGCCGCTTTCGCCCTCCTCGACGCTTGCGTTCGGCTGCTTCCCGGGGTAATGGGCGCCCCTTCGAGCGGTGAGGAGGAAAGCTTTGACGGCGGCCTTCTCGAATACCCTCATTATACCCGGCCTGTCGAATGGGAAGGGCGCAGGATCCCCGAAGTGCTGCGATCGGGGGATCATGCGAAGATCGCCGCCTGGCGCAAGCGGAAGGCGGAAGACGAGACACGGCTAAGGCGGCCGGACCTGATCGAGCGTCACGGGGACGCGCGAAGGCCACCGCCCTCTGGCGCGCAGGCGAAGAAGAACAAGGACGAATGAGATGAACCTCATCCAGCAGCTCGAGGCCGAGGCGATCGAGCATTTCGGCAAGAGCAAGGCCATCCCCGAATTCCGCCCGGGCGACACCCTCCGCGTGGGCGTCAAGGTCGTCGAGGGCGAGCGCACCCGCATCCAGAATTTCGAAGGCGTCTGCATCGCGCGGGCGAACAAGGGCCTCGGCAGCTCCTTCACGGTCCGCAAGATCAGCTTCGGCGAGGGCGTCGAGCGCGTCTTCCCGCTTTATTCGCCCAACGTCGAATCGATCGAGGTCGTCCGCCGCGGCGCCGTCCGCCGCGCCAAGCTCTATTATCTGCGCGGCCGCACCGGCAAGTCGGCCCGAATCGCCGAGCGCCGCGACACGCGGCACCTGGACAAGGCCAAGGCCGAGGTCGAGCCCGCCGAAAGCTGAGCCGCCCAAACGGGGGATTGTCCCCCGGGTGATTGTCCAATTCCGTCATGCTGAACTTGATTCAGCATCCATGAACACGGCGCTCGATGCTGTCCTCGAACGCGGTGTTCATGGATCCTGACTTTCGTCAGGATGACGGTGAATCGACACCCTTTCCTTTGCCGCCAACGCGGCTAGGAAGCGCGGATGCGCATCCTTCTCGCTTTCGCCGCCGCCTTCCTGCTGACCGCCGCGCCCGCCCGGGCCGAGGAGCTCACGCTCGAGCGGCTGTTCGCGAGCCCGTCGCTGTCGGGGCCGACGCCGCGCCTGCTCAAGCTGTCGCCCGACGGCCGGCTCGCCACCCTGCTGCGCAACCGCGCCGACGATCGCGACCGCTACGATCTCTGGGCGGTCGACACCGCAACCGGCGAGGCGCGGATGCTGGTCGACAGCGCCCGGCTCGGCACCGGCGCCCAGCTCTCCGAGGAGGAGATGATGCGGCGCGAGCGGGCGCGCCTCTCGGGCGTGCGCGGCATCGTCAATTACGCCTGGTCGCCCGACGGCCGCGCGATCTTGGTGCCGCTCGACGGCGACCTCTATCTCGCCGGGCTCGACGGCGATGTCCGCCGGATCACCGCGACGCCCGAGACCGAGCTCGATGCCCAGGTCTCGCGCACGGGCCGCTACCTCTCCTTCGTCCGCGACCGCAATCTCCATGTCGTCGACGCCGACGGGCGCAACGATCGCGCGCTCACCGACGATGGCGGCGGCACGATCTCCTGGGGCTCCGCCGAGTTCGTCGCCCAGGAGGAGATGGACCGCACGACCGGCCATTGGTGGTCGCCCGGCGACCGCTGGCTCGCGGTCGCCCGGGTCGACGAGGCGCCGGTCGGGATCGTCACCCGCGCCGCGATCGGCGCCGAAGGCACCCGCATTTACCAGCAGCGCTACCCCGCCGCCGGCACCGCCAATGCGCGGGTCGAGCTCTACGTGATGGCGCCGGACGGCTCGCGCCGGGTCCGGGTCGATCTGGGATCCGACCCCGATTTCTACCTCGCCCGGGTCGACTGGACCGCCGACGGCGCCGCCTTGCTCGTCCAGCGCGAGAGCCGCGACCAGAAACGGCTCGATCTGCTCCGCGTCGACCCCGCCACCGGTGCCGCGCGGCTGCTGTTCAGCGAGACCTCGGACAGCTGGATCAACCTCCACGACAATCTCAAGCCCCTGCGCGACGGCAGCCTGATCTGGAGCTCGGAGCGGTCCGGCTTCTCGCATCTCTATCGTTTCCGGAACGGCCGCTGGACCCAGCTCACCCGCGGCGACTGGGCGGTCGACCGGGTCGCCGGGGTCGACGAGCGGCGGGGCCGGGTCTATTTCACCGGCAATCTCGACACGCCGCTCGAGCGCCACCTCTACTGGGTCGACATGAACCGCCCCGGCCCGCCGCGCCGGGTCACCGAGGCCGGCTGGTGGAACCTGGCGGAGATGGACGAGGGCGCCACCCGCGCCCTCGTCACCCGCTCCAATCCCGCCCAGCCGCCGCAAGTCTATCTCGCCGACGCGAGCGGCCGCCGGATCGCCTGGATCGAGGAGAACCGGCTCGATCCGGCGCACCCCTATGCGCCCTTCCTCGCCGGCCATGTCGCGCCGACCTTCGGCACGCTCGGCGCCGCCGACGGCACCGAGCTGCACTACCGGATGCTGTCGCCGCCCGCCGAGCCCGGCCGGCGCCATCCGGTCTTCGTCCAGGTCTATGGCGGCCCCGGCGCCGGCCGGCAGGCGACCCGCGCCTGGGCGAACCCGCTCCACCAATATCTCGTCCGCCACGGCTGGATCGTCTTCTCGCTCGACAATCGCGGCTCGCCCGACCGCGGCAAGGCGTTCGAGAACCATCTCTACCGGGCGATGGGGACGGTCGAGGTCGCCGACCAGCTCGCCGGCATCGCCTGGCTGCGCGGCCGGCCGGACGTCGATCCCGAGCGGATCGCGGTCTACGGCTGGTCCTATGGCGGCTATATGGTGCTGAAGCTGCTGGAAGCGGCGCCCGGCGCGATCGCCGCCGGCGTCGCCGGGGCGCCGGTCACCCGCTGGGAGCTCTACGACACCCATTATACCGAGCGCTATCTCGGCAATCCGTCGCTCGATCCGGCCCCCTACCTCGCCGCCGGCGCGATCCCCAATGCCGGCCGCATCGCCGATCCGCTGCTGGTCCTGCACGGCATGGCCGACGACAATGTCGTGTTCGAGAATTCGACCGTGCTCCTGGGCGCGCTCCAGGCGGCGGGCCGGCGGTTCGAGATGATGGTCTATCCCGGCGCCACCCACCGCGTCAGCGGCGAGGGCCGCGAGCTGCATCTGTGGCGGACCATCACCGACTTCCTCGACCGTCGGGTGCGGGCGGCGCGCTGAGCCCCATCCGTCATTCCAGCGAAAGCTGGAATCCCTACTGACTCCGCATGGACCCCAGCTTTCGCTGGGGTGACGAGAAGGTCGAAGATATATCTTGACACTATCGCTTCGAAAGATATATCTCAGCCTATCTTAGGCAGGAGACAGGCAATGCGGTTCAGGATGCACGGCTGCGGGCCGGACGGCGCGGACTTCCCGGGGATCTTCGCGATGGGCATGGGGCGCGGCTGGGGCCGGGGCTGGGGCTCCGGCTGGGGCTCGGACTGGGGCGATTCGGGCGGGCGCGGCCGCCGCGGCCGCCGCCGCGTGTTCGAATCGGGTGAGTTGCGGCTGGTCCTGCTGAGGCTGATCGCCGACGAGCCGCGCCACGGCTACGACCTCATCCGCGCGATCGAGGAGCTCACCCACGGCACCTACGCGCCGAGCCCCGGCATCGTCTATCCGACCCTGACCATGCTCGAGGACATGGGCCTGATCGACGAGGTCAAGGTCAAGGGCGAGGGCGCGCGCAAGGCGTTCCAGGTCACCAAGGACGGCACCGCCCATCTCGCCGAGAATGAAGAGCAGGTCGAGGCGCTGCTCGAGCGGCTCAAGGATCTCGGCAGCGACGAGCGCAAGGCGGGCGGCGCCCCGATCAAGCGCGCGGTCGGCAACCTCCTGTCGGCGCTCTGGCACCGGGTCACCCGCGAGGATTCCGACGAAGGCACGCTCCACAAGATCGCCGCCATCCTCGACGAAGCCGCCCAGAAGATCGAGCGGCTCTAGAAAAAGAGGGACAGTCCCCGGTGGGGGGACAGTCCCCGGGGGCGGGACAGTCCCCGGTGGGGGGACAGTCCCCGGTGGGGGGACAGTCCCCGGGGGTGGGACAGTCCCCGGGGGTGGGACAGTCCCCGGATCAGGGCACCGGGCTCGGCCGCTGGCGGCCGCCGGCGCCGTGCTGGCGGATCAGGCGGAGATAGGCGTCGACCAGCTCCTGGTTGACCTCGTCCCAGCCGTAGCGGTGGCTGGCGGCGAAGCCCGCCGCGCCCGCCGCCCGCCGCGCCTCCTCATTCTCGCAATAGAAGGAGAGCGCCGCGGAAAAGCCCGCGATCGCGCCGGGGCGGACGAGCCGGCCGCTGACCCCGTCCTCGACCAGGCTCTGGCTGCCGGTGGCGATCGCCGCCACCACCGGCAGGCCCGCCGCCATCGCCTCCAGCGTGACGTTGCCGAACGTCTCGGTCACCGAGGGGTTGAACAGCATGTCCATCGAGGCGACCGCGCGGCCGAGGTCGGCGCCGGCCTGGAAGCCGGCGAAGCAGGCCGAAGGCAGCCTCTTCTCGAACCATTCGCGCGCCGGCCCGTCGCCGACCACCAGCACCTTGTGGCGGATCTGCCGCCGCGCCAGCCGGTCGATCGCGTCGGAGAAGACGTCGAGCCCCTTTTCCATCACCAGCCGGCCGACGAAGCCGATCGTCGGATCCTCGTCGGCGATGCCGAGGCCGCGGCGCCATTCGAGGTCGCGCCGGCCGGGGTTGAAGATCTCCCGGTCGATGCCGCGCGACCAGATGCCGACGTCGTAGTTCATCCTTTGGTCGCGGAGCAGCTGCGCCATCGAATCGGACGGCGCGAAGATCGCGTCGCAGCGGCGGTAGAAGCGCCTGAGGATGGCGAGCACGAGCGGCTCCAGAAAGGCCATGCCGTAATAGCGCGGATAGGTTTCGAAGCGGGTGTGGACCGAGGCGATCACCGGCAGGTCCCAGCGCCGCGCCAGGCTGATCGCGCGGTGGCCGCTTATGTCGGGGCTGGAGACGTGGAAGATGTTGGGCGCGAACCTCCTGAGGTCGCGCCGCACGCGCGGCGTCAGCGGCAGCCCCAGCTTATATTCGGAGCGGCCGGGAAGGCGGATGCCCGGGACCGGGACGAGGTCGCCCTTGGGCTCGAACGCCGGCGTCCGCGTCGTCGGCGCATAGACCCTGACCGCCGCTCCCTGGCGCAGCAGATAGTCGGCGAGCCGGTTCAGCGCCTGGTTCGCGCCGTCGCGGACATAATTGTAATTGCCGCTGAAGATGGCGACGCGAAGGTCGGAAGTCTGCATGGAGGGTGCGGGATAGGGAATTTGCGGCGGGAAGGCAAAAGCGCGCGGCCGCCGCCTAGCGCGGCCGCGCCCTATCCGCCGCCCCGGCGAGCGCGGCGAGATTGGCGGGGAGCGCGGCGCGCAGCTCGGCCGCGCGCGCCCGCCGCTCGCTCTCGGGCCGCTCGGAGGGCCGGTAGCCGCCGTCGCCGGTGAGCTCGATCGTGGTGCCGATCCCGCCCGGCGGCGTCGGCACCTCGCGCGAGGTGCCGTGTTCGAGATTGTAGCGCGTCTCCTCGAGCCCGTAGCGGCACAGGAAGTCGACGTCGCCGGCGGCGTCGCGGCGGGCGGCGGTGCGGGCCTCGATCGCCACCGCGATCGCCACCGCCTGCTCGCGTGTCTCGGCCGGCAGCGCGCGCAGGAACGGCCAGATTTCGGGATTCCAGGTCATCAGCTGCTCGGCCCGGCGGGAGGGCGCCGAGGGATCGCCGCAGCGAGCCCCGTCGATCTCGATCGCGGCATGGGCATAGAGGGTCGTCATCGCGGCGGTCTGGCGCATCAGGTCGCGCTCGGTCTCGGGCAGGCCCCCGGCCGCGACCCAGAGCAGCCGCGAATAGAGCATGGTGACGAAGGCGCTGTTGCCCTCGAGCATCCGCGCCCGCAGCCAGTCGAGGTCGGAGACCAGGTCCGGCTGGCGCGAGACCTGCTGGATCGTCCGGCCGAGCGTGGAATAGTCCTTCGCCGCGAGCAGGGCGTCGAGCCTGGCCGGCTGATGTTCGGCCGATACCGGCTGCGGGGCGGCCGCGGGGGCGTCCTGCACCGCGGCCGCCGCCACCAGGGCCGCGGACATCCATCCGATCATCGGCACGTCCTCAGGCCTTGTCGCCGCTCCCGGCCTCCTGGAGATACTCCCCGGCATCGGCGTCGGTGCCGTGGCCGCTGACGGTGACGCCGGCGAGCGGATCGCCCTCGATCGCCGCTTCCGGACCCTGGGCGAGCTCGGCCGCATGCT
Source organism: Allosphingosinicella sp. (assembly GCA_035941735.1). Lineage (GTDB taxonomy): Bacteria > Pseudomonadota > Alphaproteobacteria > Sphingomonadales > Sphingomonadaceae > Allosphingosinicella. Next base: position 125,196 of record DASZDS010000033.1, read on the forward strand.
CCTCGGCCGCCGAATTGGCGGCGATCAGCGATTCCTGGATGGCCCGGTGCTGGGCCCTGAGCGCCGCGTCGCGCGACGAGGCCGCGATCCGCATCCGCTTCATGCCGGCGCCGGTGCCGGCCGGGATCAGCCGGCCGACGATGACGTTCTCCTTGAGCCCTTCGAGATCGTCGATCTTGCCCTGGACCGACGCTTCGGTGAGCACCCGCGTCGTCTCCTGGAACGAGGCCGCCGAGATGAAGCTGCGCGTCTGCAGGCTCGCCTTGGTGATGCCGAGCAGCACCGGCTTGCCTTCCGCGAACTTCTTCTTGCCCGACGCCTTCAGCCGGGCGTTGACCTCGTTCATCTCCTGGCGGTCGACCTGCTCGCCGACGAGGAAGGTCGAATCGCCGCTGCCGGTGATCTCCACCTTCTGCAGCATCTGGCGGACGATCACCTCGATATGCTTGTCGTTGATCTTCACGCCCTGGAGCCGGTAGACCTCCTGGATCTCCGAGACGAGATACTCAGCCAGCGCCTTGACGCCGAGCACTTCGAGGATGTCGTGCGGATCGGGCGAGCCGCCGATCAGATTGTCGCCGCGCTTGACGTAATCGCCCTCCTGGACGTCGATCACCTTGGACTTGGGCACCAGATATTCGACCGGCTCGCCGCCCTCCTCGGGGATGATCGCGATCTTGCGCTTGGCCTTATAGTCCTTGCCGAAGGCGACCCGGCCGGAGACCTTGGCGATGATCGCATTCTCCTTGGGCTTGCGCGCCTCGAACAGCTCCGCCACCCGCGGCAGGCCGCCGGTGATGTCGCGGGTCTTGGCCGCCTCGCGGGAGACTCGGGCGAGCACCTCGCCGGCCTCGACGCGCTGGCCGTCCTCGACCGAGAGCATCGCGCCCGGCGAGAGCATGTAGCGCGCCGCCTCGCCCGATTTCTCGTCCAGGAGGGTGATGCGCGGGCGCAGATCCTCCTTGGCCCGGCCGGTGCCGCGGAACTCGATGACGACGCGCTGGGCGATTCCGGTCGCTTCGTCGATCTGCTCGATCAGGGTCTTGCCCTCGACCAGGTCCTGGAACTTCACGACGCCGCCGCGCTCGGTGATCACCGGCATCATGAACGGATCCCATTCGGCGATCCGATCTCCCTTCGAGACGATATGGCCATGGTCGCACATCAGGTGCGCGCCATAGGGGATGCGGTGCGAGCTGCGCTCGCGCCCGTCCATGTCGACGATCGCGATCTCGCCGTTGCGGGCCATCGCGACCCGGCGTCCGCGCGGATCGAGGATGGTCGGCAGGTCGCGGAACTCGACGGTGCCGTCGGCCACCGCGTCGAGGCTCGACGTCTCGTTGAGCTGGGCGGCGCCGCCGATGTGGAAGGTCCGCATCGTGAGCTGGGTGCCCGGCTCGCCGATCGACTGGGCGGCGATGACTCCGACCGCCTCGCCGATATTGACCGGCGTGCCGCGGGCGAGGTCGCGCCCGTAGCATTTGGCGCAGACCCCCATCTCGCTTTCGCAGACGAGCGGCGAGCGGATGTGGACCGACTGGATGCCGAGCTCGTCGATCCTGAGCGCCGCGGCCTCGTCGATCAGCTCGCCTTCCTTGGCGATCGCCTCGTTGGTCTTGGAGTCGATCACGTCCTCGGCCGGGGTGCGGCCGAGGATGCGCTCGCCCAGCGAGGCGATGGTGGCGCCGCCCTGGACGATCGCGCGCATGTCGAGGCTGTTCTCGGTGCCGCAATCCTCCTCGACGACGACGCAGTCCTGGCTGACGTCGACCAGGCGGCGGGTCAGATAGCCCGAATTGGCGGTCTTCAGGGCGGTGTCGGCGAGGCCCTTGCGGGCGCCGTGGGTCGAGTTGAAATATTCGAGGACGGTCAGCCCCTCCTTGAAGTTGGAGATGATCGGAGTCTCGATGATCTCGCCCGACGGCTTGGCCATCAGGCCGCGCATGCCGGCGAGCTGCTTCATCTGCGCCTGGCTGCCGCGGGCGCCCGAATGGGCCATCATGTAGATCGAGTTGATCGGCGCCATGCGGCCGTTCTCGTCCTTGGGCTGGGCCTTGATCTTGTCCATCATCGCATTGGCGACCTGGTCGCCGCAGCGGCTCCAGGCGTCGATCACCTTGTTGTACTTCTCCTGCTGGGTGATCAGGCCGTCCTGATATTGCTGCTCGTAATCCTTGACGAGCGCGCGCGTCTCCTCGACCAGCCCTTCCTTCTCGTGCGGGATGATCATGTCGTCCTTGCCGAAGCTGATCCCGGCCTTGAAGGCGTGGCGGAAGCCCAGGCCCATGATCGCGTCGGCGAACAGGACGGTCTCCTTCTGGCCGGTGTGGCGGTAGACGATGTCGATGACGTCGGCGATCTCCTTCTTGGTGAGCAGCCGGTTGACGGTCTCGAACGGCACCTTGTGGCTCTTCGGCAGAGTCTCGCCGAGCAGCATCCGGCCCGGCGTCGTCTCGAAGCGCTTCATATATTGCTTGCCGTCCTCGTCGGTCTGCGGGACCCGGCTGACGATCTTGGTATGGAGGGTGACCGCGCCCGCCTCGAGCGCCTGATGGACCTCCGACATGTCGGACAGCATCGCGCCCTCGCCGGGCTCGCCCTCGCGCTCCATCGACAGATAATAGAGGCCGAGCACCATGTCCTGCGAGGGGACGATGATCGGCTTGCCGTTGGCGGGCGAGAGGATGTTGTTGGTCGACATCATGAGGACGCGCGCCTCGAGCTGCGCCTCGAGGCTCAGCGGCACGTGGACCGCCATCTGGTCGCCGTCGAAATCGGCGTTGAACGCGGCGCAGACGAGCGGGTGGAGCTGGATCGCCTTGCCCTCGATCAGCACCGGCTCGAACGCCTGGATGCCGAGCCGGTGGAGCGTCGGCGCGCGGTTCAGGAGAACGGGGTGCTCGCGGATAACCTCGTCGAGGATGTCCCAGACTTCCTTGCGCTCCTTCTCGACCCACTTCTTGGCCTGCTTGAGGGTCATCGAAAGACCCTTGGCGTCGAGGCGCGAGTAGATGAACGGCTTGAACAGCTCGAGCGCCATCTTCTTGGGCAGGCCGCACTGGTGGAGCTTGAGCTCGGGCCCGGTGACGATCACCGAGCGGCCCGAATAGTCGACGCGCTTGCCGAGCAGGTTCTGGCGGAAGCGGCCCTGCTTGCCCTTCAGCATGTCGGACAGGGACTTGAGCGGGCGCTTGTTGGCGCCGGTGATGGTGCGGCCGCGCCGGCCGTTGTCGAACAGGGCGTCGACCGCCTCCTGCAGCATCCGCTTCTCGTTGCGGACGATGATGTCCGGCGCGCGCAGCTCCATCAGCCGCTTCAGCCGGTTGTTGCGGTTGATGACGCGGCGGTAGAGGTCGTTCAAATCGGAGGTCGCGAAGCGGCCGCCGTCGAGCGGCACCAGCGGCCTGAGCTCGGGCGGGATCACCGGCACCACGTCGAGGATCATCCATTCCGGCCGGTTGCCCGATTCGAGGAAGGATTCGACGACCTTCAGGCGCTTGATGATCTTCTTGGGCTTCAGCTCGGACTTGGTGGTCTCGAGCTCCTCGAGCAGCGCCTTCTTCTCGCCGTCGAGGTCGAGGTCGATCAGCATCTGCTTGACCGCCTCGGCGCCGATGCCGGCGGTGAAGGCGTCCTCGCCATATTCGTCCTGGGCGTCGAGCAGCTCGTCCTCGGTGAGGAGCTGGAACTTCTCGAGCGGGGTCAGGCCCGGCTCGGTGACGATGTAGGACTCGAAATAGAGCACCCGCTCGAGCTGCTTCAGCTGCATGTCGAGCAAGAGGCCGATGCGGCTGGGGAGCGACTTCAGGAACCAGATATGGGCGACCGGCGCGGCGAGCTCGATATGGCCCATCCGCTCGCGGCGGACCTTGGAGACGGTGACCTCGACGCCGCACTTCTCGCAGACGATGCCCTTGTACTTCATGCGCTTGTACTTGCCGCACAGGCACTCGTAATCCTTGATCGGGCCGAAGATGCGCGCGCAGAACAGGCCGTCGCGCTCGGGCTTGAACGTGCGGTAGTTGATCGTCTCGGGCTTCTTGATCTCGCCGAACGACCAGGAACGGATCCGCTCCGGCGAGGCGATGCCGATCTTGATCTGGTCGAACGTCTCCGGCTTCACCACCGGGTTCGCGAAATTGGTCAGTTCGTTCATCTCTTCAGTCCCTTTCAGGGAAAATTCACTGGGCCGCGGGAGGGGGAGGGGCGTCGCCGCCCGCTCCCTTATTCCGCCGCCTGCGCGAACTCGTCGTCATTCTCGTCGATGATGCTGTTCAGCTCGACGTTGAGGCCGAGCGAGCGCATCTCCTTGACGAGCACGTTGAAGCTCTCCGGAATGCCGGCCTCGAACGTGTCGTCGCCCTTGACGATCGCCTCGTAGACCTTGGTCCGGCCGATCACGTCGTCCGACTTCACGGTCAGCATTTCCTGCAGCGTGTAGGCGGCGCCGTAGGCCTGGAGCGCCCAGACCTCCATCTCGCCGAAGCGCTGGCCGCCGAACTGCGCCTTGCCGCCCAGCGGCTGCTGGGTGACGAGGGAGTAGGGGCCGATCGAACGGGCGTGGATCTTGTCGTCGACGAGGTGGTGGAGCTTCAGCATGTAGATGTAGCCCACCGTCACCTTGCGGTCGAACGCCTCGCCGGTGCGGCCGTCGAACAGGGTGACCTGGCCGGATTCGTCCAGCCCCGCCTTCCTCAGCATGTCGGTGACGTCGACTTCCTTGGCGCCGTCGAACACCGGCGTGCCGATCGGGACGCCGCTGGTGAGGTTGGAGGCGAGCTCCAGCACCTCGTCATCCTCGCGGGCGTCGATCTCGGCATGATAGGGCTTGCCGTAAATGTCCTTCAACTTGGTCCGCACCTGCTTGGCGTCGGACGCGTCGAACTGCTTGCCCTTGGCGTGGATCGCGTCGAGCATCTCGCCAATCTGCTTGCCGAGGCCGCGCGCGGCCCAGCCCAGGTGGGTCTCGAAGATCTGGCCGACGTTCATCCGGCTCGGCACGCCCAGCGGATTGAGGACGATGTCGGCGGCGGTGCCGTCCTCGAGGAAGGGCATGTCCTCCTCGGGGAGGATGCGGCTGATCACGCCCTTGTTGCCGTGGCGGCCGGCCATCTTGTCGCCGGGCTGGAGCTTGCGCTTCACCGCGACGAACACCTTGACCATCTTCAAGACGCCCGGCGGCAGCTCGTCGCCCCGCTCGAGCTTCTCGATCCGGTCCTCGAGGCGCCGGCGGATCGCGCCCTCGGCCTCCTCATATTGGGCGCGGACCGCTTCCAGGTCGGCCTGGCGCTTGTCGTCCTTGACCGCGAACTTCCACCATTCGTAGGGTTCGACGCTGTCGAGCGTCTCGGCGTTGATCGCCGCGCCCTTCTTGACGCCCTTGGGCGCCGCGGTGGCGGTCTGGCGGAGCAGCATCTCGCGCAGGCGCGCATAGGAGGAGCGCTTCAGGATCGCGCGCTCGTCCTCGGCGTCCTTCCTGAGGCGGTCCTTCTCCTCGGTCTGGATGGCGCGGGTGCGGTCGTCGATGTCGATGCCGTGGCGGTTGAACACGCGGACCTCGACCACCGTGCCCTGGACGCCCGGCGGCAGCCGCAAGGAGGTGTCGCGCACGTCCGACGCCTTCTCGCCGAAGATCGCGCGCAGCAGCTTCTCCTCCGGCGTCATCGGGCTCTCGCCCTTCGGCGTGATCTTGCCGACCAGGATGTCGCCCGGCTCGACCTCGGCGCCGATATAGACGATCCCCGCCTCGTCGAGGTTGCGAAGCGCCTCCTCGCCGACATTGGGGATGTCGCGGGTGATGTCCTCCGGCCCCAGCTTGGTGTCGCGGGCCATCACCTCGAACTCCTCGATGTGGATCGAGGTGAAGACGTCGTCCTTGACGATCCGCTCGGAGATCAGGATCGAATCCTCGAAATTATAGCCGTTCCACGGCATGAACGCGACCAGCACGTTGCGGCCGAGCGCGAGCTCGCCGAGGTCGGTCGAGGGGCCGTCGGCGATGACGTCGCCGGCGCGGACCAGGTCGCCCTTCTTCACCAGCGGGCGCTGGTTGATGCAGGTGTTCTGGTTGGAGCGCTGGAACTTCATCAAGGTGTAGATGTCGACGCCCGACTTGCCGGCCTCGACCTCGTCGGTCGCGCGCACGACGATGCGGGCGGCGTCGACCTGGTCGACGATGCCGGTCCGCCGCGCGGCGATGGCGGCGCCGGAATCGCGCGCCACCGTCTCTTCCATGCCGGTGCCGACGAACGGCGCCTCGGCGCGCACCAGCGGCACCGCCTGGCGCTGCATGTTCGAGCCCATCAGCGCGCGGTTGGCGTCGTCATTCTCGAGGAACGGGATCAGGGAGGCGGCGACCGAGACGAGCTGCTTGGGGCTGACGTCCATCAGGGTGATCTGCTCGCGCGGCGCCATCAGGAAATCGCCGGCCTGGCGCGAGGAGACGATCTCCTCGCCGAAGCTGCCGTCCTTGTTCAATTCCGCGTTCGCCTGGGCGATCGTGTGCTTGGCCTCCTCCATCGCCGAGAGATAGACGACGTCCTTGGTGACCTTGCCGTCGACGACGCGCCGGTAGGGGGTCTCGATGAAGCCGTATTTGTTGACGCGGCTGAACGAGGCAAGGCTGTTGATCAGGCCGATATTCGGCCCTTCCGGGGTCTCGATCGGGCAGATCCGGCCATAATGGGTCGGGTGGACGTCGCGCACCTCGAAGCCCGCGCGCTCGCGGGTGAGGCCGCCCGGCCCGAGCGCCGAGACGCGGCGCTTGTGGGTGACCTCGCTCAAGGGGTTGGTCTGGTCCATGAACTGCGAAAGCTGCGAGGAGCCGAAGAACTCGCGGACCGCGGCGACCGCGGGCTTGGCGTTGATGAGGTCGTTCGGCATCACCGTCGAGACGTCGACGCTCGACATCCGCTCCTTGACCGCGCGCTCCATCCTGAGCAGCCCGACGCGATACTGGTTCTCGAGCAATTCGCCGACCGAACGGACCCGGCGGTTGCCGAGATTGTCGATGTCGTCGATCTCGCCCTTGCCGTCCTTGAGGTCCACGAGCGTCTTGACCACCGCGACGATGTCTTCCTTGCGCAGGGTCGTCACCGTGTCCTCGGCGTCCAGTTCGAGGCGCATGTTCAATTTGACTCGGCCGACCGCGCTCAGGTCGTAGCGCTCGGGATCGAAGAACAGGCCGGCGAACAGCGCCTCGGCGGTCTCGCGCGTCGGCGGCTCGCCCGGGCGCATCACCCGGTAGATGTCGGAAAGCGCCTGGTCGCGATCCTCGGCCTTGTCGGCCTTCAGCGTGTTGCGGATCCAGGCGCCGGTGTTGACATGGTCGATGTCGAGCAATTCGAGCTTGTCGATGCCGGCGGCGTCGAGCTTCTCGAGATTCTCCGGGCTGATCTCGTCGCCCGCCTCGACATAGATCTCGCCGGTCTTCTCGTTGATCAAATCGTAGGCGGAATAGCGGCCGAAAATCTCCTCGGTCGGGATCAGCAGCGAGGCGAGCCCGTCCTTGGCCGCCTTGTTGGCGGCGCGCGGGCTGATCTTCTGCCCGGCCGGGAACATGACCTCGCCCGACTTGCCGTCGGCGATGTCGAAGCTCGGCTTCTGGCCGCGCCATTGCTCGGGGACGAACGGGATCAGCCAGCCGCCCTTGCCGCGCACGAAAGTGACCCGGTCGTAGAAGGTGTTGAGGATCTCCTCGGAGCCCATGTCGAGCGCGTGCAGCAAGGCGGTGACCGGCAGCTTGCGCTTCCTGTCGATGCGGACGTTGACGATGTCCTTGGCGTCGAACTCGAAGTCGAGCCAGGAGCCGCGATAGGGGATGACGCGCGCGGCGAAGAGATATTTGCCGGACGCGTGGGTCTTGCCGCGGTCGTGGTCGAAGAGGACGCCGGGCGAGCGGTGCATCTGGCTGACGATCACGCGCTCGGTGCCGTTGACGATGAACGTGCCGTTCTTCGTCATCAGCGGCATGTCGCCCATGTAGACGTCCTGCTCCTTGATATCGAGGACGGAGCGGGTCTCCGTGTCGGGATCGACCTCGAACACGATCAGGCGCAGGGTGACGCGCATCGGCGCCGCATAGGTCATGCCGCGCTGGCGGCATTCGTCGGTGTCGTATTTGGGGTCTTCGAGCTCGTAATGGACGAAGTCCAGTTCGGCGGTGCCGGCGAAGTCGCGGATCGGGAAGACGGAGCGCAGCGTCTTTTCGAGGCCGGAGACGTAGCCGTCCTGCGGGCGCGAGCGGAGGAACTGCTCGTAGCTCTCGCGCTGGACCTCGATCAAGTTCGGCATTTCCGAGACTTCGTGGATGTTGCCGAAGATCTTGCGGATGCGCTTGGATGCGGTGGGCCGGCTGTCGGGGGCCGCTACTGCCTTGGTCGCCATGGAGATGTGTCTCGCCTCTCGTCGTCCCGGCGAAAGCCGGGATCTCGGTTTACCGTCACCCCGGCGAAGGCCGGGGGCGCCCCAGACGCAAAAAGCCGCGGATTCTCCCCTCGGAGAATCGCAGCTTCGGCGTCTATGAAACCCCAGCCTTCAATGCGTGGACCGCGCTGCGCGACGGCGCGACCTGTTCCGAAGGGCTGTGGTGAGGGGCGCGATATAGGGGCGGGGGTCGGGGATGTCAAATGAGCGCCGGCGCATTCTGCCGACTCGCCCCGGGCGAGGGCGGCTGCCGAAGGTCGTGCTCGAGAATCGCACTGCGGATAAGGTCGAGTTGATTCTCGAGGTCATCCGGGCCCAGCCTGCCCAGCCGCCTTCTGAGCACGGCTGAACCGGGTCTTGGATGGAGCATCTCGAGCTCCGGATCGGCCGATCCCGCATTCCGTGCCGTCGAACCGGCCGTTGTAAAGCGCGGCACGTCCAGCCGTTCCATTGCCGCCCGCTCGACCTCATAAACCTGAATTCTCTCCGGATGCGGCGGCGACGGCCCGGTGAGAGGGCGCGCCAGCCATTCCAGTTCAATGCTCCTGTCGATCCCGTTGGTCAGGAATTCGGGATGGAGGGTGCGCAGCTGAAGCTCGGTGTACGTCGTCGTGCCGCGCATCAGGACTCGCAATTCCAGCCGGTCGAGCCGGGCAAGCAGCGGCTGGTTGTCGAGGAGGAGGTCGCGGTTCCGCACCAGATGCTGATAGCCGTCCCTGAATCCGTCCAGGATCTGCCTTAGATGGTCCCTGAGCGGGGCCGTTCCCCCGCCCGTCGGCAAATGCGCCGCCGACAGGGGAGCCGGGGCGGGGTCCGCCATATGCATCCGATCCGTATTGATGTCTGTCCAGGCCCTTCGATCGATTGCCGGACGCTGGAGTCGGTCCGCACCAAGCCCGCTGATGTCGAAGACATGGCCGTCCGGCGCGACCTGCCCGCGCGGCACGAGTCCGGTTTCGGTCACGTTCCAGGCGGGGCGGTCCGCGGCAACCCAGTCGTTGAGCATCGTTTCCAGGTCGATGACGATCGGATGGCCGGCGCAGGCGATGACGTTCTCAAAGTGGATGTCTGTAACCGCGAACAGATAGATAACGGCGAGCAGCATGCCCGATCGGCGATAATATGTTCGGAGCTCTTCGGGGCAGCCGCAAGGCGTGTGCTGCACGAATTCGGACCAGCCGTATTCCTTGCGATCGATGCAATGGGGGAACCGGAATTCGTCCGAGCCGATTGCAGCATTCAACAGGCCCAGTACCTCGTAGAATGCCAACTCAGGGGCGAGGTTCCTCGGTTTGTAGATGACCGACTTTCCCGAAGCCAGGTCGAGCCGGCAAACCGTCGTTCCGCCGTGATGGCGGTCGGAAAGGTCCGGCCGGATCCCGACGATGCCGCCTGACGGGGGTATCGGGCCGAGGTCGAGCTCGGTCTCGAGAAGCTCGCGGTCGCGGGCGAAACGCAGGCACAGCGAGGCGAAGGCCTCGGCCCATTGATCGACTGACTGGCAAAGCAACCGGGCGAGGACCGGATAGGCCAGCAGGAATCTGGCAAGCCCTCCCTGGGCGAGGCTGTCCACATAGAGTTCGTAAATACGGGTCGAAGGCGGACCCTGGCGCCAGAGTTCTTCGAACGCGAAGAGCGGCGTCTGCTGGAACCGGAACAAAGAGAAGTCGGTCGCGAAAGCCAGGTTGGCGACGAACGACAGGTGGGAGAGAAGCTGCAACTCGATTGCATCACGTGCCGAGCCGCCGAGCCCGTCGAGCGCGTGCCCGGTCCGCTCTCGAAATTTCGTTCGACCGACGTCGAGGAAGGGAAGGAGAGCGTGCGCGAACGGCAAATTGTCGAGCGCGCCATTGCCCCCCGGGGCTGGTTGCGTCGCAGTCGCGGCCGCTGCGTTGTCGAGCACCGCCGCCAGAACCTGCGTCCAGTCAGCGACGGGTTCGGACCGCGCGACTTCGCGGTCGATCGCGGCCAGCCTTCTGGCCAGCGGCACCGGCCCTCCGATCGCGTTCCGCCATCGTCGAAGCTGCTTCCGGCCCAAGCGCGTCGCCGGCCCGAGAGCCGCGGCGTCGGCGACGGAACGGCGATCCCACAACCCGGAAGCCGCCGCGGCAATGGCACGCAGCGCATCACGATTCTCGCTGGCGCTCACCCGATCAGGCGGTCGCGCCGGGTTATGGACAATAGCTGATCGACCAGCTCAAGCATCCCTTGGCGCAGGAGCTGTCCGGAGCTTCGGCGCTCACCCTCGTGGCAAAGCCATGATCCCCGGCGGCGAAGCGGCTGATAATGCTGGTTCGCACCGCGGCTTCGAATTCGTCCTTGGTAAAGGAAAACCCTGCCGACTTGGCGATGGCCAAGACTTCCTTGGCCGTTACCCGCCCGCCTTTTTCAATGGCGGCGATCATCCGCTTATTGAGCTTCTTATCCTGCTGGGCATGTTTGATAAATTCCAGTGATGGGTGCTGTGGCATTTGAGTTTCTCCCAATTCTACTCAAAAAATCTAGTTATGCCGATTCGAAGCATATCATAAATTTGCTCGCCGATCATTTGTCGCCATAGACGCGTTCCCGACGAAGATCCTGGTCGTGCCGTGCTTGCCCTGCTCAGCCTCGGCGGCGCCCCGCAGCCCGATGCCGCCCCCGCCACCCTCCTCGTTCAGATGCACCGGGCCTGCGACGGCGCGGCCCGGGACCAGGTCGCGGGCTGGCACGAGAGCAGCCGGGCAATTCAGGGGAAACGATGCCCAATTCGCCTCTTTCCCTGGGATTCCGGCCCCCGCGCTAGACGCCGCCGCGCCTAATAAACCACCGCGCTCGGCCCCGCCGAAATCCCGACATTTTCGAGCTGGACGTCGCCGGCCCATTCGGTGCCGTCGAACAGGTTCCACCATAATTGGCCGTTGTCGCCCCAGCCCTGGTGGAAGACGGCGATCGAATCGCCGAACGCGACCGCGCCGGGGGAATCGCTCATGCCGGTGTTGGCGACCTGCACGTCCTGGGTCCAGTTCGCGCCGTCGAAGATCGAATACCAGAGCTGGCCGTTATTGCCCCAGCCCTGGTGGAAGACCCAGATCTTCTCGTTGAACCAGACCGCCGAGGGGCCGGAGCTCATCCCGACATTCTGGACCTCGACGTCGCCCGCCCAGCTGGTCCCGTCGAAGACGTTGTACCAGAGCTGGCCGTTGTCGCCGTAACCCTGGTGGAAGACGTAGATCTTGCCGCCATAGACGACCGCGCCCGGCGAGCTCGACATGCCGGTGTCGGGGACCTGCGCGTCCTGGCTCCAGCTCGTGCCGTCGAACACCGAATACCAGAGCTGGCCGTTATTGCCGTAGCCCTGGTGGAAGACGTAAAGCTTGCGCCCGTAGACGACGGCCGAGGGGCCCGCGCTCATCCCGACATTCTGGACCTCGACGTCGCCGGCCCAGGTCTCGCCGTCGAACACATTGTACCAGAGCTGGCCGTTGTCGCCATAGCCCTGGTGGAAGGCATGGAGCTTGCCCAGATAGACCACCGCGCCGGGCGAGCTCGACATGCCGACATTGGCGACCTGGCTGTCGGGCGTCCAAAGCTCGCCGTCATAGGAGCTGACCCACAAGGCGCCCGAATTTCCGGAGCCCTGGTGGAGCAGCTGAATTCCGTGCACGAAATTGGTGGCATCCATTCGCCTTCTCCCCGGCCTCTTGCCCCGTTCCTCTTATCCCTTCCCGTGCCGGGAGAAACAACCGCCGATTGCGGTCGCGCGCCGAAACCGGGCCGAAGGGAAAGCGGCGCCGCCGGGACAGTCGCCGCCCCGGCTTCTCAACTATTCGAATCCATGCTTTAAGTGGAGGGCACGTAGCGTTTGGCATCGCTACCCAGTCGGCAGGAAGAGATTGCCGTGATCGGCTTTCACATGATGGGCGCGTTGCTCCTCCTTTCCCTGCTGGCGGCGGCGGCACTCTATGTCGTCCGGCTGAAATCGAGGCTGGAGCGCAACGCCTATCAGGAGCGCGACCGGCTCTGGGAGTGGTTTTACGGGCTCGACTGGGGCGATGTCGGCACCAACAATTTCGGCTTCGCCCCGGCCGAGGGCGACGGGCCGGAGCGGTTCCAGCACCAGATGTACCTGGAGCTGCTGCGGCTGGCCGGGCCGCGCGCCCGGGCCGGGGAGCATACGGACCTGCTCGAGATCAGCTGCGGGCTCGGCGGCGGCATCGCCCATCTCGTCCGGCACTGGCCGGGGCCGGTCGCGGCGACCGCGCTCGACATCGCCGAAAACGCGCTGGCGCGCTGCCGCCGCGCCTATGGCGACATCGCCGGCCTCCACTTCGTCCAGGGCTCGGCTTTGGCGCTGCCCTTCGCCGGCGGCACGTTCGACGTCGTCGTCAACGTCGAGGCGTCGCACAATTATGGCGACTATCCCGGCTTCTTCCGCGAGGTGCATCGGGTGCTGCGGCCGGGCGGCCTCTTCCTCTATTGCGACAGCGGCGATCCGGAGCAGCTCGCCACGGTCGCGCAGGCGATGCGGCAGGCCGGGCTGGCCGGCGAGTTTCGCGACATCACCGGCAACGTCGTCGAGGCCTGCCGGCTGGACAGCCCGCGGCGGCTGGCGGTGATCCGCGAGCGCGCGCCCTGGCCCTATTCCTGGCTGTTGCGCAAGGAGGTCCGCAACTATGCCGCGGTCGAGGGCAGCCGCAAGATCGAGGCGTTTCGCAGCCGCGCCCGGATCTACTGGATGACCTGCGCCGTGCGGGCCTGAGCGGCCCCGGCTGCGGATGGGGCATCGAGGGGCTCGTCGCTCGCTTAAAACAGGTTAACGCAGACTCTGCGGCGGGACGAGCCCGGGGCCCCGTGAAATTCGTTGCCCTGTCGATATGAAACCGCACCTCACCCCGCACCGCAGCGCCGCCGCCTGGCTTTTCGCCGCCGCCGCGCTCCCGCTCACCCCGCTGGCCGCGCAGGACGTGCCCGTGGTCAACGCGCCGCCGCCGGTGATCGTCGCGCCGCCGCCGCCGGCCGCCACCGCCCCGGCGCCGCCGCCGGTCGTCATCCGCCAGGCGCCGCCGCCGGCGGTCGTCGTTCCGGAAGCCGCGCCGGTCGCGACCCGCGCCGCCCCGCCGCCGGCCCGGACCGCGACCCGCACCGTCCGCACCGTCCAGCGCGCCACCGTCC
>DASZDS010000034.1:0-308473 GCA_035941735.1 Allosphingosinicella sp.
GTCAGTGCGGCACCGTTCCCGCGCATTCCGTACCGCGAGGCGATGCTGAAATACGGCTCCGACAAGCCGGACTTGCGCAACCCGATCGTCATCACCGACGTGTCGGAGCACTTCAAGGACTCCGGCTTCGGCCTGTTCGCGCGCATCGTCGAGGGCGGCGGCGTCGTCCGCGCCATCCCCGCGCCCGGCACCGCCGACAAGAGCCGCAAATTCTTCGACGACATGAACGACTGGGCGCGCGCCGAAGGCCATGCCGGGCTCGGCTACGTGACCCGCAAGGGCGGCGAGCTCGGCGGCCCGATCGCCAAGAATCACGGCGAGGAGGCGACCGTCCGGCTGTTCGACGCGCTCGGCCTGGGCCCCGACGACGGCCTGTTCTTCGCCGCCGGCAAGCCCGATTTGGCGGCCAGGCTCGCCGGCGCGGCCCGCACCCGGATCGCCGAGCAGCTCGACCTCATCGAGGAGAATGCGTTCAAGTTCTGCTGGATCGTCGACTTTCCGATGTACGAATATGACGAGGAGACGAAGCGGGTCGATTTCAGCCACAACCCCTTCTCGATGCCGCAGGGCGGGCTCGAGGCGCTCGAGGAGAAGGACCCGCTCGACATCCTCGCCTTCCAGTACGACATCGTCTGCAACGGCGTCGAACTCTCCTCGGGCGCGATCCGCAATCACCGCCCCGACATCATGTACAAGGCGTTCGGACTTGCCGGCTACAGCCAGGCGGATGTCGACACGAACTTCGCCGGCATGATCAACGCCTTCAAATATGGCGCGCCGCCGCACGGCGGCTCGGCGCCCGGGATCGACCGGATCGTGATGCTGCTCGCCGGCGAGCCCAACATCCGCGAGGTCGTCCTCTTCCCGATGAACCAGCGCGCCGAGGATCTGATGATGAACGCGCCGGGCGAAGTGACCGCGAAGCAGCTCAGGGAGCTCAACATCCGCATCGTGTCCCCCGCCGGCACAGCCGCCAAGGACCCCGCCAAGACGGTTGCTCCGGAGTAGTTTCGTCGTCATGCCAGCGAAAGCTGGCATCCATTCTGACTCGGTGTGGACCCCAGCTTTCGCTGGGGTGACGAGGAAAAGGAATGCCGATCAACCTCTCCGACTATGAAGCGGGCGCCCCTTATGAGGGCGATTATAAGGAGGATCTCGAGGCGCTCCAGGAGCGGCTCGCGCACCTCTTCGTCTCGCTCCACGTCCACCGGAAGAAGGCGATCCTCGTCTTCGAGGGCTGGGACGCGGCGGGTAAGGGCGGGGCGATCCAGCGGCTGACCGCCGGCTGCGATCCGCGCACCTACCGGGTCTGGCCGATCGCTGCGCCGAGCGAGGAGGAGAAGGCACATCACTATCTCTGGCGCTTCTGGCGGCTGATGCCGGCGGCCGGCGAGGCGGCGATCTTCGACCGCAGCTGGTACGGCCGGGTCCTCGTCGAACGGGTCGAAGGCTTTGCGGGCGAGGCCGAATGGCGCCGCGCCTATGACGAGATCAACGAGCTCGAGGCGCAGCTGAGCTATGACGGCGCCACCATCGTCAAACTGTTCTTCCACCTCACCCGGGAAGAGCAGGACGAGAGGTTCGGGAAGCGCCTCGGCCATCCCTGGAAGCGCTGGAAGGTGACGCGCGAGGACCTGCGCAACCGCGCCCGCCGCGAGGATTATCTCGCCGCGTTGAGGGACATGTTCGATCACACCGACAGCCGCTGGGCGCCCTGGACGGTGATCGACGGCAACGACAAGAAGGCGGCGCGGATCGCCGCTCTGGCCCGGGTCGCCGAGGCGCTCGCCGCCGCGCTGCCCAAGGATCCGCCGCCGCTCGATCCGGACATGGAGCGGATGATCGCGAACTTCCGCGCGCCTCAGGGATAGGCGATCGCGACCACCTCATAATCCTTCTCGCCGCCGGGCAGCGCGACCCGGCGGACGTCGCCGACCGCGGCGCCGCGCAGGGCGCGCGCCAGCGGCGAATGCCAGCTGATCCGGCCGGCCGAGGCGTCGGCCTCGTCCTCGCCGACCAAAGTCACCACCCGCTCCCGATCGTCCTCGTCGGCGAGCGTGACGGTGGCGCCGAACCAGGCGCGGCTCTTGTCGGGCTGGCGCGCCGGATCGGTGACCTTGGCGGCGGCCATGCGCTTCGACAGGAAGTTGATCCGCCGGTCGACCTCGCGCAGCCGCTTGCGGCCATAATGATAATCGGCATTTTCCGAGCGGTCGCCGTTCGCCGCCGCCCAGGCGATCGTTTCGAGCAGCTTGGGCCGCTCGCCGGCGAACAAAGCCTCATATTCTTCGCGCAGCGCGCGAAAGCCGGCCGGGGTGATGTAATTGGGGCGCTCCGACATCGGCCCCCTCTACCGTCATTCCCGCGAAAGCGGGAATCCAGCTGGATCCCCGCTTTCGCGGAGATGACGAGGTGGGCTAGCCGCGCGGGTTCTGCCCCAGATATTGCGAGATGCGCAGGCGCATCGGCGCGCCCTGGCGGGCCGGGTTCATGAGATCGTAGACGACCGCGTTCTCGAGCACGCGCTGGACGTAGTTGCGGGTCTCGGAAAAGGGGATCTCCTCGATCCAGCGGACGACATCGGCGCCGGGCATCCTGGGATCGCCGTTGCTCGCGATCCAGCGCCGCACATTGCCGCTGCCGGCATTGTAGGCGGCGGCGACGAGCACCGCATTGCCGCCCCATTCGTCCATCAGCTCGGAAAGGTGATGGTTGCCGAGCAGGATGTTGTACTGCGGGTCCTCGGTCAGCCGGGAAAGATCGTAGGGGACCCCCACCCGGCCCGCCGACTGGCGCGCGGTGCCGGGCATGAGCTGCATCATCCCGCGCGCGCCGACCGGGCTCACCGCGCTGCGCTCGAACGAGCTTTCCTGGCGCATGATGCCGTGGGCGAACGCCCAGTTGCGCTGATAGGCGGGCGGGATCGGCACTTCGGGGAAGGCGGTGCGGGCGTAGAAGCTGTCGCCCGAGCTGCGCGCCTCGCGCGCCGCCCAGACGCCGAGATCGAGCCGGCCGATGGCGCGGCCGAACTCGCCGGCGACCGCGCGCTCGCGGTCGTTGGCGAGCTGCACCGCCAGCGCGCGCACGAACAGGGTCTGGTCGGCGCGCCGGCCGGTCATGCCGAGATAGCGGACCGCCTCGGCGAGCGGGCGTTGGGCGAAGGCGGCGCGCTCGGCGGGATCGGGGGCGGGCGGCACCGGCGGCGGCGGTGCGCCGCGGCCGAGCCGCTCGAGCGCGAGCTGGCCGTAAAACTGGTCGGGGCTCGCCGCCGCCTGCTCGAGCCAGGCGCTCGCCTGGCCCGGATTGCCGGCGGCATTGGCGGCGCGCGCCGCCCAGTAGAAGCCCTTGGCGCGCGTCTGCGGCGAGCGCGCGGCGCGGGCGTAGAGCTCGAACAGCCGCGCCGCGTCGGCGGGCCGGCCGAGCCGGAACAGGGCGGTGCTGCCGCCGAGCCAGGCGAGGCTCGTATAATCGTCGCGCTCGTCATAGGGGCGGCTCGCGACGTCGGTGCCGGGGGCGTAGAGGTCGTCGAGCCGGGCGGCGATGCCGTAGGCGGTCGACCATTGGCGGTCGTTGGCGGCGCCGCGGGCGAGGGTCAAGGCGGTGTCGAGATAGCGGGCGGGATTGGTCGCCGGCCGGTCCAGCCGACCGCGCGAGGCCAGCAATTCGCGCGCCGCCGCGCTCCGGCTGGAGTTCCTGAGCCAGATCGCCTGGTCGATCAACAGGCCCCCGTCGCGCCGCAGCGAAGGATCGAGCGCCGCCACCCTGTCATAGGCGTCCGGCGCGCGGGTCTGCAGCGCGAGCCGCGCCTCGTAGAGCGCGCGCTTCGCCGGCGGCGCCCACATCAGGGTGCGCGCCGCGCTCTGATCGTCGCCATTGCCGAGCAGGACGTCCATCCGCCGGTCGTGATCGTCCGGCGTCAGGCCGGCGCCGAACGCGGCGAGCAGCCTTGGCTCCAGCTCGACCGGCAGCACGCCGGCGGTCCAGGCCCGCCGCGCCGCCGCGCGCGCCTCTTCGGCCCGCCCGGCCGCCTGCAGCGCGAACGCCTGGCTCGCATGGCCGGAAGCGGTCAGCGGCGGGAAGCTCGAAAAGAAGCGCAGCACCTCGCCGGGCGGCACCGCCTCGATCGCGGCGCGCTGCTCGGCGGCGCGGCGCATGCCCGCCTCGCCGGGCCAGCCGCGATGGCCGACAAGGAAGTTCGCGTAAGCCGAGAAAGGCAGCGAATCGCTTTGCCGGAGCGCGTTCCAGCGCTCGATGTCGGCCGCGACCGAGCTCGACGGCGCGCGGGCATAGGCTTGCGGCGCCGGTCCCGGCGCCGTCTGCGCCATCACCGCCGCCGCGGACGCTCCCAGCAGGAGCAACAGGCCCGCTTTTCGTTGCACGCTGGACAGAATGACGCCCCCCTCCTTATCAGGCCATGAATATCCCCGCGATAATTCCGGCCGGTTGTTACCTATGTCAGGCGGCGCCGCGACGGAAAGGAGGCAATGATGTTCAGCGGGTCGATTCCGGCTCTAGTGACTCTCTTTCGCGACGAAGCGTTTGCCGAGGACGCTTATCGGCGCTTCGTCGCCTGGCAAATTGCCGAGGGGAGTCATGGTCTTGTCCCGTGCGGGACGACCGGGGAAGGGGCGACGCTCGATTCGGGCGAGCATCGCCGGGTAATCGAAACCTGCGTCGAGGCGGCGGCGGGCAAGGTCCCGGTGATCGCCGGCTGCGGCTCGAACGACACGCGCCAGGCGATCGCCCTGACCCGGGCGGCGAAGGCGGCGGGCGCCGACGCCGCGCTCCACGTCCCGCCTTATTACAACCGGCCCAACCAGGAGGGGATCTACGCCCATCTCGCCGCGGTCGCGGCAGCGGTCGACTTGCCCGTAGTGCTCTACAACGTGCCGTCGCGGACGATCACCGACATCGCCGTCGAGACCATGGCGCGGCTCGCGAGGATCGCCAATATCGTCGCGGTCAAGGACGCGACCGGCAACCTCGCCCGAGTCTCGGCCCAGCGCGCCGCCTGCGGGGCGGACTTCGCGCAGCTTTCCGGCAATGACGACATGGCCCTGGGCTTCAACGCGATGGGGGGAAGGGGCTGCATCTCGGTCAGCGCCAACGTCGCGCCCAGGCTCTGCGCCGATTTTCAGAATGCTTGCCTTTCAGGCGATTGGCAGGCGGCCTTGACACTCCAGGACAAGCTTTATCCGCTCCACGCGGCCCTGTTCACCGACGCTTCGCCGGGCCCGGTCAAATATGCGCTCGGCAAGGTCCGCCCCGATTTCGCCTCCGACCTGCGTCTGCCGATGACGCCGCCAAGCGAGGCGAGCCGGCGCGCGGTCGACGCGGCGCTGGATCATGCGGGACTGGCGCGGGCATGAAGGGCGAAGGAGAGGGCTTCGACAAGCCCAGCCCGAACGGGTAGGGGACTGATCCGATGGTCCGCCCCCGCCCCGAGGAGTTCGACAAGAAGAAGGTGGTCGCCGAGAACCGGCGGGCGCGGTTCGATTATGCGATCGAGGACAAATATGAGGCGGGGATCGCGCTCACCGGGACCGAGGTGAAGAGCCTGCGCTTCGGCGAGGGCTCGATCGCGGAGAGCTATGCCGAGGTGAAGGACGAGGAGGTGTGGCTGATCAACGCCAACATCCCCGAGTTCAGCCACGGCAACCGCCACAATCACGAGCCGAAACGGCCGCGCAAGCTGCTCCTCAACCACCGCCAGATCGCCAAGTTGCACGGCGCGGTGGCGCGGCAGGGGATGACGCTCGTCCCGCTCTCCATCTATTTCAACAGCCGCGGCCGGGCCAAGGTCGAGCTCGCGCTTGCGAAGGGGCGCAAGAGCCACGACAAGCGCGAATATGAGAAGGAAAAGGACTGGAAGCGCGAGCAGGGCAGGCTGATGCGGCAGCATGGCTGAGGACCGGTTTTCCCGCTGGCTGGCGCGCAGCATGCCGAGCCGCGAGCAGCTCGCCGAGAGCCGCTGGATCCGGCCGTTCGGCCAGCGCGTACTCCATTCGGAATTCTGGCGCTTCACCCGCCGCTCGGTGCCGCGCGGGGTCGCGGTCGGGCTGTTCGTCGGCGTCTTCTTCCTGATTCCCGGCGTGCAGATCATCGGCGCGGCCTTGTTCTCGGTCCCGTTCCGCGCCAATATCCCGCTCGCGGCGGGGATGACCTTCCTCACCAACCCCTTCACCACGCCGTTCCTGATCATCGCCTCGATCCCGGTCGGCAACCTGTTCGGCTTCCACGCCGACAAGACGGCGGTGATGGAGATGTACGCGCGCAGCGCCCCGGTCAGCGAATGGCTGGCCTGGCTCGCGTCCGACGCGGCGCCGGCCCTGATCTCGGGCCTGTTCATCATCGCGCTGGCGCTGGGGGCGATCGGCTATTTCCTGTCGATCTTCGTCTGGCGCTGGTGGCAGGCGCGCAAGTGGCGCCGGCGCGCGCTCCGCTACGCGGCGCGCGATTGATTGCGGCCGAAGGGCTGCTAAACCGGCCGGCGATGGCAAGCGCGGCCTCCCTCGCAATCGGCGGCAAGCCGCCGCGCCGGCTCGATCCGTCGCTCCTCCTGTTCGCGCTCGCCGGGCTCGGCTCGGCGGCCCTGCTGCTGTGGGCGGTCGGCGATCCGGTCTTCGCCGGCGCCTTCCTCGCCGGTCTGGTCGGGGCCGCCGCCCTGCTGCTGCTGGTCCGCGCCCGGCCCGGGATCGAGGCCGTCGCCGCGGCCGGACCGGACGTGCAGCTGCTGCGCGACGCGCTCGACAGCGCCGGCCCGACGCTCGCACTGGCACTCACCGACGCCGAGGGCCGCCCGCTCTGCGCCAGCCAGGCGTGGAGCGACTGGTTCGGCGCCGACGCGCTGCCGCTGGCGCTCGCCCGCGCCGCGCCGACCGTACGCCGCGACCGCGCGGTCGCGATCGCGCCGATCAATATCGCCGGCCAGGCCTATGAAGGCGAGGTCCGGCTCGCCGGCGGCGGCGACGCCCGGCTGCTCTGGCGGCTGACGCGCGCCGATCACGAGGACCTCGCCCGCGAGGCGCGGCGGCTGATCGGCGGCGAAGCGGGCCGGCGGATGGGCGAGGCGGGGCTGATGGTGGCCGCGGTCGATGCCGCCGGCACGATCCTCGCCGCCAACGGCGCCTTCTCGGTCCGCGCCGCCGGCCCGGAAGGCGAGGGCGGCAGGATCGAGGGGAGCGCCTTCGTCGACCATCTCGCCGCCTCGGCGGGCGGCCAGTTCCGCTTCGCCGCCGAAGGCAAGGCGGCCCCCCCCCTGCGGATCGTCCAGGTCCCCGCCGCCGACGACGAAGCCGCGCTCTCGCTCTTCCTGCTGCTCGACGACATTCCGGGCCCCCGCGGCGAGGACGAGAACGCCCATGTCCATGCCTTGCTCGACAGCCTGCCGCTCGGCCTCGCCCTCGCCGACACCGACGGCCGCTTCATCTTCCTGAACAAGGTGTTCCGCCGCGCCGTCGGCCTCGGCCCGACCGAGCGCCCGGCCTGGCCCGGCGACCTCGTCGTCGACGAGGACAAGGCGGCGGTGTCGGACGCGGTCCACCGCTTCGGCCGCGGCCGGCCGATGTCGGGCGACCTCGCGGTGCGGCTGAGGACCAACCCGGAGGAGCCGGTCGCGCTGACCGTCGCCGGCGCCCGCGGCCTCGGCAATGCCGCCGTGCTCCTCAGCCTCAAGGACAATAGCGAGGAGGCGCGGCTGAAGCGCGAGATCGCGCAGGCGACCAAGATGCAGGCGGTCGGCCAGCTCGCCGGCGGGGTCGCCCACGATTTCAACAACATCCTGACCGCGATCCTCGGCACTTGCGACCTGATGATGATGCGCCACACGCCGGGCGACAGCGACTATGACGACATCCAGCAGATCCGCTCCAACTCGAACCGCGCCGCCAGCCTGACTCGGCAATTGCTCGCCTTCTCGCGCCAGCAGACCTTGCGGCCGCAGGTGCTGCAGCTGCCCGACGTCGTCGCCGAGGTCTCGCATCTGCTCGACCGGCTGCTCGGCGAGCGGATCAGGCTCGAGGTCAAGCACGGCCGCGGCCTCGGCGCGGTCCGCGCCGACCCGGGCCAGCTCGAGCAGGTGATCGTGAACCTCGCGGTCAACGCCCGCGACGCGATGATCGCCAAGGACCCGACCGGCGGCGGCACCCTCGTCCTGCAGACGTTCGGGGTCTCGGCCGACGACGTCCGGCGGATGGGCAGCGACGTGCTGCCGATCGGCGACTATACCGGGCTCAAGGTCACCGACACCGGCATCGGCATCCCGCAGCACCTGCTCAGCAAGATTTTCGAGCCCTTCTTCACCACCAAGGAAGTCGGCAAGGGGACCGGCCTCGGCCTTTCCACCGCCTACGGCATCGTCAAGCAGTCGGGCGGCTTCATCTTCGCCGAATCGCAGGTGCGCAAGGGCACGACCTTCACCCTCTACCTGCCGGTCCATCGCGCCCAGCCCGGCGAGGCGCCGGGCAAGGCCAGGGCGAAGGAGAAAGCCGGCGAGCTCTGGGGGACGGGGACGGTCCTGGTGGTCGAGGACGAGGTGATGGTCCGCGCCGTCGCCGAGCGCGCCTTGACCCGCCACGGCTATAATGTGCTGGTCGCCGAAAATGGCGAGGCGGCGCTCGAGATCCTCGGCCGCGAGGACAAGGTCGACCTGATGATCTCCGACGTCGTCATGCCGACCATGGACGGCCCGACCACGGTCCGCGCCGCGCGCAAGATGCATCCCGACCTGCCGATCCTGTTCATCTCGGGCTATGCCGAGGAGCAGCTCCGCAAGTCGATCGACATCCCCAACGTCGCCTTCCTCGCCAAGCCCTTCTCGGTCCAGCAGCTCGCCGAGACGGTCCGCGACGTGCTGGCGGCGAAGTAGGGGACAGTCCCCAAGGGGACAGTCCCCGCGCGCAGGGGGGACTGTCCCCGGACGGGGACTGTCCCCATTCCGCATGCCGCTTTCGCGGGGATGACGACGGAGCGAGCGGCGATTATCTCTTTTCCTTTGCGTAACAATCGCTAAGGCGGCGCCATGCCGGGGCCCCAGAGATCGATCCTGATCGTCGAGGACGAGCCGCTGATCGCGATGATGCTCGAGGACTTCCTCGAAAGCCTGGGCCACAATGTCGTCGCCTGCTGCGAATCGCTCGAGGAGGCGCTCGGCCATGTCGAGGCCGGCGGCTTCGAGGTCGCGATCCTCGACGTCACCCTGCGCGACGGCCGCCAGGTCTGGCCGGTCGCCGACCGGCTCGCCGCCGCGGGCACCCCCTTCGTGCTCGCCACCGGCGGCCATATCGAGCCGCCGCCCGCCGCCCATGCCGGCGCCCCGATCCTCGCCAAGCCCTATACGATCGACGCGATCGAGCCCGCGCTCGCGCGCGCCTGCGGCGGCTGAAGGGTGACGCGGAAGCGGCTGGTGGCGTCGTTTCTGCTGGTCCCGGTCCTGCTCTATCTCGCCTTTCTCGCGATCCTGTTCTTCGCCCAGACGGCCCTGATCTTTCCGGTCGGCCAGGTCGCGCCGGCCGCGCCGCTGCCGGCGGCCGCCGAGCGGCTGGAGGTGCGCGCCGCCTCGGGCGAGCGGCTCAGCGGCATCCATATCCCGCCCGCGCGGCCGGGCCCCGAGCCTGTCCTCGTCCTCGGCTTCGGCGGCAACGCCACCGACGCCGCCACCACCGCCGCCCTGCTCCACGATCTCTATCCCCAGGCCGACGTCGCCGCCTTCCACTATCGCGGCTATCCGCCGAGCGAGGGCCGGCCGGGCGCCGCCGCGCTCGCGGAAGACGCGCTCGTCATCCACGATTTCCTGCGCGCCCGGCTGCGCCCGGCCCGCATCGTCGTCGCCGGCTTCAGCGTCGGCGGCGGCGTCGCCGCCGCGCTCGCCGCCCGGCGCCCGGTCGACGGGCTGATCCTGGTGACGCCGTTCGATTCGCTGGCCGCGGTCGCCGCCGGCCATTATCCCTGGATGCCGGTGCGGCTGCTGTTGCGCCACCGGCTCGAGCCCGCCGCGGACCTGCGCGCCGGCCGGGTCCCGGTCGCGATCGTCGCCGGCGGCGCCGACACTCTGGTGCCGCCCGCGCGCACCGACGCGCTTCGCCGCGCGCTCCCGCATCTCGTCTTCGACCGCACCCTCGCCGGGTCCGGCCATAACGACATCTATGCCGATCCCGCCTTTCCGGCGGCGATGCGCGAGGCGCTTCGGGCGGTGACGGCCGACCCGCGCTGAGCCTGTCGTTTCCCACTTGTTCCGCAGGAACAAATGATGTACGTCCTCCGCCATTGATCGGCGCGCGCCGACGCAATACGGGGAGACAAGCCAATGACGGCCTCACTACACGTCGTTTCCGACAGGACCCAGATGGACACCGACAAGCAGAAAGCCCTCGATGCGGCGCTGGCGCAGATCGACCGCGCCTTCGGCAAGGGCTCGGCGATGCGATTGGGCTCGCGCGAGGCGATCGAGATCGAGACCATCTCGACCGGATCGCTCGGGCTCGACATCGCGCTCGGCATCGGCGGCCTGCCGCGCGGCCGGGTGGTCGAGGTCTACGGGCCGGAAAGCTCGGGCAAGACGACGCTGGCGCTGCACGCGGTCGCCGAGGCGCAGAAGGCCGGCGGCGTCGCCGCCTTCATCGACGCCGAGCATGCGCTCGACCCGATCTATGCCCGCAAGCTCGGCGTCGACGTCGACAACCTCATCGTCTCGCAGCCCGACACCGGCGAGCAGGCGCTCGAAATCACCGACACCCTGGTGCGCTCGAACGCGGTCGACATCCTCGTCGTCGATTCGGTCGCCGCTTTGGTGCCGCGCGCCGAGATCGAGGGCGAGATGGGCGATTCCCATGTCGGCCTGCAGGCGCGGCTGATGTCGCAGAGCTTGCGCAAGCTCACCGGCTCGATCTCCAAGTCCAAATGCCTGGTGATCTTCATCAACCAGCTCCGGATGAAGATCGGCGTCATGTACGGCAATCCGGAGACGACGACCGGCGGCAACGCGCTCAAATTCTACGCCTCGGTGCGGCTCGACATCCGCCGCACCGGCCAGATCAAGGACCGCGACGAGATCATCGGCAACACGACCCGGGTCAAGGTCGTCAAGAACAAGCTGGCGCCGCCGTTCAAGCAGGTCGAGTTCGACATCATGTACGGCGAGGGCGTCTCGAAATTGGGCGAGATCCTCGATCTCGGCGTCAAGGCCGGCCTCATCGAGAAATCGGGCTCCTGGTTCAGCTACGATTCGATCCGGATCGGCCAGGGCCGCGAGAACGCCAAGGCCTATCTGAAGGAGAATCCCGAGGTCGCCGAGCGGCTCGAGCGCGCGATCCGCGGCCATACCGACCAGGTCGCCGAGGCGCTGATGGTCGGCCCGGACGCGGAGGAGGAGATTTAGGGCGCAGTAGCGTCCAGTTTGTCCACTTTGGCGGCCTAAAGCCCGCCGGCTTCGACGGGGGCAGGCGCCGGCGCTGGATTGGCCCAGGCGGCGGCGAGCAGCGCCAGGCCGCCGCAGAGTGCGAAGCCGGCGACCAGCGGCACCGTCGTGCCGTCGTAGAGCTGGCCGATGACGAAGCCGATCAGCGCCCCGCCGCTGGTCGTCACCAGCCCTTGGATGGCCGAGGCGGTGCCGGCGATATGGCCCATTCGCTCCATCGCCAGCGCGCCGGCATTGGCGCCGACCAGGCCGAAGCAGGCGAGGGTCAGCGCCTGCATGACGACGAACAGCCAGATCGTTTCTCCCCGGGCGAGCACCACCCCCAGATGGGCCGCCGAGACCGCGGTGAGCATGGCCAGCGCCGCCAGCAGCAGCCGGCGCGCGCCGACGCCCATCACCAGCCGCGAATTGGCATAAGACGAAACCGCCATCGGCGCGGCGACGCAGCCGAAGACGAGGCCGATCAGCTCGGGCCGCCCGAACGTGTCGAACACGATCTGCTGGATCGAGCCGATGAAGGCGAACAGGCCGCCGAACGCGAGCGTGGACGCGATCGTGTTGCCGATCGACGAGCGGACGGAAAGGGTCGCTGCGATCGCCGCCAGGATCGGCCGCGCGGCGAGCGGCCGGCGGTCTTCCGGCGCCAGCGTCTCGGGCATCCTGATCCCGCCCCACAGCGCCAGCAGCAGCCCATAGCCGGCGAGCAGGATGAAGATGTGCCGCCAGCCGGCGATCGCGACCACGGCCTGGCCGAGCGCCGGGGCGATCACCGGAATGGCGATGAAGATGATCATCACCAGCGACATCACCTGCGCC
Organism: Allosphingosinicella sp.; assembly: GCA_035941735.1. GTDB lineage: Bacteria > Pseudomonadota > Alphaproteobacteria > Sphingomonadales > Sphingomonadaceae > Allosphingosinicella. The sequence continues at coordinate 12,230 of DASZDS010000034.1, forward strand.
ATCGCCGAGCCATGGAAGCGGTCGCGCACGATGGCGACGACCAGCACCCGCGTCCCGCCGGCGGCCACGCCCTGCAGGAGCCGCGCGGCGAGCAGCAGGTTCATGCTCCCGGCCAGCCCCGCCAGCGTGCCGAACAGCGCGTAGCAAAGCATGCAGCCGATCAGCAGCGTCTTGCGCCCGAACCGGTCGGCGAGCGGGCCGTAGAAAATCTGCGACCCGCCGAATCCGAGCAGATAGACGGTGATCACCAGCTGGCGGTGATTGTCCTGGGTGACGTCGAGCGCGTCGCCGATCGCCGCGAGCGCCGGCAGCATGGCGTCGATCGCGAGCGCATTCGATGCCATCAGCGCGGCGATCAGGACGACGAATTCTTTCTTGCCCGGCACGCGGGCCTCGGTCGGTTGCATCTCCGGCACGCCTGCAGGGAAGGGCGGCCCCGTCTGCCCAAGTCGGCGCAGGCGGGCAAGTTCCAATTGCCCGCGCGCGCCGCTACGAGGACGCGATGACCGAAGCATTTGAGTGGCGCGGCAGGGTCGGCGACGTCTGGGCCGAGGAATGGCGGCGCACCGACCGGGTGCTGGCGCCGGTCAACGACGCGCTGGTCGAAGCGGCGGCGGCCGCGGCGGCCCGGTTCGAGCGTCCCCGAATCCTCGACGTCGGCTGCGGCGCCGGCGCCACCAGCCTCGCCCTGGCCGCCGCTCTTCCCGATGCCGGGATCACCGGCGTGGATCTATCCGAAGCGCTGGTCGCCGCCGCCCGCGAACGCGCCGCCGGCCGGCCGAACCTGCGCTTCGAGGTCGCCGACGCCGCCCGCTGGGCGCCGGCGCGCGCCGGCTTCGACCTGATCGTCTCGCGCCACGGGGTGATGTTCTTCGACGATCCGGTCGCCGCTTTCGCCCATCTGCGCGCGCTCGCCGGGAGCGACGCGCGGCTGGTCTTCTCCTGCTTCCGCGACCGCGCCGACAATCAATGGGTGACGGCGCTCAGCCCGATCTTCGAGCGGTTCGCGCCCGAGGCGCCGGCCGCGCCCGAAGCGCCCGGCCCGTTCGCCTTCGCCGACCCGGCCCGGATCACCGCGATCCTGACCAGCGCCGGCTTCGCCCCGCCCGAGATAAGCGCGCTCGATTTCGATTTCGTCGCCGGCGCCGGCGAGGACGCGCGCGCCGATGCGATCGCCTATTTCCGGCGCATCGGCCCGTTCGCGGCGCTGCTGCGGACGCTCGACGCGGACGCCGGCGGCGCGGCGACCGCGGCGCTCGCCGAGATCGTCGACCGGCATCGCGCCGGCGATCATATCCTCTTCCGGGCGGCCGCCTGGATCGTCACCGCAAAGGCCGAGGCGTCATGATCAGGGTCCACCATCTCGAAAATTCGCGCTCGCAGCGCATCCTCTGGCTGCTCGAGGAGCTCGAACTGCCCTACGAGGTCGTCCGCTACGAGCGCGACAGCAAGACGATGCTGGCGCCGCCCGCGCTGAAGCGCGTCCATCCGCTCGGCAAGTCGCCGGTGATCGAGGACGAGGGCCGCGCCATCGCCGAGACCGGCGCGATCGTCGACTATCTGGTCGAGAAAGCGGACGGGCGGCTCGGGCCGCCGGCGAATCGCGACGCGGTGCTGCGCTACCGTCAGTTCCTCCATTATGCCGAAGGCTCGATGATGCCGCCCTTGTTCGGCCTGTTGATCCTCAATCGGCTCGGCCTGCTCGGCCGGCCGGCGAAGGCGCCGATCCTCGCGATGCTCAAGGCGCATTTCGACTGGCTGGAGAGCGAGCTTGGCGAGCGCGACTGGTTCGCCGGCGACGAGTTCACCGCCGCCGACATCATGATGAGCTTCCCGCTCGAAGTCTCGCGCGGCCGCGCCGGGCTCGGCCCCGATCATCCGCACCTCGCCGACTGGCTCGAGCGCATCCACGCCCGTCCCGCTTATTCCGAGGCGCTGAAGAAGGGAGGCCCCTATGCCTATGCGTGACGTCGCGAGGCGAGCGCGAGCTGGATCGCCAGCGCACCGATCAGGGTCGCCGCCAGCCAGCGCGCGGCCTTGCCGATCCAGGCGACGCCCCTGAGCCGCGCCGCGGTGCCGGCGGCGGCGACGGCGATGACGATGTTGACCAGGGTCCCGACCAGATCGAACCACAGGCCGAGGCAGAGGATCTGCAGCCAGGGCACGGCGGCCGCCGGATCGACGAATTGCGGCAGGAAGGCGAGGAAGAACAGGGCGACCTTGGGGTTGAGCACGTTGACCAGCGCCGCCGCGCGGAACGTCCGCCCGCCCGGCGGGGTCGTCTTCGCTTCCCCGCCGCGCACCAGCGAGAAGGCGATCCAGAGCAGATAGGCCGCGCCGATCCACTTGATGAGGTCGAACGCGGCTTGCGACGAAGCGAGGATCGCCGACAGGCCGAGCGTCGCGGCGAGGATGTGGACCAGGGTGCCGGCGCCGATCCCCAGCGCCGCGACGATGCCGGCGCGCCGGCCGCCGCGCGCCGCGCTGGCGACGACGAAGGTCATGTCCGCGCCCGGCACGATGTTGAGCGCCAGCCCCGCCACGACGAAGCCGAGGAAGACCGACCAGGCGGGCAGCAGTTCGATTCCGGCGATCTCGATCATCTCTTCACCCTAGCCGAATGAGGTTGACTTTTCATCCTCCGCGCGTCCCGATGCCCGCCGATAACAGCCAAGGGGAAGTCGTCATGGAAACGGCCGTGCCGCGCCGCGTCTCGCTGCAGATGAAGATGCTGATCGGCTTCGTGATCGGCCTCGTCGCCGGCCTCATCGTTCACATGAGCCAGCCCGGCGCGCCCTGGGTCGGGACCGTCACCACCTATGTGACCGGCCCGATCGGCAGCATCTTCCTGCGCCTGCTGTTCATGCTCGTCATCCCCTTGCTCTTCTCGGCCCTGGTCGTCGGCATCGCTGAGATGGGCGACGTCCGGGCGCTGAAGCGGATCGGCGTGAAGACCCTGGTCTTCACCGTGATTCTCTCCTCGATCGCGGTCGGGATCGCGCTGGCCGCGGCCAATCTGCTCCACCCCGGCGTCGGCGTCGATCCCGCCCAGGCGCAGGCGCTGCTGGCCCAACAGGGCGAGCGGACCAGCCAGATCCTCGCCACCAGCCACGAGCAGACCGGGATCGTCGATACCCTGCTCAAGATCATTCCCAACAACGTCGTCGCCGCCGCCGCCGACAATGACGTGCTGGCGGTGATGTTCTTCGCCCTGGTGTTCGGCATCGGCCTCCTGCTGGTGCGCAGCCCGGCCTCGAACCGCCTGCAGGAGATGGTCCAGGGCCTGCTCGACGTGACGATGCGCCTGATCGGGATCGTCATCCGCCTCGCCCCGCTCGCCATCGCCTGCTTCATGTTCAACCTCGCGGCCGTGTTCGGCTGGGACCTGCTCGGCCGTCTCGCCGCCTATGTCGGCGTCGTCCTGCTCGCGCTCGGCCTGCACATGTTCGTCACCTATCCGCTCGTGCTCGCCCTCATCGCCAAGAAGTCGCCCATCTCCTTCTTCCGCGAGGTCCAGGAAGCGATGGTGGTGGCCTTCTCGACCGCCTCGTCGAACGCGACGCTGCCGACCGCGCTGCGCGTCGCCGAGCACGAGCTGAAGCTGCCGCCGCGCGTGTCGCGCTTCGTGCTGACGATCGGCGCCACCGCCAACCAGAACGGCACCGCGATCTTCGAGGGGATCACGGTCCTGTTCCTCGCCCAGTTCTTCGGCGTGCCGCTCGACCTGTGGGCGCAGGTGACGGTGCTCCTGATCTGCATCCTCGCCGGCATCGGCACCGCCGGCGTGCCCGCGGGCTCGCTGCCGGTGATCGCGATCATTCTCACCTCGGTCGGGGTGCCGGCGGAGGGGATCGGCCTCATCCTCGGCGTCGACCGCCTGCTCGACATGTGCCGGACCACGCTCAACGTCACCGGCGATCTGACGATCGCGGTGGCGGTGTCGCGCGGCGAGGAGCATGTGCCGGCGCCGGCCCCGGCGGACCCCGGCGGCGCTGCCGCGGAGGCGCATCCAAGCTAAATCATTGCGGCGGCGGCTGATTGGGGTCCGGGGGCGGGCGCGTTCGCCGGACCCGTCGCGTATTGGTGGTCGTCGTGGTCGTGGTTGTCGTCGTGCCCGGCTGCTGGACGGCCGGTCCGACCGTCCGGTTGGGGCCGGCGGCGCCCGGCGGCGGCTGCTGGCCCTGGGGTTGCTGCGGGGTGCTCGGCGGCGCCGGGTCCCGCCGCGGCCGGCGCGGGCCGCCGAGGTTGATCCCCGGGAAGAAGGGCGTGATCGTGATCCGCGGCCGCTCGCGCCGCGGCCGCTCCGGCGGCGGCGGCGGCGGCGGTGGGGGAGGCGGCGGCGGTGGCGGCGGCGGCGGCGGCGGTGGCGGCTTGTCCACCTGAACCGGCGGCCGGATGACGGGGACGATCACCGGCGGCGGCCGGCGCACCCGCGGCGGCGGGACCGGACGATCCGGCACATTCGCCCGCGGCTGGCGCGGGGGCGGCGCGGGAGGCGGCGGCGGCGGCGGGGGCTCCGCCGGCACGACCGCATTCTCGACCGGCGGCGGTTCGGCTGGCGCCGGCTCGGGCGGCGGCGCCGGAGCCGCCGGGCGCGTTTCGAGCTCGGTGACGCGGTGCTGGAGGAGGTCGCGCTGGTCGACCAGGGCCTGGACCTTGGTCGCCGCCCAGATCGCGACTCCGGTGGCGCCGGCGGCCGCGACGAACTGGAAGGCGAGCAAGGTCCAGGCACTGCGGACGAAGCGGCGGTTGGTGGGGCCGCTCATCGCCGCGACGCCAGGCTGACGCGAATCAACACGAAGGCGGCGAGCGCCATCAGGATCGCCGCCGCCGCCAGAGCGGACAGGGTCAGCGCGCTGAACGTCGCCGGCGCGAGCCGCCCGGTCGCGACCATCGCCACCGCCAGCGCGACCATGATCGCCAGCGCGATCGCGGCCCAGCCGAGCAGGGCCATCTTGCCGAAGCCCTGCAGCGCCGGCCCCGGCTCGGGCATCGCGGCCTGATAGACCGCCTCGCCGCGCAGCATGCCGCCCACCCGCCCGTCGAACTCGCTCCAGGGCGAGCCTTCGCGTTCGCCGCGCCAGGGCCGGAAGTCGAGGAAATGAAGCATCGTGAACGGCAGGGGCAGCCGGCAGGCGTCGAGGTTGATCTGGACGAGCTTGCCCTTGTCGAGCGCCTCATTGGCCTCGGCCCGCACCCAGAGCGACTGGCGCGCCTGGTTCGACCAGGCGACGACGACGCAGCGGGCGGCGTCGATCTCGCGCTCGATCACCAGCGCATAATCGTCCGACGCGTTGAGCGCCTTGTCCCACCACAGGCTGTAGCCGCCCGCTTCCATCGCCTCGCTGATCTGCTCGACCCGCGGCCGCGTGGAGCGCCCATAGGACAGGAAAACGTCCGCCATGGGGGGAGCCTATCATAAGGGACGGTCATTTTCACCCGCTGCGTGCGAAGCCTCGCGCGGCGCCGCGGAAAGTGACAGTCCCCACTCGCCATCCCGTCATCCCGGACTTGATCCGGGATCCATGAACGCGGATCGTGCAGGTTCGCTCGCGTCGGTGCTCATGGACCCTGAACCAAGTTCAGGGTGACGGAGGGATCAGAAAAGTCCGACCCATCGCTTCGCTCGACCAGCACGGCAAACTAGGCGGGCTCCAGCTCCTTCTGCACGACCTTGTCGGCCAGCGCGCCATTGAGCTCGGCGAGATGGTCGAACTCGGCCTCGTAGGTCGCCAGGCCCTGGCTCAGCGAGCGCAGCTCGGCGTCGAAGCCCTGCATCTCGGCCTCAGGGATTAGCGCCTCGATCAGGTCCCAGTGCGACCAGCCTTCGCGCGGCCCCATGCCGAGCATCTGGCCGCGCCGGCTCGCCACCGCCGAGGTGACCTTGGAGGTGGCGTTGCTCGGCGCGGTGATCGTCACCTTCTGGACCGGCTCGAGCAGATGCGGCGCGGCCTGGCCGAGCGCCTCGGCCATTCCGATCCGGCCGGCGGTCCGGAACGCGATCTCCGAACTGTCGACGCTATGGTAGGAGCCGTCGATCAGGGTCACCGCGACGTCGACCACCGGAAAGCCCAGCGGCCCCTTGCCGAGCGCGTCGCGGACGCCGGCCTCGACCGCGGGAATCCATTGCTTGGGGATCACGCCGCCGGTGATCTTGTCGTCGAACCGGAAGCCGCCGCCGCGCGGCAGCGGCTTGACCTCGATCACGCAGTCGCCGAACTGGCCGTGGCCGCCCGACTGCTTCTTGTGGCGGCCGCGCTGGGTGACGGTCTTGCGGATCGATTCCTTGTAGCCGACCGCCGGCATGCGCGAATCGACCGGGACGCCGTAGCGCCGCTTCAGCCGCTCGAGGGTCACCTTGAGATGCTCGTCGTTGACGCCGCGCAGCCGCGTTTCGTGCATCTCCTCGTCCTGCTCCCACGTCAGCGCGCGGTCTTCCTCTGTGAGCTTGTGCAAGGCGGTCGAGAGGCGGACATCGTCCTTGCGGTCCCGCGTGGCGATCGCGAGCGCATAGTTGCGGACCGGCTGGGCGATGTCGGGAGTCGGCGGCGCGGCGCCGCCCGCTAGCCATTCGCCGGCATGGACTCCTTCCAGCTTGGCGACCGCGACCACGTCGCCGGCCCTGGCCTCGGCGAGCTTGGCGGTCTTGTCGCCCTGGACCGCGAACAGGGTGCCGATCCGCACCGTCTCGCCGCCGGTCGACTTCAGCTCCTGACCTTCCTTGAGCGCGCCGCCGAAGATGCGGGCATAGGAAACCCGCCCCATCGCGCCGCCATGGCTGACCTTGAAGATGAAGGCGCAGCTGCCGGTCGCGCCGAGCCGCTCGGCGGCCGCGGCGGGGCCGGGCGCCTCGTGGCGGAGCGCCTTCATCAGCCGCCGGACGCCGAATCCGTTCTGGGCGGAGCCGAACAGCACCGGCACGATCTGTCCCTGGCCGGTTTCCCTGGCGAGGTCGTCGAACACGGTCTGCCGGTCCGGAATCTCGTCCATCAGCAACTGCTCGAGCAGCGCATCGTCATGGTCGGCGAGATGCTCGAGCATCTGGGTGCGCTCGAGCGCCTCGCGGTCGGCGAGGTCGGCCGGGATGTCCTTCTGCTCGGAGGGCTGGCCCTTGCGGTAATAATAAGCGCGCTCGAGCGCGATATCGACGAAGCCGGTGATCGCCTCCCCCTCGCGGATCGGAATCCAGCGGGCGATCAAAGGGGATTTCGACATCGGCTGAAGCGCTTCCAGCAGCGACTGGATCGAGCCGCGCGCCTGGTCGATCTTGTTGACGAAGATCATGTGCGGGATGCCGAGCTCCTCGAGGCGCCGCAGCGTCGGCTCGGCGAGCAGGGCGCGGGCGGGGTCGGGATCGACGACGACGAGGGCGAGGTCGGCGGCCGCCATGCCGAGCGCGCCGTCGGCGGAAAAGCCCACCGAGCCCGGCGCATCGATCAGCGCGTAGCGGTCGTCCAAATAGTCGAAATGCATCAGATTGAGCTCGGTCGAGCCGCCGCGGGCGCGCGCCTCGGGGCTGGCGTCGCCGATGCTGCTGCCGTCGGCGACCGAGCCCTGCCGCCCGGTCGCGCCGGCCGCAAAGAGAAGGGCCTCGGCTAGGCTGGTCTTACCCGCCCCGCCGGGGCCCACGAGCGCGATCGTTCTGGTGCCTGCAGCTCTGGTGGGCATATCGGTCTCCTTGCTCGCCTCAAGCGGCGCCGCGAGAAGACGCGGCCGCGCGCCTCATGGGAAATGTCCAGCTTCCTCCTGTCGGCGGGAAAGCGCAAGGGGGGACGGCCGGACCGAGGCCGAAAAGCGGCTAGTTGCGCCGCCGCGGGACGGCCAGCCAGTCGATCAGCGCGCGCCGGCGCGCGGGATCGCTCATGCCGATGAAGCCCATCTCGGTGCCGGGAACCAGCGCTTCGGGGTCGGCGAGGAAGCGGTCGAGCAGAGTGCGGGTCCAGCGCGGATGGCGGCGCGCGAAGCGGCGCAGCGCCGGCGAATAGTTGAAGCCCTCCAGCCCTGCGACCGGGCGGCCGACGATGGCGTGCAGGGTCGGCCCCGCCGGGCTGTTACGGCCCGGCTCGAGCGCGTGGCAGGCGGCGCACGGGGCGTAAGGCGAGGCCGCCAGCGCGGCGGCGATGAAGAGGCTCACGGGGCGGTCCGCACCACCATGATCCGGTCGAGCCCCGATTCCGGCAGATAGACCCAGCCCGGCCGGCCGAGAATCTGGCGGACATTGGCGTTGGCCGCGCTGCCCGGATAGCGGGTCCAGCGCTCGCTCGCCGGATCGAAGGAAAGGGTCGCGTTGCCGCCCCATTCGGTGAGCCAGACGATGTCGCGATCGTCGACATAGACGGCGTAGACCCGGGTCCGCTCGCCCTCCGGGCGCCAGCTGCGCCACGCGCCGGTCGAGGGCGTGTAGCGGCTCAATTGGCCGCCATTCCATTCCGAGATCCACAGATTGCCGCGACTGTCCGCCCAGACCCGGCGCGCGCCCTGGTCCGGCGTCGGCGGCTCGATGATCGTCGCCGCGCCGGTGGCGCGGTCGACCCGCGCGAGGTGGCTGCCGGCGAGCGAGACGTAATAGATGTCGCCGGCCGGAGTCGCCGCGATCCCGTAGGGGCCGCGCCCTTCCGGGTCGCGCCACACCCGCATCTCGCCGGTCGCCGGGTCGAGCCGGCCGTAGACGCCGGTCTGGCCGGTGAACCAGATCCGGCCCTCGCGGTCGAAGGCGGCGGTGTTGAGGTTCGAATCGGGGAATTCGGCGGGCAGCCGCCAGACCCGGACCGCGTCGGTCGCCGGATCGACGCGGACGATCGCGTTGAGGCCGCCGTCGGTGATCCAGGCGGCGCCGTCGGGACCCCGGATGACGCCGTGCGGGGCCGAGCCCGCCCCGAGCGGCACCTCGCGCACCGCGCCGGTCTCCGGATCGAGGATCCCGAGCACGCCCCGGCGCTGGCCGGTATACCAGATCAGCCCATCCGGCCCCGGCGCGACGTCGTGCGGCCGGCTGCCGGCCGGCACGTCGTAGACGCGGACATTGACCAGCTCCCTGGCAGGCTGGGCGGCGGCCGGGGTGGCGGCGAGAAGGGCGAGGCCGAACAGGAGCGCGTGCATGTCCGCATTCTAGCCGGTGACGGCCCGGGTCGGGAAGCCCCGCTTGCTTGCCGCAGCGCAGCATGTCGCTTACATCGCTGGCATGACCTCGACCAACGACATCAGGCGGGCCTTCCTCGACTATTTCGCGGCCGCGCAGCACCAGATCGTGCCGTCCGCGCCTTTGGTGCCGCAGAACGACCCGACCCTGATGTTCGTCAATGCCGGTATGGTGCCGTTCAAGAACGTCTTCACCGGCCTCGAAACCCGGCCCTACGTCACCGCGGCCTCGTCGCAGAAATGCGTGCGCGCCGGCGGCAAGCACAACGATCTCGACAATGTCGGCTACACCGCCCGCCATCTCACCTTCTTCGAGATGCTCGGCAATTTCTCGTTCGGCGACTATTTCAAGGAGCGGGCGATCGAGCTCGCCTGGACCCTGATCACCCGCGATTTCGGACTGTCGCCGGACCGGCTCACCGTCACCGTCTACCATACCGACGATGAAGCCTGGGACCTGTGGAAGAAGATCGCGGGCCTGCCCGACGAGCGCATCATCCGGATTCCGACCAAGGACAATTTCTGGGCGATGGGCGACAGCGGCCCCTGCGGCCCCTGCTCGGAGATCTTCTTCGATCATGGCGAGGCCATCCCGGGCGGCCCGCCCGGCTCGCCCGACGAGGACGGCGACCGCTTCGTCGAGATCTGGAACCTCGTCTTCATGCAATACGAGCAGGAGGACAATGAGATCGTCCGCGAGCTGCCCAACAAGTCGATCGACACCGGCATGGGGCTGGAGCGGATTTCGACGGTCCTGCAGGGCGTCCACAGCGTCTTCGAGACCAACACATTCCGCGAGCTGATCGGCGCCTCGGCCGAGCTGACCCGCACCGACGCCGCCAGCGTCAGCCACAAGGTGATCGCCGATCATCTGCGCGCCTCGGGCTTCCTCATCTCCGACGGCGTGCTGCCGGCCAACGAGGGCAGGGGCTATGTGCTGCGGCGGATCATGCGCCGGGCGATGCGCCATGCCCATCTGCTTGGCGCCGCCGAGCCGCTGATGCACCGGCTCGTCCCGGCGCTGGTCGCCGAAATGGGCGCCGCCTATCCCGACCTGGTCCGCGCCCAGCCGCTGATCGAGGAGACTCTGAAGCTCGAGGAGACCCGCTTCCGCCAGACGCTGGCCAACGGGCTCCGGCTGCTCGACGAGGCGACCGGCGGCATGAAGGCGGGCGACACGCTCCCCGGCGCGACCGCGTTCAAGCTCTACGACACCTACGGCTTTCCCTACGACCTCACCGAGGATGCGCTGCGCGCCCAGGGCTTCGGCGTCGACCGCGCCGGCTTCGACGCCGCCATGGCCGACCAGAAGGCGCAGGCCCGCGCCGCCTGGAAGGGGTCGGGCGCCAAGGCGTCCGAGGAGGTCTGGTTCGACATCGCCGAAGAGCATGGCGCGACCGAGTTCACCGGCTATCTCGGCCATGACGGCGAAGGCGTGGTCGTCGCCATGGTCAGGGACGGCGCGCGCGTCGACTCGGCGGGCGAGGGCGACAGGGTCGCCATCCTGACCAACCAGACGCCCTTCTACGGCGAAAGCGGCGGCCAGATCGGCGACACGGGAAAGATCACGTCCGACAAGGGCCTGGAAGCCGAAGTCGAGGATACGTCCAAGCCGCTCGGCAAGCTCCACGCCCATCAGGCGACGATCCGCAAGGGCGCCGTCGCGGTCGGCGACGCCGTCCATCTGAGCGTCGACGCCGCCCGCCGCGCGAAGGTCCGCGCCAACCATTCGGCGACCCATTTGCTCCACGCCGCGCTGCGCAAGCGGCTCGGCGGCCATGTCACCCAGAAGGGCAGCCTGGTCGCCCCGGACCATTTCCGGTTCGACTTCTCCCATCCCAAGCCGATGACCCGCGCCGAGATCGAGGCGGTCGAGGCGGATGTGAACCGCCATATCCGCGAGAACCGGCCGATCGGCATCCGGCTGATGACTCCGGAGGCGGCGGTCGAGGCGGGCGCGCTGGCGCTGTTCGGCGAGAAATATGGCGAGGAGGTTCGAGTCCTGTCGATGGGCGACGAGGCGGAGGCCGCTTATTCGGTCGAGCTGTGCGGCGGCACCCATGTCAACGCGCTCGGCGACATCCAGCTGTTCAAGATCATCGGCGAGAGCGCCGTCGCCGCCGGCGTCCGCCGGATCGAGGCGCTGACCGGCGAGGCCGCGCGCAAGTGGCTCACGGACCGGGAGGACCGGCTCAAGGAAACGGCCGCCGCGCTCAAGACGTCGCCCGAGGAGGTGCCCGCGCGCGTCGCGTCGCTGGTCGAGGAGCGCCGCCGGCTCGAACGCGAGCTCGCCGAGGCGAAGAAGGCGCTGGCGATGGGCAGCGGCCAGGCGGCGGCCGCCGCAGCCGAGCAGATCGGCGGCCATGGCTTCATCGGCCAGATCGTCGACGGGCTCGACCCCAAGGCGCTGCGCGGCCTGGTCGACGAAGCCAAGGCGCGGGTCGGCTCGGGCGTCGTCGCTCTGGTCGCGGTCAATGACGGCCGCGCCACCGTCGCCGTCGGCGTCACCGACGACCTGACCTCGAGCCGCAATGCCGTCGACCTCGTCCGCAAGGCGGTCGAAGCGGTCGGTGGGCAGGGCGGCGGCGGCCGTCCCGACATGGCCCAGGGGGGCGGCCCCGACGGCACCAGCGCGGCCGAAGCCCTCGCCGCGGTCAGGGGCGCGCTCGAGTCCCTCCCGGCGTGAGCGGCGGCGGGTCGCGGCTGATTGCGGCCACCGCCCGCCATCTCGGCAGTGCGACGCCGCTGATTTCATTTCCGAGGACCGGCGGCGGTGACTGGAAGATCTGGTCGCGATTCCTCGCCGTCGGCGGCGCGAATGTCTACGACATCGGCAATATCTGCGGCACGTGCGAATTCTGGTTCCGCCGCCTGCCGGCGCCGGCCGATCCGCTCGATCTCGACGAGATACGCGAACGCGTCGATGGCGGCCTCGATGCGGCCGACGGCGCGGTCGTCGAGAGCTTTGGCCGCCTGCTCGAGCGGGGTGCCTATCGGATCGCGCTGTTCCGCCTGCAGCCCGTGCGCGTGGCGCCGGGGAGCGCCGACGACTATTTCTCCTGCGAGCAGCCCTCCTCCTGGGGCCGACGGATCGGAGACGAGGTGACCGACCCGCAAACCCCTTATTATCGCGTGCGCCGCGAATCCGGGCTGACGGACCCATGGGGCAAGGACCGGACGTTCGAGTTCCTGGTTCCGCTGCAGCCGGAGGACAGGCTCGACAGCCGGCGGATCGACGCGGTCGAGGCCCGGCTCGCAAGCGGCGCCCGGCCGACCGCCGTCGCGGTCGGCATTCTCGACAACAAGCAATATTATGACAGCGAATCGGGCCACTGGTGCCTGGCCCACTATCTCATGGACGGGCACCACAAGGTCGCGGCCGCCGCGCGGTGCGGCAAGCCGATCACGCTGCTGAGCTTCATTGCCACGGAGCGCGGGATCGCGGCCCCGGAGAGTCTCGACGCGTTCCTCGAGCGCTATCCGCGCGGCGAGTAGGAAGGCGGCGCAGGTTCAGCTCTGCGTGCGCATCAGCGCGTCGCGAAGCCGCTTGCCGCGCTGCGGCGGTTCGCGGTCCAGCTCGCCCATCTCCATGATCTGCTGCCTGAGCTCGGCCCGCTTCTCGTGGATCGAGGCGATCACCGGGCCCATCGCCAGGCCGAGATCGACCAGCACCGCCTCGGAAAGCTGGAGCGAGGATTCGAGCGTCTCGGGCACGGCGTCGGTGGCGCCGGCCTTGTAGAGCTCGGCGGCGTGCTCGGGGTCGCGCGCGCGCGCCACGATGGTGAGGTCCGGGCACCAGGCCCGCACCCGTTTCACCATCCGCACCACCTGGACCGGATCGTCCATGGTCAGGATCAAGGCGCTCGCGTGGCCGAGGTTGAGCCGGTCGACGAACTCGGGCCGCGAGGCGTCGCCGAAGATCAATGGGAAGCCCTCGGCGCGCGCCGCCTTGACCGAATCGATGTCCGAATCGACCGCGACATAGGGCCTGTCGTGGAAGGCCAGCATCTCGGCGACCAGCCGCCCGACCCGGCCGAAGCCGATCACCACCGCCCGCGGCGCCTCGCGGGTCGGCGCCAGCCCCCCGACATCGTCGTCGCCGCGCCGCTCGAGCCGGCGCGCCGCGTCGCGGCCGAGCCGGGCGAGCAGGGGGGTGAGGGTCAGCCCCATCGCGGTGACGATCTGCCAGAAGGCCGCGGTCTCGCGCCCGATCAGCCCCGCCGCCGAGGCCGCGCCCAGCACGATCAGGGTGGTTTCCGAGGGCGAGGCCATCAACAGGCTCGCTTCGGCCGCGACCGCCTGGCGCTTGCCGCCGAGCCGGAGCAGGGCGGCCGTCACCAGCGTCTTGACCAGCATCACCCCGACCAGGGCCGCCAGCAATTGCGGCCAGCCGGCCAGGATGAAGCGCAAATCGAGGCTCATCCCGACGGTGATCAGGAACACGCCGAGGCCGAGCCCGCGGAACGGCGCCGTCATCCCCTCGACCTCGCCCTGATATTCGGTCTCTGCGATCAGGATGCCGGCGACGAGCGCGCCGACGATCGGCGACAGGCCGGCGGCGGCGGTGGCGAGGCTCGCGGCGATGATGACGAGCAGGCTGACCGAGAGGAACAGCTCCGGGCTCTTGGTCCGCGCCGCCTGCGCGAACAGCCGCGGCAGCACGAACCGGCCGAGCAGCAGCATCGCCGCGATCACCGCGGCGCCGAGCCAGAGCGTCCGGAGCAGGCCCTCGACGCCGCCCTGCGCGTTGGGCGCGAGCGCCCCGAGCGCGAACACGATCGGGACCAGCGCGAGATCCTCGAACAGCAGCATCGCGAAGGCCGAGCGCCCGACCGGGCTCGCCGTCCCGACCAACGGCAGCACCACCGCGGTCGACGACAGCGCCAGCGCGATGCCGAGCGCGAAAGCGGGGATCCAGCCATAGCCGAGGAGATGAATGCCGACGCCGATCACCGCCGCCGACAGCAGCAGCTCCGCCGCGCCGACGCCGAACACCAGCCGCCGCATCCCCCACAGCCGGCGGAAGGACAGTTCGAGCCCGATCGAGAACAAGAGCAGGATGATGCCGAACTCGGCGAACGGCGCGACCGCCTCGGGATTGGAGATGGTGAGAAAGTTGAGCCAGGGCAGCCTGCCGACCATCGCCCCCAGGCCCGAGGGGCCGACCAGGATGCCGATCAGGATGAAGCCGATCACCGGGCTGATCCGGATCCGCGCGAAAGCGGGAATGACGATCCCCGCCGCGCCGAGGATGACGAGCGCGTCGCTGAGCCCGGAAGTGCCGAATTCGCCGTGGGTCATCTTGCCTTTATGCAGCAATGGGCGCGATTGTCAGCTTAGATGGACGCGGACCTGATCATAATCGGCGGCGGGCCGGCGGGGATGATGGCCGGGCTGCTGTTCGCCCGCGCCGGCGCCGACGTGCTCGTCCTCGAAAAGCATGCCGACTTCCTGCGCGATTTCCGGGGCGACACCGTCCACCCCTCGACGATGGAGATACTCGACGAGCTCGGCCTGCTCGAGAGCTTCCTGCGGCGGCCGCACAACCGCCTTGCCGAGGCGCGCCTCCGGCTCGCCGGGCGCGAATGGACGATCGGCGACCTCTCGCACCTCAGGACGCCGGCCCCGTTCATCGCGATGATGCCCCAGTGGGACTTCCTCAGCTTCCTGCGCGAGGCGGCGAGCGCTTATTCCGGCTTCCGGCTGGAGATGTGCGCGCCGGTCGCCGGCTTTGTCGAGGAGCAGCGCAGGGTGGCCGGCGTCCGGCTCGAGGACGGCCGCGCGCTTCGCGGCCGCCTCGTCCTTGCCGCCGACGGGCGGGCGTCGATCGTGAGGCAGCTGCTTCCGGTCGATGATCTCGGCGCGCCGATGGACGTCTTCTGGTTCCGGATCGCCAAGCCGAGGGACCAGCAAGGCGGGCTGCGCGGCAATGTCGAGCGCGGCCGCCTGCTGGTGATGATCGACCGCGGCGATTATTGGCAATGCGCCTTCCTGATCCCCAAGGGCGCGGCGGAAGCCTATCAGGCGCGGGGCATCGAGGCGATCCGCGAGGAGGTCGCGGCGGCCGCGCCCGAGCTCGACCTCGCCGAGCTCGACGAGATCACCGATCTCCATCTGCTCAGCGTCAAGCTCGACCGGCTGACCCGCTGGCACCGGCCCGGCCTGCTCGCGATCGGCGACGCCGCCCACGCCATGTCGCCGATCGGCGGCATCGGCATCAACCTCGCCATCCAGGACGCGGTGGCGGCCGCGAACATCCTCGCCGGCCCGCTCGGCCGCGGCGAGGATGTCGATGCGCTGCTGGGCAGGGTGGAGAAAAGGCGGCTGTTCCCGACCCGCGCGATCCAGGCCGCGCAGAAATTCGCCCAGGACCGCGTCATCGGCCGGCTGCTTCGGCCGGGGGCGCCGATCCGCAAGGCGCCCTGGCCCGTGCGCCTGCTCGACCGCTTCGCGTGGCTGCGCCGAATCCCCGGCCGCGTCATCGGCCTCGGCGTCCGCCGCGAACATGTGCGGTCGCCCGTCAGGCCGGCTCCGCCGCCATCGCCGCTTCGAGGTTGAGCCGGATCGCCTCGAAGAACTGCTCGGTCGTCATCCAGCTCTGCTCGGGGCCGATCAGGATCGCGAGGTCCTTGGTCATCTTGCCGCTTTCCACGGTTTCGATGCAGACCCGCTCGAGCGTCTCGGCGAAGCGGGTCACTTCGGGCGTCCCGTCGAAGCGGCCGCGATATTTGAGGCCGCCGGTCCAGGCGAAGATCGAGGCGATCGGGTTGGTCGAGGTCGCCTTGCCGGCCTCGTGCATGCGGTAATGGCGGGTGACGGTGCCGTGCGCCGCCTCGGCCTCGACCGTCCTGCCGTCCGGGCTCATCAGGATCGAGGTCATCAGCCCCAGCGAGCCGAAGCCCTGGGCGACCTGGTCCGACTGGACGTCGCCGTCGTAATTCTTGCAGGCCCAGACGAACTTGCCCGACCATTTCAGCGCCGAGGCGACCATGTCGTCGATCAGCCGGTGCTCGTAGCCGATGCCGAGCGCCTCGAACCGCTCCCTGAACTCGGCCTCGTAAATCTCCTCGAACAGGTCCTTGAAGCGGCCGTCATAGGCCTTGAGGATCGTGTTCTTGGTCGAGAGGTAGACCGGCCATTCCCGGTTGAGTCCGTAGTTGAAGCAGGCATGGGCGAAGTCGCGGATCGATTCGTCGAGATTGTACATCCCCATGGCGACGCCGCCGCCGGGATAGTCGAACACCTCGAAGTCCAGCACCTGGCCGTCGGTGCCTTCCCATTTCATCGTCAGCTTGCCGGGGCCGGGCACGACGAAGTCGGTCGCGCGATACTGGTCGCCGAAGGCGTGGCGGCCGACGACGATCGGGTCGGTCCAGCCCGGGATAAGCCGCGGCACGTTCTCGATCACGATCGGCTCGCGGAAGACGACGCCGCCGAGGATGTTGCGGATCGTGCCGTTGGGCGAGCGCCACATCTTCTTGAGGCCGAACTCCTTCACCCGCGCCTCGTCCGGGGTGATGGTCGCGCACTTGACGCCGACGCCATGCTCCTTGATCGCATTGGCGGCGTCGACGGTGATCTGGTCGTTCGTCTCGTCGCGCTTCTCGATGCCGAGGTCGTAATAGAGAAGCTCGACGTCGAGATAGGGCAGGATCAGCCGCTCGCGGATCCACTGCCAGATGATCCGGGTCATCTCGTCGCCGTCCAGCTCGACGACGGGGTTCTTCACTTTGATCTTGGCCATGCGGCTCGGCACTTTCTGCAGGAGTTCGGTTTGGGCGCCGTCCTAAGCAGTGGTCGCCCCCTGTCAACCGCCCCGCCTCGCGGTTGTTTCGTCCCGCCGCACCGCCTAAAGGCTGGCCCATGCCGTCCCTCGAAAAGTCCGATCTCGTCACCACCAACGTCCAGTGGCGCTGGCCGTCGGTCCATCCGGAGGGGCGCAAGTTCGTCGTCGCCGCCGGCGCGATCGCGCTGCTCTTCTGGCTGGTGCTGGGCTGGGACATAATCGGCTGGCTGGCGGCGGGGCTCACGCTCTGGACCGCCGCCTTCTTCCGCGATCCGGTCCGCACCACCCCGATCGGCGAGGGGCTGATCATCGCCCCCGCCGACGGGCTCGTCACCATGATCACCAACGTCCTGCCGCCGCGCGAGCTCTGGGGCGAAGGCGGCCTGGCCGAGGAGCCGGTGGTCCGAGTCTCGATCTTCATGAGCGTGTTCGACGTCCACATCAATCGCACCCCGATCGCGGGCACCATCACCCGGGTCGTCTACATCGCCGGCAAGTTCCTCAGCGCCGACCTCGACAAGGCGAGCGAGGACAATGAGCGCCAGCACATCCTCGTCGAGGGCGAGGACGGCAGCCGGGTGGCCTTCACCCAGATCGCCGGGCTGGTGGCGCGCCGGATCGTGCCCTGGGTGAAGCCGGGCGACCGGGTCGCGCCCGGCCAGCGCGTCGGCCTGATCCGCTTCGGCAGCCGGGTCGACGTCTATCTGCCGGCCGGCACCTCGTCGCAGGTGCTGCTCGGCCAGCGCACCATCGCCGGCGAGACGATCGTCGCCCGCGCCGGCGTCTCGGAGCTGATCGAGGGCGTCGCCCAATGAGGGAGGAGCGGCGGGCGGCGCCGCGGCGCGGGATTCCGCTGCGCGCGGTGATTCCCAATGCGATCACCGCGCTCGCGCTTTGCTCGGGCCTCACCGCGATCCGCTTCGCGATATCGGGCGACTGGGCCGAGGCGCTCGCCTGCATCGGCGTCGCCGCGGTGCTCGACGGGATGGACGGGCGCATCGCCCGGGCGCTGCGCGGCCAGACGCGCTTCGGCGCCGAGCTCGATTCGCTGTCGGACGTGATCGCCTTCGGGGTCTCGCCGGCGATCGTCGTCCACCTCTGGGTGCTGCAGGCGCTGCCGCGCTTCGGCTGGCTGTTCGCCTTGGCCTATGCGGTCTGCATGGCGCTCCGGCTCGCCCGCTTCAACGCCAACATCGATGCCGACGACCAGCCCCACAAATCCGCCGGATTCCTGACCGGCGTGCCGGCGCCGGCGGGGGCGGGGCTGATGCTGCTGCCGATCCTGCTGTGGCTGGCCAGCGATCAGCAATGGACGTGGCTGCGCGACTATCGGCTGATGGCGCCGTGGGCGGCCTTCGCCGCCTTCATGGTCATTTCAAGGCTCGCCACCTGGTCGCTGGGCTCGCTGCGGCTGCGGCGCAGCGTGCGCATCGAGGCGATCGTCTTCATCGCCCTGCTGGGCGGGGCGCTGTTCATCGCGCCGTGGCACACGCTGAGCCTGGTGGTGATCGTCTATCTGGCGCTGACGCCGTTCAGCATGGCGAGCTACGCGCGGGTCAGGCGGCAGCGGGCCGGCCACGCGGCAGCGGCTCAGCCGGCCGCGCCGGCGCCGCCGAAGGAACGCCCCGCAAGGCGGCGAGGATCGCCGCCCAGTGCGCCCTGAACGTCAGTTCGAGAATGAGGGCGAGCGCGACCAGCAAGCCCAGGAAGAATGCGATCGAGAGCCAGTGAGTCACAGCTTTTCCCCTCTTTTATCCACAGCAGAACGTTCCGACCGCGCAATAAGGTCCTTGAACGCCTAGATGTTCATGTTTTGTTCGTCTGTCAAGCGGCGAATTGAACCCGAGGCGCGCCGAGTCGCGGATTTCTCGCTCCCATGGCTGGCGAAATTTCTGCTTGGCGACCGCCGCCATGCTAGAGGCGTCTGAAAAGGAGTTCACGATGAGACTCGCCCCGCTTCTGACCCTGGCCTTGTCCCTGAGCGCCATCGCCGCCCCGGCGGCCGCGAAGAACTGGGTCACCCTCGACTATCAGCTCGGCCGGGGCGGACAGTGGCTCGATCGCGACACCGTGCGGCGGGAGGGGGACCTGGTCTATTTCGAGGCCAGCGCCCGGCTTGGCAACCGCGTCTATCCGGATGACAGGACGCCGGGCATCGCCCAGGCCTATGATTGCCGGACCAGGATGCTGCACGCCGTGCGCGACGGAGCGCTCGCCCCCGGCCGCATCCTCACCGGCTCCGCCGCAATCCCCTACGACCTTATCTTCTGCCGTCGAACCTGATGCGGTCGCCGAGCTTGATTTCGGCGACCAGCGCCTCTATCTGCGCGGTCATTCCACATGCTGGGCCATCATACCGGTGCTGGATTTATCCAGTTCTCGGCCCTGCAGAGGCATAACCGGAAGGAGAACGACCATGGCGTCCACCGACGTCACCATGCAGCAATTGCTCGAGGCCGGGGCGCATTTCGGCCACCAGACCCACCGCTGGAACCCCAAGATGAAGCCGTACATATTCGGCGAGCGCAACGGGGTGCACATCATCGACCTGTCGCAGACCGTGCCCTTGTTCGCGCGGGCGCTCGACTTCGTCAGGCAGACCGTCGCCGCCGGCGGCAAGGTCCTCTATGTCGGCACCAAGCGCCAGGCGCAGGACCCGATCGCCGAGGCGGCGCGCCGCTCCGGCCAGCATTTCGTCAACCATCGCTGGCTCGGCGGCATGCTCACCAACTGGAAGACGATCTCCAACTCGATCAAGCGCTTCAAGAGCCTCGAGGAGCAGCTCGCCGGCGACACCACCGGCCTCACCAAGAAGGAGGTGCTCCAGCTCACCCGCGAGCGCGACAAGCTCGAACTCTCCCTCGGCGGCATCCGCGACATGGGCGGCATCCCCGACGTCATGTTCGTGATCGACGCCAACAAGGAGGAGCTCGCGATCAAGGAGGCCAACGTGCTCGGCATCCCGGTCGTCGCGGTGCTCGATTCGAACGTCAGCCCGCAGGGCATCGCCTTTCCGGTCCCCGGCAATGACGATGCCAGCCGCGCCATCCGCCTCTATTGCGACGCGATCGCCGAGGCGGTGCTCGCCGGCAAGCAGGGCGGCGCCCAGGCGCGCGGCGAGGATCTCGGCGCCCAGGACGAGCCGCCCGCCGAGCAGGCGCTCGCCGAAGCCTGAGGCGCGCGACCGGGGACTGTCCCCGGGCCGGGGACAGTCCCCTCCCGTTTTGGATAAAGTTCAAGAGGATATGTGACATGGCTGAGATTACGGCCGCGACTGTGAAAGAGCTGCGCGAGCGCACCGGCGCCGGCATGATGGACTGCAAGAAGGCGCTCGGCGCGACCGGCGGCGACATGGAGGCCGCGATCGACTGGCTGCGCACCAAGGGTCTCGCCGCCGCCGCCAAGAAGGCGGGCCGCACCGCCGCCGAAGGGCTGGTGGGCGTCGCCGTCGAGGGCGGGAAGGGCGCGATCGTCGAGGTCAATTCGGAGACCGACTTCGTCTCCAGGAACGAGCAGTTCCAGGATTTCGTCCGCACCGCCGCGGCGATCACGCTCGGCACCGGCAGCGACATCGAGGCGCTGAAGGACGCCTGCTGGCCCGGCGGCGGCACCGTCGAGGAGAAGCTGACGAGCAACATCGCGACGATCGGCGAGAACCAGTCGATCCGCCGCGCCGCCTGCCTCGAGGTCGAGGAGGGCGTCATCGTCTCCTACGTGCACAATGCGGCGGCCCCCGGCCTCGGCAGGATCGGCGTGCTGGTCGCGCTCGAGAGCGGCGCCGACAAAGCGGCGCTCGAGGGGCTCGGCAAGCAGCTCGCCATGCATATCGCCGCGGCCGCGCCGCTGGCGCTCACCGGCGACGGGCTCGATCCCGCTTTGGTCGAGCGCGAGCGCGGCATCGCCCGCGAGAAGGCGGCCGAATCCGGCAAGCCGGCCGAGATCGTCGAGAAGATGGTCGAGGGCGCGATGGCCAAGTTCCGCAAGGAAAATGCCTTGCTGTCGCAGCTGTTCGTGATCGACAACAAGACCAGGGTCGAGGACGTCGTCGCGGCCGCGGCCAGGGAGGCCGGCGCCCCGATCGCGCTCAAGGCCTATGTCCGCTTCCAGCTCGGCGAGGGGATCGAGAAGAAGGAGAGCGATTTCGCGGCCGAGGTCGCGGCCGCGGCCGGCGTCCAGAAGGCGGAACCGGTAGCCTAATCGCCTTGGCAGGGTGGCGCGCGGCCATTAAGGTGCGCGCCGCCTGCTTTTCGTCCCCGCCGCCAGATCCAAGGGAGCCTTATGCCGCGCCCGCGCTTCAACCGCATCCTCCTCAAGCTTTCCGGTGAAGCGCTGATGGGGGAGGGGCAGTTCGGCATCGATCCCGATGCCGTCGCCCGCCTCGCCGAGGAGATCAAGGCCGCGACCCAAGGGGGGCGTACCCTCTGCCTGGTGGTCGGCGGCGGCAACATCTTCCGCGGCCTGGCCGGCGCGGCCAAGGGCTTCGACCGTTCGACCGGCGACTATATCGGCATGCTCGCGACGGTCATGAACGCGCTCGCCATGCAGAACGCGCTCGAGAAGATCGGCGTCGACACCCGCGTCCAGTCGGCGATCCCGATGGCGACGGTGTCCGAGCCCTATATTCGCCGCCGCGCGATCCGCCACATGGAGAAGGGCCGGGTGGTGATCTTCGCGGCCGGCACCGGCAATCCCTATTTCACGACCGACACCGCCGCCGCGCTCCGCGCCGCCGAAATGGGCTGCGACGCCCTGTTCAAGGGCACCAGCGTCGACGGCGTCTACGATGCGGACCCCAAGCAGAAGGCGGACGCGAATCGTTACGAATCAGTCACTTTCGATCGTGTCCTGTCCGATAATCTAAAGGTGATGGACGCCGCCGCGGTGGCGCTCTGCCGCGACAACCATATTCCGATCGTCGTCTTCAACATCCGCGAGCAGGGCAATCTCGCCCGGGTGCTCGCCGGCGAGGGCATGGCGACGATCGTCCAGAACGAGGGAGGATGAGATGCGGGCCTACGACAAGGCGGACCTGCAGCGCCGGATGCACGGCGCGGTCGAGGCGCTGAAGCACGATCTCGGCGGCCTGCGCACCGGCCGCGCCTCGACCGCTTTGGTCGAGCCGATCCAGGTCGAGGTCTACGGCGCGAACATGCCCCTGAACCAGGTCGCGACCATCTCGGTGCCCGAGCCGCGGCTGCTCTCAGTGCAGGTGTGGGACAAATCGAATGTCGGCCCGGTCGAGAAGGCGATCCGCAATGCGGGGCTCGGCATCAATCCGATCGTCGACGGCACCCATATTCGCCTGCCCATTCCGGATCTCACCGAGGATCGCCGCAAGGAGCTCGCCAAGCTCGCCCATCAATATGCGGAAAAGGCCCGGATCGCGGTCCGAAACGTTCGCCGCGACGGCATGGACCACCTCAAGACCGACGAGAAGAAGCACGAGATCAGCGAGGACGAGCACAAGAGGCTCGGCGTCGAGGTCCAGAAGCTGACCGACGCGACGATCGCCGAGATCGACCAGGTGCTGGCCGCCAAGGACAAGGAAATCCTTCAGACGTGACCGCCGAGCCGGCCAGCGCCGGGCCGGATTCCCGATCCGTCCCCAGGCACGTCGCCATCATCATGGACGGCAACGGCCGCTGGGCGAAGGCGCGCGGGTTGCCGCGCGCCGCCGGCCACCGCGCCGGCGCCGAGGCCGCCCGGGCGGTGCTGCGCGCCGCCGGCGAGGCCGGGGTGGAGTGCCTCACCCTCTATGCCTTCTCGTCCGAGAATTGGCGCCGGCCGGCCCAGGAGATCAGCGACCTCACCGGCCTGCTCCGATTCTACCTCCGGCGCGAGCTCGACAGCCTTCACAAGGAGGGGGTCCGCCTCCGCATTCTCGGCGATCACACCGCCTTCGAGGCGGACGTCGCTTCGATGGTCGACCGGGCGGTGGCGAAGACGGCGAACAACCGCCGGATGACATTGGCGATCGCGCTCAACTATGGCGCGCGGGCCGAAATCGCCAGCGCCGCCCGCCGCGCCGCGGCCAAGGGAGCGATCGACGAGGCGGCGATCGAGGCGGAGCTCGACACGGCGGACCTGCCGCCGCTCGACCTCGTCATCCGCACCTCGGGCGAGCACCGGCTGTCGAACTTCCTGCTCTGGCAGGCCGCCTACGCCGAACTGCTGTTCGTCGACACGCTCTGGCCCGATTTCGACGGCGCGGCGCTGCGCGAGGCGCTCGCCGCCTTCGCCCGGCGCGAGCGACGCTACGGAGGCCTATGACCGACTTGCCGACCCGCTTCGTCGCCGGCATCGTCATGGCGGCCGTCGCCTGCCTCGCCGCCTATTACGGCGGCTGGCCGTTTCGCGCCCTCGCGGCCGCGGCCGCGGCGGTGATGCTGGTCGAATGGTGCGACATGCACGGCGTGGCGCGGCGGTGGGGGCTGGTCGGCGCCGCCCTGGTCGCGCTCGTGCTGCTCGCCGGCATCGAATATTTCTATCCGGACGCGATCCCGTCGCCGGATGACGAGCTCGACGCCGACGCCTTCTCGCCGGTCCTGGCCGCCTTTGCCGGTATCGCCGGCGCCGGCCTCCTCTTCGGCGCGCTCGCGCGGCGGATCGCGGCCGGATGGGGTTTCGTCTACATCGCCATCCCCGCCTTCGCCCTGCTGGTGCTGAGCTGGGCCTATAGCGGCCTCGTCTTCTGGGTCATGGTCGTCACCTGGGCCACCGACATCTTCGCCTATTTCGCCGGCCGCGCGATCGGCGGGCCGAAGCTCGCGCCCAAGGTCAGCCCGAACAAGACCTGGGCGGGCCTCGCCGGCGGCATGATCGGCGCCGGCCTTGCCGGCTGGGGCGTCGCCTGGCTGTTCGATCTCGGCTTTCCGTTCCAGTGGATCGGCGCGCCGATGGCGGTGGTCGCGCAGGCCGGCGACCTCTACGAAAGCTGGGTCAAGCGGCGGGCCGGGGTCAAGGACAGCGGCACCCTTCTGCCCGGCCATGGCGGGGTGCTCGACCGGCTCGACGGGCTGCTGGCGGCGGCGCTCGCGACGACCCTGCTGCTGATGGCGGGGCTGTGGACGACGTGACCGCGCCCCGCACCATCACCATCCTCGGCGCCACCGGCTCGGTCGGCCGCTCGACGCTCGACCTCGTCGAGCGCGACCGCGAGCGCTACGAGATCGTTGCGCTGACCGCCCACAAGGACGTCGCCGGCCTCGCCGGGCTGGCGCGGCGCTGCGCCGCGCGCCGGGCCGTGATCGGCGACCCCTCCCTGCTCGGCGCGCTGCGCGACGCCTTGGCCGGGACCGGCATCGAGGCCGCGGCCGGGGAGGGCGCGATCGCCGACGCGGCCGCCTCCGGCGCCGACTGGACGATGGCGGCGATCGTCGGCACCGCCGGCCTGAAGCCGGTGATGCGCGCGCTCGAAGGGGGCGGCACCGTCGCGCTCGCCAATAAGGAGGCTTTGGTCTCGGCCGGGGCGCTGATGACTCGCGCGGCGGCGGCGAGCGGCGCGACTTTGCTGCCGGTCGATTCGGAGCATAATGCGGTCTTCCAATGCTTCGACCGCGCCCGGCCCGAGAGCGTCAGGCGGATCATCCTGACCGCGAGCGGGGGCCCGTTCCGCACCTGGCCGCTCGAGCGGATGCGCGCCGCCACGCCGGCCGAGGCGGTCGCCCACCCCAATTGGTCGATGGGCGCCAAGATCTCGGTCGATTGCGCGACGCTGATGAACAAGGGCCTCGAGCTGATCGAGGCGTTTCACCTGTTCCCGGTCGGCGCCGGGGCGATCGAGATCGTCGTCCACCCGCAATCGGTGGTCCACAGCCTGGTCGAATATGTCGACGGCTCGGTGCTGGCCCAATTGGGCGCGCCCGACATGCGCGTGCCGATCGCCCACACGCTGGCCTGGCCCGAGCGGATGGCGACGCCGTGCGAACGGCTCGATCTGGTCGCGATCGGCGCGCTCGACTTCGAAGCGCCCGATCCGCGGCGCTTCCCGGCGCTCGGCCTCGCCCGCCAGGCCCTGGCCGAGGGCGGCGCGAAGCCGGCCATCCTCAATGCCGCCAACGAGATAGGCGTTGCATCTTTCCTTGAAAGGCGGATCGGATTCCTGGATATCGCGGAACTGGTCGGCACGGTGCTGACCCGCTATGACCCGCCGGCGCCGGCGTCGATCGACGAGGTGCTGGAGATCGACCTCGAGGCCAGACGCGTGGCCGCCGAGGTCACAGGAAAGATCCTCGCTTGAGCAATCCCAGCCTTCCGTTCACCGTCCTGGCCTTCCTGCTCGTCATCGGCCCGCTGATCTTCATCCATGAGCTCGGCCATTATTTCGCGGGCCGCTGGTTCGGGGTGAAGGCGGACACCTTCTCGATCGGCTTCGGCCGCGAGATCACCGGCTGGACCGACCGGCGCGGCACCCGCTGGAAGGTCGGCTGGCTGCCGCTCGGCGGCTACGTCAAGTTCGCCGGCGACATGAATCCGGCGAGCGCGCCCTCCGACGAATGGCTGTCGCTTCCCGCGGAGGAGCGGGCGCAGACCTTCCAGGCGAAGAAATTGTGGCAGCGGTTTATCATTGTCGCCGCCGGTCCGGTCACCAATTTCCTGTTCGCGATCGTCGCGCTGATGATTATCTTCGCCTCCGTCGGCTATCCGACCACGCCTTCGGTCATAGGCGGGGTGGAGCGAGGCAGCGTCGCCCATCGGGCCGGCTTCCGCCCCGGCGACCGAATCGTCGCGATCGACGGCGGCGGCATCGCGCTGTTCGCCGAGCTGCAGACCTATGTCGCGTTGCGCCCCGACGAGCCGATGCGCTTCACCGTCGAGCGTGCCGGCCGCACCCTTGAGATCGACGCCACGCCGGGCGCGCGCATCGAGCGCGATACATTCGGCAACGAGGCGCGGATCGGGCGGCTCGGCCTCGCCCCGAGCGGGCTGCGGAAGTTCGAGCGCCTGCCGCTGCTTCGGCTGCCCGGCGCGGCGATCGACACCACGATCGATTCCGTCGAGACGATGATCACCGCCCTGGGCCAGGTGATCACCGGCCGGCGCCCGGTCAGCGAGCTCGGCGGGCCGCTCCAGATCGCCAAGGTGTCCGGCCAGCAGGCAAGCCTCGGCTGGCTGCCCTTCTTCTGGCTCATGGTGATGGTCTCAATTAATCTGGGATTCATCAACCTGTTGCCAATCCCGCTGCTGGATGGCGGGCACCTGCTGTTCTACCTGGTTGAGGGAGTGAGGCGAAAACCGCTGCGGCCGGAGGCCCAGGAATGGGCGTTCAGGACGGGCCTGGCGGTGTTGCTGGCGCTGATGATCTTCGTCACGTTCAACGACTTGGCTTCTTTTGGCCTCTTTAGCGGGCTTGGCCGCTTGATCGGCTGACCATGATCGGGCAGGGCGGACGGCGACAGGGAATGAGGCCGGGCGTCGAACCCGGCTGTTTTATCGAAGGCGGGAACGCGTGACGGCGAACGAAGTTTTTCCAAAAGGCCGCAAATTCTGCTCCGCGCTGCTGCTCGGGACGATTCTTTCCGGCCTCGCCGCGCCCGCCTGGGCGCAGACCGCCCAACCGCCCGCGGCGCCGCCCGCGCAGGGCGCGCCGGCGCCGCCGGCCGCGGTCCAGCCGCAGCCGACCCGAACCATCGCCTCGCTCGCCGTCGCCGGCAACCAGCGGCTCGAGCCGGAGACGGTGCTCTCCTACACTTCGCTCAGGATCGGCGAGCCCTACGACCAGGAGCGGCTCGACCAGGCGCTCAGGGACCTTTACGCGACCGAATTGTTCGCCGACGTCGTCATCGCCGGCGCCGATACCGGCAACCTGATCATCCAGGTCCGCGAGAATCCGGTCATCAACCGCATCATCCTCGAGGGCAATCGCCGCATCAAGGACGACAAGATCACGCCGGAGATCCGGCTGGCGCCGCGCCAGATCTTCACCCGCTCGCGCGCCCGCGCCGACGTCGCCCGGATCATCGAGCTCTATCGCCGCCAGGGCCGCTACGGCGCCAGCGTCGAGCCCAAGATCGTCCAGCTCGACCAGAATCGCGTCGACGTCGTGTTCGAGATCAACGAGGGGCCGCGCTCGCGCGTGCGGCGCATCAACATCATCGGCAACGAGCATTTCGGCGATCGCCGCCTGATCGGCGAGATGGCGACGCGCGAGCATGTCTGGTTCAACATCTTCAGCTCGCGCGACACCTACGACCCGGACCGGCTCGCCTACGACCAGCAGAAGCTGCGGCAATTCTACCTGACCCAGGGCTATGCCGACTTCCGGGTCGTCTCGGCGGTGGCCGAGCTCACCCCCGACCGGCGCGACTTCATCGTCACGTACGTGGTCGACGAGGGCAACCGCTACAAGTTCGGCGATCTCGCGGTCGAAAGCGACATTCGCGATTTCAGCGCGGACCGGCTGCGCGCGAGCCTGCCGATGCACAGCGGCGACTGGTACAACGCCCAGCAGGTCGAAGACACGGTCACCCAGCTGAACGAGCTGGCCGGCGCGTTCGGCTATGCCTTTTCCGACGTCCGCCCGAGCTTCACCCGCAACCGCGAAAACCTCACCATGGGGGTCACCTTCCGGGTCGCCGAGACGCCGCGCGTCTATGTCGAGCGGATCGACATTTCGGGCAATACCAGCACCCGCGACAAGGTCATCCGCCGCGAGTTCCGCCTCGCCGAGGGCGATCCGTTCAACAATGTCCGCGTCCGCCGCTCGCGCGACCGCATCCAGTCGCTCGGCTATTTCCAGGAGAATCTGGAAATCCAGCAGGAGCAGGGGTCGGCGCCCGACCGGGTCGTGCTCGGGGTGGAGGTCGAGGAGCGCGCGACCGGCGAGCTGCAGCTCTCGGCCGGCTTCTCCAGCATCGAGCGCTTCCTCGTCCAGGCCTCGGTCCGCCAGCGCAACTTCATGGGCCGCGGCCAGGAATTGCGCGCCCAGATCAATTATTCGAGCTATTCCAAGTCGATCGAGCTGGGCTTCACCGAGCCCTATCTGTTCGACCGCAACATCGCGATCGGCTTCGACATCTACCGGCGCGACCTCAACAGCTTCAACTTCTTCGGCAACGACCGCACCACCACCTATCAGCAGACCACCACCGGCGGCCAGATCCGCGCCGGCGTGCCGCTCACCGACACCCTGCAGGTGGCGCTGCGCTACGGCCTCAATTACGACGAGATCAGCATCAACCAGGATATCTATTATTCGGACCCGGACGGCACCGGCCCGCTGCCGCCGCAGTGCGACCCGCTGCTGGCCAGCCGCTATTTGTGCGACACGATCGGCAATCGGCTGACCTCGACGGCGGGCTATTCGCTGGTCTGGGACACGCTCAACAACCGGCTGCGCCCGAGCCGCGGCGAGCGGCTCGTGTTCAACCAGGACTTCGCCGGCCTCGGCGGCGACGTGCACTATGTGCGCACCCGCATCAGCGGCGCGAAATACTGGGACATCTACCGCCACTTCATCTTCTCGATCAGCGCCGAGGCGGGCTACATCCACAGCTTCGACAGCGGCGCCCCCAACGTCGATCCGGTGCGCCTCACCGACCGCTTCTTCCTCGGCAGTCCGCAGATCCGCGGCTTCGACATTCGCGGCGTCGGCCCGCGCATCCAGCGCACGCCCTATGATTACGACATCGACGCCGCCGGCGTCATCTCGAACGTGAGCCTGTCGGACGATCCCAACCGAATCCTCGACGATTCGCTCGGCGGGCGCGCTTATTATCTCGCCCGCGCGGAGCTCGAAATCCCGCTCGGCGACAGCGTCCGCGAGCTCGGCCTCAGGCCCTCGATCTTCGTCGACGTCGGCGCGCTCTGGGGCGTGCGGCGGCCGGCCCTGCTCGATATCGCGCCGGGCAGCCCGCTCACCCTCAACCAGTGCACCGATAACACCACCGGCACGGTCACCACGGTTCCGATCAACCAGGCCTGCGGCGCCGGCACCACGCAGCGCAACGGCATCCCGCCGTTCCGCGAGGTCTATCTCGGCGATTCGCCGAGCCCGCGCGTCTCGATCGGGTTCGGGGTCAACTGGAATTCGCCGTTCGGCCCGTTCCGCATCGACATCGCCCGGGCGCTCCTTCACGAGCCCGGCGACGACACCAAGCTTTTCACCTTCAACGTAGGGACTGCATTCTAATGAACAGATATTTCCTCAGCTCGGCTCTGGCTGCGCTCGCCCTCGCGACGCCGGCGGCCGTTCCGGCGCAGCCGCTTCCGGCGCCGGTCATCGCGGTCGTCAACCTCGACCAGATCTTCGGCACCTGCACCCAGTGCACCGTGGCCAACACCCAGTTGCAGGCCCAGGGCGCCGCGCTCCAGACCCGGGCCCAGACGCTCGCCAACCAGATCGACGCCGAGGCGCGCGCGATCCAGCCGCTGGTCAACGCGATTCCCGCCGGCGGCCAGCCCGACGCCGCGCTCACCGCGCGCATCCAGGGCTACCAGCAGATGCAGCAGAACGCCGACCGCGAGGTCAGCGCCGAGCGCGAGCGGATCCAGCGCAACATCGCGTTCGTGCGCCAGCAGATCGGCCAGCGCATCCAGCCGGCGATCACCACCGTCATGCAGCAGCGCGGCGCCACCGTGGTCATGGACCGGGCCGGCCTGATCACCGCCAGCCCGACGCTCGACATCACGCCGGCGGTGCTCGCGATCGTCAACCAGAACAACACGCCCCTGAACATCAACGCGCCGCCGCCGCAGCAGCAGCCCGCGGCGGCGACCCCGGCGCAGCCCCAGCCGCAGCCCAACCGGCCGCGTCCGCAGGGGCGCTGATGGCGGAGCCGGACAGCGCCGCCGGCGGATCCTTCGACGTGCGAAGGATCATGGCGGCGCTGCCGCATCGCTTTCCGATGCTGCTCGTCGACCGGGTCGAGGAGCTGGTGGTCGACGAGCGGATCGTCGCGACCAAGGCGGTGACGATCAACGAGCATTTTTTCGCCGGCCACTTTCCGGACCGGCCGATCATGCCCGGCGTTCTGATCGTCGAGGCGCTCGCCCAGGCGGCGGGCGTGCTCGCGGTCGAATCGCTCGGCCTCGCCGGGTCGGGCAAGCTCGTCTATTTCATGGCGATCGACGGCGCCAAGTTCCGTGCCCCCGTCGAGCCCGGCGTGCTGCTCCGGCTCGAGGTCGCGTTCGTCCAGAAGCGCGCGACGGTCTGCAAGTTCGCCGGCAAGGCCTTCGTGGGCGACAAGCTCGCCGCCCAGGCCGATTTCACGGCGATGATCGCCGATCCGCCGCCTGCCAGCGACCGCTGACCCGCTCGACCCCGAAAATGGCGGCGACATGCGGCCCGTCGAGCCCCTCGGCGGCGATCCGGCCGCCGTTCATGACGAGCAGCCGATCGGCATGATGTTCGGCCGCGTCGAGATCGTGGATCGCGACCAAGGCGGCGCGGCCGCCGCCGGCGATCTCGTCCCGGACCAGCTCCATCAGCCGGATCTGCCAGAGCGGGTCGAGATTGGCGGTCGGCTCGTCGAGCAGCAGCAGCTTCGGCCGCGGCGCCAGCGCGCGGGCGATCAGCACCCGGCTGCGCTCGCCGGTCGAGAGCGTGTCGACGCGCCGGTCGAGCAAGGCCTCCAGCTCGAGCCCGGCAAGCGGCTGGCCGCCGCCCAGCGCGATCAGGTCGCGCGCCGCCAGCGGCCAGGGAATGTCGCGCGTGGCCGGCAAATAGGTGAGCCAGGCCGGGCGCTGCGCCGGGCCCAGGATGCGCGGGTCGACGCCGTCGAGCGAAACCCGGCCCGGCCGGCCGCCGATTCCCGCGAGCGCGTGCAGCAGGCTGGTCTTGCCGCTGCCGTTCGGCCCGACCAGCCCGACCAGCTCGCCCTCGCCGATCCGGATCGAGACGTCGAAAAGGCGGCCGGGCAGCGACAGAGCCGAGGCTTCGAGCATCATGTGCGGAGCCTCCAGCGCATATGCGCGACCAGCCACAGGAAGAAGGGCGCGCCGATCAGGGCGGTCACGACTCCGATCGGCAGCGTCCGGCCGAGCGGCGCCAGCCGCACCGCGAGGTCGGCGAGCAGCAGCAGCAGCGCGCCGATCAGCGCCGCCGGCAGGATCGCCCGGCCCGGGTGGCCGCGGGTCAGCCGCCGCGCGAAGATCGGCGCGATCAGGCCGATGAAGCCGATCGCCCCGCAAATCGCGACGCAGGCGCCGACCCCGAACGCGGTCAGCCAGACGATCTCGATCCTGAGCCGGCCGACGTCGTCGCCGAGCGACTGCGCCACCTCCTCGCCGAGCGCGAGCCGGTCGAGCGCCGGCCCGCGCCGGAGCAGCAGCAGGATCGCGAGCAGGCCCGGCAGCGCGGCGAACGCGGCCTGGTCGAGGCTGCGGTCGATCAGCGATCCCATCAGCCAGTCATAGGCGTCGTAAAAGGCGAAGGGGGAGGGGGCGAGCGCCAGCGCCAGCGTCGTCAGCGCCCCCGCCAGCGCGCTGATCGCGAGGCCCGCGAGCAGCAGGGTCGCGGTCTCCGCTTTCGGCCCGGCCAATGCCAGCAGCAGCGCCAGCGCCGCGAGCGCGCCGATCACCGCGCCGACCGACAAGGCGACCGGCGCGGAAAAGCCGAGCAGATAGGCGGTGACCACCGCGCCCAAGGCGGCGCCGCTGGTCGTGCCGGTGAGGTCGGGCGAGGCGAGGGGATTGGCGAACAGCGCCTGGATCGCCGCCCCCGCCGCGCCCAGGGTCGCGCCATAGGCGAGCGCCAGCAGCGCGCGCGGCAGCCTGAGCTCGACCAGCACCGCCGTCGCCAGCCCGCGATCGATGCCGATCAGCGAGTCGAAGGGCAGCAGCAGCGATGCGGCAAAGGCCGTGCACAGCAAGGGAAGGAGCCACCGGATCACCGCGTCGCCTCCCGCAGCCGGTAGATTTCGTCGATCAGCAGCGGACCCATGCAGGTCCAGCGCCGGCCGTCGGTCGGGACCGTTCGGGCGGCGTGCGGCCATCGCGCCGCCGGATGCGACAGCCAGCGCTGCTGGTTCGAATATTGGCCGGCGCGATAGTCGCTGCGCAGCAGGATCGCCGGCGGCCGTACGAGCAAGGTTTCGAGCGAGACCCGATCGCCCTGGATCGGACGCTGGCGAAGGCCCGCCAGCGCCATCCATTGCGCTTCCAGGCCGGTCGCGGCGACCGTCCGGCCGCCGCCGCCGAGCCAGATCGTGTCGCGCCGGAGCCGCGGCGCGCTCCGGATCAGGGCCGCCATGCGCCGCAGCAGGGCCGCCCCCGCGGCCTCGCGGCCCAGCGCAGAAGCGAGGCGGCGCACGCTCTGGGCAAGGTCGCCGAGAGTCTGCGCGAAGGGGAGGTCGAGGCTGCGGATGCCGAGCCGCTCGGCGATCCGCAGCCGGTCGCGCGCGCCGCCGCCCATCGTCACGACGAGGTCGGGCCGCAGCCCGGCGACCGACAGCAGGCTGCCGTCGTTGCGCGGATAAAGCCGCGCCCGCCGCCACAGCGGCGTCTCCGCCTCCTGCCCGGCGAGATGGGTGACCGAGACGATCTGCCCCGGCGCCGCCAGCGCGAGCACGAGCTCGTCGGTGCACAGGTTGAGCGACGCCACGCGTCGCGGCGCGGCCGCCGCCGGCGCCGCGGCGAGCGCGAGGCTAATCGCCGAAAGCGACGCGCAGACCCGCATGGACCGTCCGTCCCGCCGTGTTGTAGCCGACCACGTCCTGATAGTCGGCGTCGAACGCATTTTCCGCCCGCGCGAACAGCTCCAGCCGCGGCAGCACCCGATAGGCGAGATTGGCCGAGGCGAGGACATAGTCGTCGAGCGTCACCATCGCCGCCGGGAAGAGGTCGAAATCCGTGTCCCGCCGCCTGCCGACATAAGCAAGGCTCGCGCCCCAGCGAAAAGCGCCGGCCTCGCCGAAGCCGATCAGGTTGAAGCTGTGGCGCGGCCGGCGCACCTCGCGGACCAGAGCGGCGCCGGCGGCGCGCTGCTCGTCGGCGTCGAGCCAGGTGTAACTGGCCTGAAGGTTGAGCGCCGCGCCCTGGCGGAAGCCGGCGCTGAGCTCGATGCCGTCGCGCCGGCTCGCGCCGGCCGCATTCGCGGTGCTGGAGAGGAAGGTGAGCGGATCGAACACGTCGACGATCTCGTCCCTGAGCCGCGCCGAAAACCAGGTCGCGGCGAGGCTGAACCGCGCGTCCCGCCAGGCGATCCCCGCCTCCCAGCCGCGCGCATGTTCCGGCCTCAGCGCCGGATTGCCGGCGAACGAGCCCGGGAAGAAGCCGTGGAGATCGTAGAAGGTCGGCTGGGCGATGCCCTCGCCATAAGCGGCGTGGAGGCTGAGGCCCCGCGCCGGCCGGACGAGCAGCGCGGCGCGCAGGGTGGTGGCGTCGGCGAAGGCGCTGAAGCTGTCGTGGCGCAGCGCCACGTCGGTGACGACGGCCGGGCTCCACTCCGCCCGCCATTCGCCGACGAAGGCGGTGAGCCGGCGCGAGCGGTCCTGGTCGGTGCCGCCGAAGAAGGCGGTGTCGCGGGCGCGGAAGCCCTCCCGCTCATGCTCGATCGCGGCGGTCAGCCGGTGGCCGCCGATCCGCCGCGACAGCTGGGCGGCGAACGTGGCGCGATCGCCGAACGTGCTGTTGAGCGGGGCGCCGGCCAGCCGATTGCGGTTGGCGCTGTCGAGCCAGGAGGCGCCGGCCTCGGCCGACCAGCCGCCCCATTCGCCCGCGGCCCAGCCGCGCACCGCGGCGATGCGGTTTTCGGTCGTGTCGGCGGTGTCGGCGCGGGTGAAGAAGACAGGGTCGAAGCCGTCATAATCGCTGCGCCCCTCGATCCAGTGGCCGGTGACGCCGACCCGGAGGCCCGCGCCGGGCCGCGCTTCGATGCGCAGGCTGGCGGCGCGGTTGTCGAAGCCGTCGCGGTCGCCGCCGCCGCCGAACGAATCGATCCCGTCGCTCCTCAGCCAGTTCGCCGACGCCATGACGCCGACATTGCCGGCGCGAAGCGCATAGCGGCCGGAGAGGCGGGCGCTGTCGAGGCTGCCATATTCGGCGAGGCCCTCGAAGCCGCCGCCGCGGAAGGGGTCGGCCGTCGCCGCCGCGATCACCCCGCCCAGCGCCTCGCTTCCCCACAGGGCCGATTGCGGCCCGCGCACGATCTCGAGCCGGGCCAGCGAATCGGAGGTGAGGAGCTCGAACCGCGCCTCGTTGCCCGCGGCAGGGTCGTTGAAGCGGATGCCGTCGACGAAGACGAGGGTGTGATTGGCCTCGGCGCCGCGGATCCGGACCTGGGTCTGGGTGCCGCGCGGCCCGGTCGCCGCGACGGCGATTCCGGGGGCGAGGCGGAGCAGGTCGGGCAGCGCGGGCAGCGACAGGGCGTCGAGCGCCTCCGCCTCGAAGATGGTGGTCGAGGCGGGCGAATCCTCGAGCGCGACCGGGGCGCGCGAAGCCGTCACCACGATCGTCTGGAATGCTAGGATCGGAATTAAGATGCTCATTCTATCCTCCTGAAACGACACGCATTGCTGTCGCCTCGGAGGAGCCGCGCGGACCTTTGGCCGATACGGCGCCACGCACCGCAGGCTGGTCCCGGCCGGGCGCGGACGACGGCGAAGGCAGGTCTCCTGGCTCGCGGGTCTGGGCCTGGTCTCCCCACTTGGAGGGGAGGGGCTCGCCGCTCACAGTTGCGGGCACAGCGCCGGATTCGTCACCGGCTTCCCATTTTCACCGCCGTTCGACGGGCGGCACCTTCGCTGGAGAGGGGTTATTGCGCCGCCGCCCGGCTTGTCAATCGCGCGTCCAGCCTGTAGAGCGCCCCTCTGCTTTTCCTCGAGGCTGGTCGGAACCAGCCAAAATCACGGAAGATCAACGAGATGAAGACCGATACCCATCCCGATTACCATATGATCAAGGTGCAGATGACCGACGGCACCACCTTCGAGACCCGCTCGACCTGGGGCAAGGAAGGCGACACGCTGCAGCTCGACATCGATCCCAAGGTCCACCCGGCCTGGACCGGCGGCAACCAGAAGCTGATCGACACGGGCGGCCAGGTGGCGCGCTTCAACAAGCGCTTCGGCGGCCTCTCCCTCGGCAAGAAATAGCCCCGCAATGGCGGCGTGCCCGGTCCTCGAGACCGCGCGCCTGACGCTGCGTCCGTTCCGGGCCGACGATGTCGACGCCCAGGCGGCGATGATGGGCGACGCCCAGGTGATGCGCTTCCTCGGCGGCCAGCCGCTGGCGCGCGAGGATAGCTGGCGCAAGTTGCTCAACGGCGCCGGCCTGTGGAGCCTGTTCGGCTGGGGCTATTGGGCGGTGGAGCGGCGCGCCGACGCGGCAATGATCGGCCAGATCGGCTTCGCCGACTTCAAGCGCGGCATGACGCCGTCGATCGAGAACATCCCCGAAATGGGCTGGCTGTTCGCCGCCGAGGCGGGCGGGCGGGGCTTCGCCACCGAGGCGGGCCGAGCGGCGCTCGACTGGATCGATTCGGCCCATCGCCCGGCCGAGGTCGCCGCGATCATCGACGCCGCCAATCTGGCCTCGATCCGGGTCGCCGAGAAGCTCGGCTTCGGCCCGGGCGAGGAGGCCCGCTACAAGGAGGAGCCGATCCTGCTGTTCAGGCGGCGCGGCTAGCCGGGCTCAATCGTCGTCGGCTTCGCGCCACTGGCGGGCGGTCAGGCAGACGCGGCGGTACATGTGGGTGCTGCTGGTCGGGACCCGGCGGCAGATGCGGCGCTCGCCATTGGCCTCGGTGCCTTCGGTATTGTTGGCGCCTTCCGGCTGGGCGCGATTCTCGGCGGCGAGGCCGGCGCCGCTCTGCGTGGCCCCGCTCTGGTCGGCCTGGACGGCCGAAAACGAAAGAAAAGCAACACTTACCAGCATGAAGCTCATGGGAAATCCCTCCACCCCGCGACGCGATTGAGCCGCGCCCCATAAGCCAAGCGGGCTCGCCTGGCAAGCCACTGATCGCAAAGTATTTTCATCGGTCAGAACGCGGCAATTCCGGTGATCGCGCGGCCGAGGATCAGGGCGTGGACGTCGTGCGTGCCTTCATAGGTGTTGACCGTCTCGAGATTCGCCGCGTGGCGCATCACCTGGAACTCGGCCGAAATGCCATTGCCGCCGTGCATGTCGCGCGCGGCCCGCGCGATCTCGAGCGCCTTGCCGCAATTGTTGCGCTTGATCAGGCTGATCGTCTCGGGGATCAGCTCGCCGGCGTCGAGCCGCCGGCCGACGCGGAGCGCCGCCTGGAGGCCGAGGCCGATCTCGGTGGCCATGTTGGCGAGCTTCAGCTGGACCAGCTGGGTCGCCGCCAGCGGCCGGCCGAACTGCTTGCGGTCGAGCGTATAGGAGCGCGCGGCATGGAAGCAGGCCTCGGCCGCGCCCATCGAGCCCCAGGCGATGCCGTAGCGGGCGCGATTGAGGCAGCCGAATGGCCCGGCAAGGCCGCTCGCGTCCGGCAGCAAATTCTCCTCCGGAATCTCGACTCCGTCCATCACGATCTCGCCGGTGATCGAGGCGCGCAGGCTGAGCTTCTCCCGGATCTTGGGCGCGCTGAGGCCGGCCATGCCCTTTTCGAGCAGGAAGCCCTTGATCCGGCCCTCATGCTCGTCCGATTTGGCCCAGACCACGAAGACGTCGGCGATCGGCGAATTGGTGATCCACATCTTGGTGCCGGTGAGGCGATAGCCGCCGTCGATCCTCTGGGCGCGGGTGCGCATCCCGCCGGGATCGGAGCCGGCGTCGGGCTCGGTAAGGCCGAAGCAGCCGACCCACTCGCCGGTCGCCAGCTTCGGCAGATACTTGCGCTTCTGCGCCTCGGTCCCGTAGGCGTTGATCGGGTGCATGACGAGCGAGGACTGGACCGACATCGCCGAGCGATAGCCGCTGTCGACCCGCTCCACCGCCCGCGCGATCAGCCCGTAGGCGACATAGTTGAGCCCGGCGCCGCCATATTCGTGCGGGATGGTCGCGCCGAGCATGCCCAATGCGCCGAGCTCGTCCATGATCTCGCGGTCGAAGCGCTCGTCGAGATAGGCGCTGGTCACCCGCGGCTGCAATTTCTCCTGGGCGTAGCCCTCGGCGGTGTCGCGGACCATCCGCTCCTCGTCGGAGAGCTGCGCGTCGAGCGCGAACGGATCCGCCCAGTCGAAGGGCATGGGTTTTGGCTCGGCCATGAATTTCTCGCTTTCGTTTCGCCGCCGCCTAGCGGTTCGGGCCCGGCGCTTCAACCGGGCCGGCGCCCCACCGTGACGAACAGGCCGCCTTCGCCGCCGAGGCTGCGCATCCAGCCGAGCTGGGCCGCCCAGGCCTCGAACGGCCAGGCGTCGGCGGCGGGGGTGAACAGGTTTTCGGGCTCCTCGCCGATCATCGTGCTTGGATAGGTGCGCAGCCAGTCGAGCCCCGCTTCCGCGAACCAGCGGCGGACCTCGCCGACGCTGTGGCGATGTTCTTCGGGATGGCGATACTGGTCGCGCAGCCAGGCCTCGCGCCGCGCCGGCTCCGCCTTGCGGTCGCGCAGCACCGGATCGAACGGCACCCAGCGGTGGCCGGTGAGGCGGGCGATGCCGCGGCGCAGCCGGAGCGGCAGCCGGGCGAGCTTGTTGTAGAGGCCGATCACGATCGTGCCGCCGGGCCTCACCGCCGCGGCGATGCGCGCGAAGGAAGCGCGGGGATCGGGCGTGTGATGGAGCACGCCCGACGAATAGACGAGGTCGAACGCGCCGGGCCGGAGCGGGAGGCGGGCGAGGTCGGCCTCGACGAAGGTCACCCGGTCGATGCCGTAGCGCCGGGCGGCGTCGGCGCCGAGCCTCAGCGCCTCGCGCGACAGGTCGAGCGCGACCACCCGGCGGTCGGCGCGGGCGAGATAGAGGCTCATCTGGCCGGTGCCGCAGCCCACTTCGGCGATCCGGGCGTCGCCCGGGATCGAGGCGTCGAGCAGGCGCGCGAAGGCGCTGCGCCCGGCGCGGGCGCGCAGCCAGGTCAGGCTGTCGCCGGGCGGATAGCCGGGGAAGGGGGCGGCGTCGTAGAAGCGGCGGACGGTCTCGGTGCGCGCGTCGCCCTCGACTCTGAGGCGCGGGATGCCGTCGGGCGCCGGCCATTCCTTCCCGCAACCGGCGCAGCACAGGCCCGCGTCGAGCGCGCCGGCGCAGGCCGGGCAGGCTAGAAGATCGAGTAGATGAATGGCGCCAGCGCCTCGACGCCCGCGGCGAGGATCAGGAGGAAGCCGGTGACGCACAGGAACAAGGCGAGCGGCATGATCAGCCTCTTCTCGGCGCCGCCGCGCCACAGGCCCCGGGCGAGGTGGCCGGTCGAGCCGAAGGCGCTGCCGAGGACCATCAGCGAACGCCGGAAGCGGCCGCGCTTCGGGATCATGCAAATTCCTCCTCGCGCGCAGCCTCGGCCGTCGCGCGCTTCCTGATCCGGGTGGTGCCCGCGACCAGCACGTCGATGCCGCTGCGCCGGAAGGTCGAATAGCCCTCGGCGGCGCTGCACACGATCGGCTCCCCGGCGATGTTCAGGGAGGTATTGAGCAGCACCGGAATGCCGCTCCTTCTGCCGTAGGCGAGCAGCAGGTCGTGGAGGCGCGGCGCGAAGTCGCGGCTCAGCGTCTGCAGCCGCGCGGTGCCGTCGACATGGGTGACCGCCGCGAGCCGCTCGCGCCATTCGGGGCGGACCGGGAAGACTCCGGACATGAAGCGGGCGAGCCTCGCCCCGCCCGGCGGCAGCTCGAACCAGGTGTCGGCCAGCTCCTCGGGGACGACCGGCGCGAACGGGCGGAACTCCTCGCGATATTTGATGTCACGGTTGAGCCGGTCGCGCATCGCCGCGTCGTGCGGGGCGGCGAGCAGGCTGCGATGGCCGAGCGCGCGCGGCCCGAACTCGCAGCGGCCGTCCATCCAGCCGATGATCCGGCCGGCGGCGAGATCCGCGGCGCACTCCTCGATCGAGGCTTCGTCGACGGCGAGCCCGTCCTCGCCGGCGATCCGCGCCAGCTGGGCGCCGTCGACCGCGGGGCCCCAGAAGCCGTGATCGGGCAGGTCGCGGTCGGGATTGCCGAAATGGACCCGGTCGGCGAACAGGGCGGCGCCGAGCGCGCAGCCGGCATCGCCGGGCGCGGTCGGCACGAACAATCGCTCGAACCCCGATTCCCTGAGGATGCGGGTGTTGGCGACCCCGTTCAGCGCCACGCCGCCGCCGAAGCAGAGGTCGGCGAGGCCGGTCCGTTCGTGCAGGGCCCGGGCGATGTCGACGAGGATGTCCTCGAGAACGAGCTGCACGCTCGCCGCGCAATCGGCGAAGCGGCGGCCTTCGGCCGTGGCGAGGTCGATCGGGTCGTAGGGCTGCCGCGGCGGGCCGAACAGCTGGACGAAGCGGTCCGAAAAGGAGCGCCGGGCGCTGCCGTGGAAGTCGAAATAGTCGAGGTCGAGCCGGAAGGCGCCGTCGGCGGTGCGCGGGATCAGCCTGCGGACCTCGTCGGCCATGTTCGGGCGGCCGTAGGCGGCGAGGCCCATCACCTTATACTCGCCCTCGTTGACCGCGAAGCCGAGCCAGGCGGTGAAGGTCGAATAGAGCATGCCGAGCGAGTGCGGGAAGCGGATCTCGCGGTCGAGCGCGATCGTCGTGCCGTCCGGGGCGCGCGCGCCGCGCCCGGCGGTCAAAGTCGCCCATTCGCCGACCCCGTCGGCGGTGAGGATCGCCGCCTCCTTCGTCGGCGCGGTGAGGAAGGCGGCGGCGGCGTGCGACTGGTGATGCTGGGTGAACAGGATCCTGGCGCCGGGCACGCCGAGCCGCGAGGAGATGATGCCGCGCACCCAGGCCTTCTCGCCGAGCATGTTCTTCATCGCGTGCGGAAAGGCGCGGTACGAGCGCGGAAAGCTGCGCAGCAGCGTGGTCAGCACCCGGTCGAACTTGAGCATCGGCCGCTCGTAGAACACCACCGCGTCGAGATCGTCGGGCTCGAGCCCGGCTTCGTCGAGGCAATATTCGATGGCCGCGATCGGGAAGGCGGCGTCGTTCTTGCGCCGCGACAGCCTTTCCTCCTGCACCGCCGCGACCGGCAGGCCGTCGACGACGAGGGCTGCGGCGGCGTCGTGATAATGGGCGGAAAGGCCGAGGATCTTCATCAATATTGCCGGTCGAGATCGCGGCCCGCCTCGGGCGGCAGCGCGACCCAGCCGTCGGGCGCGCGGCGCGCGGCGCGCTTCGAGACCCAGGCGAAGGGCGGCAGCAGGATGAAATATTGGAGCGTCAGGAGGACGGTGCCGATCACTCCGGCCAAGGCGACGGCGAAGCGCAGATAGGCCTTCCACAGCCGGGAGAGGCGGGCCTTCCAGAGCAGCCTCTGCTGCCGCTCGGGCGATATTCGCGCCAGCTCGGCCCGCGTGTAGTTCATATGGAACTCCTCGTCGCGAAGGATGCGCTGGAAGACGTCGCGGGTCGCTTCGTCGCCGCCCACCGCGTCGCGATAGGTGGCGAAGTCGCGCGCCGCATTGCGTTCGGACAAATGGAGAAAGGCGAGCAGCGGGCCGTCCTTGCCGCTTTCGACGTCGACGTCGTCGAGGCCGCGCTCGCCGGGCGCGAGCCAGTCGCGCCGCGGCGCCGGCGCGTCCCCCGCCGGATGCGCCCGAAGCAATTCGAGGCCGCGCCGGCGGAAGACCTCGGCATGGCGCCGCTCGTCTTTGGCGTGGCGCAGATAGAGCCGGCGCAGGCGCGGGTCCCCGGTCAGCTCGGAAGCGCGGACCAGGTCGCGGCCGCCGTCCGCCTCGACCTCGGCGAAGCGCAGCAGCCGCAGCCCGCGCCGGGCTGCGTCTCGCCATACCCAACGCTGCACCGGCTTGAGCAACACGCGCATCGCAGATACTCCTGCGATTTGCTTAACATGGCGGCGGGAGGCCTGCCAATGCCGGGCGGACGGCGATCCTCGAGACGGCGCGCCGCACTGGCGGCGAACGCGGTCCTGGCGCTCGCCGGGGTCGCGTTCATCGCGCTCGCCGGGGCGCTCGGCCAGGGCTGGGCCGACCGCCATTTCCTGCCGACCTTCGCCTGGCCGCGCGGCGTCCAGACCGGCCTGGTCTGGGCCTTGCGCGCGCTGCTCGCCTCGCTCGGCCTCGTCCTGCTGCTGTTCGTTCGGCCGCGGGTCGCGCGCGCCGTCAAGGCCGGCCGCGGCCCGCGGCTCGCGGTGGCGACCATCTCGGCGGCGCTCGCCCTGGCGGCGGCGCTGGGCGTGACCGAGGGGATCCTCCGCAGCCAGGCCTGGCGCGCGACCCAGGACCGCTGGGGCAACAGGGAGCCGCTGCGCCGCCGCGACGACCTCACCGGCTGGACGTTCGTGCCCAACCATCGCGGCCAGGGGGGCGCCGTCGAGGGCCGGATGATCGATTATGCGGTCGACCGGTTCGGCTACCGCACCGGCGGCGCGCCGCTCGACCTCGATCGCGAGACCATCCTCTTCGCCGGGGAATCGATCCTGCTCGGCTACGGCCTGCAATGGCCCGAGACGATCCCCGCCCGAGTCCAGGCGGCGACCGGGATCCAGACGGCGAACCTGTCGGTGAATGCCTATGCGACCGACCAGATCTTCATGCGCCTGCGCCGCGAGCTGCCGCGCTTCCGGCGCCCGGTCGCGATCGTCGTCCCGTTCGTGCCGATGCTGTTCGACCGCAATCTCGACAAGGACCGGCCGCACCTCGACGCCCAATTGCGCTGGCACGCCGGGCGGCCGCCGCCGCTGCGCCTCGTCGAGCTGGCGCGGCGCGTGCTTCGCTACCGCGGCGCATCGGCGATCGACGAGGGCGTCGCCACCACCCGGGCGGTGCTCCGGGCGACGCTGGCGCTGGCGCGCGCGCGGGGCGCCGCGGCGCTGATCGTCGTGCCGCAATTCCAGCCCGAGGACCCGAGCGAGAGGGCGGTCCGCCGGCGCGTCCTCGACGAGGCCCATATCCCCTATCTGCTGGTCCCGCTCGACCCCGGCTGGCGCCTCGTCGCCGACCGCCACCCCAATGCCCGCGGCGCCGAGGCGATCGCCGCGGCGATCAGCCGGGCGTTGGCGGAGAGGGTGGGATTCGAACCCACGGTGGGCGTGAACCCACGGCGGTTTTCAAGACCGCTGCCTTAAACCACTCGGCCACCTCTCCATGCGCGCCGCCTCAAGGGTAGCGCAGCCGCACCTTCGTCGCCATCCCGGAGCGCGGCACCGCGAGCCGGACCCGGCCGAAGGCGGGCAGGCCGAGGATCGCCGGCGCGTCGTTGGAAAAGCCGTAGCCTTCCGCCGGCAGGCCGATCCCGGTGCGGTTGAAGCGCCGGTTGGCGTCCGCGTCGTGATAGACGGCCAGCGCCCAGATGCCGGTCGCCGGCAGGTGGATGCAGGCCTCGGTGGTGGCGGCGCGGGCCGGGACTCGGCCGACATAGAGCGAGCCGCGGCGGGCGAGGAAACGGCGCGGATCGTCGGCATAGAGGGTGACCGCGATCAGCCCCTGCGATGCGCGCACCCCCTCGACCCGGACGTAGAGCCGTACCGCGCTCGGCGGG
Organism: Allosphingosinicella sp.; assembly: GCA_035941735.1. Taxonomy (GTDB): domain Bacteria; phylum Pseudomonadota; class Alphaproteobacteria; order Sphingomonadales; family Sphingomonadaceae; genus Allosphingosinicella. The sequence continues at coordinate 54,615 of DASZDS010000034.1, forward strand.
CCGGTGCAGTCCTGCGCCGCCGCCGGCGCGGCGCAGGCGAGGGCGGGCAAAGCCAGCAGGAGCCTAACCACGCGCCGCCTGCAGCACGCGGCCGCGCTCCGCGTCGGTGAGGTCGAGCCAGGCGAGCGCGCTGTCGAGCACGTAATGGCGCCCGTTCGGCGCCTTCAGGGCGAGCGCCCAGTCGCGGTCGGCGGGTTCGCCGGGCGGCGCCGGCACCAGCAGCGGCAGCAGCGGGTCCGGGAAGCTGTCGACCGCCGGCCGGGCGGCGCCGGGCGCGCGCGTGTGGAGATAGAGCCTGCCGGGCTGGCGGATCGCCTTCTCGATCGGGACGATCAGCGGCTCCGGCTTTTGCGCGGCCCGGGCGAGGCCGCGGCGCGAGGTCAGGAAGAAGACCAGCAGGGTCGCCGCGGGCAGCAGCAGCAGCAAGGCCGGGCCGAGCAGCTCGGACCAGCTCATCTCCCGCTCCAGCTCCGGCTCGAGCATCACCCGGTCCGGATCCGCCGGGTCGTAGATCGCGGCCGGCGTGAAGATCGGCGCCCGGCCCTCGTGATGGACCCGGGCCTGGCGCAGCGCGCCGCCTTCCTCGGGGCGAAGCCGGTAAGAGACGTCGAACCAGCAGTCGATCGGCCGCTCGGTGCCGGAAAGCCGGCTGCGGCGCGAGGTGCAGTCGCCCTTGGCGCCGAGGGTTTCGGCGGCGCGGACGCCGCGCGCGCGCAGATCGGCGCGCAGCGTCGCGCCGTGCCAGGACTGATAGCCCCAATAGCAAGCGGGAAGGGCGAGCAGCAGCGTCGCGACGAGCAGCAGGATTCGATTCCTCCTACGCCGGCCATCCGGCGCGAGCCGGATCGGCCGCCGCGGAAAAACGTCGAGAACCGAAGCCACGGGTCCACCCCTCCACTCGTCGAATCGCCGGGGCAACATGTCGCGCCCGCGCCGGGCTGGCAATAATAGCGGCTTGGGCTGGGCAATGGCTCGTGCCATAGAGGCCCCGGTGCGAGCGAGGGTGAACATGCGTCTGGTCCTGGGGTTGGCGGCGGCGGTCCTGATGGTCGGGATTCCGGCGGCGCGGCTCGGCGACGGCGCCGCTCTCGCGCAGGGCGGCGAGCTCAGCCAGGCGGGCTTCGAGGCCTATCTGCCGCGGCTGCGCGCCGAAGCCGAGCGGGCGGGCATCCGCGCGTCGACGCTCGACCGCGTCTTTCCGACCCTGACCTTCTCGCCGCGCACCGTGCAGCTCGACCGCGCCCAGCCCGGCGGCCGCGCCGGCGTCCCCACCAATCCGCCCTTCGCGCCCTATCGCGCCCGCCATGTCACCCCCGCGCTGGTCGCGCGCGGCCGCGCCCGCTACCTCGAAAACCTTCCCCGCCTCGCCGAGATCGGCCGGCGCTACGGAGTCCCGCCCCAATATCTGATCGCGATCTGGGGCAAGGAGACCGGCTACGGCACGATCATGGGCGATTTCGACCTGCTCAACTCGCTCGCCAGCCTCGCTTATGAGGGGCGCCGCCGGGCTTTGTTCACCGGCGAGTTCATCGCCACCCTGCGGATGGTCGAGCGCGGCTTTCCGCGCGACGAGCTGAAGGGCAGCTGGGCGGGCGCCGCGGGCCACCCGCAATTCCTGCCTTCCGTCTATATCCGCCTCGCCGTCGACGGCGACGGCGACGGCCGCGCCGACATCTGGCGCTCGCACCTCGACGGGCTCGCCTCGATCGCCAACTATCTGCGCAACGCCGGCTGGCGGCCGGGCCAGCGCTGGGGGGAGGCGGTCCGAGTCCCCGCCGGCTTCGACCGCGCCGCTGTCGCCAACCGGCTGCGGGCGCCGCGCTGCGCCCCGGTCTTCGCCCGCCACAGCCGCTGGCTGACCGCCGCCGAGTGGCGCCGGCTCGGCATCGCCAACGGCCTTCCCGACGCGACCCTGGCCTCGCTGATCGAGCCCGACGGGCCGGGCGCGACCGCCTATCTCACCACCGGCAATTACCGGGTGATCCTCGACTATAATTGCTCGAACTTCTACGCGCTGACGGTGGCGCTGCTCGCCGATTCGGTCGTCCGCGACAATTGAGGATTCTGCTCAAGCCATGACTCGCAAGCCATTGTATCTACTGATTTGCGCTGCCGCGCTCGCCATGCCTGCCGCAGCCGCCGCGCCGCCGTTCGAGACGCCCGCCACGGTCGCCTACATGGTCGATCTTTCCTCGGGCGCGGTGCTCTACGCCAAGGATGCCGACCGCCGCATCCCGCCGGCGTCGATGGCGAAGATGATGACCACCCACGTCGCCTTCGATCTGATCCGGCGCGGCGAGCTGAGCCCGAACAAGATCTGCACCGTGCGCCCCGAGACCTGGCAGCGCTGGCACGGCGACGAAGCGGGCTCGCTGATGTTCCTCTCGCCGGGCGAGCAGGTCAGCGTCGCCAATCTGCTGCGCGGCATCGTCACGCTTTCGGGCAACGATGCGTCGGTCGTCCTCGCCGAGTGCATTTCGGGCACCGAGGCCGCCTTCGTCGCGCTGATGAACCGCCAGTCGCAGGCGATGGGGCTGAGCAATTCGCACTGGGGCAATCCGGTCGGCTGGCCGGACGGCGGCGTCACCTATACGAGCGCGCGCGATCTCGCCAACCTCGCCGCCGCGACCATCCGCGACTTTCCCGACCTCTACCGGCAATATTACAGCCTGCGCAATTTCACCTGGGGCCGCACGATGGGCACCAACCGCCCGATCGAGCAGAGCAACCGCAATCCCCTGCTCGGCCACGTCGCCGGCGCCGACGGCCTCAAGACCGGCCATACCGCCGAAGCTGGCTATGGCTTCACCGGCTCGGCGGAACAGAATGGGCGGCGGATCATCATGGTCATCGCCGGCATTTCCGACCCCGGCGGCTACGCGCGGCGCGGGGTCGAATCGGTGCGGTTCATGGAATGGGGGTTCAACGCCTGGCGGTCGCGGCCGCTGCTGCGCCAGGGCCAGCGGATCGGCGAGGCGCGGGTGCAGCTGGGCGCCGCTTCCTCGGTCGGCCTCGTCGCGCCGCGCAACCTCGCCGTCACCTATCCCGCCGGCATGGGCCAGAATCTGCGCGCCCGGATCGTCTACCAGGGCCCGGTCAGGGCGCCGATCGCCCGCGGCCAGCACATCGCCGACCTCGTCGTCACCACCGCCGACATGCCGCCCCAGACGATGCCCCTGGTCGCCGAGGCGGAGGTCGGCGAAGCGGGCTTCTTTCGGCGCATCTGGCTGGGGCTGGCGAGCCTGTTCGGGTGAGCGGCAGGTTCATCTCGCTCGAGGGCGGGGAGGGCGTCGGCAAGTCCACCCAGGCGAAGGCGCTGGCCGCCGCGCTGCGCGCCCGCGGCCTCGACGTGCTCGAGACCCGGGAGCCGGGCGGCAGCCCGGGCGCCGAGGCGATCCGCGGCCTGCTGCTCCACGATCATCGCTGGCCGCCGGAGGCCGAGGCCTTGCTGTTCGCCGCCGCCCGCTCCGATCATGTCGCCCGCACGATCCGGCCGGCGCTGGCGCGCGGCAGCTGGGTGGTGTGCGACCGCTTCGTCGACAGCTCGATCGCCTATCAGGGGGGCGCCGGCGGCCTCGGCTTCGACGCGATCCGGGCACTGCACGTGATCGGCAGCGGCGGCTTCCGGCCCGACCGCGTCCTGCTGCTGCAGCTTCCCAAGGCCGAAGCGGACCGGCGCGCCGGCCACCGCGACCAAGGCGACGCCGATCTGATCGGCGGCCGCGCCCCCGATTACCATCGGCGAGTCGCCGAGGCCTTTCGGCGCCTCGTCGAAGAGGCGCCGGACCGCTACCGCGTCATCGACGCCTCGGGCAGCGCCGAACAGGTGACCGCCCGGCTGCTCGCCGCGCTCAAGGATCTGCTGTGACTCCCCTCTACGGCCACGACGCCGCGGTCGCCGCTTTCCGCGCGGGCATGGATTCGGGCCGGCTCCACCATGCCTGGCTGCTGGCCGGGCCGAAGGGGGTCGGCAAGGCGTTGTTCGCTGACAAGGCGGCGCTGCGCGTGCTCGCCGAGGCGGCCGGGCCGCCCCTCGACGCGCCCGGCCTCGACGTGCCCGACGATCATCCCGCCGCGCGGCTGGTCGCCGCGGGCAGCCATCCGGACCTGATGCGGCTGGAGCGGCTGGCCCGCGAGGGGGGCGCCGACCTCGCCCGCTCGATCAGCGTCGACCAGGTCCGCGGGCTCCAGCGGCTGTTCGCGACGACGCCCTCCATGTCGCCCTGGCGGGCGGTGGTGATCGACGCGATCGACGACCTCGAGCCGGGCGGCGCCAACGCCCTCCTCAAGAATCTCGAGGAGCCGCCGGCCCACAGCGTCTTCCTGCTCGTCAGCCACGCGCCCGAGCGGCTGCTGCCGACGATCCGGTCGCGCTGCCGGCTGCTGCGGCTGGCGCCGCTGGAGCGTGACGTCATGGCGTCGGCGCTGGGCGCCGCGCTCGCCGACGCCGGGCCGGAGGAGATCGCCGACCTGGTCGCGATCGGGGAGGGCGCGCCGGGGCGCGCGATCGCCTGGCGCGGCCTCGACGTGGCCGCGCTCGACCGGGCGATGGAAGCGCTGGTCGGCGAGGGCGATCCCGCCAATGCCGGCCGCGCCGCGCTCGCCCAGGCGCTGGCGCTCAAATCGGCCCAGCCGCGCTACGAGGCATTCCTGGTCCGGGCGCCGGCGCGCATCGCGCTGGAGGCGCGGACCCGCCGCGGCCCGGCTTTGGCCGAGGCGCTCCGGCTCTGGGAGCGCGCGTCCTCGCTGGCGGGAAGCGCCCGGCGCCTCTCGCTCGACCCGCAAAGCACGGTGTTCGAGCTGGCCGGCATGCTCGCCGCGCTGGCGCCCGAAGCTGGGAGGGACGCGGCCTAAGCGTCCTTCGATACGCCGTTTCGCCAGGCTCAACGGCTACTCAGGATGAGCGGCAAACTTCTATTTCTCTTCCCGCTCATCCTGAGTAGGGACTGAGCTTGTCGAAGTCCCGTATCGAAGGACGAAATGGCCGAGCCGTTCTACATCACCACCGCGATCTGCTATCCCAATGGCCCGCCCCATATCGGCCATGCCTATGAGGCGATCGCCACCGACGCGATCGCCCGCTTCCAGCGCCTGAAGGGGCGCGACGTCTTCTTCCTCACCGGCACCGACGAGCACGGCCTTAAAATGGCCCAGACGGCGCGCGAGCGCGGCGTGCCGCCGGCCGAGTTCGCTGCGGAAATGTCCTCGAAGTTCAGGGCGATGGACGACGCTCTCGATATTTCCTACGATCGCTTCATCCGCACCACCGAGCCCGCCCATCATGCCGCCAGCGAGGCGATCTGGCAGGCGATGGCGGCCAAGGGCGACCTCTATCTCGGCCGCTACGAAGGCTGGTATTCGGTCCGCGACGAAGCCTATTATGGCGAGGAGGAGCTGGTCGTCGCCGCCACCGGCGAGAAGCTCTCGCCGCAGGGCAGCGAAGTCGAGTGGACGGTCGAGGAGAGCTGGTTCTTCCGCCTCTCCGCCTATCAGGAGCGGCTGCTCGCCCATTACGCGGCCGATCCCGGCTTCATCCGTCCCGAGAGCCGGCGCAACGAGGTGCTGCGTTTCGTCGAGGGCGGCCTCACCGACCTGTCCATCTCGCGCACCAGCTTCGATTGGGGGGTCAAGGTGCCGGGCAGCCCCAACCATGTCATGTACGTCTGGCTCGATGCCCTGACCAACTATCTCACCGGCATCGGATATCCGGATAACGCAGAGACTTATCGGCGATACTGGCCGGCCGATCTGCACATTATCGGCAAGGATGTGGTGCGCTTCCACGCGGTCTACTGGCCCGCTTTCCTGATGTCGGCCGGGATTCCGCTGCCGAAGCGGGTGTTCGGCCATGGCTGGCTGCTGTCGCGCGGCGAGAAGATGTCCAAATCGGTCGGCAACGTGGTCGACCCGCACGATCTCATCCGCGCGTTCGGCGTCGATCCGCTGCGCTACTTCCTGCTGCGCGAGGTGACGTTCGGCCAGGACGGCGGCTACACGACCGAGGGTATCGTCGCCAAGGTCAACGCGGATCTCGCCAACAGCTTCGGCAACCTCGCCCAGCGCACCTTCTCCTTCATCGCCCGCAATCTGGACGGGGTGCCGCCGCTGGCGGGGAAGGGCGACGGCGCCGACGAAGCGCTGCTCGCCCTCGTCCGCGAGACGGCGCGGACCACATTGCCGCGCCATTTCGAGGCGCTCGAACTGTCGCAGGGCATCGAGGCCTGGCTGCGCGCCGTCTTCGCCTGCAACCAATATATCGACGCCCAGGCGCCTTGGGCGCTGAGGAAGAGCGACCCCGAGCGGATGAAAATGGTGCTCGCCACGCTCTACGAAGCGATCATCGACCTCGCCATCGCGATCCAGCCGATCATCCCGGGCTCGGCCGCGAAGCTGCTCGACGCGATCGGCGTGCCCGCGAGCGAGCGCAGCTATGCCGCGCTCGAGGATGACGGCCGCTACCAGCGGCTCGCCGCCTCCGGCTTCACCCTCGCGCCGCCCGCGCCGATCTTCCCGCGGCTCGAGGCGCCGGCCGAAGGATGATCGGGCGCGCCGCCTTCGCCGCCGCCTTGCTGGCGCTGATCGCCGGCTGCGGGGGCGAGGATCCCCAGCCCGGCGACAGGCGGAAGGCCGTCCCTCGGGCCGCCAATCTCGTCGCGCCCGAAATCAACGAAACCGCGGCGGACGCTCCCATATCCGACGACGCCCTCGCGTCGATGTCGCCCCGGCAGCGCCGCGCTTACGATCGCGGGCTCGCCGATTGCCGCGCCGGCCGCTACCGCCCCGCCGACCATCCCGAAGCCTATCGGATCGGCTGCGCGGCGGCGCACGATCGCTAGCTGGTCGTTGACGTACGCGAGGTCAGGGTCCTAGGCGGCTAGCCATGTTCGTCGATAGCCATTGCCATCTCAACTACAAAGGCCTGGTCGAGGACCAGCAGGGCGTGCTCGAGCGGGCGCGCGCGGCCGGCGTCGAGGCGATGCTCAACATTTCGACCCGCGCTTCCGAATGGGACGAGGTGATCGCCGTCGCCGAGCGGGAGAGTGACGTCATGGCGTCGGTCGGCATCCACCCGCACGAGGCCGATTTGCATCCGGACGTCGCGACCGAGACCCTGGTCGAGAAGGCGCGGCACCCCAAGGTAGTCGGAATCGGCGAGAGCGGGCTCGATTATTATTACGACCATTCGGACCGCGCCCGCCAGCGCGACAGCTTCCGCGTGCACATCGCCGCCGCGCGGGCGACGCAGCTGCCGCTGATCGTCCACACCCGCGACGCCGAGGACGACACTTACGACATCCTCGCGGAGGAGATGGGGAAGGGGCCTTTTCCCGCGCTGATCCACTGCTTCACCGCCGGCCAGGAATTCGCCGACAAGGTGCTGGCGCTCGGCCTCTACATCTCGATCTCCGGAATCGTCACGTTCCGGAACGCGCGCGCGCTCCAGGACGTGGCGAGGACGATCCCGCTGGCCCGGCTGCTGATCGAGACCGATTCGCCCTTCCTGGCGCCGGTGCCGCACCGCGGCCGCCCCTGCGAGCCCGCTTATGTCGCCGACACCGCCCGGTTCCTGTCGGCGCTCAGAAACGAGCCCATCGGGCAACTAGCCGCGGCCACTTCCGCCAACTTCCGTCACCTTTTCGCCAAGGGTGCGGGATGAGGGTGCGCATCCTCGGCTGCGGCACCTCCTCGGGCGTGCCGCGGGTCGGCAACGACTGGGGGCAGTGCGACCGCGCCGAGCCCCGGAACCGGCGCCGGCGGGTGTCGATCCTGGTCAGCTACGGCGACAGCCGGGTGCTGGTCGACACCAGCCCGGACCTGCGCGAGCAATTGCTCGACGCCGAGGTGAGCGACGTCGAGGCGGTGATCTGGACCCACGACCATGCCGATCATTGCCACGGCATCGACGATCTGCGGCAGCTCTACCACGCCCGCGGCCGGCCGGTGGCCGGCTACGCGCGGGCGGAGACGCTCGACATGCTCAAGCGGCGCTTCGGCTACGCGTTCGAAGGGACGGGCGGCTATCCGGCGGTGGTCACGCCCCACCTTCTCCCCAACCATGTCAACCTCGCCGGCCTTTCGGTGCGCGCGCTCGATCAGCCGCACGGGCCGATCACCAGCGCCGGGCTGCGCTTCGACGCGGGCGGCGCCGCGATCGGTTATTCGACCGATTTCGATACCTTGACCGACGACATGGCGATGCTGTTCGAAGGGCTCGATCTGTGGGTGGTCGATGCGCTGCGGCGCAAGCCGCACCCGACCCATCCCCACCTCGCCCAGACGCTCGAATGGATTCGCCGGCTGGCGCCGGGGCGCGCCATCCTCACCCACATGGACAACAGCATGGACTATCGGACGCTCTGCGCCGAGCTGCCCGACGGGGTCGAGCCGGGCTATGACGGGCTCGAGGTCGAGTTGTGAGCAACGGCGACCAGGCGCTTAATTTCCTTTATCTTCTGGGCTGCCTCGTCCTGGTGGGCAGCGGCCTCGCGGTGCGCCGGCTGCCGCTCGGCAAGAGCGTCAGGATGGTGCTCGCCTGGCTGCTCATCTTCGCCGCCGTCTTCATCGTCTTCGCCCTCAAGGACGATTTCCTCGCTCTGGGGCGGCGCCTCCTGGCCGATCTGCGCGACGACCGCGTCGTCGAGACCAGCGGCGCCGAGATCCGCATCCGCCGCGCCGAGGACGGCCATTTCTGGGTCGACGGCGAATTGAACGGCCGGCCGGTGCGCTTCCTCGTCGACAGCGGCGCGACCGTGACGACGATCAGCGGCGACACCGCCGAGCGCGTCGGCATCGCGCGCGACGCCGGCTTCGGCGTGATGGTCGACACCGCCAACGGCGCCACTTTGGTCGATCGCGGCCGCGCCGAACGCGTCCGGATCGGCCCGATCGAGCGCGGCGGCCTCGCCGTCCACATCGCGCGGGGCGAGAGCATCGACGTCATCGGCATGAACTTCCTGTCGACCCTGTCCGCCTGGGGGGTCGAGGGGAGCACGCTGAGGCTGAAGTCGTGAGGGCCCCTCCGCCTCTCTCTGCATTTTACATAATGTATATTATCGGACTTATATGATGTCGCGTTCCGCGCCACTTTCGCCAACATCCGGCCTCCCCCGCCTGGTCGAGATCATGGCGCGGCTGCGCGATCCCGAGGCCGGCTGCGAATGGGACAAGGTCCAGACCTTCGCGACGATCGCGCCCTATACGATCGAGGAGGCCTATGAAGTGGCCGACGCGATCCGCCGCGGCGACATGGCGGCGCTGAAGGACGAGCTCGGCGACCTCCAGCTCCAGATCGTCTACCATGCCCGCATGGCCGAGGAGATCGGCGCCTTCGCCCTCGGCGACGTGCTGGCGGCGATCTGCGCCAAGATGGTCCGCCGCCACCCGCACATTTTCGGCGACGCCGAGGCCAGCCCGGGCTGGGAGGCGCTCAAGGCGGCCGAGCGCGAGGACCATGAAGATGGCAGCGCGCTCGCCGGTATCGCCCTCGCCCTCCCCGCGCTGAAGCGGGCCGAAAAGGTCCAGCGCCGCGCCGCGCGCGTCGGCTTCGACTGGCCGGACATCGAGGGACCGCGCGGCAAGATCGACGAGGAGCTGGCCGAGATCGAACGCGCCGAAGGCGATGACGAGCGCGCCGCCGAGCTCGGCGACCTCCTGTTCGCCGTCGTCAACTATGCCCGCCACCTCGACATCAACCCCGAAACCGCCCTGCGCGAGGCCATCGCGCGCTTCGAAACCCGCTTCCGCAAGGTGGAAGAGCTGGCCGACAAGTCACTGAAGGACATGAATATCGACGAGCTGGAAGCGCTCTGGCAGCGGGCCAAGAAGCTGGTCTAGCCCCCGCGCCCGCGCCGCCACGCCTGGAAGCGCGCCCAGTCGATGTCCGAAAGGCGCACGACGAAGGCGGTCTCGAGCCCCTCATGGTCGTGGCTCAGCACCTCGCCGTTCGCATGGAGCCAGGCGATCAACTCGCCGTCCGAGGCGGGCACGGTGACGGTGCGGACCTTGTTCGCCGCGCGCAGCCGCTCCGACACCTGGTCGAGCAGGCCGGCGATCCCCTCCCCGGTCAGCGACGATATCACCGCGACGTCCTGGCGGCGCGCGGCTTCGGCGCGAACGCGGCCGGCCTCGTCGCCGGCGAGCAGGTCGATCTTGTTCCAGGCCTCGATCCGCGGCGTGTCGCCGCCGCCGATCTCGCCGAGCACCGCCTCGACATCCTCGCGCTGGGCGTCGCTGTCGGGATGGGCGATGTCGCGGACGTGGACGATGAGGTCGGCCGACACCACCTCCTCGAGCGTCGCCCGGAAGGCGGCGACGAGTTGGGTCGGCAGAGAGGAAATGAAACCGACCGTGTCCGACAGGATCGCCTTGTCGAGCCCCGGCAAAGCGATCTCGCGCATGGTCGGGTCGAGGGTGGCGAACAGCAGGTCCTCGGCCAGCACGTCGGCCCGGGTCAGCCGGTTGAACAGGGTCGACTTGCCGGCATTGGTGTAGCCGACCAGGGCGATCACCGGCCAGGGCGCGCGTCGGCGGCGGGCGCGGTGGAGGCCGCGGGTGCGGGCGACCTGGTCGAGCTCCTTCTTCAACTTCGCCATGCGGTCGCGGATCAGCCGGCGGTCGGCCTCGATCTGGGTCTCGCCGGGGCCGCCGAGGAAGCCGAAGCCGCCGCGCTGGCGCTCGAGGTGGGTCCAGCTGCGGACCAGCCGCCCCGCCTGATAGTCGAGATGGGCGAGCTCGACCTGCAGCCGCCCTTCCGCGGTCGCCGCCCGCTCGCCGAAGATTTCGAGGATCAGCCCGGTCCGGTCGATCACCTTGGCTTTGGTCTCGTCCTCGAGATTCTTCTGCTGGACCGGGGTCACCGCGGCGTCGACGATCAGCAATTCGGCCTCGGCCTGGCGCACCGCGTCGGCGATCCGCTCGACCTGCCCCTTGCCGAACAGGGTCGCCGGCCGCGGCTGGCGGATTCGGAAATGGAGCCGGTCCTCGACCGCGACCCCGATCGCCTCGGCGAGGCCGGCCGCCTCCGCGAGCCGCGCCGCGGGGTCGCGCCGCGCCCCCTGCCCCAGCTCGGGCAAGGCGACGATGGCGCGGGCGCCGCGCGCGAACTCGGCTCCCTCATCGCGGTTGAAGACGCTCAGCCGATCACTCCTCGGCCTGGACCTCGGCGAGATTGACCGGGTTTTCGGGCTGCACCGTGGAGATGGCGTGCTTGTAGACGAGCTGGCACAGGCCGTCGCGCTCCAAGAGCATGCAGAACAGGTCGAAGGCGGCGATCTCGCCCTGGAGCATGACGCCGTTGACCAGGAACATCGTCACCGGCTCGTCCGACCGCTTGACCGCGGTCAGGAACACTTCCTGCAAGAGGGTCGGCTTCTTCTTGTCGAGCGACTCCTCGAACGCTTCCTGGAGGCCGCCGAGATCGACCGGCTGGGCCGGCATGATCGTCGAGATGGCGTGCTTGTAGATCAATTGCGCCTGGCCGTCGCGGCGCAGCAGCACCGAGAAATTGTCGAACCAGGTGATGATGCCCTGGAGCTTGACCCCCTTCACGAGGAACATGGTGACCGGGGTCTTGCCGCGTCTCAGGCTGTTCAGGAACATGTCCTGGAGGTTGTTGACCTTGTCGGGCATTTCGCTCTCTTTCTGGTCAGTTGGCGGCGACCGGCCGCGCTCGATCCAATATCACGCGCCGCCCCAAGCGCCAATCGGTACCCCGTCCTCCTACGTCATTCCCGCGAAAGCGGGAATCCCGCTTCCTTTCTCTGCGATCTCTGCGTCTCTGCGGGCAAAAAGAAGGATGGTTCGCGCAGAGACGCGGAGGACGCAGAGAAGAAAAGGAAGAAGAAGCTGGATTCCATTGAGGAGGTCGCCATGCCCCCCGGGCATGGCTGCGGATGTCCGGGGGACATCCGCACCTCCTCAATTTCGCGGGAATGACGAAGAGGGGTCGCGGGAATGACGGAAAAGGAGGAGGTTATTCGCCCCCCTCCCCGCGCGTGTCGGCGAGCCCCAGCGCCTTCAATTTGCGGTGCAGGGCCGAGCGTTCCATGCCGATGAAATTGGCGGTGCGCGAGATGTTGCCCGAGAAGCGGCGGATCTGGACGCGCAGATATTCGCGCTCGAACGTCTCGCGGGCTTCGCGGAGCGGCGTCCCCATGATCGCCTTGACCGCCTCGTTGGGGGTGAGCTGCGCCTGGTCGTTGAGGATCTCCGGCGGCAGCATGTCGATCTCGATGCAGCCGATCCGCTCGCCGGGCGCGAGGATGATGGTCCGCTCGATCACGTTCCTGAGCTGCCGGACGTTGCCCGGCCAATCATAGGCCTGGAGCGCCGCCATGGCGTCGTCGGAGACGCGCGGCGTCGGCACGCGCTGGTCGGCGGCGTAGCGGGCGGCGAAATGGGCGACGATCTCGGGAATGTCCTCGCGCCGGTCGGCGAGCGCCGGCAGGTGCACCGGGACGACGTTGAGCCGGTAATAGAGGTCCTCGCGGAAGCGGCCGGCGGCGATCTCGTCGGGCAGGGTCCGCGCCGTCGACGACACCACCCGCATGTCGATCTTGACGACCCGCTGGCCGCCGACCCGGGTGAAGCTCTGGTCGGTGAGGACGCGCAGGATCTTGCCCTGGGTCGACAGGGGCATGTCGGCGATCTCGTCGAGGAACAGGGTGCCGCCATGCGCCTGCTCGAGCAGGCCCGGCCGCGCCAGCTCGCCCGCCTCCTCGGCGCCGAACAATTCCTCCTCGACCCGCTCCGGCGTCATCCGCGCCGCGGTGACGACGATGAACGGGCCGTCGGCGCGCGGGCTCCAATTGTGCAGCAGCCGCGCGGCGACCTCCTTGCCGACCCCGGCCGGCCCCGAGATCAGCACCCGGCTGCCGGTCGCCGCCACCCGCTTCAGAGTCGCCCGGACGTTGTTGATCGCGGCGCTCGAGCCGGTCAGCTCCATCTCGCTGCCGATCTGCTGCTTCAATGCCTCGTTCTCGCGCTTCAGCCGCTCGGTCTCGGTGGCGCGCGACACGAGGTGGACGAGATGGCCGGCCTCGAACGGCTTCTCGATGAAGTCGACCGCCCCCTGCCGGATCGCGGCGACCGCGGTGTCGAGATTGCCGTGGCCGGAAATCATCAGCACCGGCAGCGTCGGATCGCGCTTCTTGACCTCTTCGAGCAATTGCAGGCCGTCGAGCTTCGAGCCCTGCAGCCAGACGTCGAGCAGCAGCAGGGACGGCCGCCGGTCGGCGAGCGCCTGCAGCGCCTCGCTGCTCGAGCCGGCGACGCGGGTGGCGAAGCCCTCATCCTCGAGCACCCCCGACACCAGATCGCGAATGTCCTGCTCGTCGTCGACAATGAGGATATCTAAAGCCATAAATTTCAACTTGTTCCAATATTTTCTTCAGAATACCTAGCAACCGTGCCGGCGAGCTGGGCGAGCGTCTGCCGGTCGAAGATCATCCGCACCACCGAGCCGCCGCCGGCGGCGTCCTCGAATTCGATCTGGCCGAAATGCTCCTCGACGATCTTCTTGACGATGGCGAGGCCGAGGCCGGTGCCCTTGGCCCGAGTCGTCATATAGGGCTCGGTCATCCGCGCCCGCTGCGCCGGCAGGCCGATGCCGGTGTCGCTGACCTCGATCGAGACCTTGCTGCCCTGCTCGCTGATCGCGATCGCGACCCGGTCCGGCGTCGGCTTGCGGCGCTTCTTCTCCTCGCGCTTCTGCTGGATCGCCTCGACGCCGTTCTTGACGACGTTGGTCAGCGCCTGGCCGAGCAGCCGGCGGTCGCTGACCAGGGTCGGCGCCGGATCGGGCACGTCCAGCGAAAATTCGATGTCGGGATGGGCGACCTCGTGGAGGAACAAGGCCTGGCGGGCGATCTCGGCCAGCGATTCCTCGTGGAAGGCGGGCTTGGGCATCCGCGCGAACGAGGAGAATTCGTCGACCATCCGCCTCAGATCGCCGACCTGGCGGACGATCGTGCCGGTCAGCCGCTCGAACGTCGCCTGGTCGCTGGTCACCTCGGCCCCGTAGCGCCGCTGCAGCCGCTCGGCGGCGAGCTGGATCGGGGTCAGCGGGTTCTTGATCTCGTGAGCGATGCGCCGGGCGACGTCGGACCAGGCGGCGCGGCGCTGGTCCATCAGTTGCTCGGTGATGTCGTCGAAGGTGAGGACGTGGCCGCCCTCGACCTTGACCGTCTTCACCGCCAGCGTGCGCGGCTCGCCCGACGAGGCGAGCTGGACGACGTCCTCGCGCTCCTCGGCGGTCAGCTGGCGGTCGAGCTCGGGGGCGAGATCGGCGAGCTTCTGTCCGACCGGGCTCTTGCCGCCGGTCTTGAGCAGGGTTTCCGCCGAGCTGTTGATCAGCCGCACGATCTGCCTGTCGTCGACCGAGATCACCCCCGCCGTCACCCCCGACAGCACCGCCTCGGTGAAGGCGCGGCGGCTGTCGAGCTGGGCGTTGGCGCTGACCAGCGCGCCGGTCTGCTCCTCGAGCCGCCGGGTCATCCGGTTGAACGCATTGCCGAGCGTGCCGACCTCGTCGCGCTCGTCCGACGCCGGCACCCTGGCGGCGAGGTCGCCGGCGGTGACCTTGCGGGCGGCGTCGACGAGCTGTCCGATCGGCCGCACCAGCCGGTCCGCCAGAGCGAGCGCGATCCAGATCGACAAAGCGATCAGCGCCAGCGAGACGAGGATCAGGATGACGTTGAAGCGGACCTGGAGCCGGCGCGTATTCTCGAGCGTCGACTTGTACACGCTGGCGGCGTTCTGCGCCTGCTGGATCTGGCCGATCGCCTGCCCGTTCACCAGGCGCGCGCCGTAGAAATAGATCATCGCCTGCGGATCGAGGCGGACGACGGCTTCCACCCGGTCCGGGGTGGTGTTCATCCGGATGTCGCCGGCGCGCATCGCGCGCAGGATATCCGGCGCGAACCGCCGGGTCAGCGGCCGATTGTCGAAATTGACCTCGATCTGGCTGCGCACGACGCCGCGCGGGTCGATCCTGAAGATCGCGGTCTCGGTCAGCTGCCGCGCCGCGGTCTGGTAGAGGAAGTCGTCGCGGAACTGCTGGCTGGTGATGCCGTAGCGATTGATCCGGTCGACCACGTCGAGCCCCATCGTGCGGACGTCGAGCGTGACCCGGTCGCGATGCTCGCGCTCGTAGATCTGGGAGACGTTCTCGGCGCTGGTAAGCACCGTCTGCGCCTGCTCCGAGAACCAGAATTTGACCCCGCTCTGGAACAGCAGGGAGGCGAAGATCACGACCAGCAGCGTCGGCACGCTGGCGATGATCGAGAACAAGGCGACCAGCCGGACGTGCAGCCGGCCCTTGCCGCCGATGTCCGAACGCACCGCGCGGCGGATCGCGAGGCGTCGGGCAACCATCACCATCAGCGCCATCGCCGGCACCAGGTTCGCCACCACGAGGCCGGCGATCAGCTCCGGGCTGAGCGGAGATTCGGGAGTCCCGGTCCGGGTGACGATCAGATAGCTCGCGGCCAGCACGACCAGCAGCAGGACGACGATCCCGCCCTCGGCCACCGCAGCCCAGCCGCTGCGCCGCGCGAACACGGCGATGCGACGCCGCCAGCGCGGCCGGTTGCTCTCGAGTGGGATCGCGGCTTCGGCGTTCACACTGCGGCCCTAGCACAACAATGTGGCAGAAAGAACACAGTGAATGGACTCGGCCCGCCGCAAGCCCTGCCCAGCCGGTCTCAGGCGGCCGCCTTCACCAGCCAGGGCGAATAGAAATCGTGCAACATCGCCTTGGCCCGGCCGGGGTCGGCCTGCTGGTTGAAGGCGTTGCGGAACTCGGCCGAGCCGTGCAGCCCCTTCGTGTACCAGCCGATATGCTTGCGCGCGCAATTGACCCCGATTTGGGCCCCGTAAAGCTCGAGCATCGCCTCATATTGGGCGAGGATCGCGCGATATTGCTCGTCGAGGCTCGGGTCGGGCAGCCGCGCGCCGGTCTCGAGCCAGTGCATCACCTGCTTCAGCAGCCAGGGCCGGCCATAGGCGCCGCGGCCGATCATCACGCCGTCGGCCCCCGATTGGCGAAGCGCGGCGTCGACATCCTCGATCGTGTTGATGTCGCCATTGGCGATGACCGGCAGGCGCACCGCCTCCTTCACGTTGCGGATGAAGGCCCAGTCGGCCTCGCCCTTGTAGAGCTGGCAGCGGGTGCGGCCGTGGACGGTGATCATGCGAACCCCGAGATCCTCGGCGATCCGGGCGAGCTCGGGCGCGTTGAGGCTCGAATGGTCCCAGCCCATCCGCATCTTGAGCGTCACGGGCACGCGCACCGCCCTCACCGTCGCCTCGATGATCGCGGCGGCGAGCTTCAGATCGCGCATCAGCGCCGAGCCCGCCTCGCCGTTCACCACCTTCTTGACCGGGCAGCCCATGTTGATGTCGATGATCGCCGCGCCCCGGTCCTCGTTCAGTTTCGCCGCCTCGGCCATCTCGGCGGGCGAGCAGCCGGCGAGCTGCATCGACACCGGCTCCTCGATCGGATCCCAGACCGCCTTCTGCAGCGACTGGCGGGTTTCGCGGATCGCCGCCTGGCTGGCGATCATCTCGGTGACGGTGAGGCCGGCGCCGTAGCCCTTGACGATCCGCCGGAACGGCATATCGGTGACGCCCGTCATCGGCGCCAGGATCACCGGCGTGGCGATGCGGACGGGACCGATCGAGATGGGCTTCAGGCGCGACATGGGACCGGCGAAATAGGGTGGAATGCGCTGGCGGGCAAGTTTGGGGTCCGCTACTGGGACCTCCATCATCGTCATCCCGGACTCGATCCGGGTTCCATGAACACGGATTGCGGGAAATTGCCGATGCGGTGTTCATGGATCCCGACTTTCGTCAGGATGACGTGAGTGAGGGCAAACGATGGCTAGGACTGTGGCATTGGTGGTCGCGGCCGGAAGCGGCAGCCGCGCCGGCGGCGCGCTGCCCAAGCAGTTCCGGACCGTCGCCGGCCGCCCCCTGCTCGCCCACGCGGTCGACCGGCTGCGGCACCCGCGGATCGACGCCATCCAGGTCGTCATCGGCGCCGGGCAGGAAGATGCCTATCGCGCGGCGATGGGGGAGCGCGCCCTCCCCTCCCCGATCGTCGGCGGCGCGACCCGGCAATTATCGGTGCGCCGCGGCCTCGATGCGCTCGCGGGCGCCGAGCGGGTGCTGATCCACGACGCCGCCCGCCCGTTCCTGCCCGCCCCATTGATCGACCGATTGCTCGACGCGCTCGACACGCACGACGGCGCCGTCCCGACGCTGAAGGTTGCCGACACTCTGGTCCGGGCCGGCGGCGAGACCGTCGCGCGCGAGGATCTGCTGCGCGTGCAGACCCCGCAGGCCTTTCGATTCGAGGCGATCCGGCGCGCCCATGCCGCCTGGACCGGCGGCGAGGCGACCGACGACGCCCAGATCGCCCGCGCCGCCGGCCTCTCGGTCGCCCATGTCGCCGGCGATCCGGCGCTCGACAAGCTCACCTTCGCGGCGGACTTCCGCCGCGCCGAGGCGGCTTTGCTCGGCCCGCGCGTCGGCTTCGGCTTCGACGTCCACGCCTTCGCCGCCGGCCGGCCGCTGTGGCTCGGCGGCGTCGAGGTGCCGCACGACCGCGGCCTCGCCGGCCACAGCGACGCCGACGTCGTCCTCCACGCGCTGACCGACGCGATCCTGGGCGCGCTCGGCGCCGGCGACATCGGCGACCATTTCCCGCCCTCGGACCCGCAATGGCGCGGCGCCTCCTCGGCGCTGTTCCTCGAACATGCGCGCGACCTGGTCGCGGGGGCCGGCGGCCGGATCGCCCATGCCGACGTGACGATCATTTGCGAAGCGCCGCGGATCGGCCCGTATCGGGACTCGATGCGGAGGCGCATCGCCGCTCTGTTGCGGGTGGCGCCGGGGAGGATTAGCATCAAGGCGACGACGACCGAGCGGCTGGGCTTCGCCGGCCGCGGCGAAGGGATCGCGGCGCAGGCGGTCGCCACCTTGCGCCTGCCGGAGGATGAATGAGCGAGACCCGCGACTATATCCTGCCCGGCGAGCTGGTCGACCTCGCCCGCCAGGTGGTCGAGGAAAACCGCGCCGCCGGCCGCCGCGTCGCGGTCGCCGAGAGCTGCACCGGCGGCCTCGTCGCCGCCGCGCTGACCGAGATCGCCGGCAGCTCGGACGTGCTCGAGGCCGGCTTCGTCACCTATTCGAACGAGGCCAAGGCCAAGCTGCTCCATGTCAGCGAGGACGTGATCGAGACGTTCGGCTCGGTGTCGGTGGCGACCGCCTGGGCGATGGCGCGGGGCGCGCTCGCCGCTTCGGGCGCCGACGTCGCGGTGGCGCTGACCGGGATCGCCGGCCCGGCCGGCGGCTCGGACAGGAAGCCGGTCGGAACCGTCGTCTTCGCGCGCGCCGACCGCAATGCCGACCCCAAGGAGATCGTCGCCGACACCCAGAAGTTCGACGACAATGGCCGCGGCGGCGTCCGGCTTCAGGCGGCGCTCTGCGCGCTCGGCCTGCTGCTGCCCGACACGCCCGATCCGTAGAGCGCGTCGGCGCGCTCCTCGAAGGCGCCGATCATCCTTCGCAGCGCGCGGTCGAACATCTGCCCGGCGATCGCCTCGAACAGCCGGTTGCGGAACGCGAAATCGACGCAGAAATCGACCTCGGTGCCGCCCGGCGCGGGCCGGAACTTCCAGCTGTTGTGGAGATATTTGAGCGGGCCCTCGACATAGTCGATCTCGATCTCGCCCGGGCGGCTCTTGTGGACCTTCGAGGTGAAGGTCTCCTTGAACGCGCCGAAGCCGACGACGAGGTCGGCGATCATCCCCGTGGCGCTGTTCTCGCGCACCCGGGTCGCCGCCACCCAGGGCAGGAACTCCTGGTAGCGCCCGACGTCGGCGACGAGATCGAACAATTGCTCGGGCGTGTAGGGAAGGATGCGGGTTTCGGTATGGCGCGGCATCAGCGCGTCGCCGCGAGCCTGGCTTCCCGGGCCGCCCGCATCTTCTCGAAATCGTCGCCGGCATGGTAGCTCGAGCGGGTCAGCGGCGAGGCGGCGACCAGCAGGAAGCCCTTGGCGCGGGCGATCGCGGCATAGGCCCTGAACGCGTCGGGGGTGACGAATTCCTCGACCCGGGCGTGGCGCGGGGTCGGCTGGAGATACTGGCCCATGGTCAGGAAATCGACGTCGGCCGAGCGCATGTCGTCCATCACCTGGTGGACTTCGAGCCGCTCCTCGCCGAGCCCGACCATCAGCCCGGACTTGGTGAAGATCGAGGGATCGTGCCGCTTGACGCTCTCGAGCAGCCTGAGCGAGGCGTAATAGCGCGCGCCCGGGCGGATCGTCGGATAGAGCCGCGGCACCGTCTCCAGATTGTGGTTGTAGACGTCGGGCCGCGCCGCGATGATCTTCTCGACCGCGGCCTCCGGCTTGTTGCGGAAATCGGGGGTGAGGATCTCGATCGTCGTCGCCGGCGCGTTGCGCCGGAGCGCCTCGATCACCTTGACGAACTGCGAAGCGCCGCCGTCGGGCAGGTCGTCGCGGTCGACCGAGGTGACGACGATATGGGTGAGGCCCAATTCGGCCGCGGCGACCGCGACATGCTCGGGCTCGAGCGGATCGACGGCGCGCGGCATGCCGGTCTTGACGTTGCAGAAGGCGCAGGCGCGGGTGCAGGTGTCGCCGAGGATCATTACCGTCGCGTGCTTCCTGGTCCAGCACTCGCCGATATTCGGGCAGGCCGCCTCTTCGCACACCGTCGCCAGGCCCAGCCGGCGCATCAGCCTGCGCGTTTCCATGAAGCCGGCGCTGACCGGCGCCTTGACCCGGATCCAGTCGGGCTTGCGCTGGCGGGGCATGCTGGCGGGATCGGCTTCGCTCATGGCGCGCAGATAGCGATCCCGCGCGCGACTTGCCACCCCTTCCCTCCTTCGCCTAACGGCATCGCATGGCCGACTTCAACGCCCTGCTCGAAGGCTATCGCCGCTTCCGCGACCATGGCTGGGGGGCGCAGCGCGAGCGCTGGGCCGGGCTCGCCGAGGGGCAGAGCCCCAAGGTGATGGTGATCGCCTGCTCCGACAGCCGGGTCGATCCCGCCCAGATTTTCGACGCGCGGCCGGGCGAGATGTTCGTCGTCCGCAACGTCGCCAACCTCGTCCCCCCCTTCGAGCGCGACAATCATTATCACGGCGTTTCCGCGGCCTTGGAATTCGCGGTGACCCAGCTCGAGGTCGACGAGCTGGTGGTGATGGGCCACGGCTTTTGCGGCGGCTGCGCGGCGGCGCTGACCGGCCAGTTCGACTCGGCGCCCCACGGCGAGGGCCATTTCATCGCCCACTGGATCGACATGCTGAGCGAGGCGCGCGCGCCGATCCTCGCCCGCCATCGCGAGCTCGATCGCGCGGCCTTCCGCGAAATGGAGCTCGAGGGCGTCCGCATCTCGCTCAGGAACCTCAGAACCTTTCCCTGGGTCAGCGAACGCGAGGCGGCCGGCAAGCTCAAGCTCCACGGCGCCTGGTTCGCGATCGCCGACGGCATCCTCCACGTCTGCGACGAAACGAGCGGCGATTTCGCCCCGGCCTGATCGCTACGCCTCGTCATCCTGACGAAAGTCAGGACCCATGAACACGGAGCGTGCTGGTTCTCGCCTTCCGTGTTCATGGGTCCCGAATCAAGTTCGGGATGACGCAGCGAGCTCAGGGCACCCTGCGCGCGGTCAGGATCCGGATCCGCGGCGACAGCATCTGGCCGCGCATCACGCCCTCCCCTTCGGTCGGCGAGGTCGGCGCGGCGAGGATTCGGCGGACCACGTCCATGCCCTGGGCGACCCGGCCGAACACCGCATAGCCGAGCCCGTCGCCGCCCGAGCCGGGGCCGGCGTCGAGATAGAGCTGGCGGCCGACCATGATCGAGAAGTCCGAAGTCGCGCTGCCCGGCGCCAGCCGCGCCATCGACAGCGCGCCCTCGACATGGCTGAGGCCGGTCTGGCTGGTCGGCTCGTGCGCGACCGGCGGGAACAGCCGGCGGGGATCGCGCACCCCGGCCTGGATCAGCCCGACGCCGTCGCCGGTCCGCATCGCCCGGTAGAATTCGGTGCCGTCGTAGCGCCGCGCGTCGACATAATGCAGGAAGTTGGCGGCGCTGACCGGCGCATGCGCCCGGTCGATCTCGACCAGGATGTCGCCCGCGGCGGTGTGGAGCAGCACCCGCGCGGGCGGCGGCGGAGCCTGGGCGGCCAAAGCGAAGAGCATCGCGGCGAGGATCAGGCCGCGCAGCATCAGGCCGCCTCCCGCCCCGCCACGCTGCGCCGGGCGCCGTACAGCAGATAGAGGCCGAGCCCGACGATGTGGGCGGCGAGGAACCAGATCTGGGTCCGCTGCGGCAGGCTGTAGAGGAGGTAGAGGCAGCCCATGATGCCGAGGATTCCGACCGGCCAGGCCCAGGGCGTGCGGAACAGCCGCTCCGCGTCCGGCGCGCGCCGCCGCATCACCAGCATGCAGACGCAGACCGCGATGAACGCCGTCAGAGTCCCGGCATTGGCGAGCGCGGCGAGATCGGCGAGCGGGATGAGGCCGGCGAGAATGGCGACGACGATCGCGGTGAAGATCGTGATCCGGACCGGCGAGCCCCGCCCGCTGACCCGCGCCAGGCCCGGCGGGATCAGCCCGTCGCGCGCCATCACGAAGAAGATCCGGCTCTGCCCGTAGAAGAAGGCGAGGATCACCGTCGGCAGAGTCACCACCGCCGAGACGCCGAGATAATAAGCGGCCGTCGGCTGGCCGATCTCGCGGAGGATCAGCGCCAGCGGCTCGGGGCTGTCGGCGAAGCGGGTGAAGGCGAGCGCGCCGATCGCGGCGGCCGCCACCGCCATGTAGATGAGCACGCAGACGAACATCGAGCCGACGATTCCGATCTTGAGGTCGCGGCCCGGATTCTTCGTTTCCTCCGCCGCGGTCGCGATCGCATCGAAGCCGTAGAAGGCGAAGAAAATGATCGCCGCCGCCGCCATCACCCCGACCTCCGATCCCGGCGGGCCGCTCTTGGGAAAGCCGAAGGGCATGAACGGCTCGAAATGGGCCGGGTCGAAATAAGGCAGAGTCACCGCGACGAAGACGATCAGCGCGACGACCTTCACCGCGACCAGGATCGCGTTCACCGTCGCGCTCTCGCGGGTGCCGTAGATCAGCAGGCCCGCGACCACGGCGATGATGAAGATCGCGGGGAGATTGACGATGCCGCCGAGCTCGGGGCCTTGCGAAAGCGCTTCCGGAAAACCGGCCCAGGCCTGGAGCAAGGGCGAGGCATAGCCCGACCAGCCGACCGCGACCGCGCTCACCACCAGCGAATATTCGAGGATCAGGCTCCAGCCGACGATCCAGGCGAGCAATTCGCCGAGCACGACATAGGTGTAGGTGTAGGCGCTGCCCGAGGCCGGATACATGGTCGCCATCTCGGCATAAGCGAGCGCGGCGGCCGCGCAGATCAGGCCGGCGATGGCGAAGGAAAGGATCACCGCCGGCCCCGCCTTGGCCGCGCCGACCCCGGTCAGGGTGAGGATGCCGGTGCCGACGATCGCGCCGACCCCCAAGGCGATCAGGTGCGGCCAGGAGAGCGTCGGCTTGAGCCGATGCTCGGGCGCCATCTCCTCGGCGGCGACGATCGTCTTTCTCGCATTCCAGCTCGCCACCGCCGCCTCCCCTGTTGTCAGGCCCGCCATCTTGGTCCGGCCCGGCGGCGACGGCAAGCGTGGCCGAATTGCTACAGTCGCGCCGCCCCGAACCGGCGAATGGCCGTTTGCGACGAATGGCCGGAACTTTGATTTTTGATTTGGGTTAAGCCGCCATTATGGGGGAATCCACATATAACCAGCCTATGGCCCAGCCGGTGCCCATAGCCCCGATCGCCGCCAGCCCCGAGGAAATGGTCGGCATCGCCCGCGCCGCCGCCCGGGAGGGCCCGGACGCGCTGCACGGCGCGCTCGCGACCCTCGCCGCGCCGATCTACCTCACCGACGCCGACGGCTGGATCACCTTCTACAACCAGGCCTGCGTCGACTTCGCCGGCCGCACCCCTAGGCTGGGCGAGGACCGCTGGTGCGTGACCTGGCGGCTCTACAACGAAGACGGCACCTTCCTTCCCCACGATTCCTGCCCGATGGCGGTCGCGGTCAGGGAGAAGCGCGAGGTCCGCGGCGCGGTCGCGCTCGCCGAGCGGCCCGACGGCACGCGGGTGATGTTCACCCCCTATCCGACCCCGCTGATGGGCGAAGACGGCGAAATTGCCGGCGCCGTGAACATCCTGATCGACGTTACCGACCGCCGCCAGGCCGGCGCATTGCGCGCCCAGGCGATGCGCTGCCGCCGGCTCGCAGCCTCGCTGACCGACCAGCGCGCGGTCGAGACCTTGCTGCTGATGGCGGGCGAATATGACGAAAAGGCGCGCGCCCTGAAGGGCTGACGCGCCGATTGGCCGCGGCGCGCGGCCGCGCTATCACGGCGCATGACCGAGGACACGCCCAACCCCGCCCGCAACGTCGCCCTTCTGATCGACGCCGACAACGCCTCCCCCGATTCGCTCGATCCCGTGCTGACCGTGCTCGCCGAGCTCGGCACCGTGAACATCCGCCGCGCCTACGGCAATTGGAAGAAGCCCGCGCTGAACGGCTGGGAGAAGATCATCCACCTGCATGCGATCGAGCCGCAGCAGCAGTTCGACATCACCAAGGGCAAGAGCGCGACCGACATGAAGATGATCATCGACGGGATGGACCTCATCTATTCGGGTCGGGTGCACGGCTTCGGCATCATGTCGAGCGACAGCGACTTCATGCCGCTCGCCGTGCGGATCCGGCAGGACGGGCTGCCCGTCTACGGCTTCGGCACCGCCAAGACGCCGCCGGCCTTCCAGAATGCCTGCACCCGCTTCATCGACGTCGGCGCGCTCGCCAAGGCGAGCGCGGCCGAGCCGGCGCCGGAGGCGAAGGGCGGCATCGACGAGGCGGTGGTCAAGCTGCTCGGCGATGCGATCAAGGCCTCCAAGCGCGACGAGCGCGGCTTCGCGAGCCTCTCCCAGGTCGGCAAGCTGGCCGGCAACCGCTCCTCGTTCGACGCCCGCAATTACGGCCATTCGCGGCTGTCGGAGCTGGTCGAGGCGATCCCCAACTTCCAGACCGAGAAACGCGAGGGCGGCGCCGTCTACGTCAAGCGGGTGCGCTGAGCGGATGATCGAAATCGCCCCGCTCCGGCCCGCCGACCGCGCCGAATGGGAACAGCTCGCCCGCGGCTACAAGGCCTTCTACCGGACCGAGCTCCCCGACGCGCGCTACGACGAGACCTGGGGCGCGCTGCTGGCGGGCGAGCGCGTCCACGGCCTCGCCGCCCGGATCGACGGGCGGATGGCCGGCATCGCCCACTACCTCTTCCACGCCCAGACCTGGGGCCCCGACGCCTGCTACCTCCAGGACCTGTTCACCGCCGAGGAAGCACGCGGCCACGGCGTCGCCACCGCTTTGATCGACGCGGTGGCCGATGCGGCACGGGCTCGCGGCGCGCGCAAGTTTTATTGGCTTACCAAGCAGGACAACCAGCGCGCCCGCGCCCTCTACGACCGCATCGCCCGGTGGAAGGGCTTCCTGCGCTACGATTATCCATTGTAGCAAAAGCGCAAATTTCGTACGATAATTATTCAATTGGAGCGAATCATGGCCGGGCAAGCGGAGCCGATCCCGATTGGCGCGAGCGAGTTGCGCGCGAAGCTCGCTCGGTATCTGCGCGAGGCCAGTCAGGGCCGGCGGTTCTTGATCGCCCTTCGCGGCGTCCCCATGGCCGAACTGGGCCCACCATCGTCGCCGGCAGAGGACGGAAGCGCCTGACGAAAACATGAGAAAGAAGCGAGCTTGTTTTGCGGACCATGGCCCGCATGTTAAATGACCGCACATGAACGTCGAGACGGCAATCAGGCGGCCGGCCCCCGTCAAGCTGACGGTGACGGACTTCCGACTGCTGAAGCGCGCGGGCGTCTTCGCCGGCTATTCGAAGTCGGAGTTGCTGGACGGAAAGCTGTGGGGCGCTCCGGTTCAGGGCGAGGACGAGCCCGAATCCGACGCCGTCCATCCGATCAAGCTGCGCGTCGAGGATTATCTGCGCCTGCATGAAGCCGGCGCCCTCGACAAATACGGGAGGACGGAGCTCATCGATGGCGCGATCTACGCGATGAACCCCCAACATCGCCCCCATGTGCGGATCAAGAGCGAGCTGGCCTTCCGCCTGCGCCTCGCCCTCGAGGCGATCGGCAGCACCTTGTTCGTCGGGATCGAGGGAACGGTCGCGATGCCGCCCAACGATGCGCCGGAGGCGGACATCATCGTGACCAGCGAACCGGAAGGCGAAGGACCATTCCCGGTTTCCTCCATCGCTCTCCTGGCCGAAGTCGCCGACGCCCCCATTCGCCTGGATCTCGGGCAGGCACACCGATATGCGGCCCACGGAGTGCCGGAAACCTGGATCGTCGATGTCAAGGGGACGGCCATTCACCGTCTGTGGTCGCCGACGGCGGAGGGTTACGCCCAGCGTGACGAGGTAAGGTTCGGGGAGCGGATCGAGGCGGTGACGATCAAGGGGCTGACGGTGGCGACGGACGGGCTAAGATAGAACGGTCCTTATTTTCCTCACAAAAATTGGCAACTGTCACTATTTTCGTCATCGTGGTCGCGATGGCCATGTCCGGATGGGCATCAATAGGGGGTCCAATCTGGGTCGGCATCCGTTCGCTCGTGCGGCCACTCCTTCGGTTGCCTTCGCTCCCCGCGGACGTGATCAGCGCGATTCAGCAGGGCCATGATTGTCCGTTGGGCACCAAGCATGAACACCTCAAAATGGTCATGCTTGCCGACGGCGTCGGCGCCGATCGCCCAAGCTAGATTGTCCAGCTTTCCCTTGGCTCTCAAGTCGCCAATTGTCGTCTTCATGTTATGGGCAAGCTCGTTGCGAATAGCTCGGATTGCATGGAGCGTCCGATATTCCTGATCATCGATCAGGCCCATTGCGTGCGCCATGTTAATTTTCGAAGAGAATGATCCAAGCGGTGAGGTCGGTCCTTCAAAGATGTCCTTGTGCAACCGGTCCTCGACCATGAACGAGCGGATGATCCGCTCAAGCTGGCTATCCAAGAAAGACGCTGTGATCAGTGTCCGACCGAGCTCGCTTTGGTCCCGGATCGCGTCCATGTAGTCCGACCAATTGGCAAAGCTCTCCTCGAAGGTGCTATCCGCCATGCTTCACCGCGTCAGCTTCCGATACGTCATCCGGTGCGGCCGGTCCGCCTCGGGGCCCAGGCGCCGCCTCTTGTCCTCCTCATAGGCTTCGAAATTGCCTTCGAACCATTCGACCTGGCTGTCGCCCTCGAAGGCGAGGATGTGGGTGGCGAGGCGGTCCAAAAAGAAGCGGTCGTGGCTGATGATCACCGCGCAGCCGGCGAAATTCTCGAGCGCCTCCTCGAGCGCGCGCAGGGTCTCGACGTCGAGGTCGTTGGTCGGCTCGTCGAGCAGGAGGACGTTGCCACCCTCCTTCAGCATCTTGGCGATGTGGACGCGGTTGCGCTCGCCGCCCGAGAGCTGGCCGACCTTCTTCTGCTGGTCGGGCCCCTTGAAGTTGAAGGCGCCGACATAGGCGCGGGTGCCGATCTCGTGCTTGCCGAAGCGGAAGACGTCGAGGCCGTCGGAGATTTCCTCCCAGACATTCTTGTTGGGGCTGAGATGGTCGCGCGACTGGTCGACATAGCCGAGCTTCACCGTCGGGCCGATCCTGATCTCGCCCTCGTCCGGCTGCTCGGCGCCGGTGATCAGCCGGAACAAGGTGGTCTTGCCGGCGCCGTTGGGGCCGATCACCCCGACGATGCCGCCGGGCGGCAAGGAGAAGCTCAGCTTCTCGAACAGCAATTTGTCGCCATAGGCCTTGGTGACGCCGCTTAGATCGATGACGTTGCCGCCGAGCCGCTCGGGCACCTGGATCAGGATCTGCGCCTTGCCCGGCGTTCGGTTCTCCTGCGCCTCGACCAGCTCGTCGAAGGCGCGGATCCGCGCCTTGGACTTGGCCTGGCGCGCCTTCGGCGAGCGCCGGATCCATTCGAGCTCGTCGGCGATCGCCTTCTGCTTGCCCTTTTCCTCGCGCTCCTCCTGCTCCAGCCTCTTAGCTTTCTTCTCCAAATAGCCGGAATAATTGGATTCATAGACGTAGTAGCGGCCGCGGTCGAGCTCCAGCACCCAGTTCACCACATTGTCCAGGAAATAGCGGTCGTGGGTGACGAGGATGACGTTGCCGGGATAGTCGACGAGGTGCTTCTCGAGCCATTGCACGCTCTCGGCGTCGAGATGGTTGGTCGGCTCGTCGAGCAGCAAGATGTCGGGCTTTTCCAAGAGCAGCCGGGTCAGCGCCACCCGCCTCTTCTCGCCGCCGGAGAGGTTGTCGACCGCGGCCTCGCCGGGCGGGCAGCGCAAGGCGTCCATCGCGATCTCGAGCTGGTTGTCGAGCGTCCAGCCGTCGACCGCGTCGATCTTCTCCTGCAATTCGCCCATCTCGGTGCCGAGCGCGTCGAAATCGGCGTCGGGATCGGCCATTTGCGCGGAGATCGCGTTGAAGCGCTCGACCAGGTCGGCGATCGGCCGGACCCCCTCCATGACGTTTTCCTTGACGGTCTTGGTCGGATCGAGCTGCGGCTCCTGCTCGAGATAGCCGACGCGGATATGCTCGCCCGGCCAGGCCTCGCCGACGAACTCGGTGTCGCGGCCGGCCATGATCTTCATCAGCGTCGACTTGCCCGATCCGTTCGGGCCGACGATGCCGATCTTGGCGTCGGGATAGAATTGCAGGTGGATGTTCGAAAGGATCGGCTTCGGGGCGCCGGGAAAGGTCTTCGAGAGGCCCTTCATGACGAAGCTGTACTGGGCGGCCATGGCGGCGCTCGCTTCCTTAGGCTGTCGGTGGATGAATTGCGCCGTTCCCTAGTGCGGCGCGCGGGGATTGGCAAACGCCGGCAAGCCGACGGTTCAGATCAGCTTCGTCCTGCGCAGGATGGCCGTCGCCCCGCAGCTGCGTTCCGCCAGCACCAGCAGCTGCCTGCCCTCTTCCAATTGCGCCTCCAGGGCGAAGGCCCAGACGGCGGCGGCGGCGTCGTAGCGGTTGAAGCCGAGCGTTTCCGCTTTCGCCGCGACCAGTCCGCACAGCCGACGCGCCGAAGCGAGACCGTCCCGTTCTCCGGACGCGGCCGCCAGCCGGGTGAGCTCGGCGGATATTGCCGCATCCGCGAGCAGCGCCCGGCCGAGCGTCAAATTCTCTCCGACCGCCAGACCCAGCACGCGCTGCGGCGTCAGGCCGGCAAAGGCCCGGCAAGCCTGCAGGTCGGAGCCGGGCTCGATGCCGGCGCAGCGGCCGTCGGCGCTCTGGCCCGCTGGCGAATAGAAGCCCACCTCGGAGAACATGGAAATGCGCGGCGCGGCGGCCATCACGCGCCAGCTCCCAATCCCGGTCCGGATGTCGATGGGGAAGCCGCCCGCCGCCTCGCGCCGCTCCGTCAGATTCTGGACGAACAGGCCCGACACCGACCCGTCCACGAAGTCGGATGTCCTGCGGAGCTGCTCGGAATTCAGCGGAGTGACCAGGGGGCCCGGTTGGAGCAGCATCCCGCCGCGGCGGAGGACGTCCAGCATGACGGGCATGACGACGGTTCGGCGCCCGGGCGCGGCGAGGCGGACCGTGACGCTCACCGTCGTGTCCGCATCGACGCGGAAATAGGGAGTCAGATAATGGCGCGCGCCGACCGGGCTGTTCCAGCCGCCCGCAGCCGAACGGTTGCCGGGGGCGGTCGAGGCCGCAAGTATGGCGGTCGCGCTGAAGTCGGGCCGGAGCGAATCCAGCCTCAGCGTCAGGATGCGGGAAATGCCGCGCTCGATCGGCCAGGGATCCCCGCCGGAGCCGGTGGCGGCGGTTTCGGAACCGCCGCATCCGGACAGCTCGCAAGCGTAGAAGCGGACGTAACCCCCGACAGGCGCCGGCTCGGCATTCCGGGACGCCCGGCTGACCTCGATCGCGGGAGGATCGAAGCCTCTCGCTCGGCCGGGCTGGGCCGCGGCCGGGGCGGACCAGACGATCGACGACATCCACAGCGCCTGGACAGCATGACGAACGCGCATGATACGTCTCCCCCATTCCAGCCGGGATCGGCGTCATCATGACAGAATGACAAGCGGGCGGCCAATGCCGATGCGTCGCCGCGGCTTTCGTTTCCGGCTTCCGCCAGAATGACGATGTGGCTAAGCCCGCGCCCCATGAAGAAGCTGATCCTCGTCGCGCTCGCCCTTCCCTCGCTCGCTTCCGCCCAGGCCGTCGGCGACCGCGCCGCCCAGTTGCGCGACGCCGCGCTTAACTCGGACACAATCGCCTGGGACTTCGTCGAGGGGCTGACCACCGAGGTCGGGCAGCGGCTGGCCGGCACCGAGGCGGAGGCGCGGGCGCGGGACTGGGCGGTGCGCCGGCTGACCGCGCTGGGCTTTTCGAACGTGCGGATCGAGACGTTCGACATGCCGGTCTGGGTGCGCGGCGAGGAGAGCGCCGAGATCGTCTCGCCCTTCCCGCAGCGGCTGGTGCTCACCGCGCTCGGCAATTCGGGGGCGACGCCGCCGCGGGGGATCGAGGCCGAAGTGGTCGGCTTCGACAGCGTCGCCGCGCTGGAGGCGGCGCCCGACGCCGCGGTGCGCGGCCGGATCGTGTTCGTCGACCACCATATGATGCCGACCCAGGACGGCTCGGGCTACGGCCAGTTCGGCGCGCCGCGCCGCCAGGGGCCGACCGTCGCCAGCCGCAAGGGCGCGGTCGCGATCGTCGTCCGTTCCATCGGGACGGACCACCACCGCAATCCTCACACCGGCGTCCAGAGCTTCGGCGCCGGCGCGCGCCCGATCCCCGCCGCCGCCTTGTCCGTTCCCGACGCCGAGCAGCTCGCGCGAATTCTGGCCCGCGCCGGCGACCGGCCGGTGCGGATGCATCTGGTGCTGACGCCGCGCCAGACCGGCACCCATCAGTCGGGCAACGTGATCGCCGAGGTACCGGGCAGCGATCCCGGCGCCGGGGTGATCGCGATCGGCGGCCATCTCGACAGCTGGGACCTCGGCACCGGCGCGGTCGACGACGGGGCGGGCGTCGCGATCACCGTCGCCGCCGCCCACCGGATCATGCAGGCCGGCCGGCCGCGCCGCACGATCCGCGTGATCCTGTTCGGCGCCGAGGAGCCGGGCGGCTTCGGCGGCGACAGCCTCTACGCCCGCCATCGCGGCGAGAACGATGTCGTGCTGGTCGGCGAATCCGATTTCGGGGCCGACCGCGTCTGGCGGGTCGAATTCAGCCTGGCGCCCGCCAATGCGGCGCTCGCCGACCGCATCGCCGCCTTGCTCGCGCCGCTCGGCATCCTGCGCGGCACCGGCCCCGCCGATGCCGGCACCGACCTCGGCCCCTATCGTCGCGGCGGTGCCGCGGCGGTCGACCTCAACCAGGACGGCACCCGCTATTTCGATTATCACCACACGCCCGACGACACGCTCGACAAGATCGACCCCGCCCAGCTCCGCCAGAACGTCGCCGCCTGGACGGCGATGCTCGCGATCGCCGCCGACGCGCCCGAGCGGATCGAACCGGCCGGGGCCCCGCCGGCCCGCTGACCGCTTGACCTTTACGGCGGCGCACTCGACAAGTTCGCGACGCCGGGGGGCGGTCAGAGAGGCTTGTAACTGGTGAAGACAAGGCGCTTCGCATTCCTCCTCCTCGGTTCCGCCTTCGCCGCCGGCTCGGGGGCGAAGGCCGCCGCGCAGGACGCACCGACCACGGCTCCAATCCCGGCCAGCCAGGATCTGTCGCAATTGTCGATCGAGGAACTGGCGCAGCTGCCGGTCCGCTCCGCTTCGAAGCGCGAGGAGCCGCTCTCCGCGGCGCCGACGGCCTTGTTCGTCATCACCGGCGACGACATCGTCGGCTCCGCCGCGGATTCGCTGCCTGAAGCGCTGCGGCTCGCGCCCAACCTCAACGTCCAGCAGGTCAACGGCCACGAATATGCGGTCAGCGCGCGCGGCTTCAACAGCATCGAGACGGCCAACAAGCTGCTGGTGCTGATGGACGGGCGCAGCATCTATTCGACGCTCCATTCGGGCGTGTTCTGGGACTTGCGCACGCCGATGCTGGAGGACATCGCCCAGATCGAGGTGATCAGCGGCCCCGGCGGAACGCTCTACGGACCGAATGCGGTCAACGGCGTGATCAACATCACCTCGCGCGACGCGGGCGAGACGCTGGGCGGGCTGGTGCGCGGCACCGCGGGCACTTTCGAGCAGTCGGCCGCCGCGCGCTACGGCTTCCCCCTCGGCGGCGCCGGCGCGCTCAGGGTCTACGCCAATTGGTTCAACTTCGATCAGCATCCCCCGGCGGCGATCGGCCCCGTCCTCGACGACCGCTTCCACGGCTGGCGCGCCGGTTTTCGCGGCGATTTCGCGACCGACCGTGATCATTTCACGCTCCAGGGCGACATTTTCGACAATGCGATCGAAACGCTGCCCGAGGACGGCAACGAGGGCCACAACATCCTCGGCCGCTGGACCCGCGAGCTGTCCGGCACCTCTTCGTTCCAGTTCCAGGCCTATTACGATTATGTCGAGCGGCGCTACCTGCTCACCTTCGACTCGCTGGAGAGGGTCGACGCCGAGGCCCAGCTCAACCTGCGGGTCGGCGCCCACGATATCGTCATCGGCGGCGGCGTGCGCACGACGCGCGACGAGTTCATCAACAATCTCAATGCGTTCCAGCTTAACCCTCAGAGCCGACGCCTGTGGGTCTACAACGGGTTCGTCCAGGATCGGTTCGCGCTCACCCCAACCTTGTCGCTGACCGCCGGGATCAAGGCCGAGGATACCAGCTTCACCGGCATCGAGCTGCTGCCCAACGTGCGCCTGGCCTGGCGCCCCGACGAGCGCACCCTGCTTTGGGCGGCGGTTTCACGGGCCGTGCGCACCCCCTCCCGGATCGACCGCCAGCTTGAATTTCCGCCGCTCCTGACCGGCGGCTCCTTCCAGTCGGAGAAGCTGGTCGCGTTCGAAGCGGGATATCGCGGCCAGCCGACCCGGCGCACCACCCTGTCGGTTTCGGCCTTCTTCAACGCCTATGACGACATCCGCACCACCGAGTTTCAGCCCGGCGGCGGGCTTCCGATCCAGCTGATGAACGGCCTCGAGGGCCACACTTACGGGGTGGAGGCCTGGAGCGTGACCCAGCTGACTCCCTGGCTGCGCGTCAAT
The DNA here is from genome assembly GCA_035941735.1 of Allosphingosinicella sp. Classification (GTDB taxonomy): domain Bacteria; phylum Pseudomonadota; class Alphaproteobacteria; order Sphingomonadales; family Sphingomonadaceae; genus Allosphingosinicella. The sequence goes on from DASZDS010000034.1 coordinate 86,930, forward strand.
CTCGGCCTCAGCGCGCTCTGGAAGCGCTTCCACGAAAAGCCCGGCCATGCCGACCTCGCCCAGCGCGACGCGCTCGGCCACGATCCGCATTTGCAGCTGTTCCTGCGCGCCGAGCTGAACCCGGTCGAGTGGCTGCGCCTCAATCTCGGCCTGCGCCGGATCGGCGCGCTCGACGCCGTCGCCGGCGCCCCGCGGAGCGGCGCCTATGTCGAGGCCGACGCCAACCTGACCTACCGGCTCAGCGAGACGCTCGAGCTGTTCGTCGCCGGCAACAATCTGCTCCACGAAACCCATCTCGAAAGCAACGACGTCCAGCGCGTCCGCCTTGCCCAGCGCAGCGTCCATTTCGGCACGAGGCTGCGGTTTTGAGCCGGGCACAGCTCCTGCTCGCGTTCGCGCTCCTCCTCGGCGCGTCGCCGGCGCGCGCGCAGCCGACCGAGGACGCGGTCAAGGCCGCCTTCCTGCCGCGCTTCGCCCGCTATGTCGCCTGGCCGGCGCCCGCCCTCCCCACCGCCGGCGCGCCGTTCCAGCTCTGCCTGATCGGCCGCGACCCGTTCGGCCGGTTGCTCGATCAGGCCGCCGCGAGCGAGCTCATCGACGGCCACAGCGTCGCCGTCCGCCGCATCCCTTCCGCCGGCCAGGCCGCGGGCTGCCATCTCGCCTTCGTCCACGGCGCCGCCCCGACCGATACGGCCCGCCTGCTGCTGGCGTTGCGCGCGCAGCCGGTCCTCACCGTCACCGACGGCCGCGCCGGTCCCCAGCGCGGCATGATCCACTTCACCATCGTCGGCGGCCGCGTCCGCTTCTTCATCGACGAAGCCGCCGCCGCCGAGCGCGGCCTTTCCATCAGCTCGAGATTGCTTGCCCTGGCGGCGGGCGTCAGGCAGCGGCGCTGATGCGGCGGCTCGCCCGCCTTCCCGAGCGCTGGAGCAACGCGCCCTACGCGATCGTCGCGATGGTCGCGCTGCTGCTGCTCGCCGGGATCGGCATCATCCTCCAGAACGAGGCCGCCTATCGCGACTTCCAGGCGCAGGAGACGCGGGTCCAGGCCGACATCCTGTCGGCCAGCGTCGCCGCCGCGCTCGACTTCGGCGACCGCCAGGCGGCGCAGGACGCGGTCGACGTGATCCGCGTCAACCGCCAGGTCCGCGCGGTCGGAGTCTATGATGAGGAAGGCGCGCTGATCGCCGGCCATGGCCGCGACGGCGCCGGCCCGCCCCCCCGCTTCGTCGAGCCGCTGCCGCCGGCGGGCACTGCGGTCACCGCGATCGTGCCGGTGACCAGCCGCGGCGAGCGCGTCGGCACCGTCTACCTCGCCGCCGATCCGGAGCCGCTGTCACGCCGCCTGACCCGCTATCTCGTCATCGGCCTGCTGGTGGTGATGGCGGCGCTGGTGGTCGTCGTCCTCGGCATCGGCCAGAGCGCGCTGCGCCGCGCCAACCGCGAGCTCGAGGAACGCGCCGGGGCGCTGGTCCGCGCCAATGCCGAACTGAAGGTCCAGGTCGCCGAGCGCACCAAGGCCGAGGATCAGCTGCGCCAGGCGCACAAGATGCAGGCGCTCGGCCAGCTGACCGGCGGCATCGCCCACGATTTCAACAATCTCCTGACCGTGATCCAGGGCTCGGCCGACATGCTCCGCCGCCCCGCCCTCGCCGAGGACAAGCGCATCCGCTATGCCGAGGCGGTCGTCCAGGCCTCGGCCCGCGCGGCCGCGCTGACCGGCCAGCTGCTCGCCTTCGCCCGCCGCCAGCCGCTCCGCCCGGAGATCATCGAGCTCAACGAGCTGATCCGCGGCATGACCGACCTGCTCGACCGGACGCTGGGCGAGCGGATCGAGGTGAAGACGATCCTCTCGGACAAGACCTGCGCGGTCGAGGCGGATCGCGCCCAGCTCGAATCGGCGCTGCTCAACATCGCGGTCAACGCCCGCGACGCGATGCCGGAGGGCGGAGTCCTCACCATCCGCACCGCCACCTTCGAGGAAGGCCATGCCGGCCGCATGATCGCGCTTTCGGTCAGCGACAGCGGGTTCGGCATGGACGAGGACACGCTGGGGCGCGCCTTCGAGCCCTTCTTCACCACCAAGGCGACCGGCAAGGGCACCGGCCTCGGCCTTTCCCAGGTCTACGGCTTCGCCAGCCAGTCGGGCGGCGACGTCCGCATCGACAGCACGCCCGGCGAGGGGACGACGGTGACCCTGCTGCTCCCCTGCAGCGGCCTCGCCGGCCGCCCGCGCGAGGCGGCTGACGAGCTCGCCGGCCCCGAGAGCCGGCGCAGCGGCCGGATCCTGCTGGTCGAGGACAATGAGGAGGTCGGCGAGTTCGCCGAGACTTTGCTGGGCGAGCTCGGCCACAAGGTGACCCGCGTCCGCTCCGGCGAAGCCGCGCTGCGGGCGGCGCTCGACGACGGCTTCGACGCGGTCTTCACCGACGTCGTCATGCCCGGCATGAGCGGGCTCGAGCTGGCCGAGCAGCTCGCCCAGATACGGCCGCAACTGCCGGTGATCCTGACCACCGGCTATTCCGACGAGATCGCCCGAACCGGCGCCGGCGGCCGGCCGGTGATCCTCAAGCCCTACCGGCTCGAGACGCTCGCGGCGGCGATCGACCAGGAGCTCGGGCGCAGCGATCAGTAAGCCGGGCCGGCCCGCACCAGCGCCGCCTTCGCGGCGTCGATCGCGAAATGCCAGTCGTGCCAGCCGTCGACCGCGGCGTCGCCCTGGCCGACGACGAGCAGCCGGTCCGGCGCCTCGACCAGATGCGACAGGCGGTAGCCCGGCGGCGGATCGATCGTTGCCGCCGGCGCTCCGTCCGGAGCGAACAGGAGCAGCCGGCCCGCGCCCTCCGGGCTCAACGCCACGAGCAGGCCCGAGACCGGATCGCGGGTCACCGGATCGCCCGGACCTCGACGACGCGCAGATGCTGCATCCGCTCGGCGGCCGGGATCATCATCTGGAATTGCGAGCCGCCGCCGGGAAGGTAGAGGTCGGCGGGCACGTCGATCTGCGGGCCGACCGTGCCGACATCGGCGATCAGCGGGGCGGTGATCTCGTAGGTGACGACGCGGTCGATCGCCGGCTTCCAGGCGGTCTTCACCGCCAGCGACATCCGCACGAATTCGACGCTCGGGATCCGGTCGAACGTGCCGAAGCCGCCGGGCCGGTCGGTCGGCTGGCCGGGCGCGATCGCCATCTGAAAGCGCAGCCCGGCCGGGAGCGAGACGAGATGGGACTGATGCCATTCCGGCCAGGGCGATTCGCGGGCGACCAGGGCCTGGTAGGCGGCCTCGGCCTCGCCGTCGGTCGCGTAGCGCCAGCGCTGGTCCGCCCACCAGCCGGCATGGGCGGCGGAGGCCGCCGCCGCGGCGGGCGCCGGCTGCGCGACGACGGAAACGGGAATTGCAAACAGAAAAAGAAGTGCGATCAGGCAACGCTGCAGCATCGGCATCGGCACGGCCCCCATCGATGGTCGGGGAGACAGGATTCGAACCTGCGACCCTCTGCTCCCAAAGCAGATGCGCTACCGGGCTGCGCCACTCCCCGCCCCTTTTCCCTAAGCCCGCGCCGCGGCGAGGGCAATGTCGCTAGATGAGGAAGATGTCGCCGGCATGGACGACGCGCAGGCTGCCGTCGGCGAGGCGGAGGCGGAGCGCGCCCGATTCGTCGAGCCCGTCGAAGCTCCCCTGCGCGTCGCGGGCGGAAAGGGCGGTGCCGATCGGGTGGGCGGCGGCGAGCCACGCCGCCCGGACCGGGGCCAGGCCCTCGGCGCGCCAGCGGCTCAGCCAGGCCTCGAATGCGGCGGCGAGGCGGGCGAGCAATGCCTCGGGCGCGACGCCGGCGCCGAGGCTGGCCGCCGGCCGGTCGAGCCCTTCCGGATGCGCGGCGAGGTTGGCCCCGAAGCCGATGATCACCGCGTCCTCCTGGCGTTCGAGCAGGATGCCGGCGAGCTTGGCGCCGTCGAGGAGCAGGTCGTTGGGCCATTTGATCCGCGCCCCGGGGGCGTGAGGGCGCACCGCGTCGGCGAGCGCGACGGCGGCGACGAGCGCGAGCGTGGGCGCGGGCGGGTCGCCGGGCCGGAGGCGGACCAGGGTCGAGGCGTGGAGATTGCCGGCCGGAGAATGCCACGCCCTGCCCTGCCTGCCCTTGCCGCCGGTCTGGCGCTCGGCGCGCAGCCAGAGGCCCTCCGCCGCGCCTTCGCGCGCGAGCGCGGCGACATCGTCGTTGGTGGAGCCCGTCGCTGGGACGGTGCGGATCAGAACAGGGCCTGCGCGGCGCCCCGCGTCGCCGCCTCGAGCGGGCCCCAGGCGAGATAGCCGAGCGGCGAGACGAACAGCGCCGAAAGAAGGATGAGGGCGGCGCCGACCGGCTCCTTCGTCTCCGCGAAGGCCGGCGCGGGCTCGTCGAAATAAATGAGCTTGACGATCATGATGTAATAATAAGCGCCGATCACCGAGGTCGCGATGGCGATCGCGGCGAGCCAGGTGAGGTTCGCCTCGACCGCGGCATTGAACACCAGCAGCTTGGGCACGAAGCCGAACAGAGGCGGGATGCCGGCGAGGCTGAACATGAAGATCGCCATGGCGAGCGCCAGCAGCGGCCGCGTCCGCGACAGGCCGGCAAGGCTGGCGACGGTCTCGATCGGCTGCTCGTCGGGCCCGCGCATCCGCAGCACGACGAGGAAGGCGCCGAGCGTCATCACCACATAGACCGCCATGTAGAACAGCACCGAGGCGACTCCGGCGACGCCGGCGGCGGCGAGGCCGACCAGGGCGAAGCCGACATTGTTGATCGAGCTGTAGGCGAGCAGCCGCTTGATGTTCCTCTGGCCGATCGCCGCGACGCCGCCGAGCACGGTCGAGGCCAAAGCCATGAAGATGACGATCTGCCGCCAGGATTCGGTCGCCGGTCCCATCGACTCGACCGCGACCCGGGTCAGCAGGGCCATGGCGGCGACCTTGGGCGCCGAGGCGAAAAAGGCGGTGACCGGAGTCGGCGCGCCTTCGTAGACGTCGGGGGTCCACATGTGGAACGGCACCGCGCTGACCTTGAAGGCGAGGCCCGCGAGGACGAAGACCATCGCGACCAGCTCGCCCTTGGAGACCCCCTCGCCGAGCGCGGCGGCGATGGCGCCGAACTGGGTGGTGCCGGTGAAGCCGTAGAGCAGCGAGATGCCGTAAAGCAGGATTCCGGAAGCGAGCGCGCCGAGCACGAAATATTTGAGGCCCGCCTCGGCCGAGCGCGTGTCCGAACGCTGGAAGCTGGCGAGGACATAGGCGGCGAGGCTCTGCAGCTCGAGGCCGACATAGAGGGTGATGAGGTCCGCGGCCGAGGCCATCATCCCCATGCCGATCGCCGAGAACAGGATCAGCACCGGATATTCGGCGCGATAGTCCCTGTCGCGACCGAACCAACTCATCGCCGCCAGCATCGCCACCGCGGCGGCGCCGTAGATCACGATCTTCGCGAACGCCGCGAAGCTGTCGGCGACGAACAGGCCGAAGAAGGCGCTGCCGCCGGCATCGCGAAGGCCGGGCAGGAAGAAGGCGGCGACGGCGAGGCTGAGGACGGCGAGCCATGTCAGCAACGGCCCCGAGCGGTCGCCGGCCCAGGCGGCGGCCAGCATCAGCAGCAGGGCGGCGACGCTCAATATCTCCTCGGGGAGGACCAGGAGGAAATCCTGCCACATCAGTGATGCGCCTCCGCGGCGGGCGCCGGGGCACCCGCGGTCGGCTGGGCGTCGCCGGGCGGGGCCGCGCTCTCGATGCGGGCGAGCAGATGGTCGACGTCGGCCCGCATCGGGGCGATGAAGCTTTCCGGATAGATGCCCATCCACAGCACCGCCGCCGCGATCGGGGCGAGGATCGCCAGCTCGCGCAGGTTGAGGTCGGGCAAGGCCGCCGCCTCGGCGGTCCGCGCCGTGCCGAACGCGATCCGCCAGTAGAGCCAGAGCATGTAGGCGGCGCCCAGGATGATGCCGGTGGTGGCGACCGCGGCCACCCAGGAGTTGATCGCATAGGCCCCGACCAGAGCGAGGAACTCGCCGACGAAGCCCGACGTGCCGGGCAAGCCGACCGAGGCCATGGTGAAGACCATGAACAGCAAGGCATAGCGGGGCATGTTGTTGGAGAGGCCGCCATAGCGGTCGATGTCGCGCGAGTGCAGCCGGTCGTAGACGACGCCGACGCAGAGGAAGAGCGCGCCCGAGACGAGGCCGTGCGACAGCATGACGACGAGCCCGCCCTCGATCCCCTGCCGGTTGAAGGCGAACAGGCCGATGGTGACGAAGGCCATGTGGGCGACGGAGGAATAAGCGATCAGCTTCTTCATGTCCTGCTGCACGAGCGCGACCAGCGAGGTGTAGACGACCGCGACCATCGACAGCGCGAAGATCACCCAGATCAGCTGCGCCGAGGCGTCGGGAAACATCGGCAGCGAGAAGCGGACGAAGCCGTAGCCGCCCATCTTCAGGAGGACGCCGGCGAGGATCACCGAGCCCGCGGTCGGCGCCTGGACGTGGGCGTCGGGAAGCCAGGTGTGGACCGGCCACATCGGCATCTTGACCGCGAAGCTGGCGAAGAAGGCGAGCCACAGCCAGGTCTGCGCCTCGGCCGGGAAATCGGTTTCCATCAGGCGGGGGATGAAGGTGTCGCCCTGGGCGAAGTTCACCATCCACAGCATCGCGACCAGCATCAGCACCGAGCCCAGCAGCGTGTAGAGGAAGAATTTGTAGGCGGCGTAGATCCGGTCCCTGCCGCCCCAGATGCCGATGATCAGGTACATCGGGATGAGGCCGGCCTCGAAGAAGATGTAGAAGAGGAAGAGGTCCTGCGCGCAGAAGACGCCGAGCATCAGCGTCTCCATGGCGAGGAAGCAGGCCATGAACTCAGGGACCCGTCGCCCGATCGCCGTCCACGAAGCGGCGATGCAGATCGGCATCAGGAAGGCGGTCAGCACGATCAGCATCAGAGCGATGCCGTCGATGCCGAGCGCCCAGGCGAAGCGGCCGAAGATCGCGTGATATTCGGTGAACTGCCACTGCGGGCCGCCGACCCTATAGGCAGCCCACAGGCCGACGCAGAGCAGGAGCGTCGCCAGCGTCGTCGCCAGCGCGATCCAGCGCGCGCCGTTGGCGCCGGAGAGCAGGCAGGCGAGCGCGCCGAGCAAGGGCAGCGCGAGGATCGCCGACAGGATCGGGAAGCTCTGCAGCATCAGGACCCGCTTCCCGTCATCCCCGCGAAAGCGGGGATCCAGCTGCCTTTGCGGCGCCGGAAAGGAAGAAGCTGGATTCCCGCTTTCGCGGGAATGACGTGGCGTGGAGACAGGTTCACCGCGCCATCACCCAGGTCATCGCCGCGGCGACGCCGAGCAGCATCACCAGCGCGTAAGTGTAGAGATAGCCGGTCTGGACCCGCGCCGCGAGCCGGGTGCCCGCGAACACCGCGGCGGCGGCGCCGTCGGGGCCGAACCGGTCGATCGTGCCTTCGTCGCCGCGCTTCCACAGCAGCCGGCCGAGCCAGATCGACGGGCGCACGAACAGCACGTCGTAGAGCTCGTCGAAATACCATTTGTTCAGGAGGAAGCGGTAGAGGACGTCGAACTGGCCGACGAACGCCGCCGGGAAGGCGGGATTGCGGATATAGGCGTAGAAGGCGATCAGGAAGCCGGTCACCATCGCCGCGCTCGCCGACAGCTTCACCCAGAGCGGAACCCCATGGGCAAGGTGCGCGAGATGCTCGCTGAAGGCGACCGTGCCCGCCCAGAAATGCGGCGCGCGCTCGGCGCCGATAAAGGCTTCGTGGAAGAGCTGCCCGGCCAGCACCGCGCCCAGCGAGAGCAAGGCGAGCGGGACGAGGATCGTCCAGGGGCTTTCGTGGGGGTGATAGCCGCCGGTGCCCGCCTCCGGAACCACCTCTCCTGGGCGGGTGTCGTGGCCGGCGTCCTCGGCGTCGGGACGGTCGTGCGCGTCGCCGTGGAGCGCGTGCTGAATATGCTCGGACGCGGCCCAGCGGGCTTTTCCGAAGAAGGTCAGGAAGACGAGCCGCCAGGAATAGAAGCTGGTCAGCAGCGCCGCGAACACGCCGATGAAGAAGGCGAGCCCGCCGAACGCGCGGCCGCTCGCATAGGCGCTTTCGATGATGGCGTCCTTGGAGAAGAAGCCGGCGAAGCCGAGGCTCGGCAGGCCCGCGACCTGGATGATGCCGACGCCGGTGATCGCGAGCGTGCCGACCGTCATCGCCCAGAAGGTCCAGGGGATCTCCTTCCTCAAGGCCCCGTAGAAGCGCATGTCCTGCTCATGGTGCATGGCGTGGATGACGCTGCCGGCGCCGAGGAAGAGCAAGGCCTTGAAGGCGGCGTGGGTGAAGAGATGGAACATCGCCGCGCCATAGGCGCCGACGCCGGCGGCGAAGAACATGTAGCCCAGCTGCGAGCAGGTCGAATAGGCGATCACCCGCTTGATGTCGTTCTGGACGGTTCCGACCGTGGCCGCGAACAAGGCGGTGGCGCCGCCGACGATCGTCACCACCGCGGTCGCGGTCGGGCTCGTCTCGAACATCGGCGACAGCCGGCAGACCATGAACACGCCCGCCGTCACCATCGTCGCCGCGTGGATCAGGGCGGAGACCGGGGTCGGGCCCTCCATCGCGTCGGGAAGCCAGGTGTGGAGGCCCAATTGCGCCGATTTGCCGCAGGCGCCGATGAACAGCAGGATGCAGAGCAGGGTCATCGTGTCGAGGCGCATCCCGAGGAAGCCGATCGTCGCCCCCGCCATGTCGGGCGCCGCGGCGAGGATCGCGGGGATCGAGATCGTGCCGAAGACGAGGAAGGTCCCGAAAATGCCGAGCGAGAAGCCGAAATCGCCGATCCGGTTGACGATGAACGCCTTCAGCGCCGCCGCATTGGCCGAGGGCTTGTGGTACCAGAAGCCGATCAGCAGGTAGGAAGCGAGGCCGACCCCCTCCCAGCCGAAGAACATCTGGACGAGGTTGTCGGCGGTCACCAGCATCAGCATCGCGAAGGTGAAGAGGCTGAGATAGGCGAAGAAGCGCGGCTGGCTGTCGTCCTCGGCCATGTAGCCCCAGGAGTAAAGATGGACGAGCGCCGAGACGCTCGTTACCACCACCAGCATCACCGCGGTCAGCGCGTCGACCCGCAATGCCCACTCGACCTGCAGCGACCCGGAGCTGATCCAGGTCACGACCGGATGAAGCTGCGACGTCTCGGTGCCGGCGAGGAAGCCCAGGAAAATCGGCCACGACAGGAACATGCCGACGAACAGGGCGCCGGTCGTCACCAGCTTGGCGGCGAAATTGCCGATCAGGCGGTTGCCGAGCCCGGCGACGATCGCGGCCAGCAGGGGCAGGAAGACGATCGCGTGGATCACCACACGCTCCCCGTCATCCCCGCGAAAGCGGGGATCCAGCTGCCTTTACGGCGCCGGAAAAGAAGAAGCTGGATTCCCGCTTGCGCGGGAATGACGAAGGTGTGGGCCATCTCCTTCACCCCTTCATCTGGTTGATGTCGTCGACCGCGATCGTGCCGCGGCCGCGGAAGTAGATGACGAGGATGGCGAGGCCGATCGCCGCTTCGGCGGCGGCGACGGTGAGGACGAACATCGCGAACACCTGGCCGACCATGTCGCCGAGGAAGGCGGAAAAGGCGACCAGGTTGATGTTCACCGACAGGAGGATCAGCTCGATCGCCATCAGGATGATGATGACGTTCTTGCGATTGAGGAAGATGCCGAACACGCCGAGCACGAACAGGATCGCGCCGACGGTGAGGTAGTGGCCGAGGCCGATCACAGCTCGACCCCCTGCCCCACGCCCGGCTGCATGTTGACCACCGCGTCCCGCGGGCGGCGGCGGACCTGGGCGGAGACGCTTTGGGGACGGACGTCCGAGCGCTTGCGCCGGGTCAGCACGATCGCGCCGACCATGGCGACCAGCAGCACGATCCCCGCCGCCTCGAAGATGAGCAGGTAGCGCGTGTAGAGCAGCTGGCCCAAAGCGACGATGTTGGACGGGGCGGCCGCGGCCGGCGCGGCGCGGCCGCCCAGCGCGATGCCGCCCGCATTCCAGGCGATCACGCCGAAGAAGATCTCGGCGAGAATGACGAGCGCGAGCGCGAAGCCGAACGGCCAGTAGCGGGCGATGCCCGCGCGCAGCTCGGCGAAATCGACGTCGAGCATCATCACCACGAACAGGAACAGGACCGCGACCGCGCCGACGTAGACGATGATCAGGAGGAAGGCGAGGAACTCGGCGCCGATCAGCAGGAACAGGCCGGCCGCGTTGAAGAAGGCGAGGATCAGCCAGAGCACCGAATGGACCGGGTTGCGCGAGCCGATCGTCATCACGCCGGAGGCGATGACGAAGGCGGCGAACAGGTAGAAGACGAAGACCTGGATCACGCGCGCCGCCTACCGATACGGCGCATCGGCGGCAAGGCTGGCGGCCAGCACCCGTTCCCACCGGTCGCCATTCTCTAAGAGCTTGGCCTTGTCGTAGATCAGCTCCTCGCGGGTCTCGGTCGCAAAATCCATGTTCGGCCCCTCGACGATCGCATCGACCGGGCACGCCTCCTGGCAGAGCCCGCAATAGATGCACTTGGTCATGTCGATGTCGTAGCGGGTGGTGCGGCGGCTGCCGTCCTCCCTGGGCTCCGCCTCGATGGTGATGGCGAGCGCCGGGCAGATCGCCTCGCAAAGCTTGCAGGCGATGCAGCGCTCCTCGCCGTTCGGATAGCGCCGCAGCGCATGCTCGCCGCGGAAGCGGGGCGAGATCGGGTTCTTCTCGTAAGGGTAGTTGATCGTCGCCTTGGGCTTGAAGAAATAGCGCAGCGTGAGGAGGTGCGCCTTGACGAACTCCCAGAGCGTGAAGGTCTTGATGTAATGCGCAAGGCTCATGATGGCGACGTCCCGTTGCCTGGCGGCGCGGCGGGACAGCGCATGCGCCCGCCACCGTCCAGGTAGATATGGCCCTCCAGCACGTCATGGGTGCGCCAGCTGCCCGAATAAGCTCCCGGCTGGGCGGGGTCCGGGCTGAGCACGATCTCGCTGTCGCCGCGGCGCAAACGCAACGTTTCCTGCGCCAGGCTTCCCCGCCACCTGAGCTGACGCGGCTGCGGTCGGCTCTCCGTGATCATGATCGCGCCGCGCGAATCCTGGCTTCCGCTGAACGACGCCAGGCCGGCAAAGGAGGAAATGAGCGGCGGACCGTCGACCGTCACGGAGGCGATTCTGCGTCCGCGCAACTCCATCACGATCGTGACGGGAGACGGCGGATTGTCGCCCCCGGCGGCGCCGGCGGACACGGTCTCTTCGCCGGCGTCGGTCATCAGGCAGTCCAGCTCCCAAACTCCGGAGGCTGGAGGCCCGGCGGACAGGGCGAGGAGCAGGGGGGCCATGGCCGCGCTCACCACGGCAGCATCCCGTCGCGCTGGAGCATCAGATAGCCCGAGACCAGGAACACCCAGATGAGGGAGATCGGCAGGAAGATCTTCCAGCCCAGGCGCATCAGCTGGTCGTAGCGGTAGCGCGGCACCGTCGCCCTCACCCAGGAGAAGACGAAGAAGAAGAACAGGATCTTGGCGAAGAACCAGAAGATGCCGGGGATCCAGTAGAGCGGCGCCCAGTCGAGCGGCGGCAGCCAGCCGCCCCAGAAGAGCACGGCGTTCATCCCGCACATCAACAGCACGTTGCCGTATTCGCCGAGCCAGAACAGGGCGAAGCTCATCGAGCTGTATTCGGTCTGGTAGCCGGCGACGAGCTCGCTTTCCGCCTCGGTGAGGTCGAACGGCGTGCGCGCGGTCTCGGCCATGGCGGAGATCAGGAAGATCACCGCCAGCGGGAACAGCAAGGGATTGAAGCCGAAGCCGCTGACCAGGCCGAAAATGTGGCCGCGCTGGGCCTCGACGATCGCGGAAAGATTGAACGAACCCGCCCAGAGCACCACCGGGATCAGCACGAAGCCGATCGAGACTTCATAGGACACCATCTGAGCTGCCGCGCGTAACGCGCTGTAAAATGGATATTTCGAATTCGACGCCCAGCCCGCGATGATGATCCCGTAGACCCCCAGCGACGACACCGCGAGGAGGTAGAGAAGCCCGACATTGACGTCGGCGAGGACCCAGCCGTCGGCGAACGGGATCACCGCCCAGGCGACCAGCGCGACGGTGAAGGTGATGATAGGGGCGATGAGGAACAGGCCGGGATTGGCGGAGGTCGGGATGATCGTCTCCTTGAGGAAGACCTTGAGCCCGTCGGCGAAGCTCTGCAGCAGGCCGAACGGTCCGACCACGTTGGGGCCGCGGCGGAGCATCATCGCCGCCCAGATCTTGCGGTCGGCATAGATCGCCATCGCCACCGCCAGCATCAGCGGCAGCGCGATCAGCAGGATGAAGACCAGGGTGGCGAGGAACCAGCCCCAGCCGGCGCCGAGGAAGGTCGACTGGAGATAGGCCGTCACTCAGCCGCCTCCGCGAAGCTCTCGCCGTGGAGGATCTCGGCCGAGCAGCGCTGGAGCGTCGGCGAGGAGCGGGCGATCGGGTTGGTGAGGTAGAAATCGCGGATCGGATAGGTGAGCGCCGTCCCCTTCGGGATCGCGACCTTTTCGAGCTTCGGCGGCGCCCAGGGCATGGCGACCAGGCCCGGAGTCGCGAATTCGGGATGGTCGGCGATCAGGCGGCCGCGCAGCTCGGCGAAGCTGTCGAACGGCAATGGCCGGCCGAGCGCCTCGGACAAGGCGCGGAAGATCGACCAGTCGGCGCGGGCGTCGCCGGGCGGATCGACCGCTTTCTCGCTATATTGGACGCGGCCCTCGAGATTGACGTGAATGCCGTGCTTCTCGCTATAGGCGGCGCCCGGAAGGATGACGTCGGCGGCCGCGGCCCCCTTGTCGCCATGATGGCCGACATAGACCTTGAAGCTGCCCGCGAAGGGCGCAAGGTCGGCCTCGTCGGCGCCGAGCAGGAAGAGCAGTTTCGGCGCCGCCTGCGCCAGCGACGCCATGCCGCCGGGCCGCGCGTAGCCGAGCATCAGCCCGCCCATCCGCGCCGCCGTGGTGTGGAGGACGTTGTAGCCATTCCAGCCTTCGCGGACGAGGTTGAGGGTGTCGACGAGCGCGAGCGTCGCCGCCTGTCCGCCCGGCACCTTCAGCGCGGCGCCGCCGACGATCAGCGCGGGACGCTTCGCCTGCCCTAACGCATCGGGTAGATCGGCGAGCAGCGCGAGGTCGTCGCCGAGCCATTCGACGCGATAGGTGAGATCGACCTCGGGCCCGATCGCATACACCTTCGCCCCGCCGCGCGCGGCCTTGCGGATGCGGGTGTTGACGAGGCTCGCCTCCCAGCGCGGGTTGGTACCGACCAGGAGGATGGCGTCGGCGGTCTCGATGCCGGCGATGGTCGTGTTGAAATTGACCGCGGCGAGGCTGGACGCGTCATAGGCGAGCCCGGTCTGGCGCCCCTCGAGCAGATCCGAGCCGAGCGCCCCGACCAGCGCTCTGGCGGCATACATCGTCTCGACGTCGACGAGGTCGCCCGCCACCGCGGCGACGCTGCCCCTGGCGGCCTTCGCGGCCGCGGCGATCCGGGCGAACGCCTCGTCCCAGCCCGCCGGCCTCAATTTGCCGTCGTCGCGCAGCCAGGGCCGGTCGAGGCGGTTCCTGGTCAAGCCGTCGACGGCATGGCGGGTCTTGTCGCTTGCCCATTCCTCGTTGACGTCCTCGTTGAGGCGGGGCAGCGCCCGCATCACTTCGCGCTGGCGCGCGTCGAGGCGGATGTTGGTGCCGACCGCGTCCATGACGTCGATCGCAGGCACCTTGCTGAGTTCCCACGGCCGCGCCTCGAAGCTGTAGGGCTTGGAGACGAGCGCGCCGACCGGACAGAGATCGACGACATTGCCCGAAAGCTCGCTCGCCAGCGCCTGTTCGAGATAGGAGGTGATCTCCATATCCTCGCCGCGGCCGACCGCGCCGATATCCTCGACCCCCGCGACCTGCTCCATGAAGCGGACGCAGCGCGTGCAATGGATGCAGCGAGTCATGAAGGTCTTGACCACCGGCCCCATATATTTCTCGGGGACCGCGCGCTTGTTCTCGTCGTAGCGGTTGTGGCCCCTCCCATAGGCCATCGCCTGGTCCTGGAGGTCGCACTCGCCGCCCTGGTCGCAGATCGGGCAATCGAGCGGGTGGTTGATCAGCAGGAACTCCATCACGCCCTCACGGGCCTTGCGGACGCCGGGCGTGGTGGTGAAGATCTCCTGCCCCTCGGCGGTCGGCAGCGCGCAGCTCGCCTGCGGCTTGGGCGGCCCCGGCTTCACCTCGACCAGGCACATCCGGCAATTGCCGGCGATGGCGAGCCGCTCGTGATAGCAGAAACGCGGAATCTCCTTGCCGGCGAGCTCGCAGGCCTGGAGCACCGTCGCGCCCTGCGGAACCTCGATCTCGACACCGTCGACCTTGACCCTGGGCATCGCTCAGCCCCGCCCGGCGCCGGGCGCCGCCGTCATCACGTGGTAGAAGGGCTCGGCCAGATATTCGCGCAACGCTTTCGGCGTAATCTCGAGCCGCAAGCCCTGGGGAACGCAGCCGGCGAGCACCGGCCGCAGCGCCTCGAACGCGCCGCCTTCCTGCGACGACCCCTCCCTCGCGGCGAGCAGGGCGCGCGCGTTCGCCCAGTCGGTGACGGCGACGCAATGGCCGAACTCCTGGGCCAGCAGCGAGCCGCGGTCGATCGTCGACCCCGAGGGCAGCGCGTTCAGCGCGGGAACGAACCAGGGATCGGAGTCGGCCGGGAGCGGGCTTCGCTCCGGCGCCCGTCCGATCGACCGCCTGACCGTCGCCAGCGCCGCCGGGACCCGCAGCCGGCGCGGCGTGTAGAGGAGCTCGCGCCCGCCGCCGAGGATGAATTGATCGTCGCTGGCACAGACGTCGAAGTCGCCCTCCTGAGCGTCGAGCAGCGCGAGTTCCTCGCGCGAGCCGGGCAGCATGTTCAGCCACCGGCGGACCAGCTCGGGCCGCCGCTGGGCGAGGCATTCGCCGATGATCCCGAGCAGGGTATAGGCATCGCGCTGGGTGTTCATCGCGTTGCGGCCCATGCGCGTGCCGGTGCGCTGGGCGGCCGCCTCCGGCGCGGCGCCAGCGAGGACGAGCGCCGCCGCCGCGAACGCGATCCCGCGCCGCCTCATGCTCGCTCGGCGCGCGGGGCGCGCGGACGTCTGGATCGCAGCCTTCATTCCCACTCCGAAGACGCCGCTGGGTCGGGCGCCGGGATGGGAGAGCCGTTAGACGCTTAGCCCCCTCATCGACAAGGGGTTGCGGGGCGATTCCTCAGTGTCGGTTCACGACCGGGACCGCCGCGCTGTCGTTCGGACCGGCGCCGCGCGCCTCGCCGTAATGCAGCGCGGCCTCGGCGAGCAGCCCGCGAAGCGATTGCGGCGACGCGGTGAGCTGGATGCCGGAATCGAGGCAGGAGGAAATGTCGCCGCGCAGCTGCCGCGTCGCGCCCGCCTCCGCCGCGCTGAACGGCGCCGCCGCCAGCAGCCGGGCGACGATCACGGGCTGGCGGACGACGACGCAGCGCGCGGTGGCGTGCAGCAGCTCCTCCTGGGAGACGTTCCCCTCGACGACGCGCGGTCGGATCCAGTCCGCCGCCCAGGCGGCATCACTCGCCCCGCTCGCCAGGCCATTGGGAAACTCGCGGTGATAATAGACTTCGGCGAAGCCTCCCCGCATGAGATTCCAGGTAAAGCCCAGACCTCTTACGGTGGTCCCCGGATGACAGCGGTCGAGGCGCGACTGGAAACCGCCCACGATGCGCGCTTCGGCCCGGCTCCCCGGAACCGTGCCGATCAGGGCGCGAGTCCGTCCCGGCTCGCGCGAGACGACGCAGGCGAGCGTCCGGCGAAACACCGGGTCCATGCGCGCCGCCTCGCCCCGCTCGGGGTCGGCATGGGTCATCCGGTCGCGCGTGCTGGTCAGTTCCTGAGCGGGTGCCGAGGTTACGGTCCCGCACAGGAAAATCGCGGCGCATCCGAGAGAGGACAGCCTGGGCATGGCCTGGCGATCGGCTGTCCCTCAGTGCGCGGCCGCGGTCGTGGCGGGCGCCGGCGCCGCCGCCAGCGGCGAGGTCGGCCCGTCGCGCTGGACGACCGACCAGCGATATAGATCCTCGGCGAGGATGCCGCGGATGGTGCGCCCGTCGAGGCTGATCTGGGTGCCGGGCACGACGCAGGCGACGAAGGCCGGGTTGAGCGCCTGCAGCGCGGCCTGCGCGGCGGGCGAGGCCGGCTCGGTCTGGAGGAAGGCGATGACGAGCTCCGGATGCTGGGCCGCCGTGCATTCGGCGAGCGCGTAGCCGACCCCGAGCGCGGCGGCATCGGTGCCGCTTGCCACCTCGGAGGGCTGCAGCAGCGGCCTGGCCGCGAGCGCCGGGCTGCGCGCGGCCGCGGGCGCGGTGAACCGCGCCTCGTAGACCGCTTCCGCCAATGCGCCGCGGATCGCCACCGCCGAGCTCGTGAAGGTCTGGCGCGGGCGCGTGCAGCGCTGCATCTCGCCGAGCAGCCGCACCGCCTGCTGGCGCTCGGCCGCCGAATAGGGCCCGGTGGCGAGCAGGGCGTCGGCGGCATTGGCATTGCGGGCGATGAGGCAGGCGGCGCCGCCGTGGAGCTGGGCCGGCGTGGCCGGGGCGGCCGGCGCGGCCGCCGCGCTCTGGCCCGAATCGCCGCGCGGGATCGGCGGCGGCGGCGCGGGCGGCGGCGCGCTGCCATATTGGGCCGAAGCGGGCAGCGCGGCGGCCAGGAGGGTCGCGGCGCAGGCGAGCCGCGGCATCAGGGTGCGTCCGACGATCATCTCAGCCCTTCCTTCGTTCGGCCTCCGCTCAGGTGCCGCGGGCGGCCTCCAGCTGGCCGGTCCAGTAGCGATAGACCGTGTGATAGGCGCTCTGGGCGATCACGCTGCGCAATTCCCAGAGGCGAATTTCGAGCTGCATGCCGGCCGGCATGCAGGCCGCCATATAATTGCGGAGCCCCTCGATCGCGGTCGCCTCCTCGGCCGAGCCGGCCTCGGTCCTCAGCAGCCTTTCGGTGCTCGCCGAATCGTTGCGCGCGACACAATCGGCCCAGCGGTAGAGCTCGATGGCGCGGGTGCCCGCCGGCGAGGATTGCACGGGCAGGTTAAGGTTGATGAAGCCGCGCCGGGGATCGGCGTCGCGGCGGATGGTGCCGAAATCGCGCATGAACATCGCCTGGGCGAGCGCGCCGCGCACCTGCATGGACGGCGCGCCGGCGAGCCGGGCGGCGCAGACGGCCGCCTCGCCCCTCAGCCCGGAGAGGTCCGCCTCGGTCTCGTCGAGCGGCAGCCGCGCCATCAGCCGGTTGGCGGCGCCCCGGTCGTGCGCGACGATGCAGCGTCCGGCCTCGTAGATCACCGGGGAGTTGCGGGCCGCCCGGGCGGGGCCGGGCAGCGCGGCGCCCAAGGCGGCGACGGCAACGGATAGGATGATCTGCTTTTTCATGTCACGCTCCTCCGGACGCTGCTCTCGGGCGCCCTTTCTCACTGGGTCCTGAACACCTCCGGCCGGCCGGCCGCCGCGCGATAGGCCGCCTCGGCGAGGAAGGCGCGGAAGATCGGCGGGCTGAGATCGATATTCTCGCCGCGGGACACGCAGCCCGAAATGGCCGGCATCAGCGCCGCGATCTCGGCGCGCTCCGCCTCGCTGCCGCGCGGCGCGCGGAAGAAGCCGTAGCTGCGCCGCGGTTCGGCGCGGACGACGCAGGAGGCCATGTCGAGCATCGACAGGGCCGCGCGCGCATATTCCTCGGCATAGCGGACGTAATAATCGCTGACCGGGGCGAACACCGGCGCGGGGCGGCCGCGCGGGCTGGCGCCGATCGCCTCGAAATCGCGGTAGAGCAGCCGCTCGGCGACCGCGCCGCGATTGTAGAAGGCCTGCGAGGGTACCGGCACGCCGCGCCGGCGACAGGTGTTGATGCCGCCCGCGATGAAATGGGAATCCGCGTCCATCGTCCCGGGCACGGTCGCGAGCACGCGCTCGAGCCGGGCGTCGCGCCGCGCCATCAGGCAATCCACGACCGAATAGACGTTTTCGACCGACGGCTGCGCCGGCTCCGCATAAGCCGCCGTGCCGGAAACCGAAACCGCCAGCGAAAGCGCGAGGATCGAGCGGATCATGGCCGCACTATTTCACGACCGGGCGCGTCCGTAAAGCCGTCTCTTTTCAAGGCGACGCAGCGCGTCGCGGGCGCGGATCAGGGCGCCGCCCGGTTGTTTTCGCTGAGTCGATACGCGGCCAGCGCGAGCATCGAACGGATGGCGGGCCGGTTGAAATGCCCCTCGACCCCCTGGCGCAGGCAGCGGCTCAGATAGGGGACCAGCGCCTGCATCGCCGCCGCCTCTTGGCTTCCGGCCGGCTCGGTGCCGAACAAGGCGGCGACCTCGGCCGGCGCGGCACGGACGATGCAGATGCTCATCAGCTCGGCATCGTTGCTCGCCCGGATCGGCGGTCGGGCCGGATCGAAGGCGACGCGCGAAGCGAGGTCCTGACCCCTGAGGTCGCGCAGCAGCAGCGCCTCGGCCATGCGGCCGGCGAAAAAATGCTCATTGGCGCGCAGCGTGCCGCGAACGAGGCAGGAGCGGTTCCAATCGGCGAGATCCCGAATGCCGTTGGCGAAGCCGGCCGAATCCTCTTCGACCGCCAGCGCCGCGCGGGTGCGGGCCGGGCTCTCCAGCGCCACGCAGCGCGCGAAGGCGTGCAGCGTGCGCACCGCTTGCGGCGTCACGTGCGGCGCCTCGAGGCCGCGCGCGGCATCGCGCTGGGCCGATGCCGGCCCGGCAAGAGCAAGTCCGGCGGCAACCGCAATTGCCGCCATCATCCTGAGCTTCATGACCCCTCCAAAAAAACAGGCGGCACCGGCCGCCGAAAATTCTCACGATCTCATTGTTATTAATGCATTAATTCGAGCAAGTCGAGGAAATTATTCATGCCGCCTCGAGCGCCGCGTCGCGCCGGGCGATGATGCGCCGTTCGAGCTCGGGGCGGAAGTGACGGATCAGGCCCTGGATCGGCCAGGCGGCGGCGTCGCCCAGGGCGCAGATCGTATGGCCCTCGACCTGCTTGGTGACGTCCCAGAGCATGTCGATCTCGTGGATTTCGGCATCGCCCTCGACCAGCCGCTCCATCACCCGCCACATCCAGCCGGTGCCCTCGCGGCAAGGCGTGCACTGGCCGCAGCTCTCATGCTTGTAGAAATAGGAGATGCGGCTGATCGCCTTCACGATGTCGGTCGACTTGTCCATGACGATCACGGCGGCGGTGCCGAGGCCGGAGCCCAGGTCCTTGAGCCCGTCGAAATCCATCGGCGCGTCGATGATCTGCTCGGCCGGGACGAGCGGCACCGAGGAGCCGCCCGGGATGACCGCGAGAAGATTGTCCCAGCCGCCGCGAATGCCTCCCGCATGCTTGTCGATCAGCTCGCGGAACGGGATCGACATCGCCTCCTCGACCACGCAGGGCTTGTCGACGTGGCCGGAGATCTGGAACAGCTTGGTGCCTTCGTTCTTCTCGCGGCCGAAGCTTTTGAACCAGGCGGCGCCGCGGCGCAGGATGGCGGGGACGACCGCGATCGACTCGACGTTGTTCACCGTGGTCGGGCAGCCGTAGAGGCCGGCGCCGGCGGGGAATGGCGGCTTGAGGCGCGGCATGCCCTTCTTGCCCTCGAGGCTCTCGAGCATCGCCGTCTCTTCGCCGCATATATAGGCGCCGGCGCCGCGGTGGACGAACAGGTCGAAATCGTAGCCCGAGCCGGCGGCGTTCTTCCCCAGCAGGCCGGCCTCATAGGCCTCGGCGACGGCGGCCTCGAGCGTCTGCGTCTCGCGGATGAACTCGCCGCGGATGTAGATGTAGCCGGCCCGCGCGCGCATCGCATAGCCGGCGATGAGCGCGCCCTCGATCAGCTTGTGCGGATCGTGGCGGATGATCTCGCGGTCCTTGCACGAACCGGGCTCGGATTCGTCGGCGTTGACGACGAGGAAATTGGGCCGGCCGGGCGCCGGTTCCTTGGGCATGAAGCTCCATTTGAGGCCGGTCGGGAAGCCCGCGCCGCCACGGCCGCGCAGCCCCGAATCCTTGACGATCTCGATGATCGCGTCCTGGCCCAGCGCCATCAGCTTGCCGGTGCCGTCCCAGTCGCCGCGCGCGCGGGCCGCCGTCAGCTCCCAGGGCTGGAAGCCGTAGAGGTTGGTGAAGATCCGGTCCCTGTCGTCAAGCACGCGGACCTCCAATCCGCTTGGTGACTGCCGAGAAGAGCGCGATCGCGCCGACCACGACGATTCCGATCAGGATCAGCTTGAAGGCGAGCTTGAGCAGCCAGCCGAGGATCACCAGCCCGAGGATGATGGCGACGATCACGATCGCTGCATTCTTCGTCATTGCGCCTTCTCCCGATAGTCGTGATTGGCCGAGACCATCTCGCGAAGCGTCGTCGGGCCCCCTTGCGGGCAGCTGGTCTTGCGGTCGATCTGCGGGCCGGGCGACGGCGTCTCGCCGCGCGCGAGAGCGTCGAGGATCGCGGCCATGGTCGCGCCGGTCAGGTCCTCGTAATTGTCGTCGTTGATCTGCGCCATCGGCGCGTTGGCGCAGGCGCCGAGGCATTCGACTTCATTGAGCGTGAACAGGCCGTCCGCGGTCGTGCCGCCCTTCTTCAGTCCCCGGGCGTAGCAGGCCTCGAGCAACTCGCCCGCGCCGCGCAGCATGCAGGGCGTGGTGCCGCAGACCTGGACGTGGAAGCGGCCCACGGGCGCGAGGTTGAACATCGTGTAGAAGGTCGCGACCTCGTAGGCGCGGATATAGGGCATGGCGAGCTCGCCCGCGACGAACTCGATCACCGGGATCGGCAGCCAGCCCTGAGTCCCCGTCTCGGTGCCGATCTGGCGCTGGGCGAGGTCGAGCAAGGGAATCACCGCGCTCTGCTGGCGGCCCGGCGGGTAGCGGTCGATCAGGACCCTGGCCCGCGCGGCATTTTCCGCCGTCCAGGCGAAATTGCCCCAGCGCTCGCGGATTTCGGGGGTGGCGGCGAGGCGAGAGGCTTCAGCCATGTGCATCACCGCCGTCGTTTGTATGATCCATCGTCAGGCGATCGGCCTTGTCGCCGACCCAAAGTACGAAAAACAGCCAACCCAACGTAAATACGACGAAAATCATCGCCATTATCGGCATTGACCGGCTTCCGAACCGATCGATGATGGCCGAAACCAACGGCCCCAGGCCATAGAATAGCAATGGGCCGGCCGCGGCCAGCAGCACGAAAATGAGCAGCACGACGGCTAGGAAGCGCCAATGTTTGCGAACGTTGGCGAGGCTCACCGGTCGACCTCGCCGAAGACGATGTCGAGCGCGCCCAATATCGCGGTGACGTCGGCGAGCATGTGGCCCTTCGACATGAAATCCATCGCCTGGAGGTGGGAGAAGCCGGTCGGGCGGATCTTGACCCGATAGGGTTTGTTCGAGCCGTCGGCGACGAGATAGACGCCGAACTCGCCCTTCGGGCTCTCGGTCGCGACATAGACTTCGCCGGCGGGGACGTGGAAGCCCTCGGTATAGAGCTTGAAGTGATGGATCAGCGCCTCCATCGACTGCTTCATCTCGGCGCGCCTGGGCGGCACCACCTTGCGGTCGAGGCTGGCGATCGGGCCGTCCGGCATTTCATTGAGGCATTGCTTCATGATCCGCGCCGACTGGCGGACCTCCTCGACCCGGACCATGAAGCGGTCGTAGCAATCGCCTTTGGTGCCGACCGGCACGGCGAAGTCCATCCGGTCGTAGACGTCGTAGGGCTGGCTCTTGCGCAGGTCCCAGGGGATGCCGGCGGCGCGGATCATCGGGCCGGAGAAACCCCAGGCGAGCGCGTCCGCCTTCGAGACGGTGGCGATGTCGACGTTGCGCTGCTTGAAGATGCGGTTGTCGGCGACCAGCGAGATCGAATCCTCGAACAAAGGCGGCAGCCGGGTGTCGACCCAGTCGGCGATGTCGGCGAGCAGCTTCAGGGGCACGTCCTGGTGGACGCCGCCGGGCCGGAACCAGGCGGCGTGCATCCGCGCCCCCGACGCCCGCTCGTAGAAGTTCATGCAATCCTCGCGCAGCTCGAACAGCCACAGGTTCGGCGTCATCGCGCCGACGTCCATGATGTGCGAGCCGAGGTTGAGGAGATGGTTGGAGATTCGGGTCAGCTCGGCGAAGAAGACGCGCAGATACTGGGCGCGGAGCGGCACTTCGAGGCCGAGCAGCTTCTCGATGGCGAGCACGTAGCTGTGCTCCATCGACATCGGCGAGACGTAATCGAGCCGGTCGAAATAGGGCAGCGCCTGGAGGTAGGTCTTGTACTCGCAGAGCTTCTCGGTGCCGCGGTGCAAGAGGCCGACATGGGGATCGACGCGCTCGACAATCTCGCCGTCGAGCTCGAGGATGAGGCGCAGCACGCCGTGCGCGGCCGGGTGCTGCGGGCCGAAATTGATCGTGTAATTGGCGATGTCGCTATGGGCCGCGTCGGTGCCTTCCACCGCCGCCTCGACCTCGACTTCGTGGGGGACGCTGCTCATCGCGCGTCGCCTCCCTTGATCCGCGGGCGCGCGCGGCCCGGCTTGGCAGCTTCGGTGTTGGCCGGTTCGCCGGCGCCCGTCTGGTCCGCGCTTTCGGTGGTCTTGGGGGTCGGCGGCGGCGGCGCGGCCTTGGGCGCGGCCGCCTTGTTGATCTCGGCCGAAGTCAAGGGCGTCGGCGCGCCCGGCGCCTCGGGCTGCGCCTTCTCGTCGCCCGGGATGATATATTCGGCGCCCTCCCACGGGCTCATGAAGTCGAAATTGCGGAAGTCCTGGGAGAGCTGGACGGGCTCGTAGACGACCCGCTTCTGCTCCTCCGAATAGCGCAGCTCGACATAGCCGGTGAGCGGGAAATCCTTGCGCTGCGGATGGCCGCGAAAGCCGTAATCGGTGAGGATGCGCCTGAGGTCCCGGTTCCCCTCGAACAGCACGCCGTACATGTCGAACACCTCGCGCTCGAGCCAGCCGGCGACGGGGAAGATGTCGGTCACGGTCGGCACCGGCCGCGCCTCGTCGGTCGAGACGCGCACCCGCAGGCGGTGGTTCCTGGTCACCGACAGCAGATGATAGACCACTTCGAACCGCTCGGCGCGCTCGGGATAGTCGACCCCGGCGATCTCCATCAGCTGCTGATATTCGAACTGGTCGCGCAGCGTCCGCAGCACGTCCGCCACGCTTTCGCGGACGACGTCGATCGAAACCTCGCCGACCTCGTCCTTGGCGGCCAGAAAGGCGGGGCCGATCGCGGCCTCGACCTCTTCGGCGATGCCCTCGCGGACGGGGATGAGAGGAGCAGGGCTGGGCATCAGGCCGCCCCGGTCGTGTCATGGCCGAAACAGAGCAGATGGCCGTCGGGGTCGCGCACCAGAAATTCGCGCATGCCGTAGACCCGGTCTTCCGGCTCGCACACCATCTCGGCGCCGTTCGCCGCGAACTCCGCATAGAGCGCGTCGGCGTCGTTGACCCAGAAATAGGCGTCGAGCCGCCCCGAATGGTCGGCATTGGGATGAACGCCCTTGCCGGGCTCGACCTGGCTCAACATCAGCTCGAGCCCCTCGCGCTCGGCGATGCAGAAGGTCGGCGGCTCCCCCCACATCCGGGGAGAGCGGAAGCCCAGCTTGTCGGCATAATAAGCGTGGGCGCGCACGACGTCCCCGACCATCAGGACCGGCGCATGCGCCCGCATCTGCGGCGTGGCGCTCATCGCTCGATCGTGCCTTCGCGGCGGATCTTCCGCTGCAGCTGCATGATGCCGTAGAGCAACGCCTCGGCGGTCGGCGGGCAGCCGGGGACGTAGATGTCGACGGGCACGATCCGGTCGCAGCCGCGCACGACGCTGTAGCTGTAATGATAATAGCCGCCGCCATTGGCGCAGCTGCCCATCGAGATCACGTAGCGCGGCTCGGACATCTGGTCGTAGACTCGCCGGAGCGCCGGCGCCATCTTGTTGCAGAGCGTTCCGGCGACGATCATCACGTCCGACTGGCGCGGGCTGGCGCGCGGGGCAACGCCAAATCTTTCAAGGTCGTAGCGCGGCATGTTCACATGGATCATCTCGACGGCGCAGCAGGCGAGGCCGAACGTCATCCACCATAAGGAGCCGGTCCGCGCCCAGGTGAACAGATCCTCGGTGGTGGTGACGAGGAAACCCTTGTCGGTGACTTCCGACTGGATCTGGCTGAAGACGTAGGGGTCGGGCGGCGAGCCGTCGGCCGGCCGCCCCCGCGCGTCGAGGATCACTCCCATTCGAGCGCGCCTTTCTTCCAGGCGTAGGCGAAGCCCAAGGCAAGCTCGACGAGGAAGATCATCATCGCGAACCAGGCCGCCCAGCCCGCCGAGAAGACGCTGACCGCCCAGGGGAAGAGATAGGCCGCCTCGATGTCGAAGACGATGAACAGGATCGCGACGAGGTAGAAGCGCACGTCGAACTGGGCGCGGCTGTCCTCGAACGCCGGGAAGCCGCATTCATATTCGGAAAGCTTGTCGGGATAGGGGTTGGCCGCGCCGGTCAGCCTGGCGACCAGCATCGGCAGCACGACGAAGGCGAACGACAGGCCCAGCGCGACGGCGAGGAACAGGAGGATCGGCAGATAATCGGCGGCGACGGACGCCATCGGGATACTCCGGAGCTTGGCTTGCGGCGGCTTTAGGACCGCGCCCGCCCGGAGGCAAGCTAGCGCAGCGCGTTCGCGACCAGCTTGTGCAGCTTCGAATGGAGCTGGTCGTTGGCGGCCAGCACCTGCCCGGTGGCGAGCCCCGCCTCGCCGCCCCGGAAATCCGTCACGAAGCCGCCCGCCTCGCGGACCAGGACGATGCCGGCGGCGACGTCCCAGAGCTGCAAATCCTCTTCCCAGAAGCCGTCGAAGCGGCCCGCGGCGACCCAGGCGAGGTCCAAAGCCGCCGAGCCGAAGCGGCGGATGCCGGCGACCTCGGGCGAGACCGCGCCGAGGATGCGGTCGAAGCGGGCAAGATCGCCATGCGCCTTGTAGGGGATGCCGGTGGCGATCAGCGCGTCGCTCAAATCGCGGCGGGCGGAGACGCGCAATCTCCGCTCGTTGAGCCAGGCGCCCCGCCCCTTTTCCGCCCAGAAGCTCTCGTCGGTCAGCGGATTGTAGACCAGCCCCTGGCTCAGCTCGCCCCAGCCCCGGCCGCCGGGCTTGGGCTCCTGGACCGCGATCGAGATCGCGAAATGGGGAATGGAGTGGAGGAAGTTGGAAGTGCCGTCGACCGGATCCACGATCCAGCGCGGCTTCGTCGGATCCCCTTCGACCGACCCGCCCTCCTCGAGCAGCAGGCCCCAGTCCGGACGGGCGTGCCTCAATTCCTCCACGACGGTCTGCTCGGCGCGCTCGTCGGCCATCGAGACGAAGTCGGCCGGCCCCTTGCGGCTGACCTGGAGATGCTCGACCTCGCCGAAATTGCGCCTGAGCTGCGGCGCCGCCTTGCGCGCGGCGCGCGTCATAACGGTGATGAGGCCGGAATGGCTGACCAAGGCTCAGTCCGCCCTGCGGACGTAGGTCTGCTCATAGACGTCGACGACGATGCGGGTGCCGGCGCTGATGTGCGGCGGGACCATGACGCGCACGCCATTGTCGAGGATCGCCGGTTTGTAGGACGAGGAGGCGGTCTGCCCTTTCACGACGGCATCGGCTTCGACGATCTCCGCCTCGATCGTGTCGGGCAGCTGCACCGAGATCGGCCGCTCGTTGTAGAGCTCCATGACCACGTCCATGCCGTCCTGCAGGAAGGCGGCGGCGTCGCCGAGCAGATCGGCGGGGAGCGTGACCTGCTCGTAATCGGCCTTGTCCATGAAGGTGAGCTGGTCGCCGTCGCGGAACAGGAACTGGAAGTCCTTGGTGTCGAGGCGGACGCGCTCCACCGTCTCGGCCGAGCGGAAGCGGACATTGTTCTTGCGGCCGTCGATGAGGTTCTTCATCTCGACCTGCATGTAGGCGCCGCCCTTGCCCGGCTGGGTGTGCTGGATCTTCACCGCGCGCCAGATGCCGCCTTCATATTCGATGATGTTGCCGGGACGGATGTCCACGCCGCTGATCTTCATGACGATGCTCGCTGGATGTGAGAGATTTGCGGGCGCTTTAGCGGCGGGAGCCGCGCCCGGCAAGCAGCGGGTAGGGGTTGATCGGCCGACCCTGCCACCAGCGGTCGTTCGGGCCCATGAGGTTGATCGCGAAATGGAGGTGGGGACCGGCGGGATTGGCGTTGCCGGTGCTGCCCACCGCGCCGATCGGATCGCCGCGCCCGACGCGCTGGCCCTCGTGCAGGCCGGGCGCGTAGCGGTCGAGATGGGCGTAATAGTACATCCAGCGCCCGTCGACCGAGCGGACATAGGCGGTGATCCCGCCGCCGCCACCGCTGAAGAACAGTTTCTCGACCGTCCCTTCCGCGGCCGCGACCACGAGCGTGCCGCGCGGCGCCATGATGTCGATCGCATCGTGCGGCCGCCCGCCGGCGCGCGCCTGGGTGAAGGTGTCGAGCAGCTGGACGGCGCGGACTCCCGCGACCGGAATGGCGAGGCCCGACGGCGCGACTTCGACGCGCCCCGGCCGGATCGGCGGCGGCCGGGGCGCGGGTTCCGGGACCGGCGCGGAAATCCAGATCATGCTGGCGAGGAAGAAAACCACGCCCGCGATGATAAGGATGACGGCTCCGAGCACCAGCCTGTGCATGGCCGGGCAACGATCCGCGCGGGCTAACGCTCCAGCACCGGCTGGAAGGCCCGGACGGCCGCCGCCGGGCCGTCTTCATGGTTCCAGACTCCGCCGCAGACGGCGAGGAAGTCGGCGCCCGCCTCGACCAGGACGCGGCCATTGTCCGGAGTGATGCCGCCGATGGCGACGCAGGGGATTTCGAACAGGGTCGACCACCAGGAAAGGATCGCGGGGTCGGGGCGGTGGTGCGTCTCCTTGGTCGCGGTCGGGAAGAAGGCGCCGAACGCGACATAATCGGCGCCCGCCTCGCCCGCCTCCATCGCGAGGTGGCGGCTGTCGTGGACGGTCACGCCGATCTGCGCGGCGGGGCCGAGCAGGGCGCGCGCCTCGCGGGCGTCGCCGTCGCTCTGGCCGAGATGGACGCCGTCGGCGCCGATCCGTTTCGCCAGCGCCGGCGAATCGTTGACGATGAAGGCGATCTCGCGCTCGGCGCAGAGGCGCTGCAGCGGCTCCGCGAGCCGCGCCGCCTCATGCTGGTCGATGCCCTTCACCCGGAACTGGAAGGCCGCGACCGGGCCCGCGTCGAGCGCCTCCGCCAGCCGGCCGGGAAAGTCGCCGCCCACCTCGGGCGGCGAGACCAGATAGAGCTGGCACGGGAGGGTCACTCCTCGCCCTTGTAGATTCGGACCAGCCGGTCGAGCATCGCCAGCGCCTCGTCGCGCGGGCGCTGGAAGGCGTTGCGGCCGATGATCGAGCCGTTGCCTCCCCCATCCCGGATATCGCGCGCGTCCTGGAAGACCGCGTCCGCGCCCTTGGCCGCGCCGCCCGAGAAGACGACCATCCGGCGCCCGTTGAAGCAGCATTTGACGATATGGCGGACGCGGTCGGCCTGGGCCGACCAGTCGTGCCCCTCATAGGCTTTCTGGGCATCCGGCTGCTCGATATGGGCGCTGGGCAGCTTCACCTTGATGATGTGGGCGCCGAGCAGGGCCGCCATATGGGCGCCGTAGCCGGTGACGTCGAGCGCGAGCTCGCCGTCCTTGGAGACGGTGCCGCCGCGCGGATAGGCCCAGATCACGGTAGCGAGCCCGGCCGCCTTGGCTTCGGCGGAAAGCTCGCGGATCTCCTCGATCAGCTCGAAATTGTCCTCGGAGCCCGGATAGGTGGTGAAGCCGATCGCCGAGCAGCCGAGCCGGAGCGCGTCGTCGACGCCGCCGGTCACCGCCTGGTCCTTGCGCGTCGCCCAGCTGTTCGAGCTGTTGATCTTGAGGATCAGCGGGATCTGGCCGGCGAAGCTGTCCGCGCCCGACTCGAGCGCGCCCAGGGGGGCGGCGTAGGCGTTGAGGCCGGCGTCGAGCGCCAGCTGGTAATGGTAATGCGGATCATAGGCGTCCGGATTGCCCGCGAAGCTGCGGCCCGGGCCGTGCTCGAAGCCCTGGTCGACCGGCAGGATGATCATCTTGCCGGTGCCGCCGAGCCGGCCCTGCATCAGGATCCGGGCGAGGTTCGCCTTGGTGCCGGGATTGTCGGATTCGTATTTGTCGAGAATGGCTTTGACGGCGGGCGTCATTTTTCGCTCCTGTCGATCTTGAGGGCTTCTACACCGGGAAGGGGCCTGCCCTCCATCCATTCGAGGAAGGCGCCGCCGGCGGTCGAGACGAAGGTGAAGTCGGCGGCGACGCCGGCCTGGTTGAGGGCCGCGACCGTGTCGCCTCCCCCCGCCACGGAGACCAGGCCGCCTTCCTGGGTGAGCGCGGCCGCGATGCGGGCCAGCGCGACCGTGGCGGCGTCGAAGGGCGGCGTCTCGAACGCGCCGAGCGGGCCGTTCCAGACCAGGGTGCGGCAGGTCTTGAGGACGTCGGCGAGCGCCTCGACGGCGGCGGGGCCGAGGTCGAGGATCATCTCGTCCGGCGCGACCTCGTGGACGTTGCAGGTGCGTAGGGACGGCGGGTCGGGCGCGAACTCCGTCGCGACGACGACGTCATAGGGAAGATGGACGGTGCAGTTCGCCCGGTCGGCCGCCGCCATGATCGCCTCGGCGGTGGCGGCGAGGTCGTGCTCGGCGAGGCTCTTGCCGACGTCGACGCCGCGGGCGGCGAGGAAGGTGTTGGCCATGCCGCCGCCGATGACGAGGTGATCGACCTTGCCGACCAGATGCTCGAGCACGGCGAGCTTGGTCGACACCTTGGCGCCGCCGACCACCGCCGCGACCGGCCGTTCCGGATCGCCGAGCGCCGCTTCGAGCGCCTTCAGCTCCGCCGCCATCGCCCGGCCGGCGTAAGCGGGGAGCAAATGGGCGATGCCCTCGGTCGAGGCATGGGCGCGGTGGGCGGCGGAGAAGGCGTCGTTGACGTAGAAGTCGCCGAGCTCTGCGAGCCGGGCGGCGAGCGCCGGGTCGTTCTTCTCCTCGCCGGGATCGAAGCGGGTGTTTTCGAGGATCGCGACGTCGCCCGGCGCCAGCGTCGCCACGGCTTCCTTGTCCCACGCGCCCACGAAGCGGACGGGCCGGCCGAGGACATGCTCATAAGGCCTGGTGACCAGCGCCAGCGACATGTCGGGGCGGAGCTCGCCCTTGGGGCGGCCGAAATGGGCGAGGAGCAGGACGACCGCGCCCTTGTCGGCGAGCTCGGTGACGGTCGGCAGGGTCGCGCGCAGGCGGGTATCGTCGGTGACCGCGCCATCCTGCATCGGCACGTTGAGATCGACGCGCACCAGGACGCGTTTCCCTCTCACATCTCCCAAATCATCGAGCGTCCGGAATGACGTCATGACGTCAGATCAGCCGCGCCATCGCCGCCGCGGTGTCGACCATCCGGTTCGAGAAGCCCCATTCATTGTCGTACCAGGAGAGCACGCGCACCAGCTTGCCCTCGAGCACCGCGGTCTCGAGGCTGTCGACGGTCGAGCTCGCCGCATTGTGGTTGTAGTCGATCGAGACCAAAGGCTCGTCGCTATAGGCGAGGATGCCCTTGAGCGCGCCCTCCGACGCGGCCTTGAGGAGGCCGTTCACCTCCTCGACCGAGGTTTCGCGATCGGGCGTGAAGGTGAGGTCGACCAGGCTGACATTGGGCGTGGGGACGCGGATCGCCGAGCCGTCGAGCTTGCCCTTCAATTCGGGCAGCACCTCGCCGACGGCGCGGGCGGCGCCGGTGGTGGTCGGGATCATCGACATCGCGGCGGCGCGGGCGCGGCGCTTGTCCGAATGGATCTGGTCGAGAATCTTCTGGTCGTTGGTGTAGGCATGGACCGTGGTCATCAGGCCGCGGGCGATGCCGACGCTGTCCATCAGCACCTTGGCGACCGGGGCGAGGCAATTGGTCGTGCACGAGGCATTGGAGACGATCGTGTGGCCGGCCTCGAGCTTGTCGTGGTTGACCCCGTAGACGATTGTCAGATCCACGCCCTTTGCCGGAGCGGATATCAGGACTTTCTTCGCTCCCGCAGTGAGATGGGCGCCGGCCTTGTCGCGATCGGTGAAGAAGCCGGTGCATTCCAGCGCGAGCTCGATGCCGTCGGCCCCGTGCGGGAGCCGGCCGGGATCGCGCTCGGCGGTGACCTTGATCCGGCGGCCGTCGACGATCAGGTCGTTGCCGTCGGCGCGGACCTCGCCGGGCCAGGCGCCGTGGACCGAGTCGCGCTTGAACAGGAGGGCGTTCGATTCGGCGTCGGCGAGATCGTTGATCGCCACCAGCTCGAGGCCGCTGTCCGCTTTCTCGAGCATGGCGCGGGCGACCAGTCGGCCGATCCGCCCGAAACCATTGATCGCAACTCTGGTCATTTCCAAGCTACTCCAGTCTTTCCAATATTTTGGGGACGATTGCTTCGGCGGTGAATCCGAAATGCCTGAAGAGGTCGCCGGCCGGCGCCGAGGCGCCGAACCGGTCGAGGCCGATATTGAGGCCGGACCGGCCGGTATAGCGCTCCCAGCCCAGCGTCGCGCCGGCCTCGATCGACACGAGCAGGGCGTCGCCGGGCAGGATGTCGGCGCGATAGGCCGGGTCCTGGGCGTCGAACAATTCCCAGCACGGCATCGAGACGATATCGGCGCCGATCCCCTGCCCTTCGAGCGCGGCCGCGGCGTCGAGCGCGAGCGCGACCTCCGAGCCGGTGGCGAGCAGCACCACCCGGCGCGGCGCGATCGCGGCGCGGAGCCGGTACGCCCCCTTCGCCGACAGGTTTTCCCCGGCTTCTCCGCGCACCTGCGGCAGATTCTGCCGGGTCAGCGCGAGCACCGACGGCGTTCCCGCCCGGCGCAGCGCCAGCTCCCAGCATTCGGCGGTCTCGACCGCGTCGGCGGGGCGGTAGACGTCGAGATTGGGCATCGCCCGGAGGCTCATCAAATGCTCGACCGGCTGGTGGGTCGGGCCGTCCTCGCCGAGCCCGATCGAATCGTGGGTCATCACATAGACGACCCGCACCTGCTGCAGCGCCGAGAGGCGGATCGCCGGGCGGGCATAGTCGGTGAAGATCAGGAAGGTGCCGCCATAGGGGATCACGCCGCCGTGCAGCGCCATTCCGTTCATCGCCGCGGCCATCCCGAACTCGCGGATGCCATAATAAAGGTAGCGGCCGGAATAATCCTCTTTGGTCAGCGGCTTCTGGCCCTTCGTTTTGGTGTTGTTCGAACCGGTGAGGTCGGCCGACCCGCCGATCGTCTCGGGAATGAGCGCGTTGACCGCCTCCAGCGCCAGCTCGGAGGCCTTGCGGGTCGCCAGCTTCTGCGGCGCGGCGATGAGGTCGGCGATATGGGCGCCCAGCGAAAAGCCCTCGGGCAGGTCGCCGGCCATGCGCCGGGCGAATTCGGCCTTGTCCGGGCTCGCCTCCAGGCGTTGGCGCCATGCTTCATGCGCGGCCTGCCCGCGGCTCCCGGCGGCGCGCCAGGTCGCGACGATCTCCGAGGGCAGCTCGAACGGCGGATCATCCCAGCCCAGTTGCGCGCGCGCCGCCGCCACTTCCTCGGGCCCGAGCGCGGACCCGTGGGTGGCGGCCGTGCCCTGCTTGTTGGGGGCACCGAAGCCGATGATCGTGCGGCAGGCGATCAGCGACGACCGCGGGTCGGCGAGCGCCTCGTCGATCGCGCGGCGGACGTCGCCGGCGTCGAGGCCGTCGCAGCGCACGACATGCCAGCCATAGGCCGCGTAGCGCCCGGCGATATCCTCGGACGTCGAAAGGTCGGTCGCGCCGTCGATGGTGATGCCATTGTCGTCCCAGAAGACGATCAGCCGCCCCAGCCCGAGATGGCCGGCGAGCCCCGCCGCCTCGTGGTTGACGCCCTCCATCAAACAGCCGTCGCCGGCGACGACCCAGGTCCGATGGTCGACGAGCCCGTCGCCATATTCGGCGTTGAGATGGCGCTCGGCGATCGCCATGCCGACCGCCATCGCCAGCCCCTGCCCGAGCGGGCCGGTCGTCGCCTCGACGCCGTCCAGCAGGAAATTCTCGGGATGGCCCGCGCACGGGCTACCGAGCTGGCGGAAGCCCCTGATGTCGTCGATCGTCGGCCGCTGATAGCCGGTCAAATGGAGCAGGGCGTAGAGCAGCATCGAACCGTGCCCGGCCGAAAGCACGAAGCGGTCGCGGTCGGGCCAATCGGGGTCGGCCGGATCGTGCTTCAGATATTCGGTCCAGAGCACGGTCGCGGCGTCGGCCATGCCCATCGGCATGCCGGGATGGCCTGAGTTCGCCGCCTCGACCGCGTCCATCGACAAGGCGCGGATCGCGTTGGCGAGCGTTCGAATGTCGATGGCCATGGGGCTCCTGGCGGTGAAATCCGGGGACGGACGCGCTGGGCGGCGCTGGCGTTCCTTTATCGGCGGCAACGCTTGCGTCAACCGTGGGCGCTTGCCGGGAGCGCCAGTCATGCTATGCCTTCGGCCATGGCTGACGAACGCGCCCTGGCCGCCATCCGCCGCATCGAGCAGGCGCTCGCCCGAATCGAGGCCGTCTCAGCCAGGCCCAAGCCGCCCGCCGCCGATCCCGAGGAGCTGCGGCAGCTGCGCGACGTCCACCGGGCGCTTCGCGTCAAGGTCGAAGGCGCGATCGGCCAGATCGACCGGCTGCTGGAAACGGAGGCGCGGTAGCATGGCCAATATCGACATCGAGGTCGCCGGCCGCCGCTACAACGTCGCCTGCCGCGACGGCGAGGAGGAACATCTGCGCTCGGTCGCCGCCGAGGTCGACCGCCGCGCCCAGGATGCCACCGCCGCGCTCGGCAGCCTCACCGAGACCCGCCAGCTCCTGTTCGCCGCCCTGCTGATCGCCGACGACATCAAGGAGATCCGCGCCGGCGCCGGCATTCCCGATCCGGTGCCGCCGCCGCCCGATCCCGCGATCGCCCAGGCGCTGGAGCGACTCGCCGGGCGGGTCGAGACGCTCGCCGACACCCTTGAGCGGAGCGGCGCGAGCGCCTAAGTAGCAGGTGACGGGTACTGCCCTGTACGAGCCTCAGCGAACATCCCTGAGCCATAAGCATCCTCGGGGACTGTCCCTGCCCGGGCCCTGGCCCGACGCACATGGTCCCCACCTGACGTTGAGGCGTCAGAGGATATTCCAGGCAAACGGCTATGGCGGTCCCGTCACCCTCCCCGCCCGCTAGCAAGAGCGGCCTGCGCGCCGAGGGGCGGCGGCTGCGGCGGAAGTTCGCCCGCAGCCTGGCGCCGCAGCTCAGGGCCACGCTCGAGGCCGAGCTGGCGCGGCTGGTGCTGCCGCATCTCGCCAGCGCGGGCGTCGTCGCCGCTTACCATCCGCTCGCCGACGAGATCGACCCGACGCCGATCCTCGCCGGGCTCGCCCATGGGCAGCGCCAGGCCCTGCCCTGGTTCGCCGATCGCGACTCGGCCTTCCTCTGGCGCGAGGGGCCGGCGACCGAGCCGAGCCCGTGGGGCGTCGCCCAGCCGCCGGCCGCGGCCGAGGTCCTGCTGCCGGACGCGGTGATCGTGCCGCTGGTGCTCGCCGACCGCCACGGCACCCGGATCGGCCACGGCAAGGGCCATTACGACCGCGCCCTCGCCCATTTGCGCCAGGGCGGCCGCCCGGTCCTCACCATCGGCATATGCTGGGAGAGCCAGCTGGTCGACGGGCCGATACCGGCCGATCCCTGGGACATGCGGCTCGACGCGATCGCGACGCCGAGGGAATGGCTCCGGTGCGGCTAGAGCCGAGCTGGCGCCAGCCTTTCGGCATCCTGCTGATCCTGGCCTGGATCGCGGTCTGGAGCGTGATCGCGGTCAGCGCGTCCGGCCTGATCGCCGGCCTGCACTGGGCGATTCACGCGCTTTACTACCTCGTCGCGGGAATCGTCTGGATCCTGCCGCTGAAGCCGCTGCTGAGGTGGATGGAGCTTGGGAAATGGCGCGAGTGACGGGACTTGAACCCGCGACCTCCGGCGTGACAGGCCGGCGCTCTAACCAACTGAGCTACACCCGCGTGGATGTGAGGCGGGCGAGGTAGTGAAGCGCCCGGAAGCTGTCAAGCGAGCGGCGGCGGGGTTTCGCTAGCCGCGCGGCTCGTCCGGATGATCCTGGACCAGCGTCCCTTCCTCGAACAGGAAGCCGGTGATGTCGGGCTTGCCGGCGGCGTCGAACACGGTCCGGAAGATGATCAGCAGCGGCACCGCCAGCAGCGCCCCGGTCGTCCCCCACACCCAGGCCCAGAAGCTGAGCGCAAGCAGGATCATCAGCGGATTGATGGTGAGCCGGCGGCCGACCACGGTCGGAGTCACGAAATTGGCCTCGACGAGATGGACGCCGACGAAGGCGAGCGCCGGCAGCAGCGCGTACCAGGGATCGGGAAACAGCATCAGCCCGCCGATCGCGAGCAGCAGCGCCGAGGCGATCGGGCCCAGATAGGGAATGTAGTTCAGCACCGCGACGATGCCGCCCCACATCATCGGCGATTCCATCCCGATCAGCCACAGCATCAGCGCGACCACCGCGCCCATGCCGATGTTCACCATCGTGATCGTGCCGAGATAGGTCGAGGTCGCGTCGACCACCTGCTGGATGACCCGGGCGGTGGTCATCGCTCCGTCGAAGCTCGAGCGCGCGGTGATCGTGCGCTTGCGCATCTTGGTCCAGCCGGAGAGGAAGAAGAAGATGACGAGGACCGCGAAGAACATCTGGATCGCCGCGAACGGCGCCGAGGTGGCGATGATCTGGAGCAGCGAATTGGGCGTCTCCACCGTCACCGTCTGATGGGCAAGCCCGGAGGTGCGGCCGAACTGGCGGACGACGTCGTCGATGAACCGTTCGAGGTCGGCATAGATGTCGAACAGCGGGCCGAGCGTCTCGCGGATGCGGCCGATCCGGTCGGGCAGCCGGCGCACCCATTCGCTGGCCGGAAAGACGATCGCCGCCACCGCGGCATTGGCGACGGCGAGGAACAGGACCACGCAGATGAAGGCGGCGACCGGGGACGGCACCCGCCGCCGCTCGAGCCATTCGAGCAGCGGCACCAGCGCGATCGCGATCACCAAAGCGGCGGTGACGGGCAGGAAGAACTCGGCGCCGGCGCGCAGCGCGAACGGCAGCGCGAGCAGGAAGGCGGCGCCGACGATCAGCGCGACCGACGCCAGCAGCCGGTCGCGCCGATAGGCGGCCGCCTCGGTCTCGGCCTCGAACGGCGCCTCGATCGGCCTGGGCAGGGGCTCCTTGTCGCTCATCGCCGCCGACAATGCCCGAGCCGCGCGGCGCTGAGAAGCGGATTGTGCCGTGGTGCCCCTGGCCCGACTCGAACGGGCACTCCTTGCGGAACTCGATTTTGAGTCGAGCGCGTCTACCAATTCCGCCACAGGGGCACGAAAAAGGCCGCTCTACCTAGTGCGGCGGCCCGCGGCCCGCAACCTCGCGCTCAGGCGAACACGCCCGCTTCGCCGCCGCCCTTCGGGTCGGGGCCGTAGCGGTTCGGGCCGGGGACGCCGGGCTGGGTGAAGACGAAGAGCTGGTAGAGCCAGCCGATGAACGGGATGATCGCGAGCAGCATCCACCAGCCGCTCTTGCCGAGATCGTGGAGGCGGCGGACGCCGACCGCGAGGCTCGGCACCAGCGTGGCCAGCCCGAACACGATGCCGAGCGGCCCGAAGTTGACATCGAAGCTGACTCCCCCGCCCGAAGAGCTGCCCGTCGCGCTGCCGCCGAGGCCGAGCCTGATGTCGAGCCAGGTCAGCGCCGACAACGTGACGACGAAGAACAGCACCCACAGCCAATATTCCCTCCGCCGCGACCGCCCGGCGAAGTCGGCGAAGCGCCTGAGCGGCATCAGCATCCATTCCATGGCACGTCCCTCCCGTTCAAATCTCTTCGAAGTCGCCGCCGCGGCCCCGGCCGCCGGCGAAGCGGGCGGCGCCATCGCGGGCGCCCTCGGCGAGCGGCGCGGCGCCGACCCGCGCCTCGGCCTCGAGCGCCTGGCGCAGGTCGCCGTCCCAGCCGGCATAGGCCGAGGCGCGGTCGGTGCGCATGCAGAGCGAGGGGAAGCGGGCGATTTCCGCGGCGAGCCTTTCCGCCTCGGCGCGCGCGGCGCCGTCCGCCACGACCCGGTTGGCAAGCCCGATCGCCAGCGCTTCGGCCGCGCCGACCGGGCGGCCGGTGAGGATAAGATCGAGCGCCCGTCCCTGGCCGACGATGCGCGGCAGCCGCACGGTGCCGCCGTCGATCAGCGGCACGCCCCAGCGGCGGCAGAAGATGCCGAAGGTCGCGCTTTCGGCGGCGATCCGCAGGTCGCACCACAAGGCCAGCTCCATTCCGCCGGCGACCGCATAGCCCTCGACCGCGGCGAGGACCGGCTTCGACAGCAGCCGCCGGGTCGGGCCCATCGGCCCCTCGCCGCGCGGGTCGTAGCCGGCGCCGCGCGCGGCGAACGCCTTGAGGTCGAAGCCCGCGCAGAAATGGCCGCCGGCGCCGGTCAGCACCGCGACCGCCGCCGAATCGTCGGCCTCGAAGGCGTCGAACGCCTCGCGCAGCGCCAGGCTGGTTTCGAAGTCGACCGCGTTGCGGCATTCCGGCC
Source organism: Allosphingosinicella sp. (assembly GCA_035941735.1). Lineage (GTDB taxonomy): Bacteria > Pseudomonadota > Alphaproteobacteria > Sphingomonadales > Sphingomonadaceae > Allosphingosinicella. Next base: position 123,709 of record DASZDS010000034.1, read on the forward strand.
GATCGATGGTGACGATGGTGACCGGACCGCTCCGCTCGACGACCACGCTCATATCGCCCGCTCCTTTCCGGCCCAGAAGGGCTCGCGCAGCGCGCGCCGCAGCGGCTTGCCGACGGCGCTCAACGGAATCGAATCGACGAAGCGCACCGATTTGGGCGCCTTGTAGCCGGCGAGCGTCCCGTGGGCGTGGGCGATCAGGGCGGCCTCGTCGGCCGCGGCGCCGTCGCGGAGCACGACGAAGGCGGTGACCGCCTCGCCCCAGACCTCGTCGGGCAGGCCGACCACGGCGACCTGGGCGATCGCCGGATGGGCGGCGAGCGCGTCCTCGACCTCGCGCGGATAGACGTTGTAGCCGCCGGTGACGATCATGTCTGAGATGCGGTCGATCAAAGTCAGATAGCCCTCCTCGTCGAACCGCCCGACGTCGCGAGTGCGGAGCCAGCCGCCCGGAAGGAAGGCCTGGGCGGTCAATTCCGGGTCGGTGTAGCCTGTCATGCAGAAGGGCGCGCGCAGCACAATTTCGCCAACTTCCGCATTTTCGCCCATATCGTCGACCAGCCGGATCTCGCACTCGACGCTCGGGCGGCCGCAGGAGAGGAGCCGCTCGGGGCTCGCGCCGACATGCTCGTCCTTGTGCAGGCTGCAGATCGCGAGCGGCGCTTCGGTCTGGCCGTAATATTGGACGAAGACCGGGCCCCAGCGGTCGAGCGCCCGCTCCAGCACCGGCCGCGGCATCGGCGAGGCGCCGTAGACGATGGTCGCCACCGACGAGAGGTCGGCGGCCTCGATGCCCGGCGTCTGGAACAGCATCTGGAGCATGGTCGGAACGAGGTTGAGCGCGTCCGGCCGCCAGCGCTCGATCGCTTCCAGATAGGAGGCGGGCGAGAAGCCGGGCAGGATCGCCGCGCAGCCGCCGCGCAGCCAATAGGGCATGACGAAGCAACCGCTGGCATGGATCAGCGAGGCGGCGTGGAGCATCGTCTCGCCGGGCTCCGGGTCGATCAAATTGGTCAGCACGTTCTGGACGATCGCCGCATAGGTCGCATGGCTATGCCGGACGGCCTTGAGCGTGCCGCTCGTGCCCGAGGTGAACAGGGCCAGGATGACGTCGTCCGGCGCGTGGCGGAGCCCGGGATCGGCGTCGCGCGCATTTTCGGCGAGGACCAGGATCTCGTCGAGCCCGACGACGCGCAGCTCCGGCAGCGCCGCGGCGAGCGCGGCCGCGCGCTCGGCCTGGCTGGCGCCGTAGATCATCGTGCCCGCGCCGATCGCCTCGATCATCCTGCGCTGCTCGTCGAACGACAGGCGGCCGTTCAGCGGCGTGCGCACCAGCCCCGCCTTGGCGCAGCCGAAATCGCACGGGACCGAATGGAGGCCGTTGTCCACCAGCAGCGCGATCGGGCTGCCCTTGGCGAGCGCGAGGCCGCCGCCCAGCGCGTTGGCGATCCGGTTCGACAGCCGCTCGACCTCGCCGAAGCTCATGGCCGCGTCGCCGAACCGGATCGCGGTCCGATCCCGGTGATAGAGCGCGCCGCGGCGGATCAGTTCGGTCACCAACATGACCCCCTCTTTAGCGCGGTCGAGGCCGGTCCGGAACGGATGCGTCTCCGCTTGCTCGCGCGCGCGCATGAGCGTTTCCTTCGCCCCACGAGAGCCAGGGGGGAAGCCATGAAGAAAGCCGTTTGGCGCGCTGCGCTTGCAACCACTGCCGTAACCGTGCTGAGCGGCTGCTTCAGCCGGACCGAAACCGCCAACGAGAGCGAAACGGCGGCCGCCGCGCCCGTCGTCCCGTTGCCGTCCCAGTGCGACACGCCGACCACGCCGTTCTGCAACTCGACGGTGCCGCTGCCGCCCAACTGGCAGGGCAACGTCTTCCAGCTCGCCCAGAATTATCCGCAGACCCCGCCGCCGGATGCCAGGCCCTGGCTGCGCTACGACCCGACCACCCAGCCGGACCAATATATCCGCGCGGTGCTCGCTTATTTCTACCAGGGCAATATCCGCCCGAACGTCGAGGACAGCTTCAATCCCGCGCTCAACCGCCTGCGCGGCTGGTACAACGCGCCCTGGCAGGACCAGGGCTTCAACGGCCGCGAGCCGATTCACGGCCTGACCCGCGAGCGGGTGACCCCCGCCGGCGAGCTCCACCGCTGCCAGACCAGCCCCTGGAACAATTATGCGGTCGGCTTCTACAACGGCGCCGGCGCCACGACGCTCGGCCGGATCTGGGCCAATCACGGCCAGCCCGATCCGACCCAGGCGCTGATGCCCGAGGGGACGGTCGGCGCCAAATTGCTGTTCACCACCGCCACCGTCGCCCAGGTGCCCTACCTCGCCGGCGCGCCGACCTGGAACGCCCTGGTCTATCCCCCCAATTACAATCCGCCGCCGGGGCCGCCGCCGCCCGCGCCGCCGCGTTCCGTCCAGCAGCTGCGCCTGCTCCAGATCGACATCGCGGTCAGGGACAGCCGCGTGCCGACCGGCTGGGTGTTCGGCACCTTCGTCTACGGCGGCGGGCCGCAGGGTCCGCCCGACGCGCCCTGCCCGCCCGCGAGCAGCGAGCCCGATCCGGTCGGCAGCAACTGGCAGGGCGTCCAGCCGATCGGGCTGATGTGGGGCAACGATCCCGATTATTCGGGCACCGGGCCGCTCCGCGAGACCTGGCTCAACCCGGCCGTCCACATGCCCCATGTCGGCTATCAGGGGCGGCTAAACGGGCCGGTCGACAATCCCGCCTCGTCGTGCATGTCGTGCCACTCGACCGCGCAATGGCCGGCCGCGGCCTCGATGATCCCGCCGGCGATTCCGCCCGCGACGCCCGCGCAGATCGCGCCCTGGTTCCGCAACATCCCGGCCGGGACGCCGTTCACGCCGGGTTCCGCGCCGCTCGATTATTCGCTGCAGGTCCAGGTCGGTTTCCGCAACTTCACCACCCGCAACGCCCAGGCCAATCCCGGGATGCCGGCGGCGACTCGGGCGGCGCTTGGCGCCGAGCTGCGCGACGCCCGGCCGCCGCGCGACGGAGCGACGACCGACTAGTTCCGCGCGACCCCGGATGCAGCTAGGATGGTCCGGGGGGAAGAGCGATGGGGTCGGAGGAATATTGCGGCCTTGGGCTGGCGGAAGCGTCGGCGCTGATCGCGGCCGGCGAGGTTTCGTCGGTCGCGCTGACCCGGGCCGCGCTCGCCCGGATCGAGCGGCTCGAGCCTGAGCTCCACGCCTTCGTGCGGGTCACTCCGGAACGCGCCCTCGATGACGCGCGGCGCGCGGATTCCGAAGCGCCGCGCGGCCCGCTGCACGGCATCCCGATCGCGCTCAAGGATCTGGTCGACACCAGGGGGATCGCGACCGAGGCCGGCACCAAGGTGCTCGCCGGGCGCGTGCCGGACGCGGACGCGGCCGTCGCGGCGCGGCTCGCGGCGGCCGGCACCGTCCTGCTCGGCAAGCTGGCGATGACCGAGGGCGCTTTTTCCGAGCATCGGCCCGAGCGGCCCGAGCCGCGCAATCCCTGGAGCCCGAAGCACTGGACCGGGGTCTCGTCGAGCGGTTCGGGCGTCGCGGTCGCGGCCGGCCTCGCTTATGGCGCGCTCGGCTCCGACACCGGCGGATCGATCCGCTTTCCTTCCTCGGCCTGCGGAGTCACCGGGCTGAAGCCGAGCCGGGGCCGGGTCAGCAGCCAGGGCATCTTCCCGCTGGCGCCGTCGCTCGACCATGTCGGCGTGTTGGCGAGGAGCGCCGCCGACTGCGCCTTGTTGTTCGACGCGATCGCCGAGCCCGCCCCGCCGATCGGGCCGGCCCGCAGCATCGGCCTCGATCGCGCGGTCCTGGCCGGCATCCATCCCGAGGTCGCGGCGGCGGCCGAGCAGGCGCTCGACACGTTCGCCGCGCTCGGCTTCGAGGTGCGCGAGGTCGCGCTGCCGCCGCTCGAGCCGTTCGCGCGCGGCTGGGCCGTCACCGTCGGCGTCGAGGCGGCGGCCGTCCATGCCGAATATTACGACCGCGCGCCCGACGATTACGGCCCGGCGATGCGGATGCTGATCGAGCTCGGCCAGGCGCCGCCCGCCGGGGCCTATGAGGCGCTCGAAGAAGCTCGGCGCGACCTCGCCTCCGCGATGGCGCGGTTGCACGCGCAGGTCGACCTGGTCCTGCTCCCGGCGCTGCCGGTGCCGACGCCGACACTGGCGACGCTCGCCCAGGGCGGCAACGACCCGGACGTCGTCGCCGCGATGCTGCGCTTCACGGCCGCCTTCAACTATTCGGGCCAGCCCAGCCTCACGCTGCCGGCGGGTTTCGACGCGGACGGCCTGCCGATCGGACTGCAGCTGATCGGTCCGATCCTGGGCGAGGAGCGCCTGCTCGCCGCCGGCAGGGCCTTCCAGCAGGCGACCGACTGGCACCGGCAGCGGCCGCCGCCTTAGTTCGGACCTTAGGCGAAGCCGAGCCAGAGCGCGGCGAGCAGCAGGCCGAGGTTCAGATAGGCGGTCGCGGCGAAGCCGAAGGCACGGTAGAGCGGATCGATCCGGTAGCCGATCCAGAAAGCGAGCCGCGCGACCACGAACACGATCGCGGCGGCGGCGATCGCCTGCATCCGGCCCGGCGACAGGCTCGCGGCGAGGCCCAGCGATCCGGCCATGAACAGCAGGAATTGCTGGGTGGTGTTGTCGGCGACGCGGCCGTTGACGATCGTCCCGCGGTCCTCGGCGCCGCGGGTTGGGTCGATCGCCTCGGTGAGGAATCGCGCATTGCCGACCGCCGCCAGCATCGCGAGCACGGGCAGAGCGGCGAACGCCGTCCAGCGCAGCGCGTAGCCGAGCCGGTCCGCGAGCGTCTCCAGGCCGGACGGCGGCGGCAGCAACCGGGTCGACAACAGCCACATCGCCAATATCATCGCGGCGATGCCGCTCGCGGCGCCGGCGAGGACGATCTTCTGGTCGCGGGTCATGGCTCCCTCCCCTCGCCGCCATAGCATGATATGGGCCGCCCATGGCACAGGCGAGCGCGGGGATCCTGATGTGGCGTCGCGGCGCGGGCGGCGGCATTGAGGTGCTGCTCGGCCATTTCGGCGGGCCCTATTGGGCGAAGCGCGACGCCGGCGCCTGGGCGATCCCCAAGGGCCTGGTCGAGCCGGGCGAGGAGGCCGAGGCCTGCGCCCGCCGCGAGTTCGAGGAGGAGCTCGGCGTTCGGCCCGAGGGCCCGCTCGTGCCCCTGGGGCGCATCCGCCAGCAGGGCGGCAAATGGGTGGAAGCGTTCGCGCTGGAAGGCGATCTCGACGCCGACGCGATCATCAGCAATGTCTTCACCGTGGAATGGCCGCCGAAGAGCGGGCGCCTCCAGGCCTTTCCCGAGATCGACCGCGCCGCCTGGTTCCCGCTCGGCGCGGCCCGCGCGAAGATCCTGCCGGGCCAGCGCCCGCTGCTCGATCTGCTCGAGGCACTTCTTACGCCCTAGCTTTACGCCGTTTTTACCAGATTGGCCTAGGTCAGCCCCTTCTTCGGCCCTGCGGGAGCCCTCATGCTGCGCGTCTATACCTGCATCGTCCACGAGCACGACTTCCGGCTGGTGATCCTCGCCGGGATCATCTGCCTGCTCGCCGCGGTAACCGCTTTCTCGATCCTCGACCGCGCCCGCGCCGACGAGAGAAGGCGCGCCGCCTGGCTCGCGCTCGCCGCCTTCGTCTCCGGCACCGGCATCTGGTCGACCCATTTCGTGGCGATGCTCGCCTATCAGCCCGATCTGCCGGTCGGCTACGATTTCGGCCTCACTCTGCTCTCGGTCGCCGCGGCGATCCTGATCACCGGCGCCGGCTGGTGGGCCGCCCTGCGCGGCACCCGCCTGGCGGCGCTCGCCGGCGGCGCCCTGCTCGGCGTCGGCATCGGCACCATGCACTATATCGGCATGTCGGCGGTGAAGCTGGCCGGCTGGCTGGTCTGGGACCGCAATTACGTCATCGTCTCGGTCCTGATCGGAATCCTGCTCAGCGCCGCCGCGCTCGCCGAGCATCGCCGCAAGCCGGCGCTGATTCCCTGGCGGCCGGCGCTGCTGTTCACGCTCGCCATTTGCGGGCTCCACTTCACCGCGATGGCGGCGGCCGGCATCTATCCGGACCCGCAGCTGCTGGTGCCGGCCGAGGCGATCGGCAGCGGCACGCTGACCGTCGCGGTCGCCGCGATGGCGCTGATCATCCTGTCGATCAGCTTCGCCACGGTGCTGTTCGACCGCAAGCTCGCCCGCAACGCCGCCGAGGAGGCGCAGCGGATCAAGGCCTTCGCCGACGCCGCGATCGAGGGGCTGGTGGTGATCGACGGGCGCGAAGTCGTCGACGCCAATCGCAGCTTCCTGACCCTGGCCGGCTATGACGGCCTCGACGCGCTGCCCAAGGCGCTCGCCGACCTGTTCCCCGAACTCGATCCGCACGCGCTCGCCGTCGGCAGCGACGGCGCCGTCACCGAGTGCCGCCTGACCGGGGCCGGAGACCGTGAGTGCGACGTCGAGATCCTGCTCCGCCCGCTCCACTGGCGCGGGGTGGAGCGCCGGGTGCTCGCGGTCCGCGACATTTCCGAGCGCAAGGAAGCGGCGGCGCGGATCGCCCATCTCGCCTATCACGACGCGCTCACCGGCCTGCCCAACCGGGCGGTGTTCGGCGACCATCTCGCCCGCCAGGTGGATCGCGCCGTCGAGGCGCGCGAGCCGGTCGCGGTGCTGTGCGTCGACCTCGACGGCTTCAAGGCGGTCAACGACATGCTCGGCCATCCCGCCGGCGATGAGTTGCTGATCGAGGTCGCCCACCGGCTGCGCGCCACCGTGCGCGGCGACGAGCTGGTCGCGCGACTGGGCGGCGACGAGTTCGCGATCGTCCAGCAGGGCGGCAGCCAGCCCGCCCATGCCGGACTGCTTTCCGAGCGGATCATCGCCGCGCTCGGCGAGCCGTTCGCGGTCGGCGGCCAGAGCGCGCGGATCAGCGCCAGCATCGGAGTCGCCATCTTCCCGGCCAATGCCGACAATCCGCTCGACCTCGTCCGCAACGCCGACATGGCGCTCTACCGGGCCAAGCGCGAGGGCCGCGGCCTCGCCCGCTTCTACGAGGCGGCGATGGACGAGGCGCTGCGCCAGCGCCGCCAGCTCGAGGCCGACCTGAGGCAGGCGCTCGCCAATGGCGACCTCAAGCTCCACTACCAGCCGCTCGCCGAGCTGGGCTCGGGAACGATCATCGGCTTCGAGGCGCTGCTGCGCTGGGACCATCCCACGCTCGGCCCGATCAGCCCCGAAATGTTCGTGCGCCTCGCCGAGGAGAGTGGCCAGATCGTCGCGCTCGGCGAATGGGTGCTGCGTGCCGCCTGCGGCGAGGCGGCGGGCTGGACCCCGGCGCTGAAGCTGTCGGTCAACCTCTCGCCCTTGCAGTTCATGCAGGACGATTTGGTCGGCGCGATCGAGCAGGTGCTCGCGGAAACCGGGCTCGATCCCGCCCGGCTTGAGCTCGAAGTGACCGAGGGGCTGCTGATCAAGGACGCGCCGGGCGCGCTCTCGATCCTCGAGCGGCTGAAGGCGCTCGGCCTGCAGATCTCGATGGACGATTTCGGCACCGGCTATTCCTCGCTCTCCTATTTCCGGATGTTCCCGTTCGACAAGGTCAAGATCGACCGCAGCTTCGTCGGCGACATGATCGCCAACCCGCAGGCGCGCGCGATCATCCGCTCGGTGATCGGCCTCGGCCACGGCCTCGGCGTGCCGGTGGTGGCGGAGGGCGTCGAGACGAGCGAACAGCTCGAGGCGCTGCGCGCCGAGGGCTGCGACCAGGTCCAGGGCTATCTGATCAGCCGCCCCAACCCGATCGGCCATTTCGACGGCGTGGTGATGGACCGGGCGGCGAAGGCGGCGCAAGGCGCGAAAGTGGTGCCGCTCCGCCGCAGGGCTTAACGCCGACGCCCCTCCGGGCCTTCAAGCCGATGTGAAGCCCGCTGCGTTTATTTCACTCGCCTGTTGGGCGCTGCTCTGCGCAGCGGCGCCGCCGGTTTCATTCGTGCCAGCCGAGCCCCTCTTCGCCCCGGCGGCCGCCGAATATCGGGCGATCTGGGCGGCGGACGGCGCGCGCATCGTCGCCGCGCTGGAGGCGGTGACCGGGCTCGCCTTCCCCGCGACGCCGATCGAGATGATCGTCCGCGAAGGCGCGCCGATGACCGCCTATGACGGCCGCACGATCCGCATAGGTCCAGCCGCGGCTCGCCCGCATGATCCGCGCCTGCTCGCGGCCCTGGGGCCCTTCGAGGCGGACCTCATAGTCGCGCGGCTGCCTGGATGCCGAGGTGGAGCCTTCCGCGACCCGCGCGAGATCGCGCCAGGAACGCCAGCGCAGCAGATGACGCGGCGGCCGCACCTCGGCCGTGGAAACAGGACGGCGGGCGAAAGAGACGGTATGCGAGGAGCCCAGCTCAGAGCCGCATTGAGACACGGTGCGCGACCAGAGCTGGATTCCGTCGGCGGTCTCGCAGGTCAAATAGCGCGGCTCCTGATTCGGCTGTGCGCTGACCCGTTCCGATCGCCACACGGTGCAATCCTCGCCGAGCGCATGATCGCGCTCTTCGGTGCGGACGCGCCGATAAAGATGATAGCTGTCGTCAGAGGCGTGGCGGCTGATCGAGAAGCCCCGATTGCCGCTCGCGTCGTCGCGCCAGCGCGTGACGCTGGTTCCGGTCGCGAAATCATGGTGCGAGACGGTGGAGCCCGCCACCTCGCGCATCCACGAACCGGAGCGCGCGATCTCGCGGCGCTGCTCCCGCGCTGCGGGGCCGTGGCCGGGATCGACGATCACGACCGCGACATGATCGACGGTCGACCGCGCCGCGGGCAGCGTTCCGATCGGAAACCGGAACCCGTCCGGCGTCGCAGCCAAGGCGGCGAGGGCAAGGGCGGGGATCAGCATGAGCGAACGCTAGAGAGCGTTCATGAACAAAGCCTTGTGTGGCGGCCGATCGGTACGCCTCCGCCGGCAGCGCGATGATGCTCCCCGCCCCCGCCTCGATCTTTCTTCGATGCGCATTGCTCTCCGGCATGACGCGGCCGGCGCCGCAGCGACGATGGCTACATCTGATAGTTCAGCGCGGCCGTGAAGCCATAGATCAGGCTGGTCTGGCTCGGATTGATCGTGATGGGCCCGTAGCCGACCGTCCAGTCGATCGTCTCGCTCGTGTTGAGCTGATATTGGCCGTATGACGTGCCGGCGACACCGCCCCTGGCGTTGAACTCTTCCTGGATCGTGCCGGCCATTGACGCTATTTGCGTCGAATCCACGACGATTCCCCAGTTGGTGAACATCGTGACCATTTGTTCCACCACCGTATCCAATGGACCATTGGCGTTGAGGTCCGGAATCAGGCCGTTGTCGGATCCGACGGGCGTGTCGCTCGGAAACTGGGCCTTGAACGCCGCGTTCGTGCCGCCGAGCACCGCAGTCATGGCCGTCTTCAGCGCGCTGTTGATGGTGGTCGGGGAGTCTTTGAACGCGACGAAACGGCGGGTGGGCGAATGAGGGGGCGTTAGCGCCGCAAAAACGGACGTGACCTGATTTATGCCGTCGAGCGTATTCTGAACGCTGCTCGTGGCCGAAGCAATTCCGTTGATTACGGAGTCGATGTCCCCGCCCAATGCTGATGAAAGCTTGCCCATTTTTCATGATCCCTTGGCTATAAAGCCACCACTTTATTGCGGCAGCACCTCCACCTAACGGCGCCACACTCCAGGGAATGTATCAATTTACACAAGATGATCTTTGGGGCATCTTCTTCGGACCTTCTCAGCCGGCCAGACGCACCCGATCGGCCAAGGCGCGGACGTCGCGCACCGCCAGGCCGCCACAACGGGTCGCCACCAGGTCGTCCCTGACGAGGCCACCGATCGCCCGCGTCACGGCCTCCCGCTGCCCGCCGACCAGCGCGGCAAGCTGCGCATGGGTGGGCGGCGGCACGATCAGCGCCGCATTGGCTTCGATCCCGGCGTCGACCGCCAAGCGCAGGATTTCGGCCTCCACCCGCAGGGGGACCGTGAGAGCCACCTGATCATAGATGCGCGCGCTGAGGTCTCTGACGCGCCCGCACAGATGCATCAGGAGAGTCCCGGCCAATGGCCGAACCTGGTCCGCCAGCGTGGCGAAGGCCCGCCCTGGGATCACCCCGACTTCGGAATGCGCGAGCGCGACCACGTCGCCAAGCCGCGGCAGCCCGTCGAGCGCGGCGACTTCGCCGACATGGCTCCCCGACAGAAAACGGGCATAGCCGATCTCCCGCCCGGACGCAGACATGCGGCGCAGCATCAGCTGCCCGGCAAAGACCAGGCAAACTGCCGACCTGTGATCCATGTCGTGAAAGACTACATCACCCTTCTGGATAGAGCGATATCTCATGGCGGTGCTGACGCGCAGCAGATCTTTTTCGTCGAGCCCGCGAAAAAGAGGAAATAATATGCCTAATTTGGCGCTGTCATCCATCGGCCATCCCGAACCAAAAGGGAATTAAATCAGCCTGGCCAATGAACTACAACGGCATTTGTTTCATTTGGTGCAAAGTAGGCGCAAGACCGCGCTGGTCCGGCAGGCGCAACTATCGTCGCGAGACACTCGAGGGGCCGGACCGCGCGTCCACTCAAAAGGCCTCCGCCGGCAGCGCCATGATGCTGTCGGCACCCGCCTCGATCTTCCTCCGGTGCGCGTTGCTTTCCGGCATGATGCGGTCGGCGAAGAAGCGGGCGGTGGCGAGCTTGTGCTTGTGGAAGTCGGCATTGCCGGTGCCGGCGGCGAGCGCGGCGGCGCTGGCCTTGGCCATGCGCAGCCACATCAGGCCGAGGCAGACCACGCCCATCAGGTTCATGTAAGGGTAGGCGGCGGCGCCGGCATTGTTGGGGTTGGAAAGGCCGTTCTGCATCAGCCACAGGGTCGCGGTCTGGAGGTCGCCCAAAGCGCGCTCGAGGGACGCGGCAAGCGCGGCGGTGGACTCGTGGCCCTTCCCCGCCGCCGCTTCCTCGCCGACCAGCTTGAAGAAGGCCTGGATGGCGCGGCCATTGTCCTTGCCGAGCTTGCGGCCGACCAGGTCCAAGGCCTGGATGCCGTTGGTGCCTTCGTAGATCTGGGCGATGCGGGCGTCGCGGACGAACTGCTCCATCCCCCATTCGCGGATATAGCCGTGGCCGCCATAGATTTGCTGGGCGTTGACCGCGGCCTCGAAGCCCTTGTCGGTCAGATAGCCCTTGATCACGGGGGTCAGCAGGCCGAGCAGATCGTTGGCCGCCAGCCTTTCCTCCTCGGTCTGCGCCTTGCGGCCGATGTCGACCTGGAGCGCGCCCCACAGGACGAGCGCGCGCGCCGCCTCGTTGAACGATTTGGCCTCCATCAGCATGCGGCGCACGTCGGGATGATGGATGATCGTGTCCGCCTTGGCGTCCGGCTCGCGCTCCTCGGGGCGCAGCGCCCGGCCCTGCCGCCGGTCCTTCGCGTAGATGACCGCGTTCTGATAGGCGACCTCGCCCTGGGCGAGGCCCTGGACGCCGACGCCGAGCCGGGCCGCGTTCATCATGATGAACATCGCCTCGAGCCCCTTCTCCTGCGTGCCCACCAGCCAGCCGGTGGCGCCGTCATAGTTCAGGAGGCAGGTCGAATTGCCGTGGATCCCCATCTTCTCCTCGATCGAGCCGCAAGAGACGCCGTTGCGCGCGCCGAGGCTGCCGTCTTCGTTGACCAGGAATTTGGGGACGATGAAGAGGGAGATGCCTTTGACGTTGTCGGGCGCGCCCGTGATCTTGGCGAGGACGAGGTGGATGATGTTCTCGGCGAGGTCGTGCTCGCCCGAGGAGATGAAGATCTTGGTGCCGGTGATCCGGTAGCTGCCGTCCGCCTGCGGCTCGGCGCGCGTCTTCAAAAGGCCGAGATCGGTGCCGCAATGCGGCTCCGTGAGGTTCATCGTCCCGGTCCATTTGCCCGAGACCATGTTGGGCAGCCAGGTCCGCTTCTGCTCGTCCGAGCCCTTGACCAGGATCGAGGCCATCGCCCCCTGGGTCAGGCCGTTATACATTTCGAAGGCCTGGTTGGCCGAAAGCAGATATTCGCTGATCGCGGTCGAGAGCACCATCGGCAGCCCCTGCCCGCCATATTCCTCGGGCGCCGACAGGGTCGTCCAGCCGCCGGCGACGAACTGGTCGTACGCCTCCTTGAAGCCCCTGGGCGTGGTGACGCTGCCGTCGTCGTGACGAATGCATCCTTCCTCGTCGCCGACCCGGTTCAGGGGCGCCAGCACCTCGGCGGCGAAGCGGCCGCCCTCGCTGAGGATCGCCTCGATGAGGTCGGGCGTCGCATGCTCGAAGCCGGGCAGGTTCGAATAGCGCTCGATCCCCAGCACTTCCTCGAGCACGTAGCGCGTGTCGGCGACCGGGGCGGTGTAGCTGGGCATTTGGCGGGTTCCTCGTCGGGGGCGGTTAGCGGGCGATTCCGAGGTCGGAGGCCTCGACCATGGCGATGAAGCGCTCGAGCTCGTCGATGGTGGCGTCGATGTCGAGCTTCTGCTTGGCGAGCTGGTCGATCCGGGCGCGGCATTTCTCGAGGGTCAGGCGGCGCTGGGCGACGCGGCCGTCGCCGGCGTCGTAAAGATCGATCATCTCGCGAATCTCGGAAAGCGAGAAGCCGACCCTCTTGCCGCGCAGGATCCAGGCGAGGCGCGCGCGGTCGCGCCACGAATAGATCCGCGCCAGGCCCTGGCGCCGAGGCGCGATCAGCCCCTCATCCTCGTAGAAGCGCAGCGCCCGGGCGGTGACTCCGAACTCGTCGCACAGCTCGGTGATCGTGTAGGTGCGGACGTCGCGCGGCGTGCGATAGTCCGAATGGAGCGCGGTTTCGGGCATGGAGCGCGCTTAGTTTACGTTAACGTCAAGGTCAATCCTCCCCTGCAAGGGAGGATTTGCGGGGGCGACAAGCGCGCCCGCCCTTCCTATATGGGCCAACGCCAGCCTGTAGGATTCGATGCTGACCACCCATCCCTTCGACGACAAGCTCCGCGAGGAATGCGGGGTGTTCGGCCTGTGGGGCGCCGACAGCGCCTCGGCGATCACCGCCCTGGGCATGCACGCGCTCCAGCATCGCGGCCAGGAAGCGGCGGGGATGACGAGCTTCGACGGCCGCGCCTTCCACAGCCACCGGGCGATGGGCCATGTCGCCGGCAATTTCGACAAGGACGAGGTGATCCGGGCGCTCGCCGGCCGCGCCGCGATCGGCCATGTCCGCTATTCGACGACCGGCGAGACGGCGCTGAGGAACGTCCAGCCCCTGTTCGCCGAGCTGGCCTCGGGGGGCTTCGCGGTCGCCCATAACGGCAACATCTCGAACGCGATGCGCCTGAGGGGCGAATTGAACCGGCGCGGCTCGATCTTCCAGTCGACCTCCGACACCGAGGTGATCATCCACCTCGTCGCGACCTCCGAATACCGCACCCTGCTCGACCGCTTCATCGACGCCCTGAAGCAGGTCGAGGGCGCCTACAGCCTGGTCTGCCTGACCGCCGAGGGGATGATCGCCTGCCGCGACCCGCTCGGCATAAGGCCGCTGGTGATGGGGCGACTGGGCGAGGCCTATGTCTTCGCCTCGGAGACGGTCGCGCTCGACATGGTCGACGCGACCTATTTGCGCACCGTCGAGCCGGGCGAGCTGATCGAGGTCTCGGACGAGGGCGTCAAATCGCACCGCCCGTTCGCGCCGCAGCGGCCGCGGCCGTGCATCTTCGAGCATATCTATTTCTCGCGGCCGGACAGCGTGATCGACGGCCATTCGGTCTACAACGTGAGGAAGCGGATCGGCGCCGAGCTGGCCCGCGAGAGCGGAATCGCCGCCGATCTGGTCGTGCCGGTGCCCGATTCGGGCGTGCCGGCGGCGATCGGCTATGCGCAGGCGAGCGGCATCCCGTTCGAGCTCGGCATCATCCGCTCGCATTATGTCGGGCGCACCTTCATCCAGCCCGGCGACCAGGTCCGCCACCTCGGCGTCAAGCTGAAGCACAATGCCAATTCGGCGCTGATCCACGGCAAGAGCCTCGTCCTCGTCGACGATTCGATCGTGCGCGGCACGACGTCCCTGAAGATCGTCCAGATGCTGCGCGAGGCCGGCGCGCGCGAGGTCCACATGCGGATCGCCAGCCCGCCGACCCGCCACTCCTGCTTCTACGGCGTCGACACGCCCGAACGCGCGAAATTGCTCGCCGCCCAGATGGACGTCGCCGAGATGAACCGGTTCATCGGCGCCGACAGCCTCGCCTTCGTCTCGATCGAGGGCCTCTATCGCGCGATCGGCGAGGAAGGGCGCGACGAGGCCGCGCCGCAGCAGTGCGACGCCTGCTTCACCGGCGACTATCCGACGCCGCTCACCGACCAGGAGGACCGCGAGAAGAAGAACCAGCTGGTGCTCGCGGACGAGCGCGCGGCCTGATGCCGGAATTCGCAGGGAAGCTCGCGCTGGTCACCGGCGCCGGGCGCGGCATCGGCGCCGCCATCGCCGAGGCGCTGGCGGCCGAGGGCGCCCATGTCGTCCTCACCGCGCGCACCGCCGCCGAGCTCGAGGCGGTGGAGGAGCGGATCCACGCGGCCGGCGGCGCCGCGACGATCGCGCCGATGGACCTTACCGAGGCGGACGGCATCGCCCGGCTGGCGCAGGCGGTGGCGGAGCGCTGGGGCGCGCTCGACATGCTGGTGCTCAACGCGGCGATGCTCGGCACCCTGACCCCGGTCGCGCAGATCGACGGCAAGGAGTTCAACCGGCTGCTGACCCTGAACCTCCTCGCCCAGCAGGCGCTGATCGCCGCATTCGACCCGCTGCTGCGCAAGAGCGAGGCGGGCCGGCTGGTCGCGCTGACCTCGAGCGTCGGCGCCGCCCCGCGCGCTTATTGGGGCGCTTATGGCGCCTCCAAGGCGGCGCTCGAGACCCTGGTGCGGGCCTATGGCGAGGAAGTGAAAAATCTCGCGCCGCTGAAGGTCGCGATCGTCGACCCGGGCGCCACCGCCACCGCGATGCGCGCCCGCGCCTATCCCGGCGAGGACCCGGCGACGCTGAAGCCGCCGGCCGCGGTGGCGGCGGCGGTGGTGGCGTTGCTCAAGGGAGAGTTCGAGACGGGGTTCCGGCTCGAGGTGGGGAAATAACCGTCACCCCGGCGAAGGCCGGGGCCTCGGGACATGAGGTCACGGACCTTCTCCCTGAGATCCCGGCCTTTGCCGGGATGACGCTGGTTAGCTACGAACCAGCGTCACCTGCGCCACGTCGATGCCGCCGCTGCGGAAACCGCCTTCGCAATACATCAGATAATAGCGCCAGAGCCCATGGAAGCGCTCGTCGAAGCCGTCGGGCAAGCGGCCGGCGGCGACCGCCTCGTCGTAGCGCGCCCGCCAGCGCGCCAGCGTTTCGGCATAATCGCGGCCATGGCCGGTGCGCCCCTGCCAGGCGAGGCCCGCCGCCTCGCCGATGCGGCGGAAGCGGTCCTCCTCGATCAACAGGCCGCCGGGAAAGATGTAGGTCTGGATGAAGTCCGCATTGGCGGCATAGCGGTCGAACAATTCCTCGCGGATCGAGATCAGCTGGAGCGCCGCCTTGCCGCCGGGCTTCAGCACCCGCGCGATGCTGCCGAGATAGGCCGGCCAATATTCCTGGCCGACCGCCTCGACCATCTCGACGCTCGCGACCGCGTCGAACTCGCCGGTGACGTCGCGATAGTCGGTGAGCGCGATCGTCGTCCGCTCGGCGAGGCCGGCGCCGGCGAGGCGGCCGTCGGCATAGGCCTTCTGCTCCGATGACAAAGTGAGGCCGGTGACGCGCACGCCGTAATCGCGCGCCGCGATCTCGGCGAGGCCGCCCCAGCCGCAGCCGATCTCGAGCAGATGCTGGCCGGGCTCGAGGCCGAGCCGGTCGAGCAGGGTGCGGACCTTGTGCCGCTGCGCCGCCTCCAGCGACTGTTCGCCGGCGGCGAAGATCGCGCTCGAATAGGTCATGCTCGGGTCGAGCCAGGCCGCGTAGAAATCGTTGCCGAGGTCGTAATGGTGGGCGATGTTGCGGCGGGCCCGCCTCTTGCCGTTGGCGCGCCGCGCATGGGCGAGCCGGTTGACCAGCTTCCACGGCCCCTTGGCGCGGCCGACGTCGCCGAGCCCGGCGGCGTTGCGCATGAACAGCTCGAACAGGGCGACCGGATCGGGGCTCGCCCATTCGTCCAGCGCCCAGGCCTTGTACCAGCCGACCGAGCCCGAGGTCGCGAGCCGGACCAGCGCGCGCCAGCTCTTGAGATGGAGCGTCACGGCCGGCCCTTCCCCGCGTCCGCCGAGGGCGCGGAACGAGCCGTCGGGAAAGGTCGCGTCGAGGCGCCCGTCGGCGATGCCGGCGTCGATCCGGTCGATCAGCTTGTGGAAGCCGCCCGCGAACAGCCGCGCGACGATCCCGCCGCCGGTGGCGAGCCCCCGGTCGGCGGCGACCAGATGTTTCCCCCGTTGCAGCATTGCCGCGCCAAAATGACCCCGCGCGCGGCGCGACGCAAGTAAAGAAGACTCCACTACTTCGTCATTCCGGCGAAAGCCGGAATCCATGAACATCGGACCATGCGGACAAGCAGCGAGTCCGTGTTCATGGATTCCGGCTTCCGCTGGGATGACGGCTTGCAGTCAGATCTCGCGCGGCTCTTTGGTCACCTGCCAGGTCTGGCCCTTGGCGACCAGCGCCTGGAGGTCGGCGGGCTTGCCGGCGGCGGCTTCCTCGTTCTGGGCGCGCACCGCGCTCTCGAAGGTCGGCCGCGGATCGTCGTAGATCACGCCGAGCGCCATCGGGAAGCTGCCGATCGGCATGTCGATCAGCATGTGGGCGACCGCCTTGTTCTTGGGATCGTGGACGATCACCTCCGCCGCTTCCCAGTCGCCGCCCTCGACCTCGACCACCTTGAGGTTGAGGGCGGCGCGGTCGAGGGTCAGGCCCTTGCCGCCATTGTCGAACAGCATCGGCTCGCCCGCCTTGAGCCAGAGCTGCTTGCCGGCATTGTCCTTGGCAGTGAAGGGCGCGAACACGTCGTCATTGTAGACGATGCAATTCTGGAAGATCTCGACGAAGGCGGCGCCCTTGTGGGCATGGGCGGCCTTGAGGACGTCGGGCAGGTTCTTGTGGACGTCGATCGCGCGGGCGACGAAGCGCCCGCCCGAGCCCAGCGCGAAGGCGCAGGGCCGGACCGGCCGGTCGACCGAGCCGAACGGAGTCGAAGGCGAGCGCGTGCCGACGCGCGAGGTCGGCGAATATTGGCCTTTCGTAAGGCCGTAGATCTCGTTGTTGAACAGCAATATCTGGCAATCGAGGTTGCGCCGCAGGATATGCATCGTGTGGTTGCCGCCGATCGACAGCGCGTCGCCGTCGCCGGTGATGATCCAGACGTCGAGCTCGGGATTGGCGAGCTTGACGCCGGTCGCGACCGCGGGCGCGCGGCCGTGGATGGTGTGGAAGCCGTAGGTCTCCATATAATAAGGGAAGCGCGACGAGCAGCCGATGCCCGAGACGAACACGGTCTTGGCGGGATCCACGCCGAGGTCCGGCATCGTCCGCTGCACCGCCTTCAGCACCGCATAGTCGCCGCAGCCCGGGCACCAGCGCACTTCCTGGTCGGTGGCGAAATCCTTGGCGGTAAGCGGGACCATCTCGGTCATAATTGCGTCCTCAATGGAGGTAGTAGATCAGGGCGACGACCACGATCAGCATCGCGATCAGGGCGAGAAGGTTGGGCGGTTTCATGCCTCACCCCGTCATGCCAGCGCAGGCTGGCATCCAAGCGGAATGCGAGGCCCGAAGGCCGCATGGACCCCAGCTTTCGCTTGGGTGACGGGAGAGAAGGCTCACGACAGCGCCTCCCCGATCGCCGCCTCGATCTCGGCGATCTTGAAGGGTTGACCGGAGATCTTGTTCACCGGGCGGGCGTCGACCAGATATTGATCGCGGAGCAGCGTCTTCAATTGCCCCTTGTTCATTTCCGGTACGATGATCCGTTCGTAAGATCGTAGCAACTCACCGAGATTTTTCGGCAGCGGCCAGATGTGGCGCAGGTGGATGTGGCTCACGTCGAGGCCGTTCTTGCGGGCGCGGCGGACCGCCTGGTGGATCGGGCCGAAGGTCGAGCCCCAGCCGACCACGGCGAGCCTGCCGCCCGCCTCGCCCAGGCACACCTCCTGGTCCGGGAAGGAATCGGCGATCCCCGCCACCTTGTCGGCGCGGATGTCGGTCATCGCCTGGTGGTTCTCGGGGCTGTAGTCGATATGGCCGGTGCCGACATTCTTCTCGATGCCGCCGATCCGGTGCATCAGCCCGTCGGTGCCGGGCCTGATCCAGACCCGGGCGAGCTTGTGGTCGCGCCGATAGGGATTGACCGCCTCCCCTTCGCCGAGCGGATCGTCGTGGAACGCGACCGGAAAGGTCTTGTATTCGCCCATGTCGGGCACCTTCCAGGGCTCGGCGGCATTGGCGATATAGCCGTCGGTCAGCAGCATCACCGGGGTCATGTACTGGACCGCGATCCGGCACGCCTCGATCGCGCAGTCGAAGGCGTCGGCGGGCGAGCGCGCGGCGATCACCGGCATCGGCGAATCGGCGTTGCGGCCGTAGACCGCCTGGTAGAGGTCGGACTGCTCGGTCTTGGTCGGCAGGCCGGTCGAGGGGCCGCCGCGCTGCGAATTGATGATGACGAGCGGCAGCTCGGTCATGATCGCGAGGCCCATCGCCTCGGTCTTGAGCGCGATGCCCGGGCCCGACGAGGAGGTGATTCCGAGCGATCCCGCGAAGCTCGCCCCGATCGCCGCCGAGATCGCGGCGATCTCGTCCTCGGCCTGGAAGGTGGTGACTCCATATTCCTTGAGGCGCGAGAGATGGTGGAGGATCGCGCTCGCCGGAGTGATCGGATAGCCGCCGAAGAACATCGGCAGATTGGCGAGCTTGCACCCCGCCACCAGCCCCAGCGAGATCGCCTCGGCGCCGGTGACCGTGCGGTAGAGGCCGGGCTCGGCGGGCGCCGCGGCGATATGGTGCTGGGCGACCTGGCCCCCCATCTCGGCGGTCTCGCCATAGGCATGGCCGGCGTTCAATGCCGCGATATTGGCCTCGGCGAGCTCACTCGCCTTGGCGAACTTAGCCTTGAGCCAGGCGACGATCGGCGCGCGGTCGCGGTCGAACATCCAGAGCGCCAGGCCCAGGGTCCACATGTTCTTGCAGCGCAGCGCCTCCTTGTTGCCGAGGCCGAACGGCTTCACCGCGTCCAACGTGAGCTGCGAGATGTTGAGGCGAATGACCTGCCATTTGGCGAGCTGGTCGTCGTCGAGCGGATTCGACTCATAGCCGGCCTTGGCGAGGTTGCGGGCGCCGAACTCGCCCTCGTCGGCGATGATCAGCCCGCCGGGCTTCAGATCGTCGACATTGGTCTTCAGCGCCGCCGGGTTCATCGCGATCAGCACATCGGGCGCGTCGCCCGCCGTCTCGATCGCCGCCGAGCCGAAATTGATCTGGAAGGCGGAGACGCCGAAGGTCGTCCCCTGCGGCGCGCGGATCTCGGCCGGGAAATCGGGGAAGGTGGCGAGATCGTTGCCCGCCAGTGCGGTCGACAGGGTGAACTGGCCGCCGGTCAATTGCATGCCGTCGCCGGAATCGCCGGCGAAGCGCACGACGACCGCCTCGAGCGGCGCGTCCGAGCCGGCCTCTTCGGGAGTCAGATAATGTCTGGCCGTGGCCAAGGCGCTGTCCTTACGTCTGGGGTCGCCCGAAACCCTAGACCATTTTCAAGCTGCGTGGAAACCACGCGTCGCTACAGATAGGCGCTGCGAATCGCTTCTTAAACAGGGGGCCCGATTGTCCGAACCTTATGTGCGGCCCGATGTGCGGCAGTTCCTCGACTGGCTGAACACCCTGCCCGGCCCCAAGACCTACGAGGCCGGGCCGGTCGAGGCGCGGCGGATGATGGTCGCCTCGCGCTACGTCGTCGACGCGCCGACCGGGGAGCTGGCGGTGGTCCGCGACCTTTCCTGCCCCGGCCCGGCCGGCAAGATCGGCCTCAGGCTGTTCGACGCCCGCGAGACTCGCGCCACGCCCGGGCCGCTCCTCCTGTTCCTCCACGGCGGCGGCTTCGTGTTCGGCGACCTCGACACCCACGAGCCGTTCTGCGCCGAGCTGGCGCGCGAGCTCGACCTGCCGGTGCTCGCCGTCGACTATCGGCTGGCGCCCGAGCATCCCTGGCCGGCCGGCGTCGAGGACGCGATCGCGGCGGCGCGCTGGGCGGCCGCGGGCCCGGCTGCGCTCGGCCGCGAAGTGACTGGGCTGGTCACCTGCGGCGACAGCGCCGGCGGCAATTTCGCGATCGTCGTCAGCCTCGCGCTGCGCGACGAGCCGGCCGCCGTGCCGGTGCTGGCGCAATGGCCGATCTACCCCGCCGCCGATCCCGGCAAGGGCTATCCGAGCAAGGAGGATTTCGGCGAGGGCTATATGCTGACCCGGCTGAGCATGGACTGGTTCGAGGAGTGCTATCGCGCCGACGAGAAGGACTGGCGCTATTCGCCTTTGGTCAAGAGCCAGGCCGGCATGCCGCCCACCCTCCTCGTCACCGCCAGCCTCGATCCGATCCGCGACCAGGGCCGTGCCTATGCCGCCGCCTGCATCGAGGCGGGCGTTCCGACCGTGTTTCGGGAGGCGGAAGGCAATGTCCACGGCTTCATCAATTTGCGCCGGGCGGTGCCCTCCTCCAACGGCGACATATCCGGCTGCCTCGCGGCGCTGAAGCTGATCCTGGCCGAGGCGGGCGCGACATGACCGACTATGGCTATCGCCCGGCGGTCGGGGTGATGCTGCTCAACGCCGAGGGCAAGGCGTTCGTCGGCCAGCGGCTCGATTCGACGCTCGAGGCCTGGCAGCTGCCGCAGGGGGGCCTCGATCCGGGCGAGACGCCCGAGCAGGGCGCGTTCCGCGAGCTCGAGGAGGAGACCGGGATCCCGGCCCGTCTGGTGGAGATCGTCGCGCGCTGCCCGACCGAGCTATATTACGACCTGCCCGAAGACCTGATCGGCAAGGTCTGGAAGGAGCCCTGGCGCGGCCAGCGCCAGACCTGGTTCCTCGCCCGCTTCCTCGGCCGCGACGAAGATGTCGACATCGCCACGCCGGACCCCGAATTCCGCACCTGGAAATGGGCCGATCCCGCCGAGCTGCCGGCGATGATCGTGCCCTTCAAGAAGGAGCTGTACGAACAATTGCTCGCAGCGTTCGCGGACTGGCTCTAACCCCAAGGCCGCGCTAGAGCGCTCGCCATGCGGGCCCTTTCCAGCACTGAATCGGCGGCCGTCGAGGCCTGCGCGGACGCGCCGATGCTCGACCAGGTCACCGCCTGGGCGGCGGTCAACAGCGGCTCGCGCAACCTTGCCGGGCTGGAGACCGTCGCCGGCCTGCTCGCCGAAGCCTTTTCCGCGCTGGGGGAGGTCGAGCTCAAGGAGGCCGCGCCGGTCGAGGCGATGGGCGCGGACGGGGCGCTAGCGCCGGTCGCGCACGGCCGGAACCTCCATCTGGTCGTGCGGCCCGAGGCGCCGGTGCAGCTGCTCCTCACCGGACATATGGACACGGTGTTCGGCGCCGATCACGATTTCCAGAAGGTCTTCTGGCGGGAGGACGGGACGCTGGGCGGCCCCGGCGTCGCCGACATGAAGAGCGGGCTCGCGATCATGCTGGCGGCGCTCCGCGCGGTGGAAGCCGTCGGCGCTCCGGAGCTCGGCTATGAGGTGGTGATCAACAGCGACGAGGAGGTCGGCTCGCCCGGCTCGGCGGCGCTGATCGCCGCGGCGGCGGCGGGCAAGCGCGCGGCGCTGACCTACGAGCCTTCCGCCCTTCCCGACGGGACGCTCGCGGGCGCGCGGCCGGGCAGCGGCAATTTCTCGATCCTGGTCGAGGGCAAGAGCGCCCATGCCGGCCGCAATCCCGAGGAGGGGCGCAATGCGGTCGTGGCGGCCGCCCAGCTCGCCGTCCGGCTCGCCAACGAAAAAAGCGAGGCAATCAAGATCAACACCGCCCGCATCGAGGGCGGGGGCCCGAACAATGTCGTCCCCGACAAGGCGGTGCTCAGAGTCAACATCCGCCCGGCCACGCCGGCCGACCAGCTCCGGGCGCGGGCGCTGCTCGACGAGACGATCGCCGCCGTGACGGCCGCGCATGGCGTCGACATCCATGTCCATGGCGGCTTCGGCCGGCCGCCCAAGCCCATCGATGCGCGCGCCGGGCGGCTGTTCGAGCTGGTCCGGCGGGCCGGCGCCGATCTCGGCCAGGAGGTCGGCCGGCGGGACACCGGCGGCGTCTGCGACGGCAACAATATCGCCGCCTGCGGGGTGCCGGTGGTCGACACGATGGGCGCGCGCGGCGGCGCCATCCATTCGGACCGGGAATATCTGATCGTCGAGAGCCTGGTCGAGCGCGCCCGATTGTCCGCCCTGACGATCCTCAGGCTCGCGCGGGGAGAGGATTTGTGAGCTTCAGGGTCCGGCCGGCGCGCGGCGGCGATTTCGACGCGATCTACGACTTGGCGACGCTGACCGGCGGCGGCTTCACCAACCTGCCCGCCGACAAGGGCACCCTGGTCAATAAATTATCGCGCTCCGAGGACGCCTTCGCCCGCGCCGAAGGCGCGCCCGAGGGCGACCTCTTCCTGTTCGTGCTCGAAAACGCGGCGACCGGCGAGATCCGGGGCACCTGCCAGGTGTTCAGCCGGATCGGCGTCGAGCAGCCCTTCTACTCCTACCGGATCAGCAAGCTGACCCAGACCTCGCCCGAACTCGGCCGGACCTTCAGGACCGAGATGCTGACCCTGTGCACCGACTTCAACGATTGCTCGGAAGTGGGCGGCCTCTTCCTCCACCCCGAGGCGCGCCGGAGCGGGCTCGGGCTCGGCCTGCTGCTCGCGCGCAGCCGCTATCTGTTCATCGCCCGCAACCGCGAGCGCTTCGCCGCCACCACGGTCGCCGAGCTGCGCGGGGTGATCGACGAGGAGGGCGGCTCGCCCTTCTGGAACGCGATCGCCGGCCGCTTCTTCGGCATGGGCTTCAAGGAGGCGGACGCGTTCAACAGCGCCCACGGTACCCAGTTCATCGCCGATCTGATGCCCAAGACGCCGATCTACACGGCGATGCTGCCCGAGGACGCGCTCGCGGTGATGCGCCGGCCCCACCCCTCCGGCGAGGCGGCGATGCGGATGCTCGAGGCGGAAGGGTTCAGCGGCGAGGGCTATGTCGACATATTCGACGGCGGGCCGACCATGTCCGCCGCCACCGACAGGATCCGCACCGTCGCGGACGCGCGCGCGCTTCGGCTCGACGGCATCCATCACGGCGAGGAAGGCGGGAAGATGCTGCTGGCTGGCGGCGGGCTCGGCGATTTCGCCTCGGCTTATGGTCGGGTGAACATGAGTCCGGCGAGCGGCGTGACCGTCGACGCGGACAGCGCCGCCTCGCTCGGCCTCGAGCCCGGCGATCCGTTCCTCGCCGTCGAGCGCTAGATGGCGCTGGTCGAGATCAATTTCGACGGCATCGTTGGGCCGAGCCACAATTATGCCGGCCTCAGCCACGGCAATCTCGCCGCGACCGCGAGCAAGGGGCTCACCGCCTTCCCGCGCGCGGCGGCGCTGCAGGGCGTCGCCAAGATGCGCCGCGCCCTCGCCCTCGGGCTCGCCCAGGGCGTCCTCCTGCCCCACCCGCGCCCGAACCGCGCCTGGCTGGCCGCGCTCGGCGCCGATGCGGCGACGGTCCCCGACTCGCTCCGGCCCGCCGCCTTCTCGGCCTCGGCGATGTGGGCGGCCAATGCCGCGACCGTCTCGCCCGCGCCCGACACGGCCGACGGCCGCTGCCACCTCACCGCCGCCAATCTCAGGACGATGGCGCACCGCAGCCACGAATGGCCGGCGACGCTGGCGCAGCTCCGCCTCGCCTTCGCCGATCCGGCCCGTTTCGCGGTCCACGAGCCGGTGCCGGGCACGTTCGGCGACGAAGGCGCGGCCAATCACATGCGGCTCTGCCCCGGCCACGGCCGGCCGGGGGTCGAGATCTTCGTCTACGGCGTCGGCGGCGGCCCCTTTCCGGTGCGCCAGCATGTCGAGGCGTCGCGCGCGGTCGCGCGGCTGCATCGGCTCGATCCCGAACGCACGCTGTTCGCCCAGCAGTCGGAGGCGGCGATCGCCGCGGGCGCCTTCCACAACGACGTCGTCGCGGTCGCCAACGAACATGTCCTGTTCGCGCACGAGCAGGCGTTCGCGGACAAGGACAGCCTCCATGCCGACCTCCGCCGGCTGCTGCCCGAGGTGGAGATTCTCGAGGTGCCGACGCATGTCGTCAGCCTCGCCGACGCGGTCCGCTCCTATTTGTTCAACGCCCAGCTCGTCACCCTGCCCGAAGGCGGGATGGCGCTGGTCCTGCCCGAGGAGGCGCGCGAGACGCCCGCCGTCCGGGACTGGCTCGAGGAGCTGGCCGCCGGCAACGGCCCGATCCGCCGCCTCGAATTCGTCGACGTGCGCCAGTCGATGGCCAATGGCGGCGGCCCCGCCTGTTTGCGCCTGCGCGTCGTCGCCGATCCGGCGACGGTCGACCCGCGCTTCCTCGCCGACGAAGCGAAGCTCGACCGGATCGCCACCTGCATCGACGCGCATTGGCCCGAGCGGATCGCGCCGGCCGACCTCGCCGATTCCGCGCTCGCGGCGCGGATCGAGGCGGCGCGCCGGGCGCTTCACGCGCTGCTGGATCTCGAAACCTTGCTCTGAGCCGTCCGTTTTTCCGCACAAAGGAGAAACGCCATGCCCGCCAAGTCGAAAGCCCAGCAGAAAGCCGCCGGCGCCGCCCTCTCCGCCAAGCGCGGCGACACCCCGAAGAGCAAGCTCAGAGGCGCCTCGCGCCAGATGGCCGAATCGATGACCGAAAAGCAGCTCGAGGAGTTCGCCTCGACCAAGCGCAAGGGCAAGCCCGAGCATGTGAGCTGAGGGGCCGTCATCCTGACGCAAGTCAGAATGAGGATGGCGAGGTTCAGCGCCGCTTGGTCGCTTCCGGCTGCATCCGTACCGCCGCCGGCCGCGGCGCGGCGGCGACCTGCGGGCCGCCGGCGAGGCGGACGATCACGTCCTCGACCTGGAGGCCGCCGCGCTCGACCAGCAGGTTCTGGTAGCCGCGGTCGTCCTCGCGGGTGGTGGCGGGAATGTCGCCCTCGCGGCGGAAGCGGCGCCGGACGTAGGTCGAAAGCTCGCCGGCGGTGACGATGCGGTCGCCGTCGTCGTCGGCGTCGCCGGCAAGGCCGGTGCGCAGGAAATAAGCGAGGAAGCCGCCCGCCTTGAAGCGGCTGGCGACGAGGCTGGTCAGATCCTCCTCGGAGCTGAACAGGCCCATCACGTTCGGCCGGTCGACGAGGTTGCGGAAGCCGCCCGCATAGCAGGCGTCGATCGCCGCCAGCGAGAGCCGGCCGTGGACCCGCGCGAACAGGGGCGCAAGCTCGGCGTCGGTCATCGCCGCGTCGTAGAGCTCGATCGTCTCGGCGCGGCCGTCCAGCTCGGCCGCGCTCGCGGGTGCGTCGACCTGGTCGCCATGGCCCGAGAAGAAGAACAGGAAGGTGTCGTTGGGGCCGGCCGCGGCGGCGGCGCGGGCGAAGGCCTCGGCGACCGCCTTGGTCGTCGCCTCGCCGTTGGTCAGCAGCTGGCTCGCCGGATGGAGCAGGCCGGCGCCGCGCAGGCTTTCGTAGAGCGTGCGGGCGTCCTCGTCGGTGTTGGGCAGGTCGTTGGTGCGGCCGCCATAATCGGAGACGCCGACCAGGAGCGCGATCACCCGGGCGCCGCCGGGCACGCCGAGCTGGCGCGGATGGCCCGGGCTGGGTGCGAGGCTAAGCCGGTAGGGGCCGGCCTGGCCCGGGCGGTAGGAGGTGACGGTGACGACATAGTCGCCGTCCTCGGCGAGCACGGTGTCGATCCGGCTGTCGGTCGAGGTGCGGCCGTCGACCCTGGTGTCGTCGCTGACGTCCTCGCTGCCGTCGGGCCGGGCCAGCCGAAGAACGGTGTCCATCTTGTCCGAGCCGAGTGCGATGGCGACGCGCTGGCCGCGGCGGGCGTGGAAGCGGTAGCGGTCGGCGAAGGCGCCCGAGCCCTCGCGGCCGTCGCCTTCCGCAAGCCGACCGTCGACGGCCGCGCCGACCGCGATCGGCATCGCCACCACCGGCGCGCTGACGATCGCGTCCGCGGCGGGCAGCGAGGCCTGGAGCCGATAGGCCCCGGTCTCGCCGGCGCGAAAGCTCGTCGCCGCGACGCGGTAGGCGCCGTCGGCCGGCAGCTCGAAGACGAGCCGGCTGGCGAGCCCCTCGCCGCCTTCGGCATCGTCATTGGCGAGGACGAAGCCGTCGGGGCCGGTCACCACCAGATAGGGATCGAACGCCTCGGAGCCGAGGTCGAGCTGGACTCGCTGCCCGCGCCGGCCCTGGAACGCGTAGACGTCCTCATATTTGCCCGAGCGGCGCTGAACGTCGCTCGCGCCGAGCTCGCCGGCGACGCTCTGGCCGAGGGCGAGCGACGGCGGCGGCGCCTCGGTCTGTGCCGTGGCCGATCCCGTCGCCAGCCCGGCCGTCACGATCAGCGAAAGCGCGATGCGATTCATCCCTGCCCTCCCACGCCGCGCCTGGCATGACGCGCGCGGCGCCGTCATTTCGCACATGCAATGAAGGAAGAATGAATGCGAGGCTAGGCCAGCTGGAATTGCGGCGAGTTCATGAAGCTCGGGATCCGCTTGGTCGAGCCGTTGCGGCGCTTGTAGGCTTTGTCCCGGTAATGGACCGCGAAGCCGTCGGGGATCTCGATCATCGGCACCTCGCTTTCGAGCACGTTGCGCAGGAACGCGCTGGCGAAGCCGTCGAGGCAGCGCGCCAGGCAGAAGGTCGAGAAAGGCTCCCAGGTCAGCATCAGGAAGCGGAAGTCGGAGCGCTTCAGGAACGCGCTGACGGCGTCGACGACGCCGTAATTCTCCTCGCGCGCGAAGACGTCCTCGAAGAAATCGTGGCCGAACAGCAGGCCGTCCGGCTTCAGCCTGGCGGCGAAGTCCTGCAGGTCCCGAAGCACGAACTCATAATGATGATTGCCGTCGATATAGACGAAATCGAACATGTTCTCGTCGAAGCCGGCCGCCGCCTTGTAGGAATATTGGCGGTGCAGGCGAACGCGCGCGTCGCCCTCGAAGCGGGCGGCGACGCGCGCATGATCCTCGTCCCCGCGCGGGTTGGGGGGCGGCGCCTCGAACGCGTCGCCCTGCGCGCGCGCCGCGTCGATGCCGGTCAGCAGCCGGCCGCCCTCGAGCAGGTCCGAACCGGGTTCCAAATGGCTCCAGGGATCGATCAGGTGCAGCTCCGCAGGCTGCGCCGCGGCGAGGATCGCGGCCGAATAGGCGCCCTCGGCGACGCCGATCTCGGCCCCCACCGCGCCCTTCGGGAAAAAGGGCAGCAGTCCCTCGCGGCTGGTCATCACATAATACACGTCTCGTTTCCCCTTCTCGTCCGCCGCCACGGTATCCCAACGGTCCGCGCCGTAAATGGGAAATCGCCTGACTCTTGGTGCCAGGCACGTGCCAGGCACCGATGAAAATCGACCTGTTGCGGACGCCGGCGGATTGATTGACTTACCCCGTTCGATGCGCGAGCCCTGACCAATTCCTTCTCGACGAGGCGAACATGACGCCCTTCTCGCTCCTGATCCTGGCCGTCCAGCCTTCCATATTCCCTCCTCCTTCGCCTCCGCCTCTGCCCCGGCCGGGCACCGAATGGTACGACCGGGCACGCGCCTCCTATGAGGAAGGGCTCAGACGCGACTGCATGTCCGAGCGCGGCATCGCGCTCGCAGTGGCCGAATGGTCTCGCTCGATGACTTCTTCGGACGGACAACGGCAACAGCCGATCATTCAGGAGCTTGGAGAGGCGGCTCTCACGCCCCCTATCGACCTAGAGCGGCTCGAAAGAGCGCTGGAAGCCGATGCGGCGTTCCACGCGGCCCACAATCGTGCCGTAAACCAGAGTTCGATGCGGGTGATGCGCGCGCTCGACCCGGCGGACCGGGTCATCTTCGGTCGCAGGCTGACGACGCTGCAACCGGCCCGGCCACGGGCCGCATGCGCGGCCGCACGACCCTAGTCCCGCCGGCAACTTTTGGTGCCAG
The DNA here is from genome assembly GCA_035941735.1 of Allosphingosinicella sp. Taxonomy (GTDB): domain Bacteria; phylum Pseudomonadota; class Alphaproteobacteria; order Sphingomonadales; family Sphingomonadaceae; genus Allosphingosinicella. The sequence continues at coordinate 151,911 of DASZDS010000034.1, forward strand.
GCACGTGCCAGACACCAACGGAAAATCACTGTAAAAGGAATGGCGCGCCCGGAAGGATTCGAACCTCCGGCCCCCAGATTCGTAGTCTGGTGCTCTATCCAGCTGAGCTACGGGCGCGCGGGAGGCGTCGACATAGGGGCGAAGCGCCAGGGGCGCAACCCCCGGCCCGCACCGGCGGAGGCCGGTGTTGCCGGGCGGCGAGCCCCGCCATAGGGAGGGGGGATGAAGGCTCGGCTCATCCTCCTTACGCTCCTGCTCGCGGGCTGCGTCTCGCAGGGGCCGTTCCCGTCGCTGGCGCCGCGGCTGGCCGAGCGCGAGGACTGGACCGAAGAGCCGGTGCGCGCCGCGCCTGTGGTCGCCGACGACCCGGCGCTGCGCGAGCGGATCGCGGCGCTACGCGGCGAGGCGCAGGCGGGGTGGCGCGATTTCGAGGCGGACTTCCCCGCCGCCGAGCGCGCCTCGGCCCGGGCCGGGCAGGAAGGCTCGGACAGCTGGATCGAAGCCCAGCAGGCGATCTCGAGGGTCGAGGCGGCAATGGCGCGAAGCGGCGAGGCGGTCGCCGCGCTGCACCAGCTCCGGCTCGAACGCCAGGCCCGGCCGGCCAGCACCACCGACCTTGCCGCGCTCGACGCGGCGATCGAAGCGGCGGAAGCGGTCGTCGCACGCGAGCGGCAGGGAATCGATCGGCTCAGCCGCCGTTGAGCACCGCCATGTGGCGCTTCGCCAGGGCGACATAGTGGGCGACGCCCATGCGCATGCCGGCCAGGTCGGCCTGGGTGAGATCGCGGACATATTTGGCGGGGCGGCCGGCCCAGAGCTGGCCCGAGGGAATGCGCTTGCCCGGGGTCAGCATCGCGCCGGCGGCGAGCATCGCGTCCCCTTCGATCTCGCAGCCGTCCATGACGATCGAGCCGAGGCCGACGAAGGCGCGGTCGTGGAGGATGCAGCCATGGACCATCGCCATGTGGCCGATCAGCACCTCGGAGCCGATCAGCGCCGGATAGCCGCCGTCCGGTCCGCCCGGTCGTGGCGGATCGACGTGAATCACGCTGCCGTCCTGGACGTTGGTGCGCGCGCCGATCCGGATCTTGTTCATGTCGCCTCGCAGCACGCAATTGTACCAGATGCTCGCCTCGGCCCCGAGCTCGACGTCGCCGATCAGCCGCGCGCCAGGCGCGACGAAGGCGGCGGGATCGATGCGCGGCGTCCGCCCTTCGAAGCTCAGCAGGGTCATCGCCGGAGCTCACCGGGGCGGATGTCGTAGACGATCGTCGGGTTGAGCGTCGGGAAGCGCTCGTCGTCATAGTCGAGCTCGGGCCGGCGGGTCATGCCGAGTCGCTCCATCAAGCCCCAGCTCGGTTCGTTCCCCCGGAACGTGATCGCGACGACGCGCTCGGCCCGGAGCGTTTCGAACGCGAAGTCGAGCGAGGCGATCGCCGCCTCCTTGGCATAGCCCTGGCCCCAAGCGTCCTCGCGCAGCCGCCAGCCGACCTCGAGCATCCCCTCGATCGGGCTGCCTTCGGAATCGGCGATCTTGAGGCCGCAAAAGCCGAGCAGCTCGCGATCGGCCTTGCGCTCGACCGCCCAGAAGGTGAAGCCGCTCTCCTGCCAGCGCATGATCCGGTCGCGGAAGGCGGTGCGGTGGTCTTCGTCCGATTTGACGCCGCCGAGCCAGCGCATCACCGCCGGCGTGTTGGTGTGGCGGATGAAGGGCTCGATGTCGTCCTCGCGCCAGTTCCGCAGGATCAGCCGGGCGGTCTCGATCATCGCCCCGGCAGCATCGAACGGAAGTTGATGATCGGCAGGATCGAGGCATGGTCGTCGGTCCAGCCCGCGAAACCCGGCCGGGGCTCGACCGGAATCCAGTAGAAAGCGTCGTCGCCGCTCAGCGTCCTCAGCCGCTCGATCGTCGCCGGATTGCGCGACAGGGCGATCCAGACCGAGACGGTGGCGTTCAGGATCTCCTCGCTCGGATCGGGAACATATTCGCGCATCGCCGCGGTCCAGCCCTCGCGCGCGGCGAGGTCGGCGATCACCGGTTTGAGGTCGAGATAGCGGTTGGAGATGTGGAAGAGGACGATGCCGTCGCGCTGCACGGCGTTGCCGTAGACGCGCAGCGCCTCGCGGGTGAGCAGGTGCATCGGCACCGCGTCCGAGGAGAAGGCGTCGACGGCGAGGATGTCGATCGAATTGGCGGGCTGGCGCGACAGGCTGATCCGCGCGTCGCCGAGGACGATGCGCACCTGCGGCGCGCAGCGCGACAGGAAGGAGAAGCGACGGCGCGCGACCTGGACCATCGCCGGGTCGATCTCGAAGAAGGTCCAGGCCTGGTTCGGCCGGGCGTAGCAGGACAGGGTGCCGCTGCCGAGGCCGACCACGCCGATCCGCGGCCGGGCGCCGAACAGGGCCTCGGCATTGTCGAGCGCGAGGCCGACGCCCGAGCGCCGCGCATAATAAGTGGTCGGCATGGTCTCCAGGCTCGGCACCAGATTCTGGATGCCGTGGAGGGTGGTGCCGTGGGTCAGCACGCGGGCGGTATGGTCGTAGCGCTCGGAGACTTCGTAAATGCCGAAATAGGAGCGGGTGCGGTCGCCGTCGACGAAGCTCGCCTTGAGGATCGTCCAGCCGCCGCCCTGCGCGACATAAGACAGCATCAGTGCGGCGAGCGCCAGCGCGAACGGCACCCGCCGGCCCAGGCAGGCGAGCGCGAGCAGCGAGATCAGGATCGAGCCGCCGAGCAGGAAGGTCTGGGGAAATCCCCTGGCCAGCGCGACGTAGCAGGCGAAGGACAGGAGGAAGGCGATCGCCGGCAGCGTGAAGCTCAGCATCTTCGTGAGCGGCTTCGGCCAGGGCACGAGCGCATATTGGGTCGTCAGCAGCGCGGCGGCGAGGATCAGCAGCGGATGCTCATAGGCCCAGTCGAACAGCAAGGGCGCGACGATCGCGCAGAACAGGCCGCCGAGCATGCCGCCGAGCGACATGGCGAGATAGAAGCGCGTCAGATGGCCGACCGCGGGCCGCAGCCGGAACAGCTCGGAATGGAGCGCGACCGCGGTCGCGAACAACAGCAGCAGGCCGAGCGTCGCCGAGAAAAGCGGATTGTTGGTGCCGCTGCTGAAGGCGAGCCCGCCGGCGATCAGGATGACGATCGGCGCCAGCATGGTGATGAAATCGGCCGGCCCGCGCCGCGTCGCGAAGGCGATGACGAAGCTCAGCAGATAGAGGCTCAGGGGCACCACCCAGAGCAGGGGGATGGCGACGATGTCGGTGGTGAGATGGGTCGTCGTCGACAGCATCAGGCCCGAGGGCACCGCGGCCAGCGCGACCCAGTGCAGGGTCCGGCGCAAGGTCGGCGGCGGGCTGGTCTCCTCGGGAACCGATTCGACCGCCGCGCCGGGCACGGTCAGCCCGCAGGCGGCAACGAGCAGGACGAGCGCGCCGTAGAGCATCGTCCAGAGCCAGCTCTGCTGGGCCAGGGTCATCGTCGGCTCGACGATCAGCGGATAGGAGACGAGGCCGGCGAAGCTGCCGAGATTGGAAGCGGCGTAGAGCGTATAGGGCTCGCCGCGGCTCGTCTCGAGCGCGTACCAGCGCTGCATCAGCGGCGCCTGGCTGGAGACGATGAAGAAGAGCGGGCCGATCGAGGCGATCAGGAACCAGGGCACCCAGAAAGCCGGCTCGGCATCGGGGCCCGGAGCGAAATCGATCAGCCCGATCGGCAGCCACAAGGCGGCGAGGCCGAGGATCGCGATGTGGATGCCGACCTGCCACCGCGGCCGCACATGGGAAAGGCCGTGGGCATAGGCATAGCCCGCCAGCAGCAGGAACTGGTAGACCAGCATCGCGCTGTTCCAGATCGACGGCGAGCCGCCGACCCGCGGCAGCGCCATCCGCGCGATCATCGGCTGGGTCAGGAACAGGAGGAACGAGCCGGTGATGATGGTGAGGAGGAACAAAGGCCGCGCGTAGCGCTCGTGCACCCGGCTCGCTGCGACGGCATCACTGGGCACGGTCACTTCTCCTCCTCGGCTTGCAGCGCGGCGGCGGTGCGGCCCAGCACGTCGATCGTCTCGTCGATATGCGCCAGGTGGGTGCGAAACGACAAGATCGCGCAGCGCAGCCACGAGGCTCCCTCGATCCGCGTCCCGCTCAGGAACACGCGGCCCTCCTCCTGCAGCCGGCGCAGCAGCCGGTCGTTGAAGGCGTCGATATCGCCGCGGACCCGCCGGTAGCGGAAGGCGACGACCGACAGGTCGGGCGGCGCGCCCGTCTCCCAGCCGTCCAGCTCCGAGAGGCGCAGGTGGAAATAGCGAGCGAGCCGGATCTTCTCCGACTGGGCGGCGCGGAACGCGGCGACGCCCGCGATCTGGAGCGGCAGCCAGAGCCGCAGCGCCCGGAAATGGCGGGTCAGCTCGGGCGAAAGGTCGGCCGGGGACGGGCCGACGTCGCTCTCGCCGAGCGGGCGAATGTAGTCGGCGCTGGCGCTGAACGCGTCGAGCAGCACCCGGCCGTCGCGGGCCAGCACCGCGCCGGTGCCGTAGGGCAGGAACAGGGTCTTGTGCGGATCGAGCGCCAGCGTGTCGGCGCGCTCGATGCCGGCCAGCGCCGCCCCGCCCTCGTCGCAGAGCATGAACAGGCCGCCATAGGCGCCGTCGACGTGCAGCCAGGTGCCGTGACGCGCGCACAAATCGGCGATCTCGGCGAGCGGATCGACCGCGCCGGTATCGACCGTGCCCGCCGAGGCGACGACCAGCCAGGGCCGCACGCCCTGGGAGCGATCGCGGTCCAGCGCCTCGGCCAAGGCGGCGACGCTCATCCGGTGCGCCGCATCGGTGGCGATGAGCCGGCGCGGCGCCCGTGCGCGGCCGGCGATGTGGAGCGCCTTGTCGATGCAATGATGGGCGAAGCGGGTCAGGTAGACGGCGCCGCCGCCCCCGGCATCGCGCGCCTCGCGGGCGGCGACGATCGCGGTCAGATTCGCGAGGCTGCCGCCGCTTGTCAGGGTGCCGGCCGCGCCCTCGGGAAAGCCGACTACCCGCGCCAGCCAGGCGATCGTGGCGTTTTCGAGCCGCACCGCGCCCGGCGCCGCCGAGGCGAAGCCGGCATATTTGTTGGCGGCGGCGGCGAGGAAGTCGCCGAGCGCGGAATGGAACAGCCCGCCGCCCGGAATATAGCCCATGAAGCGCGGCGAGGCGGTGGCGATGCCCGGCCGGTCGACGCTGCGGCCGAGATAGGCGAGCACAGTGGCGGGATCGCGGCCGTTTTCCGCGAATTCGGGGTCTAGCGGTTCGGCGAACACCTCGTCCCAGGGCCGGTTGGCGGGGCCTTCGGCGAGGTCGGCGAAGAAATGCTGGGCGTGATCGAACGCCCGGTCCATCAGTGCCGCGCGCGCGGCGGCATCGGGCTCAAGCGGCGCCGCCGCCTCCTCCAGCGCCTCGATCTCGGTCCGGACCGCGGCGATCATCGGCGCGAAAGCAGCCGCGCCGCATGGGCGGCGTGGTAGCTGAGCACTCCCGCGCAGCCGGCCCGCTTGAACGCCATCAGGGTTTCGAGGACGAGCGCGTCGCGATCGCCGGCGCCGGCCGCGGCGGCGGCTTCGATCATCGCAAATTCCCCCGAGACTTGATAAGCGAAAACAGGAACTTCAAACCTCTCCTTAACGCGCCGTATGATATCGAGATAGGGCAGGCCGGGCTTCACCATCACCGTGTCCGCGCCCTCGGCGAGGTCGAGCGCGACCTCGCGCAGCGCCTCCTCGCCATTGGCCGGATCCATCTGGTAGCTCTTCTTGTCGCCCTTCAGGAGGCCGCGCGAGCCGACCGCGTCGCGAAACGGGCCGTAGAAAGCCGAGGCATATTTGGCGGCATAGGCCATGATCTGGACGTTGACATGGCCCGCAGCCTCGAGCGCCACGCGGATCGCACCGACGCGGCCGTCCATCATGTCCGAAGGGGCGATGATGTCGGCGCCCGCCTCGGCCTGGACCAGCGCCTGTTCGACGAGGATGGCGCTGGTGACGTCGTTGAGGACGTAGCCGGCGCGGTCGACGATGCCGTCATGGCCGTGCGCGGTATAGGGATCGAGCGCGACGTCGGTGAGCACGCCGACTTCCGGCGCGGCCTCCTTGACCGCCCGGACCGCGCGGCAAATGAGGTTGTCCGGATTGAGCGCCTCGCGCGCGTCGTCGGTGCGCAAGGCGGGCGGAGTGTTGGGGAACAAGGCGAGGCAGGGAATGCCGAGCTCGCGCGCTTCTTTTGCCCGCTCGCCGATTCGGTCGACCGACCAGCGCGACACGCCCGGCAGAGTCGCGATCGGCTCCTCGGCCCCCTCGCCTTCGGTGACGAACAGCGGCCAGATCAGGTCGGACGGCGTCAGCACCGTTTCGGCGACCAGCGCCCGGCTCCAGGCGGCGGCGCGGGTGCGGCGCAGGCGAAGCGCGGGAAAGGAAGCGGCGGACATGTCGGCTGAGGGCTTAGCGCGCCCTCCCCCGCCTGCAAAGCGGTGAAAACCTGCTCCATTCTGGCTTGGCCGGGCCGGGTTTCCTTGAACGCGGCCGGATTCGATGGCACTATCGTTGCGCCAGTGGAATATTGGCAGGGGGAAGTTTCCCGCGAACGTCCGAGTCCTTCGCTCGAAAAGAAAGGACAGATGATGACACCAGCGAAATTGCGCGCCTATCTTGCCGCCGCCCTGGTCGCGCTGACGATGGGCGCCACGCCCGCCCAGGCGGTCCCGCCCAACCCGATCCTCTACCTGACCGGGCACGAATATTACACCGTGAACGGGCAGGCCTTCATCCGCTACCGCTACGACGTGTTCAACAAGGACCAGTATCCGGCCGAGATGTTCGCGCCGGCGCCGGGCCTGCCGCCGTGCGGCACCAACACCAATTCGTCGCGCTCCTGGGTCGACTTTTTCAACGCCCGGACGAACCAGCGGATCTACGGCTTCTGCGCGCTGGGGAGCCCGAACAATCTCGGCTCGATCTGGTTCGCGCTGCCCGAAGGCCAGATCCCGCCGAGCTACGTCTACATCAAGATCACCGACCGCCAGACCAACACCAGCTACCAGTCCAACCTGGCGGACACGACGCTCTAGACCGAGGGGTTGATACGCCCGCCGGGCTCGGGGAGGCCCTCGGCCTCCTCGACCAGCTCCTGCGCGGCCGGGGGCGCCATCAGCCGCGCCTCGCGCCAGCCGCCATGGAGGTAGAAAGCGAGCGCCATCGCCATGTTGGCGAACGAGCTGACCGGGAAGCTCAGCCAGAGCGCGTCGGCGCCGAGCCAGTCATAGGCACCGAGCGCGAAGCCGAGGCGGACCGGGAACAGGCCGATGGCGAGGATGATCAGCGGACCGAGGACCGCGCCGTTGGCGCGGACCGTGCCGAACACCACCATCGTCACGCCGAACAAAAGGAAGCTCCAGGTGGCGAGCAGCTGGATATGCTGGGCGATGCCCAGCGCCGGGCTGTCGCCGCCGAGGAACAGGGCGAGCGCCGGCCGGTCGGCGACCGCGAGCAGCACCACCAAAAGGCCGGTGATGATCAGGTTGAAGACGATCCCGGCGCGGGTGATCGCGCCCACCCGGTCCCAGCGGCCGGCGCCGATATTCTGCGCCGCCATCGCGCTCGCCGCCGCGGACAGCGCCATCGCCGGCATCTGCAAATAGGTCCACAATTGCATCGCGACGCCGAACGCGGCGGTGGTGTCGACCCCCTCGCGGTTGACCAGCCCCATCGTCGCCAGCGCCGAGGCGGAGACGACGATCATCTGCAGCCCCATCGGCAGGCCCTTGGCGAGGATGGTGCGCAGGATCGCCGGATCGGGCCTGAGATATTTGAGCTCGCCGCCGCGCAGCCGGAGCGGCAGATCGCGCCGGTAGATGTAGGCCAGCAGGCCGGCGAGGGCGAGATAATTGGCGATCACCGTCGCGGTCGCGGCGCCGGCGATGCCGAGCGCGGGGGCCGGACCGAGGCCAAGGATGAAGACGGGATTGAGGCCGGCGTCGAGGATCACCGCGACGATCATAAACCGGAGCGGAGTCATCGCGTCGCCGGCGCCGCGTAGCCCCATCATCAGCACGATCATGATCAGGATCGCCGGCATGGCGAGGAAGATGACGCGCAGATAGGCGAGCGCGAGCGGGATCGCCGGCTCGGGCATGGCGAGCAGGCGCAGCAGCTGCGGCGCGAAGATCCAGCCCAGCACCGCGATCGCGGCGGCGACCGGCAGGAAGCCGCCGATCGCGGTGCCGACGACGCGGCGCGCGCCGGCCAGGTCCTTGCGGCCGAACGCCTGGCCGATCATCACCGTCGCCGCCATGCCGAAGCCGAACACGAACGCCATCAGCAGGAACATGACGAGGTTGGCGTTGGAGGTCGCCGCCAGCGCCTCCTCGCCGAGGAAGCGGCCGACCCAGATCGCGTTGACCGACCCGTTCAGCGACTGGATGATCGACGAGACGAGGGTCGGCACCGCGAAGGCGAGCAGGGTGCGCCCGATCGGCCCCTGGGTGAGATCGCGCTGGCCGGAGCCCATCCCTCTTGAGCTTTGATCCGTCACTGCCCCTTCCCGTCACCCCAGCGAAGGCTGGGGTCCATGCCAAGTCCGAATGGATGCCAGCCTCCGCTGGCATGACGAGGAAGGGGGATCAACCCAGCCTTTTCAGCGCGGCGCGATATTTCTCCGCGTCCGAGGCCTTCTCGGAATGGTCGGTGCGCGCCTTTTCGACGGCCTCGGGCTTAGCGCGCTCGACGAAAGCGGGATTGGCGAGGCGGGCGGCGAGCGCGGCGCGCTCCTTCTCCGCGGCTTCGGCCGCCTTGGCGAGGCGCGCCTTTTCAGCAGCGATGTCGATCACACCGGCGACTTCAAGAAAAAAGGTAGCTTCGTCGACTACCACTTGGATGCCGTTCGGATTGGGAGCAGCGACATTCGAAATGCTTCCCAATCGCGCCATTCGGGCGACCGTGGGATAATAGAACTGCAGACGCCGGTTGGTTTCCGGGCTTTCGCCATACAGCCAGGCATTGATCTTCGCAGATGGCGGAACGCCTATCTCGGTCCTCGCCGATCGAACTTCGCTAACAAGTCGAATGAGCCATTCTATTTCATCGGCCGCCTCGGGATGCAGCATCCGCGCATCGGGGATCGGCCATTTCGCCAGGATCAGCGGGTAGGGCCGCTCGCCCATCGCGTTCCAGAGTTCCTCGGTGACGAACGGCATGAACGGGTGGAGCATGACCAGGATCTGATCGAGCGCCCAGCCGGCCACTTCCCTGGTCTCGTCGTCGATCTGCCCTTTGATCAGCTCCAGATACCAGTCGCAGAAGGTCGCCCAGACGAAGTGGTAGATGGTGTTTGCGCTCTCGTCGTAGCGCAGCTCGGCGAGGGCGAGGTCGAGCGCCTGGATGGTCTTGACCGTCTCGCCGATTATCCAGCGATTGACCGGGAGCGTCGCCGCGGGCGGCTCGATCGCCCGCGACGCGCCGATGCCGCTCCCCTGGCAGAAGCGCGCGGCATTCCAGAGCTTGGTGGCGAAGTTGCGATAGCCCTCGACGCGCTTTTCATCGAGCTTGATGTCGCGCCCCTGGCTTTCCATCGCGGCGAGGGTGAAGCGCAGCGCGTCGGCGCCGTAGCGATCGACGAGGCCGAGCGGATCGACCGTGTTGCCCTTCGATTTCGACATCTTCTGGCCGTGCGCGTCGCGGACCAGGCCGTGGAGATAGAGCGTCTTCCACGGGCGCTCGCCCATGAACTGGAAGCCCTGCATCGCCATCCGGGCGTCCCAGAAGAAGATGATGTCGAAGCCGGAGATGAGGACGTCGTTGGGATAGTGACGCTTCAGCGCCTCGGTCTCCTCCGGCCAGCCCAAAGTCGCGAACGGCCACAGCGCCGAGGAGAACCAGGTGTCGAGCACGTCGGGATCGCGGCGCAGGGGGACGCCCTGCCCCGCCTGCGCCTGCGCCACCGCCTCGGATTCGGCGACGTAGACCTTGCCCGCCTCGTCGTACCAGGCCGGGATCCGGTGCCCCCACCAGAGCTGGCGCGAGACGCACCAGGGCTGGATGTTCTCGAGCCAGTTGAACCAGGTCTTCTTCCAGGTTTCGGGCACGACCCGGATGTCGCCCGAGCGGACCGCCTTGATCGCCGGCTTCGCCAGCGTCGCCGCGTCGACATACCATTGATCGGTCAGCCAGGGCTCGATGACGACGCCCGAACGGTCGCCGAACGGCGTGGCCACGACCCGGTCCTCGACCTTTTCGAGGCAACCCTCGGCCTCGATCAATTCCACGACGCGCTTTCGTGCGTCGAAGCGATCCAGGCCGAGCAGCTCGTCGGGAATGCCGCCGCACTGAACGACCCTGGCTTCGGCATCCAGCATGTTGAGCATCTCGGCGGGCTTGAAGCCGGCGCGCTTGCCGACCTCGAAGTCGTTGAAGTCGTGGCCGGGGGTGATCTTGACCGCGCCGGAGCCAAGCTCGGGATCGGCATGCTCGTCGGTGATGATCGGCACGAGCCGACCGGTTATCGGAAGCCTCACCTTCTTGCCCACCAGCCCGGCGTAGCGTTCGTCGTCGGGATGAACCGCGACCGCCATGTCGGCGAGCATCGTCTCGGGCCGGGTGGTGGCGACCGAGATCGCGCCGGTGCCGTCTTCGAGCGGATATTTGAAGTGCCAGAACTTGCTCTGGACGTCGCTGGTCTCGACCTCGAGGTCGGAAATGGCGGTCTGGAATTTTGGGTCCCAGTTGACCAGGCGCTTGTCGCGATAGAGCAGGCCCTGGTCGTAGAGGTCGATGAACACCTTCATGACCGCGCGGCTGAAGCCCTCGTCCATGGTGAAGCGCTCATTGGCCCAGTCGCACGATGCGCCGAGCCGCCGCAGCTGGCGGGTGATCGCACCGCCGCTCTCCGCCTTCCATTCCCAGACCCTAGCGACGAATTCCTCGCGGCTGAAATCGGTGCGCTTCTGCTGGCGCTCGTTCAGCTGCCGCTCGACCACCATCTGGGTCGCGATTCCGGCATGGTCGGTGCCGACCACCCAGAGCGCGTCCTTGCCCTGGAGGCGCGCGTGGCGGGTGAGGATGTCCTGCAGCGTGATGTCGAGCGCGTGGCCGATATGCAAGGAGCCGGTGACGTTGGGCGGCGGCATCACGATCGTCCACGGCTCCGCCTCGCCCCGCTCGGGACGGAACAGCCCGTCACCTTCCCAGCGCGCATACCAGCGCGCCTCGATCTCGGCGGGGTCGAAGGTCTTGGACAGCTCGGTCATCCGGGGGCGCTTAACCGGCTTTCACTTTCCCGTCACCCCGGCGAAGGCCGGGGCCTCGGGACGAGAGGTCATGGCTGTTTCCACGAGATCCCGGCCTTCGCCGGGATGACGTTATTGGGAATGCCTGAGCCACCTGTCGAGCCAGGAATGGACCTCGCGATACCATTGGATCGAGTTGTTGGGCTTCAGGATCCAGTGATTCTCGTCGGGGAAGACGACGAGGCGCGAGGGGATATTGAGCCGCTGGAGCGCATTGAACACGCCCAAAGACTGGCTGTAGGGGATTCGGAAGTCACGCTCGCCGTGGATCACCAGCATCGGCGTGCGCCAGTTCTGGACGAAGTTGACCGGGTTGTTGCGCTCGTAATTGGCGGCCGCCTGCGGGTTATAATAAGGCCCGCCGAACTCCCATTCGCTGAACCAGAGCTCCTCGGTCTCGTAGGCCATCGCCCGCTGGTCGAAGACGCCGGAATGGCTGACCAGGCACTTGAAGCCGTCGGGCCAGTTGCCGGCGATCCAGTCGACCATGAAGCCGCCATAGGAGCCGCCGAGCGCGCAGGCATTGGCGACGTCGAGCGCCGAATCGGCGCGGCCGGCGGCGGCGAGGCCGAGCCGGAGGTCCTCGAGCGGGGCGCCGCCCCAATCGCGGTTGATCGCGTCGGTGAAGGCTTGGCCGTAGCCGGTCGAGCCATGGAAATCGACGGTCACCGCGCCATAGCCGGGCGCGGCGAACACCCAGGGATTCCAGCGGTAGGACCAGGAATTGGCGAACGAGCTTTGCGGACCGCCATGGATCAGCAGCAGGGTCGGCAGCGCGACGGGCAGGCGGCCGTCGATCGACGCCGGCCGCACGATCTGGCCCCAGACGGTGTCGCCATGGGCGCCGGTGAAGCTGAAGCGCTGGTAGGTGACGCCGTCGAGCCCCGCCAACCGGTCCGCATTGACTCGGGTCAGCACCCTGAAGCGACCGCGCGAATCGAGGCGAACCAGATCGTCGGGCTTCAGGATGGTGTTCAGCGTGTAGACCAGCGACCCGTCGCCAAGCGGCAGCACATTGCCCGCGGTGCCGCTGGTCCCGCCCCCGAGCCGAGTCGCCTGGCCGGTGCGCAGGTCGACTCGAAACACCGGCGTATCGAGCCTTTCCTGCGCGGTGACGTACAGGCTGCGGCCGTCCGGCGCCCAGGCGATCGAGTTGACCGAGCGGTCCCACGCCTGGGTCAGCGCGCGGGTCCGCCCGGTGCGCAGGTCGCGCAGCTGGATCACCTGGCGGTCGGCCTCGTAGGTGGGCCGCGCCATCGCGGTGTAGGCGAGCCAGCGGCCGTCCGGAGAGACCGCGGGCGTGGTGTCCGTCCCTTCATTCTCGCGGGTGAGGTTGGTCGGCGCCGCGCTGCCGTCGGCCGGCACCGCGAAAATGTCGAGATTGGTCGAGTTGGGCTCGTGCCGGCCGGCTTCGCGGAGGGTGAAATAGAGGGTGCGGCCGTCGGGGCTCCAGGCGAGCTCCTCGGCGCCGCCGAACGGCTTGGAGGGCGCATCGCCGATAAGGTTCGGCGAGATCGCGGTGCCGCCGCCCTGCGGCCGGCCGTCGGCCAGCGCGAAGGTGAAGATGCGCGAGCGGGTGCCCGGCGTGCTCCACGTATCCCAGTGGCGCACGAAGGTCTCGTCGTAGACTCGGCCGCTGCCGCGGCCGGCCACCGCCGCCGGCAGGTTCGCGCAATTGATGTCGGCGCAGGCCATGTCGCGGTCGGCCCAGATCGCGATCCGGTCGCCCGAAGGCGCCAGCAGATAGCCGGCGATGTCGGTGGAAAAGTCGGTGACCCGCTCGGGCGTGCCGCCGGGCAGCGCCACCCGCCAGAGCTGGTCGCTGCCCGAGGCGTCGCTGAGATAATAGACCGCCCGGCCGTCCGCCGAGAAATGGGGGTCGTGCTCGTTATGCTCGGGCGCCGACGCGACGCGGACCGGCACCGCGCCGGCCCGGCGCAGGTCGAGCAGGAAGAGGTCGTTGCGGCGGCGATTGGCGGAAAGGTCGGTCTCGCTCAGCTGGTAGACCACCCAATTGCCGTCGGGCGACACGCTGGGCGAAGCGAGCCGGCGGAGGGTGGCGAGGTCGGTGGCGGTGATCGGGCGGGCGAAAGCGGCCGGCGCCGATGCGAGAGCGAGCAGGCCAAGGCTCGCGAGCATGAGCTTCTTCATGGAGCGGCGGCCTAGCACCGCGACGCGGGAGAGGCCAGAGCCCCCTTCGTCATCCTGACGATAGTCAGGATCCATGAACGCCGGAATCGCCCGTTTCCAACCGACCGTGTTCATGGATCCCGGATCAAGTCCGGGATGACGTCCTGGTGCGGAACCTAGAGATCGCGCCCCGTTATCCGGGCGATTTCGCGGGTGACGAGATCCTCGACGATCTCGGGGAGATGCTGGTCGAGCCATTCCTTGAGCACCGGCCGCAGCATGTCGCGGATCACCGCCTCGAGCGCGCCGCTGTCGGCCGGCGCGTCGCTGCGCTGGCGCAGCGCCGAGAGGCTGGCGAGCCGCTGGCGGCTGGCGGCCGCCACATCCTCGGAGAGCAGGCCCGAAGCTTCGGAAACCGGGTCGTCGAGCTCGAGCACATCCTCTTCGGGCGCCGGCTCCGGGCGCGCGATCCGGCGTGACGGGCGGGGCGACGCGGTGGTCGCCGCGCGACGCTCGCCGTCGCGAGCGTCCTCGGCGATCACGCGCTTGATGGAGGCGAGGATCTCCTCCATCGACGGGTCCTGCTGAATATCCCCCATAACGAGGGCCTTATGACCTACTGGGGCGGCGCTGTCACGGGGGGTTCTGTGACCGGGCTGTTCGAGCCCGGCGGCGCCGTCCGGGTCGAAACCGGATGGATCGACGGGCCGTCGTCCCAATCGGACCAGCTGTGCGCATAGCGATTATAGTTGATCGTCGGGTCGTAGAGCGGCCCGTTGTCGAGGTTCAGATCCTCCGCTTCGGCCATGCCCATCGAGTTGAGCAGCTGGAAGCCGGCGACATAGGCGTCGCGGCGGGCGGTGACGAGCAGCACCTGGCTGTTCAACAGCTCCTGCTCGGCATTGAGCACGTCGAGGATGTTGCGGGTACCGACGCCCTGCTCGGCGCGGGTGCCCTCGAGCGCGAGCTCGTTGGCGGCGACCGCGATCGTGTTCGATTCGATCGCGTCGTTCGCGGCCCGATAGGCGGCATAGGCGGCGCGGGTGTTGGAGATGACGAGCCGTTCGACCCCGACCGCCTGTTCGAGCAACTGGCCGCGCAGCGCCTGCGCCTGGCGGACGCGGGCGCCGCCGGCGCCGCCCTGGTAGAGCGGCATGGTCAGCGACAGGCCGACGCTGGTGGCGGTGGTGCTGTTCGGCAGGCTGCCCTCGGGCAGGCCGGCCGCCTCGTCGGCGCGGCCGAGCGAGTTGACGTAGCGGGTGGAGCTGCCGGCCGAGATCGTCGGCAGGCGCTGGCCGCGGGCGACGGCGACGTCGAAGCCGGCGGCCCGGGCGCGGGCGGCGATCGCGGCGAGATCGGCATTGTTGCCGAGCGCGACGTCTTCGGCCTGGTCCGGGGTGGTCGGCAGCGGCGGCAGCGCCGGCGGCGGGGCGAGATCGGCGGGAAGCTCGCCGATCACCCGGCGGTAATTCTCCTCGCTCGCCTCGAGCCGCCCCTCGGCGGTGGCGAGCGCGCTGCGGGCGAGCGCGAGCCGGGCGTCGGATTGGGCGACGTCGGTGCGGGTGAGGTCGCCGACCTCGAAGCGGTCGCGGGTCGCCTGGAGGTTGGTATCGAGGACGCGCACCTGATTCCGGTTCAGCTGGACGATCGAGCGGTCGCGGATCACGTCCATGTAAGCGGCGACCGCTTCGGTGAAGATGTCGCCCTCGGTCGCGCGCAGGTCGGCGCGCCCGGCCTGGACCCGGGTGTCCGCCGCGCGGACGCCGTTGCGGACCCGGCCGCCGGAAAAGAGCGGCACGCTGACGCTGCCGCCGAGGCTGAGGACGCGGCCGTTCGCCGCCTGGAAATTGTGGGTCACCACATCCTGGTCGAAATCCCCGGTCGCGTTGACAGTCGGCCGGCCGGCGGCGCGGGCGAGGGCCGCGCCCTCGTCGGTCGCGCGCAGCGACTGGCGCTGGGCCATCAAGGTCGGGTTGGTGGCATAGGTCTTGACCAGCGCCTCGCGCAGCGACTGGGTCGGCCCCCGCGCGGCCGCCGAAGGCGGCGGCGCGACCGCCGTCTGGGTCTGGCCCAAGGCCGCCCCGCTCAACGCGACCGTCGCGACCGCTGCCAGCATGCGTCCCCGCATCAATCCACTCCGTTCCCTCAAAAGCTGAAACCGCGGGGCCTTGCGAACCCCGGCAAAGTTGCCGTCTCGGCGTCGGCGAAGACCGTCGCGCCGAACGCGCCCGCCACCACCCGGCCGATCGCCAGCCGGCTGACGCCCTCCTCGAGCAGCGCCAGCGCGACCGCGCCGCCCTCGGCGACCTGGGCGACGATCGCCGGCGGCACCGTCTCCACCGCGCCGTCGAGCAGGATGAAATCATAGGGGCCGGCCTTGGCATGGCCGCGGGCGAGCGGCCCCTTGACCAGCTCGACGCCGCTTCCCTTCAGCGCGTTCCTCGCGAACGCGACGAGCTCGTCGTCCTCCTCGAGCGCGACCACCGACGCGACCAGGCGCCCGAGCACCGCGGCCGAATAGCCGGTCGCGGCGCCGATCACGAGCGCGCGCTCGCCGCCGCCGAGCCGCGCTTCCGTCAGCATCCGGCCCAGAGCCATTGGCGGGTTCAGCGCGCGGCCGGGCGCGACCGGAACCAAAGCGTCGGCATAAGCGAGCGCGAGCCGGTCTTCCGGCACGAACAGCTCGCGCGGCACCGCGCCCATCGCCGCGACCACGCGCGGGTCGTTGACCCCGGTCGTGCGGAGCTGGCTCGCGACCATCGCGCGGCGCATCGGTTCCAAAACATGCTCAGTCATCGTCGCGGGCTTTACTCGCACAACTGTTTTAGTGATGCAATACACTTGTTCGGGCTTCAGGGCTTTTATCGGCTCGGTCGAGGAAGTCCAAGCCAGATAAGGGGCAAGAGCCGTGCCATCCTCCGCGAAGAGGGCAGGCGCGGATCTTGTGTCCGGAAGCGGACAGCGGACCTGTCCGGGCGCGGACGCTTTGCTATAGCGGGCGGTGTGGAGCCCGACGGACCCTTCGACCGCGCGCTGCGGCGCCTGCGACGCGATCGCGCCGCCGCCGGCCCGGACTATCTGCCGCGCCGGATGGCCGACGAGCTGCTGGCGCGGCTCGAGCTGGTGACCCGGCCGCTGGCCGACGCGCTCGTTCTCGGCGGCGCCTATCTCGCCGGGCGGCTGCAGGAACGTGGGCTCGACGCGACCGTCTCGGACGCCGACGAGGACCGCCTCCCCTTCCCCGCGGCCTCGTTCGACCTGATCGTCTCAGCCGGCGCGCTCGACACGGTCAACGATCTGCCCGGCGCGCTGATCCAGATCCGGCGGACGCTGCGGCCCGACGGCCTGTTCCTCGCCGCCTTCGCCGGCGCCGGCAGCCTGCCGCGCCTGCGCCGGGCGCTGCGCGCCGCCGAGGCCGCGGAAGGCCGGGGCGCGGCACCCCGCATCCATCCCCAGATCGACGTGCGCACCGCCGGCGACCTGTTGACCCGCGCCGGCTTCGCCCTGCCGGTCGCCGATGCCGAACGGCTCGACTTGCGCTATCCGGACTTCGCCACCCTGATCGGCGACCTCAGGGGAATGGGGGCCGCGAACCTGCTGCTCGCGCGCGACCGCCGGCCGTTCGGGCGGATCGGCCTCGCCGCCGCGAGGGCCGATTTCGAGGAGGAAGGCGGCACGGTCGAGCGGTTCGAGATCATTCACCTGGCCGGCTGGGCGCCCGCGCCGGATCAGCCCAAGGCGGCGCCGCGCGGCAGCGGCTCGGTGTCGCTCGCGGACGCGCTCAAGCCGCGCGACTGAATCAGGATCAGGGCGAGCAGGATGATCGGCGCGAGCGGCGCGAGGTTCGGCCCGCCGCCCCAGCCGGCGACCTGGACCAGAGCGAGGAACAGGATCGCCCAGGCGAGCCCGACCAGCGGCAACGCGCGGCGCCGCGCGATCAGCCAGAGGAAGGGCACGATCAGGATCAGGGTGTCGTAGACGAATAGATAGGGGCTCGCGAGCGCGGTCGCGGCGGCGAGCGCGGCGGCCCGCTTGCCGATCTCCGTCTCGCGATACCAGATCAGGCAGGCCGCGCCGGCCGCGGCCAGGCCGACCAAAGCGTGCGCAGCCCAGGCGGGCGCCGCCGCCAGCCCGGCGAGCCTCAGCGCGCCGTAGACGCCGGCCATGCGGTGCCAGCCGGCGAGGCCTTCGCTGGCGACCGAGACGATGAGGCCGGCATTGGCGAGCCAAGCCTGCCACGGCGCCCAGCCGAACAGAAGAAGGCTGACGAGGATCGGGCCCGCGGCCGAAGCGGCCGCGCCCGCGATCGCCCGCCACTCCCGCCCGGCCAGCAGCGCCAGCGGCACGACCAGGCCGAGCTGCGGCTTCACGATCAGCAGGCCGAGCAGGATCCCCGCGGCGAACGGGCGCTTCGGCAGCAGGGCCATGCCGCCGACGAACAAGGCGGCGGTGAGCAGGCCGGCCTGGCCGGTGATGACGTTGATCAGCAGCGGCGGGAAGGACAGCGCCAGCCAGGGCATATCGGGCGCCCAGCGCCGGATCGCCGCGCAATAGGCCGCGAAGGTCAGCAGCACCCAGTTCGCCGCCGCGGCCGGATAGGCGAGCAGGCCGAACGGCGCCACCAGCAGCAGGAAGCAGGGGGGGTAGGCGAACGGGAGCGCGCCGCCCAGGGGGATCGCGCCGAGCTCGACGGCGCGGTGGAGCGCGACGTCGTAGGCGCCCGCCGGATTGCCGGCGTCGGCAAGTCGCGCCGCCGCCCAATAGCTGACGAAATCCATCTGATAGGGATCGGAGAGCATGGTGACGAGCGCGACCACCGCGAGGAACAGGAACAGCAAGGCGACGGTCATCGCCGGCAGCCGCAGCCTGCCCTCGCCGCTCACAGCAGCGCCTCGATGAGGCCGATCAGCGGGGCGTCGGCGGGCGGCATGGCCAGCGCGCGCATCGCCGCCGGCGTCTCCCAGCGCAGCGCGCTGGCGTCGAGCGGCCTCGGCTCGCCCTCCCAGCGCCGGCACAGATAGAGGAGCAGGATCATGTGGCTTGCCCCGTTGCGCGCGCTGGCGAAGCAGGCGGGCGCGAGGTCGGCGGGCGCGATCTCGATCCCCAGCTCCTCGCGCAGCTCGCGCACCAGCGCCGATTCGGGCAGCTCGCCCGCTTCCACCTTGCCGCCGGGAAATTCCCACAGGCCCGCCATCGCCCGGCCCGGGGCGCGCTGCTGGAGCAGCAGCCGGCCGCCTTGATCGGCGAGCGCCGCCGCGACGACGGTCATTGTCGGAATTTTTTCCAAGTCGGCGCCTCTTGAAAAGCTTTCGTTAACGGTATGCCCGCTATCTGGCGCCAATCAATGGCAGGGATGGGGCCGATGCGATATCTGCGAAAGCTGGCCGGGGACGAGAAGGGCGCGACCGTGGTCGAATATGGCCTGATCCTGGCGCTGATCTTCCTCGCCATGATGGTCGGCGTAATGGCGGTCGGCACCACCACCGCGAACATGTGGAACAACGTCTCCGAGGCGGTCCGCAACAACGCCTGATCGGGGCCCGTCCGAGACCGCGCGAGGCGGCCGCAATCGCGGCCGCCTTTCCCTTTTCGGCACCCGGTAATTCCCCTCTGCCGGGAGCCGCCCGCCATTAAATGTTTGGAAACTTCCCTCGCTTATGGAGGTGACAGTCGACCCATGAACCAAGCGCGGGCGGCCAGGAAGTGTGGACTTCCGCAAGGAATGTGGAACCAAGGAGACCGGAAATGTTCATTCGCAAGCTGATCAAGAGCAACAAGGGCGCGACCGCCATCGAATATGGCCTGATCGCCGCTCTGATCGCCGTCGCCGCCATCACCGCGATGCAGGGCCTCGGCACCAGCCTCAAGGGCACCTTCAACAACGTTTCTTCGGCGATGAACGGCTAATCCCGCTCGACTCGAAAGCGTTGCGAGGGGCGGCGGAAGCAATTCCGCCGCCCTTCTCTTGTCCGGCGCTCCCCCTTTCGTCATTGCGAGCGTAGCGAAGCAATCCGGTTCGGAAAAAGAGTGACTGTCACTCTTTCTCTCAGGCCAGGGCCAGATACTTCTCCCGCCGCTGCGCGCGGACCTCCTCGCGCGACAGCGCCTGGAGCGCGTCGAGCTCCTCGCGGAGCGCCTCGCCCAAGGCGGCGATCGCTTCGGCGGGATGGCGGTGGGCGCCGCCGACCGGCTCGGGCACCACCCGGTCGATCACTTCCAATTGCTTCAAATCGCCGGCCGTCACCCGCATCGCCTCGGCGGCCTCGGGCGCCTTGTCGGCGGTACGCCACAGGATCGAGGCGCAGCCCTCGGGCGAGATCACCGCGTAGATTGCATGTTCGAGCATGAGCACGCGGTTCGCGGCCGCGATTCCGATCGCTCCCCCCGACATGCCCTCGCCGGTGATCGCGGTGACCAGCGGCACGCCCACGGCGAGGCATTTCTCGGTCGCCCGGGCGATCGCCTCGGCCTGGCCGCGCTCCTCGGCCTGGACTCCGGGAAAGGCGCCCGGCGTGTCGACGAGGGTGACGACGGGAAGGGCGAAGCGGTCGGCCAGATCCATCAGCCGGATCGCCTTGCGATAGCCTTCCGGCCGCGCCATGCCGAAATTGTGCTCGAGGCGGCTCGCCGTGTCGTCGCCTTTCTCCTGGCCGATCACGACGATCCGGCGGCCCTCCAGCCGGCCAAGGCCGCCGATCACGGCGGTATCGTCGGCGAAGTTGCGGTCGCCCGCGAGGGGAACGAAATCCTCGATCAGCGCGGCCACGAAGTCGCGGAAATGGGGGCGCTCGGGATGGCGGGCGACCTGGGTCTTCTGCCAGGGCGTGAGCCTGGCGTAGGTGTCGCGCAGCAGCCGCGCCGAGCGCTCCTCGAGCCGGGCGATCTCGGCCTCGATATTGGCCTCGCCGGCCGAAGCGGTCTCGCGCAGCTCGGCGATCCGCGCCTCCAGCTCCGCAATCGGCTTTTCGAAGTCGAGAAAGGTCGCCATGAGCGGCGCGGGTTAAGCCGGGTTCGCCTTCGCGTCAACGAGCGGGTGGCGCTGGTTGACGAGCTCGATCAGGCGGCGCGAATCGACGTGGGTGTAGATCTGGGTGGTGGCGATGTCGGCGTGGCCGAGCAGCATCTGGACGGCGCGCAGGTCGGCGCCGCCCTCGAGCAAATGGGTGGCGAAGGCGTGGCGCAGCACGTGCGGGCTGATCCGCTCGGGCGGGATGCCGGCGTCGGCGGCGAGGTCGCGCACCAGCTGATAGAGCCGCACCCGGGAGAGATGCTTCTTCCCCGACGGGAAGAGGTAGAGCGCGTCGCGAGGGACCGAAGCGGTATGTTCGGCGACGGCCGCCCGGGCGCGGTCCGAGATCGGCACCAGCCGCTCGCGCCCGCCCTTGCCCTTGAGGATCAGGAACGGCCGGTCGGGCGCTACCGCATTGCGCGGCAGCGACACCAGCTCGCTGGCCCTGAGGCCCGAGCCGTAGAGCAGCTCGACCAGAGCGGCAAGGCGCAGCGCCGCCGCCCCGCCCTCCGCCTTGCGGCGCTCGATCTCGGCGAACAGAGCCTCGACCGCGCTATGATCGAGCACCTTCGGGAGCGGCCGCTCGCGCACCGGCCGCGGCAGCGCCGCGGAAGGGTCGTCGGCGCGCATCCCCTCGTCGTGGAGGAAGCCGTAGAAGCGTCGCAACGCCGCCGATTTGCGCGCGACGGTCGCGCGGCTCAGGGGCATCCAGGCCTCGGCGAGCCGCCTGATCTCGTCCGGCGCCGCCAAGGCGAGCCGGCCGCCGAGCAGCGCGGAGGCGCCGTTGAGGTCGCGCTCATAAGCGAGCAGGGTGTTGCGCGCGGCGCCCGCTTCCGCCGCCATCATTTCGAGGAAGGCCGCGATCCGCTGCCGGTCCTCGGCATTATTCGATTCGCGCTCCGCGCGGGGGCTCACAGCCGCGCCACGGCCTCGGCGGCGATCATCCGGGCCTCATGGTCGAGCCCGACCACGCGCAGCGCCCGGACGATGCGGAACAGGTAAGCGGGCGGAACGCCGCGCCAGCCCTCGGTCTGCATGCCGACGCCGGCGAGCAGGGCGATCGCGCCCGGCGCGCGCGCCCGCGCCGCTTCGTCCATCGCGGCGGTCCAGCGGTCGTCATCGCCGAGACGCAGGCCCGCGCGCGCCGCCTGGTCGGCGTTGATCCGCCCGAGCCCGGCGAGCGCGGCGGCGAGCAGCTGCGAGCGCAGCCGGCCGGCGCTGTCGTCGGCGGCGACGAAGGCGTCGAGGCGGTCGCTGACGATCGCGCGCGGCGCGCCGACCGCAAGCAGCGCCCAGGCGCGGCTCCCCTCCCCCGTCTGCTCGACGATCGGCGCCCAGCGCGCGGCCTCGCGGTCCATGCCGGCGCTCAGCATCGCGGCGATCAGCCCCTCGGCATCGCCGGCGAGATCGGCCGCCGGCGCGATCCGGGCGGCGGCGCCGGCGGTGAGGATCGAGCGGGCGTAGCGCGCCTCGGGCGCCTCGCCGCCCTCGCGCCAGAGCTCGCGGATCGCGCCCATCCGCTCGCCGACGTCGCGGCCCACCCAGGCGGTGCGCAGCCGCGCCGCGGCCGATCCCGCAATCTCGGCCGGGTCGGTCTCGTCGAGCACCAGGCTGTAGAGCTCGACCAGCGAGTGCGAGGAGAAGACGCCCAAGGCCGCCGCGGTCGACGCGGCCGCGAGCCGCTGCTCGAGCGGCACCATCGGCGCGCGGGCGAGCCAGGCGCGGATCTCGGGCCGGGCGCCGTTCATCAGCCGCGGGGGTATGTCGAGGCCGACGGCGCTGGCGAGGCCGAAGCGCCAGGCGTTGATCTCGGCGACCCCGTCCCACTGGATGTCGACCGCGCGCCGGGTCTCGGCGCCGGCGCCGACCACCTTTTCGGCGAGCAGCAGGTCGATGCTGGTGCCGGCCTGGCCGCGGGCCTGGTCGATCAGCGCGGTGGCGCGCGCCGCCTCGCCCTCCAGCGCCGCGCACATGCCGTCGGCGAGGATCCAGACCGGGTCGCTCGACCAGCCCCGCGCCGGGGCCACGAGCGGGCAGAGCGCGGCGGGATCGGCGGTGGCGAGCGCGGTCTGGGCCGCGACCTCGACCATGCGCGGCGTATATTGTTCGACGTCGACCGCCTCGACCAGCATCCGCGCCGCATCGGCCTCGCCCATCCTGAGCAGCAGGGCGGCGCGCTCGGCGACCCAGTCGACCGGCTGCACGCCCGCCGGCGCCGCGAGCCGCGACAGCAGCGCGCGGCGCAGCAGGATCGAGGTCCAGCGCGACGGCAAAGGCGCGTCGAGTCGGTTCATCAAGGCGGCGTAGAGCGGGCCATTGCTCCTGCCGAACGCATATTCGCCGAGGCCGAAATTGCCGGGCTGGAGCGGACCGACGAAATCGGTCGGGCGGGCGGAGCCTTCGGGGATCGAGAAATAATTGCTCGGCCGCGGCAGCGCCGACTGGTCGAGCGCAACCTCCTCGACGTCGCCCATCATGTTGCCGGACATCTGGTTGTCGGCCTCGTTGCCGACGAGCGTCGGCACGGTCGGCAATTGCGGGCGGTTTTGCGGCGGCGGCGCCTTCTGCTCGGGCGGCGGCAGGGTCTGCGGGTCGCCGAAGCCCGGCGGCAGCAGCGATTCGGGCGCGCGGTCCTGGCCGAGCGCCGGCAGCGCCGCGGCCAGAATGCCGGCGCCGGCGACGAGCAGCGCTCTAGTGCGCCAGCGCATTGGTCACGTCCTGCTCGATCCGGGCCGGGGCGACCTCGCTGTTCTTCGCCCAGGCGTAGACGAGCAAGGCGACGAGCAGCGCGGCGAGGACGAGGAGGATGAGGGAAGCCGGCGAACGGCGGCGGCGGGTCGGGGCGAAACTGGTTCTACGCATGGCCGGCCTTTTGCCCCAGCGGGGCGCGCTCTGTATAGCCCCCGATCATGGTCCAAGCCCGCCAGAGCCAGGAAAAGTCGATCGCGCTGGTCGGCCTGATGGGCGCCGGCAAGTCCAGCGTCGGGCGGCGGCTGGCGAAGCGGCTGGGCCTTCCCTTCGTCGACGCCGACGCGGAGATCGAAGCCGCCGCCGGCCTCCCCATCGCCGAGATTTTCGAGCTCTATGGAGAGACTCACTTTCGCGAGGGCGAACGCCGCGTGCTGGCGCGCCTGCTCGCCGGGCCGCCCAGGGTGATCGCGACCGGCGGCGGCGCGTTCATGGACCCGGAGACGCGCAGGCTGATCCTCGAGCGATGCATCGCGATCTGGCTCGACGCCGAGGTCGAGATCCTCGCCGAGCGCGTCGGCCGGCGCGATCACCGGCCGCTGCTCAGAGGCAAGGACCCGGTCGCCCTGCTGCGCAGCCTCGCCGAGATCCGCAATCCCGTCTACGCCGAGGCTCATCTCGCGATCCGCGGTGCGCTGCCGCACGAGCGCATGGTCGACCGGATCGTCGCGGCGCTGGCCGCGCGATGATCCGGATCGGCGAGGGCCTGATCGGCGCGGCCGCGCTGCCGCCCCATGGCAAGCTGTTCCTGGTCACCGACGCGAATGTCGCGGCCGCGGGCTGGCCGGACCGGCTCGGCGCGGATTTCGCGGGCCGCCACGTGCTGACGCCCGGCGAGGCGAGCAAGAGCATGGCCGAGGCGGAGGCGCTGATCGAGGCGATGATCGACGCCGGCATCCGCCGCGACGACCATGTCGTCGCCGTCGGCGGCGGCGTGGTCGGCGACCTGGCCGGGTTCGCGGCGGCGATCCTCAAGCGCGGCTGCAACTGGATCGCGGTGCCGACGAGTCTGCTCGCCCAGGCCGACGCTGCGATCGGCGGCAAGACCGGGGTCAATGCGCGCCAGGGCAAGAATCTGATCGGCGCCTTCCATCCGCCCGCCGCGGTGCTGATCGACCCCGCCGCGCTCGCGACGCTGCCCGACCGCGAGCTGCGCGCGGGCTATGCCGAAGTGGTCAAATACGGCCTGATCGCCGATCCCGATTTCTTCGCCTGGTGCGAGGCGAACGGCGCGGCCCTGCTCGCCGGCGACAAGGCGGCGCGGCTCCACGCGATCGAGACCTGCCTGGCCGCCAAGACGGCTTTGGTCGCCGGCGACGAACGCGACACGCAAGGGCGGCGCGCCCTGCTCAATTTCGGCCACAGCTTCGGCCACGCGATCGAGGCGGAGGCCGGCCTGCGGCACGGCGAGGCGGTTGCGATCGGGATGGCGATGGCGTTCGAGCTGTCGGTCGAGCGCGGCCTCTGCCCGGCCGGGGACGCGGCGCGGGCGATCGCCCACCTCGCCGAGATCGGATTGCCGGTGACGACCGAGGTCGCGCCGGCGCGGCTCGCCGCGCGCATGGCGCACGACAAGAAAGCCGGCGTGATGGTGCTGACCCGAGGCATCGGCAAGGCGTTCCTTACTTAGCGGGTTCGACCTCGTTGACCTGCTCGGGATTGACGATGATCCGGTCGATCTGGGCGCGCAGGTCGCCGGTCGCGAGCTGCGCCCGCAGCCGCTCGCGGTCGCGCGCGCGATAGAGATTCTCGGTGCGGTCGATCTCCTCGAGGTCGACGCCGACGCTCTCCATCGCCATCCGCGCCATTTTCACCGCCGATTCGAGCACCTCGCGGACCGCGCCGGCGACCGGCGCCCCCTTGAGCTTCAGCAAGGCGCGGCGGTCATAGGCGCGCACGAACAGGGTCGCCCTGGGAAAGGATTCGTGGATTCCCTCGAGCAATTCGGCGTCGAGCTGGTCGCCGTCGATGCAGAACAGGATCAGCTCGGCCTCGGCCGCGCCCGCCTGGCGGAGCAGGTCGACCCTGGTGCCGTCGCCATAATAGACCTTGGCGCCGAAGCTTCCGGCGACGTCGATCATCTCGATGTCGGTGTCGATCAGGGTCACCGGTATGCCCTGGGCGACCAGCATCTGGCCCACCGTCTGGCCGAACCGGCCGTAGCCGACGATGATCGCGTTCGAGCCGTCGGCGACCGGCCCCTCGCGCTCCTCCTTGCTGACCGGCTCGGCGCGCATCCGGCTCGTCGCCATCATCAGGAAGGGGGTCGTCGCCATCGACAGGGTGACGATCGCGCCGAACAGGCTCGCCGCCTCGGGCGAGATCAGCATCGCGCCTTGCGCCTGCGCGAACAGGACGAAGCCGAACTCGCCGCCCTGGCTCAAGAGCAGGCCGAGCGCGAGCGCCGGGCGCCAGGCCATGCGGAACGCCATCGCCAGGCCCATGATCACCACCGCCTTGATCGCGATCAGGCCGGCGGCCATGCCGATCACGAACAAAGGCCGCTCGGCGATCGCGTGGAGATCGAGCATCATGCCGACGGAGAGGAAGAACAGGCCGAGCAGGATCGATCGGAACGGCTCGACGTCGGCCTCGAGCTCGTGCCGGTAGGGCGAATCGGCGAGCATCACGCCGGCGATGAATGCGCCCAAGGCGGTCGACAGGCCGAGCAGCTGCATGATCGCGGCGGTCGCGATCACCGTGAACAGGCCCGCGAAGACGAACATCTCGCGCTCGCCCATATTGCCGATCAGGCGGAACAGCGGCCGGAGCAGGAAGCGGCCGGCGAGGACCAGGCCGACGATCGCGCCGACCGTGTAGAGGCCGAGCTGCCAGCCGGGCGGGCCGGCCGCGTCGGCGGGGTTGCGCGACATCGCCGCGACGATCGTGATCAGCGGCACGATCGAGAGGTCCTGGAAGAGCAGGATCGAGAAAGCGCGCTCGCCGAACGGGGTCCGCAGCCTTCCCGCCGATTGCAGCATCGGCAGCACCTGCGCGGTCGAGGACAGGGCCAGCGGCAGGCCGAGCGCCAGCGCCGCCGGCCAGGACGAACGGCCGGCGAACCAGACCAGGGCCGCCGCCGCGATGCCGCACAACGCGACCTGGAGCCCGCCGAACAGGAAGATGTCGTGCCGCATCCGCCACAGCCGCGCCGGATTGAGCTCGAGCCCGACCAGGAACAGCAGCAAAGTGATGCCGATCTCGGCGAAATGCAGCTTGCTTTCGGCGCCGGCGACGAGGCCGAGCAGATAGGGCCCGACCAAAGCGCCGGCGACGAGATAGCCCAAGGTCGCGCCGAGCCCGAGCCGGCGGAACAGCAGCACGAAGCCGAGCGCGAAGCCCAGCAGGATCACGGCGTCGCGGAGCAGCGAGCCGGTCATCGCGCCGCAGCCTCGGCGGCGGCCGCGAACGGCAGCAGGATCGCGGCGTGACGCGCGGGATAAGCGCGCGCCGTTGCGAACACGGCAAGGCCCGGCCAGTCGCCCGGATCCTCGCGCGCGCCGGCGAGATAGGCGGCGAGCGCATCGCGGGCCGCGGCGAGTTCGTCGGCGCTGCGGCCGACCGCATGCGCGCCCAGCAAAGCCGCCGAGGCCTGGCCCAATGCGCAGGCGCGCACCTCCTGGCCGAGCTCGGCCACCCTGCCTTCGCCGTCGGTCACCAGGTCGACAACGACCCGGCTGCCGCAGATGGGCGAATTTTTTTCCACGCTCGCCTGCGCGCCTTCGAGCCGGCCCAGATGCGGAATCGCGGCGGCGAGTCGCAGGATGTCGCGCGTGTAGAGAGGGGCGGTCATGGGCGACGTATAGAGGCGCAGACCGGCCCCACCAACCTTCTCCGCTAATCCTGCATAGGGACCGATCCGGGGGAAGGCCCGTATCGAAAGACGGATTCCATGCGTCCTTCGATACGCCGGTTCGACAGGCTCACCGGCTACTCAGGGTGAGCGGGGTGGAGTGACTGCTCAGGCGCGACGCCAGTCGGTGGTTCCGTCGGGTCGATCTTCCAGCACTATCCCGTCCTCCGCCAGCTCGGCCCTGATCCGATCCGCCTCGGCGAAGTCGCGGCGCTGCTTGGCATCGGCGCGGGCGGCGACCAGCGCATCGATTCGGGGATCGCCTTCGCCCCGGAACCAGCCGGCTGGCTCGTCCGCAAGCAGGCCCATCAATCGCCCCGAAGCGCGCAGCGTCGCGCCGTCCTCGATCGCGGCGAGACGCGACAGGGCCAGAGGGGTGTTGAGATCGTCGGCGAGCGCGTCGAGCACGCCCGGATCGGGATCCCCGACATCGGCGTCGCCGGCGGCACGGTAGAGCCGATCCAGCGTCGCCTTGCTTTGCGCCACCAGGCTTTCCGACCATTCGAGCGGCTGGCGGTAGTGGGCGGAGAGCAGACCCAAGCGCAGCACCTCGCCTTGGTGGCCCCGCTCGAGCAGCTCATTCACCAGCACCACATTGCCGAGGCTCTTCGACATCTTCTCCGAGCCCGCCATCGACAGGAAGCCGTTATGCACCCAGTAGCGCGCCAGGGCCGCGCCGCCATGGGCGCAGCGGCTCTGGGCGATCTCGTTCTCGTGGTGGGGGAAGATGAGGTCGAGGCCGCCACCGTGGATGTCGATCGTCTCCCCCAGATGCGCCTCGATCATCGCCGAGCATTCGATGTGCCAGCCCGGGCGGCCCCTGCCCCACGGCGAGTCCCAGCCGATCACGCCTTCGGGCGAGGGCTTCCAGAGGACGAAATCGGCCGGATCCTTCTTGTAGCTCGCGACCTCGACCCGGGCGCCGGCGATCATCGCCTCGCGGTCGCGACGGCCGAGCGCGCCGTAATCGGGGTCGCCCGGCACGTGGAAGAGGACGTGGCCGTCCGCCTCATAGGCATTGCCGGCCTCGATCAGCCGGGCGATCATCGCCACCATCTCGCCGACATGGCCGGTCGCGTGCGGGGCGAGGTCGGGCAGGCGGACGCCCAATGCCCCCATGTCCTCGTTGTAGAAGCGCTCGTAGCGCTCGGTGATCGCCCCCGGATCGAGACCCTCGGCCTTCGCCGCCTCGATGATCTTGTCGTCGACGTCGGTGACGTTGCGGGCGTAGACGAGGCTCTCCTCGCCATAGGCGTGGCGCAGCAGCCTCGCGAGCACGTCGAAAACCACCGCCGGGCGGGCATTGCCGATATGGGCGCGGTTGTAGACGGTCGGCCCGCAGACATACATCGTCACCCGCTTCGGGTCGGCGGGCGCGAAAGCGCGCTTCGCCCGCGCCATCGTGTCGTGGAGCCGGATTTCCGTCATTGCGTGTTGGCTTCGGCCTGATTCGCGACCGGTTCGGGGCCGCGGCGCGCCTCGACGAGGTCGACCATCATCGCGCTGCTCGACTGGAGCAAAGGATAGGTGCGCGACTGCGCGATCCAGTCGGGCCGCGGCGCGGCGCGGCTCCAGAGCGTGTCGTAGACGAGGTTGAAGACGAGATAGAGCAGGGTCGCGCCGATCAGCCCCTTCAAGGAGCCGAAGCCGGCGCCGAGCAGCCGGTCGACCGGTCCGACCACCGAATTGCGGACGCGGCCGCCGAGCCGCCGCGCGGCGAGCCGGCCGCCGAAATAGACGAGGCCGAAGACGATCGCGAAGGCGAGCACCGCGGCGCCCGCGACGGTGCCGACCGGCCCGACCAGCAGGTCGCGGACCGGCCCGTGCAGGTAGCGCAAAGCGGCGATCGCCAGGAACAAGGCGAGCAGCGACAATATCTCGGCGACGAAGCCGCGCAGCCAGCCGACCACCAGCCCGGCGCCGACCAGCAGGAGGACGAGGATGTCGAGTGCGGTAAGGCCCATCGGGAGGTGGTTAGAGGAGGATTCGATACAGGGGAAGCACGTCAGTCGAGGATCCGCGCGGCGGTGCCCTCGACGCTGTAGTCGGCGCCGCCCTGGGCGTCGGCGGTGAAGCTGACCGGGACCTCGACCCGGCGCCCGCAGACCGTGAACGTCCAGGCCTCGCGCCACGAACCCGAGAAATAGGCGCCGTGCGCATAAGCGCCGAGCCGCGAGCGGTCGACGATCCTCGTCGGCCCCATGCGCAGGTCGGCGCCGTCGCAGGCCGGGGCCGCGCGGCGCACGAAATTGGTGGCGGCGAGCGCGGCGAGATGGCCCATGTCGCGCATCAGCGAGGGATTGGCGAGGGTCTCGCCCTCGTTGACGAGCAGCACGCGCAGGCTGCCGTCGGCCATCCGCGCCGCGAGGAAGTGGCCGAGGAAGGGCTCGGGGCAGCCCGCGGCGCGGCCGTAGAAGGTCCAGCCGTTCCGGATCTGCCCGGCGCGGACGCTTTGCGTGATCACCCTGACCGCGGTCGCGCTTTCGAGCCGCTCCAGCGTCAGCGCGCTCGGCACGCAGCGGCCTTCGCCGCGGGCATTGCCCTGCAGCGTCTCGAGCGCCGGCTGCCGCAGCGCGTCGAGCGCCGGCGGCGGCGCGGCGGCGTTGGTCTGCTCGAGGAAGCGGCGATAGGCGGCATCCTGGGCGAGCGCGGCGGCGGGGAGGAGCGACAGGGCGACGAAGAATGCGGCGCGGTGCATGGCTACCATTCCTAACCGTTCGGGCTGAGCCTGTCGAAGCCCCTTCCTTTTCGCGGGCCAAGAAAAAAGAAAAGCCTTCGACAGGCTCAGGGCGAACGGTGTGGGTTCTTATCTGCCGAGCAGATGATCGACCAATTGCCCGAGGCTGCGGAAGCCCGACAGCCGCATCGGCCCCTTCTCGCCCGCGATCGCGCCCGGCACCAGCGCCCGCTCGAAGCCCAGCTTCGCCGCTTCCTTGAGCCGGAGGCCGGCATGGGCGACGGGCCGGAGCTCGCCGGACAAGGCGACCTCGCCGAACGCGACCGTCTCGGCGGGGACCGGGCGCTCGGCGAGCGCCGAAACGAGCGCCGCGGCGACCGCGAGGTCGGCGGCGGGATCGGTCACGCGATAGCCGCCGGCCACGTTCAGATAGACTTCGCAGGTCGAGAAGCTCAGCCCGCAGCGCGCCTCGAGCACGGCGAGGATCATAGCGAGCCGCCCGCTGTCCCAGCCGACCGCGGCGCGGCGCGGCGTGGCGCCGCTGGCGAGGCGGACGGTGAGCGCCTGGATTTCGACCAGCACCGGCCGGGTCCCTTCGAGCGCCGGGAAGACGACCGCGCCAGGGACCGCTTCGCCGCGGTCGGTGAGGAACAGGGCCGAGGGGTTGGCGACCTCGGCGAGCCCTTCCTCGCCCATCGCGAACACGCCGATCTCGTCGGTGCCGCCATAGCGGTTCTTGGTCGCGCGCAGGATCCGGTATTGGTGGCTGCGTTCGCCTTCGAAGCTCAGCACCGTGTCGACCATATGTTCGAGCACGCGCGGCCCGGCGATCGCCCCGTCCTTGGTGACGTGGCCGACGAGGACCAGAGCGGCGCCACTCTCCTTGGCGAAGTGGATCAGCTCGTGGGCCGCCGCGCGGACCTGGCTGACCGTCCCCGGGGCGCCCTCGATCAGGTCCGAATACATGGTCTGGATCGAATCGATCACCACCAGAGCGGGCGCCGCCGATTCGCCGAGCGTCGTCAATATGTCGCGCACCGAAGTCGCCGCGGCGAGCCGGAGCGGCGCCGCGCCGAGCCCGAGCCGGCGCGCGCGCAAGCGTATCTGGTCCGCCGCCTCCTCGCCTGAAATATAAGCAACCGGAAGGCCTTGCACGGCGACCCTCGCAGCCGCTTGCAGCAGCAGGGTCGACTTGCCGATGCCGGGATCGCCGCCGATCAGGATCGCCGAGCCCGCCACCATGCCGCCGCCCAGGGCCCGGTCGAACTCGGCGATGCCGGTCGCCAGCCGGTCGGGCAGCGCCAGCTCCGCATCGAGCCCGACCAGATCGACCCGCCGGCCGCCGGTGCGCAGATTGTGCTTCGCCGCGAAGGGCGTCACCACGCCTTCGGCATCCTCGACCAGGCCGTTCCACTCGCCGCACTCGACGCACTGGCCGGTCCAGCGCGGCGTCACCGACCCGCAGAGCTGGCACACATAGCGTTTCCTCGGCTTCGCCATGGTTGCGGCTTAGCGGAACAGGAAGTGAACATCCAGCAAATTCTGCGGCCACGGAACGCCCCTGCCCCACCCCGCATTATGCCTGTATCCGTGGCAGAGCGTGGAGGCCGTCTTGTTCGTCCAGATCAGAACCGACAACCATATCAAGAGCGACGCCGCCGCCAATGCGCGGCTGGAGCAGCAGGTACG
Organism: Allosphingosinicella sp.; assembly: GCA_035941735.1. Lineage (GTDB taxonomy): Bacteria > Pseudomonadota > Alphaproteobacteria > Sphingomonadales > Sphingomonadaceae > Allosphingosinicella. The sequence goes on from DASZDS010000034.1 coordinate 183,327, forward strand.
GCGGAAGTTGAAGAAGTTCGACGAGCGGCTGCGCCGGGTCGAGGTCCACATCTCCGACATGAACGGCGGGAAGGGCGGCGGCGACAAGCGCGTCAGCATCGAGGCGCGCCCGGCGGGCCACGAGCCGATCGCGGTCCACGCCGAGGCCGCGCGGATCGAGAATGCGGTGCTGCTGGCGGCGGACAAGGCGGCCCGCGCGCTCGACCATTCGCTCGGCAAGCAGCACCGCTAGAAAAAATAGGGACAGTCCCTATTTTCCGCCCGCCGCGCCCGCGCTTGAGAAAATGGGGACTGTCCCTATTTTTCGGCAGCCCATGATCCGCGTCGCTTCCTACAACATGCGCAAGGCGATCGGCACCGACCGCCGGCGGCGCCCCGAGCGGACGATCGAGGTGCTGAACGAGCTCGACGCCGACGTCATCGCGCTCCAGGAGGCCGACCGCCGGTTCGGCTCCCGCGCCAGCGCGATCCCGCTGGCGATGCTGGCGGCGCGCAGCGACTACAAGCCGGTCGAGATCGACAATCGCGCCGGCTCGATCGGCTGGCACGGCAACGCGCTGCTGGTGCGCAACCGGATCGAGGTGCGCGAGCATCACCTGTTCCGCCTGCCCTCCCTGGAGCCGCGCGGCGCGGTGCTCGCCGAGCTGCTGGTCGACGGCGCGCTGCTGCGCGTGGTCGGCATGCATCTCGACCTTTCCGGCCTGTGGCGGCGGCAGCAGGCGCAGGCGATCCTCGCCCATCTGCACGAGCGCGAAGGCGAGCCGCCGACGGTGCTGATGGGCGACCTCAACGAATGGAGCACGCGCGGCGGCTGCCTGCGCGATTTCGGGGCGGACCACCAGTTCGCGCCCTGCGGCCTCAGCTTCCATGCCCGCCGGCCGATCGCCGCGCTCGACCGGATCATCGTCAGCCGCGACCTCCAGATCGTCGCGGCCGGAGTCCACCGCAGCCAATGCTCGCGCCGCGCGTCGGATCATCTGCCGATCTGGGCGGAATTGAGCGCCGCCTAACCGCCCTCGTTCTCGGCGTGGGCGAGGTTGCCGTTCGGATTTTCCGGTACCTCCGGCGCCTTGTCGAGCTCGAGCCAGTCGCGGAACGGCAGCCGGTAAATCATGTCCATCACTTCATATTCGATCGCGTTGGGCCGCGGGCTCGACGAGTTCCAGAGGACGACGACCCCGGCGCGCAGCCGCGGATCGAACAGGATCATCGAGCGATAGCCGCGCACCCCGCCATGGTGGCCGACGACGCGGTGGCCGGCATAATCGAGAATCCGCCAGCCGAGGCCGTAGGCGGAGGCCGCGGTGCGCTCGCGAAACTTGCGGCGGCGGAAATTCTCGCCCGGGGTGCGCACCTGCGGCGTCTGGACGGCGGCGAGGACGGCCGGCGGCAGCACGTCGGCGGCGAGGCCCATCTGCGCCAGCATCCAGATCGCAAGGTCCTTGATCGTGCCGTTGACGCCGCCCGAGGCAGGCACCCGATAATAGATGTCGGCGACCTCTTCGGGCCCGCGCGGATGGCCGCCGACATGGGGCCGCGCCCAGCTCTGCGCGCCGACCAGAGCGGCGCGGCTGACGCTGGCGCCGGTCATTCCCAGAGGCGCGAAGAAGCGCTCGCGCACCACCTCGCCATAAGGCCGCCCGGTGACCCGCTCGACGATCTCCGAGGCCGCGTCATAGGCGACGTTCTGATAGGCGTGGCAGGTGCCGGGCGCGCAGATATTGTGGAGGGTGGCGAGCGTGCCGCGCAGATAGTGCGGCTCCAACCCGTCTTCGAGCTTGGCATCCTGGGCATGGCCGAACAGGCCGAGCGAATGCGAGAGCAGATTGGCGACGCTCGCCACCTGCTCGTTGCCGCCGGGCAGCCTGAGCGAGGAGGCGTAGCGCGCCACCGGGTCGCCCAGCGACAGCCGCCCGTCATTGGCGAGGCTCGCGACCATGTCGGCGGCGACGCCCTTGGACAAGGACGCCCAGCGGAAGACGGTGTCGGCGGTGACCGGCTCGCGGCCGCCGGCGAAGGTCACGCCATAGCCCTTGATGAAGCGGATCTGGCCGTCCTCGACGATGCCGACGGCGAGGCCCACCATCGCCGGGTCCGCCATCAGCCGGTTGAGCCGCGCGTCGAGCCGGGCATAATCGACCGCGTGCGGGCGCGCCGAGCCGCCGCTCGAAACCGCGACGTCGAAGCGATGCGCGGGATCGGCGGGGAGCGGCCGGGTGACGCGCAGCGCCAGCACCCAGAGCGCGGCCGCGACCAGCAATCCTGCGATGAAATACCAGGCGAAGCGCCGCAACCGCACCAAATCGAACTTCCAGCTTCCAGGCGCCGGCCGGTCCGGCCGCGCCCGCTTAGCCCAAGCGATCGGGCGAAGGGAAGCGCTTCGCTCGACAGCGCGGCGCCGGAATGCCACGCTGCGCCGATGCAGGAGAAAGAGCTCAGGATCGCCCTGGTCTGCTACGGCGGCGTCAGCCTCGCCGTCTACATGCACGGCATCACCAAGGAAATCTGGCGCCTCGCCAAGGCGAGCCAGGCGGTCCATTCGAGCGACGCCGCCGAAGCCGCCCACGACGACGTCTATGCGCGGCTTCTGCGCACCATCGCGGCGGAGGCGCAGGTCGACCTCCATATCCTGGTCGACATCCTGTCCGGAGCGAGCGCCGGCGGGATCAACGCCATCTTCCTCGCCCACGCCATCGCCACCGGCCAGACGATCGACCCGCTGACCGAGCTCTGGCTCGAATCGGCCGACGTCGATTCGCTGCTCGATCCCGGCGGCGGCGCGGTGTCGCGCGCGGCGAAGATGGCGGCGGTGCCGATCGCCTGGGCGCTGTCGAGGCGCGCCGGCACGGTCGACAAGACGGTCGAGGCCGGCCACCGCGCCGAGATCCGGGCGAAGCTCGCCAATTTCGTGCGCGCGCCCTGGTTCGCGCCGCCGTTCGGCGGGCCCCAGTTCACCAACCTGATCCTCAACGCGTTCGAGGCGATGGAGCAGGGCCCCAAGGGCGATCCCCTGCTGCCCGCCTACCAGCCGCTCGACCTGTTCGTCACCGTCACCGATTTCCACGGCCATCCCGAGCGGCTGCGGCTCAATTCGCCGCCCGAGGCGATCGAGACCGAGCATCGGCTCACCCTTTCCTTCCAGGATCCGGGCGGCGGCGAGCGCCGGCTCGCCGACCCGGCCGAGCTCGCCTTCGCGGCGCGGGCGACGGCGAGCTTCCCCGGCGCCTTCCCGCCCTTCCGGGTCGACGAGCTCGACCGCTGCCTCGAGCAGCGCCACCGGCCCTGGCCCGGCCGCGACGCCTTCCTCGCCCGCGCCCTGCCGCAGCGCGCCGCCATGGGCGAGGCCGAGAAAGCGGTGCTGATCGACGGCTCGGTGCTGCACAACCGGCCGTTCGGGCCGGCGGTGGCGGCGCTCGAGAAGCGCCCCGCGCGGCGCGAGGTCGACCGCCGCTTCGTCTATATCGACCCCAAGCCGGGGATGAAGACCGTTCGCCTCGCCGAGCATGACGAGGCCGAGATGCCGGGCTTCTTCGGCACGATCTTCGGCGCCCTTTCCGACATTCCGCGCGAGCAGCCGATCCGCGACAATCTCGAGACGATCGAACGGATGTCGGCGCGGGTCCGGCGCCTCAGGCGGATCATCGAATCGATCCGCCCCGAGGTCGAGGCGGCGATCGAGCGGGCGGTCGGATCGAGCTTCTTCCTGAACCGCCCGACGGCGGCCCGGCTCGCCGCCTGGCGGAGCCGGGCGCACAAGCTGTCCGCGCGCGAGGCCGGCTATGCCTATGCCGCCTACGGCCAGCTCAAGATTGCCACCGTCGTCGAGGAGACGGCCGCCCTCCTCTTCCGGCTCGGCGGCGGCGACGGCGGCCGCCGCGCCGCCCTCCGCCGCGCGATCTGGCGGCATGTCCGCGCCGTCGGCCTGACCGACGCCGAGGCGGTCACCGCCGACGGCGCGCGCGCCGACGTCATCGCCTTTCTGGGCGCGTTCGATCTCACCTTCCGGACCCGGCGGCTGCGCTTCGTCGCGCGGCGGATCACCGAGAATTCGGAGAGCATGGCGGCGCCGCGCGAGCAGCAGGAGCGGGTGCTCTTGATGCTGCACGGCACGATCGCCCGCTACCGCGCCCGCGAGTCCGGGGAGGCCGACGAAGCGAGCCGGCGCGCCTTCGCCGCGGCGGAAACCGACCCGGCCGCGGCCCTGGCCGCGCTCGCCCGCCTGCTCGATCTGCCGCCGCTCGACGCGGAGGCGGATCGCGCGCTCAGCGAGGCGCTCCTCGCTTTGCCCCGCGCCGACCGCAAGCCGCTGCTCCTCTCCTATCTCGGCTATCCCTATTTCGACATCGCCACCCTGCCCCTGCTCCAGGGCGAGGGGCTCGACGAGTTCGATCCGATCAAGGTCGACCGGATATCGCCCAACGACGCGACCGCGATCCGCGCGGGCGGCCCGGAGCAGACATTGAAGGGGCTCCAGTTCAACAGCTTCGGCGCCTTCTTCAGCCGCGCCTATCGCGAGAACGACTATCTCTGGGGCCGCCTGCACGGCGTCGACCGGCTGATCGACATCGTCAACTCCGCCGTGCCCGAGGCGAAGCGGCTCGCCCCGGCCGCCGTCGCCGCATTGAAGCGCGACGCCTTCCGCGCCATCCTCGAGGAGGAAAGGCCGCGATTGAAGACGATCGGCGCGCTGTTCGCCGAGCTCGACCGCGAAATCGGCTGAGGCTGGACGAATCCTCCGTTTTCTAGGAAGGTGGGCCGATGCAGTTTCTCAAGGCTCTCTTCTGGCTCGTCCTCGGATTCGTCATCGCTCTGTTTCTCTACGCGAATAGCGGCGGGCAACCCGTGGAGATCAACATCTGGGGCGACCTGATCGTGTCGGTCAAGCTGCCGGTCCTGCTCGTCGTCATGTTCCTGCTCGGCTTCCTGCCGACCTTCCTCATCTACAAGGCGCGTTTGTGGTCGCTGCAGCGGCGGCTCGAGACGCAGGCGCAGGCGCATGTCGTCAGCCACCCGGCGCCGGCGCGGCCCGTTCCCGCCGCCAACGCGCCGGTCCGGCCGGCGAGCGACGCCGACGCCTGGCCCGCCGCATGACGCGGCCGATCTACATCGCGCTCGACACCACGGATCTCGACCGCGCGCGGGCGATCGCCGCCAAGGTCCGCACCCATGTCGGCGGCATCAAGCTCGGCCTCGAATTCTACTCGGCCAACGGCCCCGAAGGGGTGCGGGCGATGGCCGCGCTCGATCTGCCGCTGTTCCTCGATCTGAAGCTCCACGACATCCCCAACACCGTCGCCAAGGCGGTGCAGGCGCTCTACCCGCTCGGGCCCGCCATCCTCACCGTCCATGCCGCCGGCGGCCGGGCGATGATGGAGGACGCCAAGGCGGCGGCGCCGTCGGGCACCAGGGTGGTGGGGGTGACCGTGCTGACCAGCCTCGACGACGACGATCTCGATTCGATCGGCGTCGACGCCAACCCCCATTGCCAGGTGGCGCGCCTGACCGAGCTCGCCCGCGAGGCGGGGCTCGACGGCGTGGTCTGCTCGGGGGCCGAGGTCGCGGCGGCGAAAAAATCCTGGCCCGACGGCTTCTTCGTCGTTCCCGGGGTCCGCCCGGCCTGCGCCTCGACCGGCGACCAGAAGCGCGTCGTCACCCCCCGCCAGGCGCTCGACGCCGGCGCCTCGATCCTGGTCGTCGGCCGGCCGATCACCCAGGCCGCCGACCCGGACCAGGCCGCAAGGGCGATCGCGGCGACGCTGTAGGTGGACTTGGCGCGGCGTCGGGCCTATCCGCCCGGCCCGAGGAGCTTCTTATGTCTTGGCTGAACCGGGTCCGCAACTCCATCCCCTTCCTCCCCAAGCGGGAAACGCCCGACAATCTCTGGCACAAATGCCCCGAATGCGAGGCGATGGTCTTCTCCAAGGAATATGAGGACAATCTCTACGTCTGCCCGCGCTGCGACCATCACGGCCGGATCGGCCCGACCCTGCGCTTCGACATGCTGCTCGATCCGGGCTACACCGTGCTGCCCCCGCCCCAGGTCCGCGAGGACCCGCTCAAGTTCCGCGATTCCAAGCGCTACAGCGAGCGGATCAAGGCCGCCCGCGCCGCGACCGGCGAGCCCGACGCCCTGGTCAACGCGCGCGGCACGATCGAGGGCAACCGCCTCGTCCTCGGCGTCCAGGACTTCGCCTTCATGGGCGGCTCGATGGGGATGGCGGTCGGCGCCGCCTTCGTCGCCGGCGCCCGCGCCGCGATCGAGGACCGATGCCCCTATGCGATCGTCACCGCCGCCGGCGGCGCCCGCATGCAGGAGGGCATATTGTCGCTGATGCAGATGCCCAAGGCGACGGTCGCCATCGCCGAATTGAAGGAAGCCGGCCTGCCCTATATCGTCATCCTCGCCGATCCGACCACGGGCGGCGTCACCGCCTCCTACGCGATGCTGGGCGACGTCCACGTCGCCGAGCCCGGCGCGCTGATCGGCTTCGCCGGCCAGAGGGTGATCGAGAACACGATCCGCGAGAAGCTGCCCGAAGGGTTCCAGCGCGCCGAATATCTGCTCGATCACGGCATGGTCGACATGGTCGTCCACCGCAAGGAATTGCGCGGCCGCCTGGCGCTGCTGCTCGATTACCTGACGCCAACGAGGAAGGCGGCGGCGTAACCGTCATGCTGAACTTGATTCAGCATCCATGAACACGGTGTTGGGGAACAGGGCATCTCCGCGTTCATGGACCCTGAATCAAGTTCAGGGTGACGGCTGATGGCGGACCGCGCCCGTTCCGACGATCCCGCCGTCCAGGCGCAGCTCGACCGGCTGGCCCTGCTCTCGCCGGGGCGCGACATTCTCGGGCTGGAGCGGATCGCCGAGCTGCTCGGCCGGCTCGGCCATCCCGAGCGGGCGCTGCCGCCGGCGCTCCACGTCGCCGGCACCAACGGCAAGGGCTCGACCTGCGCCTTCCTGCGCGGCGCGATCGAGGCGGCGGGGCTGACGGCGCACGTCTATGCGAGCCCGCACCTCGTCCGCTTCAACGAACGCATCCGCCTCGCCGGCCGGCTGATCGACGATGCGGCCCTGGCCGCCCTGCTTTGCGAGACGCTGGACGCCGCCGGGAACATGGAGATCAGCTTCTTCGAGGCGACCACCGCGGCCGCCTTCCTCGCCTTCGCGCGGGCCCCGGCCGACGCCTGCATCGTCGAGGTCGGGCTCGGCGGCCGCCTCGACGCGACCAACGTGGTCGAAGCGCCGCTCGTCTGCGGCATCGCCCAATTGGGCCACGACCATCATGCCTTCCTCGGCGACCGGCTCGAAGAGATCGCCGCGGAAAAGGCCGGCATCGCCAAAGCGGGCGTGCCGCTCGTCACCGAGGCCTATCCGGAAGCGATCGCGGCGACGGTCGAGCGGGCCGCGGCCGCGGCCGGCGCGATCTGGCTGCCGCGCGGGCGCGGCTGGGACGCCGAGATCGGCGCCGCCTATTGCTACCGCGACCAATGGGGGGTGATCGAGTTCGCGCCCGAGCTGGGCGGCGCGCACCAGGCCCGCAACGCCGCGCTCGCCATCGCCATGCTGCGCCACCAGCATGTGCTCGACGTGCCGGAAGCGGCGCTCAAGGCCGGCATACGCTGGACGGAATGGCCGGCGCGGCTGCAGCGCCTGGCGCCGGGGCCGCTGCGCGATCTGCTTCCCGCCGAGGCCGAATTGTGGCTCGACGGGGCCCACAATCCCGCCGCCTCGCGCGCGGTCGCGGACCATTTCCGCGGGCTCGGCGGGCCCTTCCACCTGATCCTGGGCCTGCTCGCCAACAAGGACGCCGCCGGCGTGCTGCAGCCGTTCCGCGGCCGCGCGCTCACCGTCCACGCGGTCCCGGTGCCCGGCCACGAGCACCATCCGCCCGCCGCGCTGGCCGCTCTGGCGCGCGAAGCCGGGATGGCGGCGAGGGAGGCGGCGGGAGTCGCCGACGCGCTCGGCTGGATCGCCCGCCACGCCGATCGCGCCCGGCCGCCGGTGGCGCTGGTGATGGGCTCGCTCTACCTCGCCGGCGAAGTGCTCGCCGCCAACGGTCAGGCGCCGGACTGACGCAGCTCCGCGAGCTGCTCGGCCGCCCAATCGTACATGCCGGCCTGCTTGGCGCGCTCGTAGCGATCCATCCTCTTCGCGCGTTTCTCCGCCTCGACGAGCAACGGCAGCGCCTCGGCGCGACGCCCACGGGCGATGAGCAAGGCGGCCTGGCGGCACTGCGCCTCGGCCCCCGGCATCCGCTCGCCGACATCGGCATAGATGGCGAGCGCGCGCGCGGCGTTGCCGGCTTCCTCGAGCAGGCGCGCATGCAGCAAGGCGGCGCGGTCGTTCTCGCTCGCCGAGCCCGACGGCGGCAGCGCCTCGATGAGGGAAAGGGCGCGGTCGGACCAGCCCGCCTCGAAACAGGCCTTGGCGAGCTTCAGCCGGAGCCCGCGATCGACCCCGGGCGCCTTCGCCTCGGCCTGCTCGTAATGCGGGATCGCCTCGGCCCAGCGCCCGAGCGCGCCGAGCGCGTCGGCGAGGTCGGTCCGGTTGGCGGCGGTGTCGGCGACCTCGAGCGCGTCGCGGGCGAGCCTCAAATCGCGCTCGGGATCGATCGCCTTGGCGGCGGCCTGCCTGACCGCGCGGACGGAGCGGCGGCCGGCATAATCGGGGAGGATCTCGAAGATCGCATAAGCGAGGCAGCCGGGGATCGAGAGGAAGATGATCACCATCAGCCACAGCTGGTTGCGGCCGCCGCGGACGCAGTGCACCGCGCACGCGATCTGGATCACGATCGAGAGCGCGATGATCGGCATGGCTACGGCGCCGGCTGCGCCGCCGCCCGGGCGTCACCCTCGCCTTCCCTGCCGGCGGTGCCGATCGAGGCGTCGACGAGCCCGGAGCGGATCATCCACCAGAACAGCACGATGCCGGGCAGTGCGGCGAGCGTGGTGAGCCAGTAGAAATTCACGAAGCCGATCTCCTCGACGACCGCGCCCGCGGTCGTGCCGGTCAGCACCCGGCCGACGATGCTCGCCGCCGCCGAGATCAGCGCATATTGCGACGCCGTGAAGCGAAGGTCGGTCAGCGCGGAGAAATAGGCGACCACCACGACTCCGCCGATGCCGCTCGCGACGTTCTCGAACGTCATGCAGGCGGCCAGGCCGAGATTGGTGTGGCCCGCCATCGCGAGCAAAGCGAAGCTCGCGTTCGACACGCCCATCAGAATGAGCGCGAGCAGCACCGATCGCTTCATGCCGATCGCCGCATAAAGCGCGCCGCCGATGAAGATGCCGACCAGGAACGCCCAGAAGCCGACGCCGACGTCGTAGATCGCGATCTGATCGTTGGTATAGCCCATGTCGTCGAGCAGCAGCCGCAGCACGAGCTGGCCGAGCGTGTCACCGATCTTGTGGAGCAGGATGAAGAGCAGGACGAGCAGCGCGCCCTTGCGCATGAAGAATTCCGCGAACGGGCCCCAGATCGCGGCGATCGCTTCGCCCAGTCCCTTGCGCGCGGTCGGCTCCTTGTGCCGCTCCGGCTCGCCGACGATCAGCCCGGTCAGCATCGCCGGCAGCGCGAACGCGGCGCAGGCGAGATAGGCCAGCTCCCAGCCGACCCGGGCGGCGAGCACCAAAGCGAGCGCGCCCGCCATGAAGGCGCCCAGCCGCCAGCCATATTGGGACATGCCCGATCCGACGCCGAGCTGGCGCGGCTCCAGCAATTCGATCCGGTAGGCGTCGATGACGATGTCGAACGTGGCGCCCGCGGCCCCGACCAGGATCGCGGCCAAGGCGGTCTGGAAGATGTTCGCCGACGGATCCTGGAAGGCCAGATTGGCGACCGCCCCCATCACCAGCACGCCCGCGACCAGCAGCCAGGAAACGCGCTGGCCGAGCCGGTGCAGGACGGGAATGCGCACCCCGTCGACGATCCACGCCCAGAGGAACTTGAAATTGTAGACGAGGAAGGCGAGCGCGAAGGTGGTGACGGTCGACTTGGTGATTCCGTCCTGGGCGAGCCGCGTGGTAAGCGTCGCGCCGATCATCGCATAGGGGAAGCCCGAGGAAATGCCGACGAAGAAGGCGGCGATCGGCGCCTTTTCCGTATAGGGGCGAACGCCGGCTGGGAGGACGTCGCGCCAGGAGCGCGCTGCGGCTTGGCTTGGTTCGCTCATGTTCGTCTTTGTAACGGCTCCCGGCCTGCCGGGAAGCAATTTTGCGCGCTTGCGTTGCGGACGGCAAAGACGCACCATCGCCGCCATGGACATGCCGACCCGGCAGCGGCCGACCGCAGGCCAGCTGAACCTCGCCCGGATCCTCGCGCTCGGCGAGCCCACGCGGGGCGAGCGCATCACGACCGTGCCCGCCTCGGCCTACACCGACCCGGCCCGCTTCGCGGCCGAGAAAGCGAAGCTGTTCGACCGGCTGCCGCAGGTGATCGCGCCCTCGGCCCTGCTGCCCGAGCCGAGCATGGCGGTGGCGCATGACGGCTTCGGCATGCCGCTGCTGCTGACCCGCGACAAAGCGGGCCAGGCGCACGTCTTCTGGAACGTCTGCCGGCACCGCGGCACCCGGCTGGTCGAGGCCGGCGAGGTGCGGAAATGCCCGCGCATCACCTGCCCCTACCACGCCTGGACCTATACCGCCGACGGCGCGCTCGCGGCGATGCCGCGGCCCGACACCTTCCCCGGCCTCGACAAGGCCGACCACCACCTCAAGCCGCTGCCGAGCCGGGAGGCGGGCGGGCTGATCTGGTTCGCGGCGGACGAGCGCGCGGACTTCGGCGACGCCGAGGCGCTGGCGCCCGAATTCGACGCCTTCGGGCTTGCCGGCCACCATCTCTTCCGTCGCCGGATCCACGACGTGCCGGCGAACTGGAAGCTGATCATGGACGCCTTCCTGGAAAGCTACCACGTCCAGCGGCTCCACGCGCAGACGATCGCCCGCTTCTTCACCGACGGCATCACCGTCGGCGACTTCATCGGCATCCATCAGCGCTCGGCGGTCGGCCGCACCGAATATCTGGCCGAGATCGACCATGAGGACTGGCCGGCTTTGCGCGCGGTGATCACCTTCGCCTATCAGCTGTTCCCGGCGACGATCATGATCATGAGCCCGGATTATGTGAACCTGATGGTGCTGATGCCGCAGGATGAGGGCCGCACCCTGGTCGAGGATTTCATGCTGATCCCCGAGGCGCCGCGCACGCCCGAGGAGATCGACCATTGGGAGCGCAGCTGGACCCTGCTCGACGAAGGCGTGTTCGCGGCCGAGGACTACCGCGCCGCCGCTTTGGGCCAGAACGGCCTCGCCTCGGGCGCGATCGACCTCGTCACCCTTGGCACGCTCGAAACCGGCATCCGCCACTTCCACGACCAGGTGGAGCGGGCGCTCGGCTAGACGGTCACCCAGAGCGTAAGCTGCTGTGGAACCTTGCGCGGCTGGCGCCCCTGGAGATGGCGGTCGATCGCGTCGAGCGCGCCGAGCAGGACGCGTTCGGAATAAGGCTTGGCGAGGCAGCCCAGCGCCAGGCTCCTGGCCTCCTCGCTGCAATCGCCGGTGACGATCAGCACCGGCACGCCCCTGGCGGCGGCGGCGCGGGCGACGTCGAAGCCGTCGCCCTCGCCCGCGAGGGTCAGATCGGTGAGGACGAGATCGAGCTCGGCCTCGCCGATCACCCTCGCCGCGTCGGCATAGGAATCGACCGTGGCGACGACCTCATAATCGGCGTCCTGCAGCATGTTCTCATTGTCGAAGGCGACCAGAGGTTCGTCCTCGACGATGAGGATCCGCCTGATCCGCCTTTCGCGTTTGCCGAAGAGCATGTAGGGCGCACCCCTCCCATCTGGACGATCCCGTAACGACCAATTTGGGGCCTTGTGCCCCGCATCGCAATCGCCTGGACGCAAATAGGCTTCGAACCGACGAGATGAGCAAGGAACCGCAGCGCATCGCCAAGTTGCTCGCCCGCGCCGGCATCGCCTCGCGGCGCGAGATCGAGCGCATGATCGCCGAGGGGCGGATCGCGGTCGCCGGCGTCAGGGTCGACAAGCCGGCGACCCTGCTGACCTCGCTCCACGGCGTCACCGTCGACGGCAAGCCGGTCGCCGAGCCCGCGCCGGCGCGGCTGTTCCGCTACCACAAGCCCGCCGGGCTGCTGACCGCCGAGCGCGACCCCAAAGGCCGACCGACCATCTACGACCGGCTCCCCAAGGGGCTGCCGCGCGTCATGCCGGTGGGGCGGCTCGACCTCAACACCGAGGGGCTGCTGCTCCTCACCACCGACGGCGAGCTGAAGCGCCAGCTCGAGCTGCCCGCGACCGGCGTCGAGCGCAGCTACCGGGCGCGGGTGTTCGGCCCGGTGAGCCAGGCGCGGCTCGAGGCGCTGATCCAAGGCATCGAGATCGACGGCGTCCGCTACGGCGCGATCGACGCCAACCTCGAGCGGCGGACCGGCCGCAACGCCTGGCTCGAGATGCGCCTCAGGGAGGGCAAGAATCGCGAGGTCCGCCGAGTCCTCGAGCATCTCGGCCTCCAGGTTTCCCGCCTGATCCGCACCGCCTACGGCCCGTTCCGGCTCGGCGATTTGCCGGCGGGGGCGGTCGACGAGGTGCGGCAGCACGATCTGGTGGCGTTCCGGAAGACTCTAGGCACCTCAAAGCCCGTTCGCCCTGAGCCTGTCGAAGGGCCTTCTTCTTTTCACTCGGCCAGGAAGAAGGAGCGGGCTTCGACAGGCTCAGCCCGAACGGGACGGGGCGGGCGCAGGTGAGGATCATCGCCGGCCAGTGGCGGGGCCGGCCGCTCGAGGCGCCGCCGGGCACCGCCACCCGCCCGACCAGCGACCGCGCCCGCGAAGGCCTGTTCTCGATGCTCGCCAGCCGGCTCGGCGGCTTCGACGGCCTCGCCGTCGCCGACCTCTTCGCCGGCACCGGCGCGCTCGGCCTCGAGGCGCTGTCGCGCGGCGCCGCGCGCTGCGTCTTCGTCGAGAAGGATCGGGCCGCGCTCGACATTCTCCGCCGCAATATCGAGCGGCTCGGCGCGGGCGACCGTGCCGAGATTCGCGCCCAGGCGGCCGAGCATGTCTCGCTCGACCCCTGCGACCTGATCCTGATGGATCCGCCCTACAGCCGGGGTCTCGCCCAGCCGGCGCTGGACCGGGCCGCGGCCTGGCTCGCGCCCGGCGGCTGGCTCGGCCTTGAAACCCATGGCGAAGCCGTGGCTCCCCCCGCCGGCATCGAAGCGGTCGTCGAGCGGCGCTTCGGCAAGGCCCTGCTCACCCTCTTCCGGTCCGCGGCAAGCGGCCGTTCATCTTAGCTAAACTATTGGGAAATCTGCAGAAGCTACAAGGCCGGCGATGATCGCAGAATGGGAAACCTATCGGGAGCGCGCCCGCGCCGGCGTGCCGACCCTGGCCGTCCATCTGCTGCTCGGCTTCGCATTGCTGCGCAGCCTCGGCGTCGATCCGCTCGCCTTGCCGCCGCAAATGCTCACCCTGATCGACATCGCGCCGCCGCCGCCCCCGCCCAAGGCCGAATCGCGGCCGCGCGTCCGCGAGCGCAGCCGCCGCGAGGAAGGCGCGGCCTCGCCGCCCAACCTCGAATCGCGGCGGACCGAGATCGTCGCGCCGCCGCCGACGATCCTGCCGCCGCCCCCGCCGCCGGTCGTCACCGCCGACAAGGCCGATACCGGTCCCGACCCGATGGCGGGCTCGGCGGATATCGTCGGCCCCGGCAGCGGCAGCGGCGGCATCGGCGAAGGCCCCGGCAGCGGCGGCCGCGGTACCGGGCCGGGCGGCGACGGCGACGGCGGCGGCGACGGCTTTACGCCGCCGCGCCGGATCCGCGGCAGCATCCGCGACAGCGACTATCCGCGCGCGCTCGGCGATAACGGCATCGGCGGCACGGTCTCGGTCATCTACACGGTCGAGACCGACGGCAGCGCGACCCACTGCACGATCACCCGGTCGAGCGGCAGCCCCGAGCTCGACGACCATACCTGCCGGCTGATCGAGCAGCGTTTCCATTTCCGCCCGTCGCACGACCGCGCAGGCCGGCCGGTCCGCTCGCGCATCGTCCAGGACCATTATTGGGAAGTCGAGGACGAGCCGCCCACCGAGGAGCCGCCGCGTCGCCGCCGCGGCTTCCGCCTGTTCTAGCGGCGGCCGAAGGCCTCACCAGCAGCCGTAATAATATTCCTCGGTGTAGATCGAATAGGAGCCCCAATGGCTGTGCGAGCCGTTGCAGTAGAGCAAAGTCCCACCGATCATGTTGGTATGATATTCGTCATCGTAGAAGTAGGTGACCTGCTTCTGCTGCGGGCCCTGCATGGCGATGGCATTGGTGGCGCCGACGCCGGCGACGACCGCAAGGGCCACGGCGAGTTTCAGTGAGGTCTTCATCGACACCTCCTCTGCCCCCCGGGGATTTGGAAAGTCCCATGCCCGGCGCTCGTCTGTCAATCGGAACCGGAACCATAACGGTGGGAGCGCGGGGGCGCTGCCGCCTTGCGCCGCGCCGCTTCGTTCCCTAGCTGTTCATGAGTGCCGGAACCCGCCGATCTCGCCCCCGAACCCCCCTACCTCGCCGGCCTCAACCCGCCGCAGCGCGAGGCGGTGCTGACCACCGAGGGGCCGGTGCTGGTGCTCGCGGGCGCCGGCACCGGCAAGACCGCGGCCCTGACCGCGCGGCTCGCGCATTTGCTCTACACGCGCAAGGCCTGGCCCTCCGAGCTGCTCGCCGTCACCTTCACCAACAAGGCCGCGCGCGAGATGAAGGAGAGGGTCGGCCGCATCGTCGGCGAGGCGGTCGAGGGCATGCCCTGGCTCGGCACCTTCCACGCGATCGGCGCCAAGATGCTCAGGCGCCATGCCGAACTGGTCGGGCTCAAGAGCAATTTCACGATCCTCGACACCGACGACCAACTCCGCCTGATGAAGCAGCTGATCCTCGCCGCCGACATCGACGAGAAACGCTGGCCGGCGCGGCTGCTCGGCGGCTTCATCGACCGCTGGAAGAACAAGGGCTGGACCCCGGACCAGGTCGATGCCGGCGAGGCCGAGGGCTATGCGGGCGGCAAGGGCGCCAAGCTCTACGCGCTCTACCAGGCGCGCCTTAGGGATCTGAACGCCTGCGATTTCGGCGACCTGCTGCTCCACATGCTGGTGATCCTGAAGCGCCACCGCGACGTGCTCGAACTCTATCAGCAGCGCTTCCGCTACATCCTCGTCGACGAATATCAGGACACCAACCAGGCCCAGTATCTCTGGCTCCGCCTGCTCGCGCAGGAGCGCCGCAACCTCTGCTGCGTCGGCGACGACGACCAGTCGATCTATTCATGGCGTGGCGCAGAAGTCTCCAACATCCTGCGGTTCGAGCAGGATTTTCCGGGCGCCAGGATCATCCGGCTCGAGCAGAATTACCGCTCGACGCCGCACATCCTCGCCGCCGCCTCCGGCCTGATCGCGCAGAATGCCGGCCGGCTCGGCAAGACGCTCTGGACCGAGGCCGGCGAGGGCGACAAGGTCCAGGTGATCGGCATCTGGGACGGGCCCGAGGAGGCGCGCCGGGTCGGCGACGAGCTGGAGACGATCCGGCATCGCGGCGGGCGGCTGGACGATGCCGCGATCCTGGTCCGAGCCCAGTTCCAGACCCGCGAGTTCGAGGACCGGTTCATCGCGATCGGCCTTCCGTACAGAATCGTCGGCGGCTTCCGCTTCTACGAGCGCGCCGAGATCCGGGACGCGCTCGCCTACCTTCGCGTCATCGCCCAGCCCGCCGACGATCTGGCCTTCGAGCGGATCGTCAACACCCCCAAGCGCGGCCTCGGCGACAAGGCTTTGGCGAAGCTCCACCAGCTGGCGCGCGCGGAAGGAATTCCCCTCTCGTTCGCCGCCGCCCGCATCCTCGACACCGACGAGCTGACCGGCGCCGCGCGTCGTTCGCTCGGCAACCTCGTCGGCGATTTCGCCCGCTGGCGCGCGAAGCTCGACGAATTGCCCCACCCCGAGCTTGCCCGGCTCGTCCTCGACGAATCGGGCTATACCGCCATGCTCCAGGCCGACCGTTCGGCGGAAAGCGCCGGCCGGCTCGAGAATCTCGCCGAGCTCGCGCGGGCGATGGAGGATTACGAGACGCTCGGCGCCTTCCTCGAACATGTCAGCCTCGTCATGGACAACGACGCCGACCGCGAGGCCGACAAGGTCACGATCATGACCATCCACGCCGCCAAGGGGCTCGAGTTCGACACGGTCTTCCTCGCCGGCTGGGAGGAAGGCGTCTTCCCCTCGCAGCGCGCGCTCGACGAAGGCGGCAACGCGAGCCTCGAGGAGGAGCGCCGCCTCGCCTATGTCGCGATCACCCGCGCCCGCAAGCGCTGCATCATCCTCCACGCCGCCAACCGCCGCATCTACGGCCAGTGGACCTCGAGCATCCCGAGCCGCTTCGTCACCGAGCTGCCCGAGCCGCACGTCGATGCCGAAACCACGATGACCGGCGGCGCCTCGCTCTGGCGCGCCAACTGGTCCGAACGCGCGGACCCCTTCGCCGACCTCGCCCGCACCACCGGCCGCGGCCCCGGCTGGCAGCGCGCCGCCGCCAGCGGCGCCTTCAACCGCAACGCCTTGCCGGTGATCGACGTCAAGGCCAGCGCGATCAGCCTCGGCAATCCGGGGCGGGGCGACATCTCATTGGGCCAGCGCGTCTTCCACGCCAAGTTCGGCTACGGCGAGGTCGCGGAGATCGAGGGAAACAAGCTGGAGATCGATTTTGAGAAAGCGGGCCGAAAGCGAGTGCTGGATAGCTTCGTCAGCCTGGCGTGAGGGCTTAACTGCGACCTAGGCCGCTTCCACTACAATCTCGTCCTCATACGCCCGCGCCTCGGCTAGCTCGTGCGCGGCCTGCATCCGCATCAGCGTGGCGGCCTTCAGGCCGAACGCCTTCTCAAAGCGGATCGCCATCTCGGCGGAGAGGCCGGCATTGCCGTTGAGCAGGTTGCTCGCCGCCTGGCGGGTGACATGGAGACGCCCGGCAAGCGCGGTGACGCTGAGGCCTGCGGGCTCGACGATTTCGGCGCGCAGCCAAGCGCCCGGATGCACGGCGAAGCTGTCGTGAAGCTTGATCGCCATCAGTGATAATCCTCTAGATCCATATCCTCGATCGCGCCCGCCTCGTTGATCCGGAACGTCAGCCGCCAGTTCCGCGTCACCGTCAGCGCCCATTCCCCCTTGCGGTCGCCGGTCAGCTTGTGGGCGCCGAAATTGGGCGGCACGTGCAATTCCTCCTCGGCGTCCATGGCCGCGAGATAGGCGAGCATATTGCGCAGCCTGTCGACGGAGCCGGACGGCAGACCCTTGGACGATCCGGTTTCGGCGAAACGGCGCAACGCCTTGTGCCGGATCGTCTCGATCTGCATCGCGACCTCCTAGCGCAAGGAGTGTCGCCTGTCAAGTTACACTTGACAGATGCTTAGAACACCGCCCGCGGCGCGCCGCCCATCATCTGCGCCCGGACCAGCGGGATCGGCGGGCCGCCGTAGCTGAGGAAGCGGTCGTGGAAGGCTTTCCAGGCGCGGCGGCCGCCCCGCGTCCGGGTCCAGTCGTCGCGGAGGCGGCGGATGAGGAGCTTGCCCATCGTGTAGTTGAGATAGGCCGGGTCGTAGGTGCCGCGGGCGGCCTGCTGGCGCGCATTGCCTTCGTCCTGGTAGCATTGGTCGCGGAACATCGCCCGCGACTGCTCCTGAGTCATCCGCCCGGTGTGCATGCCGATCGCCGAGAGGAAGCGGCAGTCGCGCAGCAAGGCGTTGGAGAGCTGGCCGATATGGATTTCGGGGTCGCCCGCGCCGAGCCCCGCATCCCACATCATCTCCTCGCCATAATGGGCCCAGCCCTCGGCATAGGCGTAGCCGACATAGATCCGGCCGAACAGGAAGGGCGAGCGGTTGGCGTGGAGGAAGTTGAGGAAGTGGCCGGGCCAGACCTCGTGGACCGAGGTGAAGAGCAGGTCGGCCTCGCCCGGGATGAACGCCGCCCGTACCTCGGGCGTCCAGCTCGGATCGGGCGGAGCGATGTAATAGACCGACGGCAGGCCGGTCTCGAACGGCCCGGGAATGTCGATATAAGCCGAGTTCTGGCGGTTGTAGGGCGGCGATTCCTCGACATGGGCCTCCTCGGTGCCCGGGATGGTGACGAGGTCGCGGCTCTGGAGGAAGGCCTTGAGGCCGGCGAGCTGGCGGCGCGCGCCGGCGACCGGGCCGCCCTCGGGCTTCTTCGCGTTCATCCGCTCCATGCAGGCGGGGATGGTGGCGCCCGGCGCATATTGCGCGCACGCCGCGGTGAGCGCCTGCTGGTTGCGCTGAAGGTCGGCGCGGCCGATCGCCTCCAGCTCGGCGAGCGGCAGATCGACCATCTCGGTGTCGCGGACCATCTGGGCGAAGCGCTCGGCGCCCAGGGCGAAATTCGTGGTCGCGGTCGGGCGCTGGCCCTCCAGCCAGTCGGCGAGCCCGCGCATCGCCCGCGCCGCCTCGCCCGCCGCCGCGCGCAGCTCGGCCTGGAGCGCCGGGTCCCGCACCTCGGCGAAGGCGGCGGTGCCGTCGCCCGGATAATAATCGGCGAAGCCGCCGAACGCCGACTTGCCGTAGTCGATGAAGCTGACCGGCAGCGGCGTCCGCAAATTGGCGCGGATCTGCCGCGCCGCGCGCGGGATTTCCTTGAGATAGGCGATGAAGGCCCTGAGCCGCGTCTCGGCCGGCGCATAGGGCCGGGTGACGTAGACCGACGGGTCGAGGCCGTTGTTCATGTAATAAGCGGGGTTGGTGTGCGGCTGGTCGGCGGCGTCGAGCCAGAACAAAGCGCCGCGGGTGCGGGCGATCAGATAGTCGCGCTCGAAGCGCTGCTCGCGGGTCAGCCGGCGCGGGTCGAACGATTCGGCGACGGCGAGCGCGCTTCTCAAACGCGCTTTCTCGTTCTGCAGCCCGGTCTCGCTCCAGTCGGGCAGCCGGCCGTCATATTGGTGGCGCCCCTGGTTGACCGCGAAGGCGGGATTGGCGCGGAAATCCTGCTCGATGTAGCGCTGCAGGAAGGCCGGCCAGGTCTCGGCATGGTCGGTGACGGGCAAGGTGGCGCTGTTGGTCGCCGCGCAGCCGGCCGCCGCCAGCGCAGCCGCCATGACGAGAAGGGAAGTGAGCCGGTGCGCCATCGCAGCCTCCGCACGAATCCGCCCACCCGCGCGCGCTTCTGCACCGAAATGCGCGCCGGCGCCAGCGCAAGCCTGTTCCAATCCGGCGGGCGCGAATGGAAGATTGCCGCTTTCCGGCGCCGGGACTGTTGAAGCCTCCCGGCCACCGGCCTAACTGCAGCCCAGATGTCGGGCCCCTCCCCCTTCGCGATCGCGGATTTCCGCTTCTACTGGGTGACCCGGCTCGCCTCGACCATCGCCCAGATGATCATGGTGATCGTGATCGGCTGGCAGGTCTACGACATCGCGCGGGAAACGATGGGCTGGAAGGCCGCGTCGTTCCAGCTCGGGCTGGTCGGCCTCGTCCAGTTCGTGCCCCTGTTCGCCTTGACCCTGGTGTCCGGCTGGACCGCCGACCGGCTCGACCGGCGGACGATCGCCCGCGCGACGATCGCGCTGGAGCTCCTCTGCGCGGCGATATTGGGCTGGCTCGCCTGGACGGGATCGACCAGCCTCCTCGCCCTGTTCGCGGTCGCCGCTTTGCTCGGCGTCGCCCGCGCCTTCGCGATGCCGGCGCTGCAGGCGCTGTCGCCGAACCTGGTGCCGCGCGAGATCCTGCCCAGGGCGATCGCGATGAGCTCGATCGCCTGGCAGTCGGGCGCGATCGCGGGGCCCGCGATCGGCGGCTATCTCTACGCCTGGGCGCCGCCCGCGCCTTATGCGGCGGCCGGCGGCCTGTTCGCCCTGTCGCTCCTCTGCATGCTGATGATCGGGCCGAAGGCGCGCACGCCGATCGAGGGCTCGCAACATCCCTGGCACCAGATGGTGGACGGCCTGCGCTACGTCCGCCGCAACAAGCTGGTGCTCGGCGCGATCTCCCTGGATCTGTTCGCGGTGCTGCTAGGCGGCGCGACCGCGATGCTGCCGGTGTTCGCGCGCGACATCCTCGAGGCCGGGCCGACCGGGCTCGGCCATCTGCGCGCCGCGCCCGCGCTCGGCGCGACGCTGACCGCGATCTGGTTTTCGTTCCGGCCGCTCAAGCACGACGTCGGCGTCAAGATGCTCGCCGCGGTCGGCCTGTTCGGCGCGGCGACGATCGCCTTCGGCCTGTCGCGCTGGATGCCGCTGTCGCTGATCTGCCTCGCCGTGCTCGGCGCCGCCGACATGTTCTCGGTCTACGTCCGCCAGTCGCTGATCCAGCTCTACACGCCCGACGACAAGCGCGGCCGGGTCGGCGCCGTCTCGTCCCTGTTCATCTCCGCCTCGAACGAGCTGGGCGAGGCAGAAAGCGGCTTCCTCGCTGCCTTGATCGGCCCGGTCGCCGCCGTCGTCGCCGGCGGCATCGGCGCGATCGGAGTCACCCTGCTCTGGGCGAAATATTTCCCGGAGCTCAGGCGCGCGCGCAGCTTCGACACCCCCATCTCCGAACCTCAGCCAAGGGAGACCTAGCCCATGAAGGCCGCCAACATCCTCGAGACGATCGGCAACACCCCGCACGTCCGCGTCAACCGCCTGTTCGGGGACGCCGAAGTCTGGATCAAGCAGGAGCGCGTCAATCCCGGCGCCTCGATCAAGGACCGCATCGCCCTGTCGATGATTGAGGACGCCGAGAAGACCGGCGCGCTCAAGCCCGGCGGCGTCATCATCGAGCCGACCTCGGGCAATACCGGGATCGGCCTCGCCATGGTCGCCGCGGTGAAAGGCTACAGGCTCGTCCTCGTCATGCCCGAGAGCATGAGCCTCGAGCGGCGCCGGCTGATGCTGGCCTACGGCGCCACCTTCGACCTCACCCCCAAGGAGAAGGGCATGAAGGGCGCGATCGCCCGCGCCGAGGAGCTGATCGCCGAGACGCCGGACAGCTGGATGCCGCAGCAGTTCGAAAATCCCGCCAATCTCGAAGTCCACCGCCGCACCACGGCCCGCGAGATCCTGGACGACTTTCGCGACGCTCCGATCGACGTGCTGATCACCGGCGTCGGCACCGGCGGCCACATCACCGCCTGCGCCGAGGTGCTGAAGGGCGAATGGCCGGCCTTGCAGATCTTCGCGGTCGAGCCGACTCTGTCGCCGGTCCTTTCCGGCGGCCAGCCCGGCCCGCACCCGATCCAGGGGATCGGCGCCGGCTTCATCCCCGCGATCATGGACACCGGCCGGCTCGACGGCATCATCCAGGTCGAGCCCGCCGACGCCAAGGAAATGGCGCGGCGCTGCGCCCGCGAGGAAGGCGTGCTGATCGGGATCAGCTCGGGCGCGACGCTGCAGGCGATCAAGCAAAAGCTCGCCGAGATCGGCACCGACAAGCGCATCCTCGGCTTCAACTACGACACCGGCGAACGCTACCTCTCGGTGCCGGATTTCCTGCCAGAGGAATGACCTGACCCGGGGCAGTCGCCTAGCGAATCGCCGCCATTTCGTAGAGGAAGTCGACATAGCCGAGCGCCGCCTCCCTCAATCCGGCGATGCGCGGGTTGCGGCTTTCGATCAGGAAATATTCGTCCGGCGCGTGGGCGCCGCTGCCGTAGCCGAGCCCGAACTGGCCGGCGCCGAGCCGGAGCGGCTCGCCGGTGAAGACCACGCCCGGCCAGGAGCCGGCGTTGCGCGGATAGAGCGTGTAGGGGACGTTCGCGCGGGTGAACACCGCCTGCTGGGCGCGCACCACCGGGCTGTCCTCGGCGGTTTCGTTGGGGTCGTAGCCGCCCGACATGTTGACCTCGATGTCGGCGAAGCCGCGCCGGTCGAGATGGGCGCGCAGCTTGGGCAGGGCATCGGCGACACTCATGTTCGGCACCAGCCTGAGGTCGAGCTTGGCGACGCCGCGCGCCGGCAGGATCGTCTTGCCGCCGGGCCCGGTATAGCCGGCGACCAGCCCCTCGATATTGACCGTCGGCTGCGAGGTCAGCCGTTCGAGCGATTCGCGCCAGGGCAGGTCGTCGATCCAGCGGCGGACGCCGAGCGCGCGCTTGACGTCCTCCTCGCTGCGCAGCCGCGCCGATTCGGCGATCAGGGCGCGTTCGCGCGGCGTCAGCGGCCGGACATGCTCGAACCAGCCGTCGATCGCCGGCCGGTTGCCGTGGTCGGTGACCAGGGTCTGCAGCGCCTCGACGAGGTGCCAGACCGGGCTGTCGACCTGCGCCTTGAGGCTCGAATGGATGTCGTGGGCGGGGCCCCTGCCCCAGCGCTCTCCCGACGAGATCAGCTCGCATTCGATGATGCCCTTGGCGCCGAGGCTGATCTGCGCGGCGCCGTTGGCGCTCTGGCCGGCGGTCGGGATGATCACCCCGCTGGCGCGCCGCATCGCGGCCAGCACCGCGGCATCGTCGAACACGTTGCGGAAATGGGGTGAGCCGATCTCCTCCTCGCCTTCGGCGAGCAGGACGAGGTTGACCGGCAGCCGCTTGTTCGCGGCCTTGAAGGCGTGCAGCGCGGCGAGGAAGGCGCCCTCCGGTCCCTTCTGGTTGACCGCGCCGCGGCCGCGGATCGCGCGGCCGAGCGCGTGATCGAAGATCCGCCCCTCGAGCGGCGGCGAGGCCCATTCGGCCGGGTCGAACTGCTTGACGTCGTACATGAAGTAGATGCCGACGGTGCGCGCCGCCCCCGCGTCGAGCACGCCGAACACGGCCGGGACGCCGCCGGTCGGCACCTTGCGCACGCCGGTGAAGCCGGCCTCGGCGGCGAGCCGGGCCATGTGGTCGGCGCCCTCGGCGATGTTCAGCCCCTCGGCGGCGATGGTCGGAAGCGCGATCCATTGCTGGATGCGGCGCACCGCCTCCTCGAAGCCCGCCTCGAGCGCGCGCGCGATCGCCTCGCGGTCGCCGTCGCGGCGGCGTTGGGCGAAGCCCGCCCCTGGCGCGAGCAAGGCGGCGGTGGCGGCGGCGCCCTTGAGAATCGTGCGGCGGTCGGTTCTGTGGCTCATCCTGGCCCCCTCTCTTTTGGAGGCGCACTTAAGCAACCGCGGCCGCCGCGCGTCTAGTGCCCGGCGTTCGGGGATTCGGGCTAATAGGTGGAAATGTCGAACACCGCCTCGGGCGGAAGGGTCAGCGTTCGCACGAAGCGCGGCGGGGCCGATGTCTCCTCACCCATGAGTGCGGAGAATTGGTTCGCCGGCCGCTGCGGCATTTCGTCGAAAACGAGATCCTCGGGATTGCAGGTCAGGCGGATGTTCGTCCCGTCCTCGTCCTGCGCGATGAACGTGTCGAAATGCGTGAAATTCTGCGCCCGAAGGTCGAGCACCGGCTCGCGCGACTGGTTGAGCTTCTGCTTGAAGCCGACGGCGGTTCCGTAGCTCACCATATATTCGCACAGGCGCCGGAACAGCTTTGGCAGGATCGCCACGTCGGCGGTTATCACGCGCAATTCAGTGGCGTCGAAGCCGGCCGACGTGCTGTCGATCGACCACAGCCCGCGATTGGCGGCCCGGGCTTCGCGCACGGCGGCGCTCAGGTGGTCGCGCAAGTCGTTGAACAGGCCTTTATAGTAGGTCGGATAGGCCAGGCCCTCCGCCAGCGCCGCATGATTGTAGCTTTGCGACAGCCGGGCGGGATCGAGGAAAACGTCGGCGCCGTCGGTCTCGGGGGCCTCGCCGGCAAAGACGAAGGCGATCGGCCGGCCGTTTTTCTCGATCGCGCGGCTGAGGACGTAGCCGCGGGTGGCGTCGTTGGCGGACAGGACGGCGGAGTGCGCCGTATCCCATTGAACGTCGGTAATGCCGGTGAACGCGAGCAGGCGATCCATCGCGGCGTGCGCCAGCTGATCCGGCTGGTGATAAACGCCGCCGCCGCTCGGCGGGCTGTAATGCGTCTCGAGGGTGTCGATGGCCTCTATGCGCAGCTGCACATGGCCGCGCGCGTTGATCCGCGGCCTAAAGCCGTTGAAATTGGTCAGGGAGTGCAAGAGGGCCGCGTCGTCGGGCTGGAAGCGAATGGAATCGCCGTCGGGCGAATATTGTTTGACGTGAAATCGACCTTTGATGAGCTTGAAGGCCATGGCGCATCCTCCCGCGTGCCGATTTTGAATCGCTTTCCCCCGCCACGGCGGAATGTGACACAGGCCGCGCGACATGAGAAGCGGCCGGGAAAACGCTTTCGGCCTTGCTATTGTTGAATAGGGACGCTCTTTGCCGTGCCGCCGGAACTGCGCCCTTCCCGGCGGCGTTCTGGGGGCGCAACAATCGAAAGGCGGCGGACGATGGAAGACAGAGACGTCGAGCGCGAAACCGTGGTGGTGACCGGCGGCCGGGAGGGCGGCGGCGGCGCGATCGTGGCGATCCTGGTGATCCTGGTGATCGCGGTGCTCGCCTTCCTCTATTTCGGCGGCTACCTCCAGCGCGCCGCCGACAAGACCGACATCAACGTCAACGTCACGGCGCCGAAGATCGAGCTGCCCGACGTGAGGATCGAGACGCCGCCGGCGCAGCAGCCCCAACAGCCGGCGAACGCCAACAAGCAATGAAGGCGCCGGCGCCGCGCCGGGGCATGCCGTCGGTCGAGCTCGACGAGGCGGAGTTCAAGCGGCGCTTCCGGACGCAGTTCGCCGACCCGGCGTTCGCGCCGCTGGCGGCCGAGCTGGATCGGATCGCGGAGACGGCGTGGGACGGCTATATCAACGGCCGCAAGTCGCCGCGCACCGAAAAGGCCGGGTCCGCCTATGCCGACCCCGGCTACGATCTCTCGGTCGACTGGATCGCCGCCCATGCGGCCGTCGAAGAAGCTCAGGCCGAATATGAGGACCCGAGCCAACCGCCTTGCATCCTCATCATAAACGGCTCGTCGCGTTCGGAACATACCTGCCCGGGCGAAATGTCGAAGAGCTGGCGGCTGACCGAGATCGCGGCCGAGATTTGCGGCGTCGACGGGGTCAGGGTCGAGATCCTGAACCTCTCCCGCCTCGCCGCTGAATACGGGGCGAAAATCCATCCCTGCAAGGCCTGCTTCTCGACCGCGGCCGCGCTCTGCCACTGGCCCTGCTCCTGCTATCCGAACCATTCGCTCGGCCAGACCCAGGACATGATGAACGACATCTATCCCTTGTGGGTAAGAGCGCACGGCATCATGCTGATAACGCCCGTCAATTGGTACCACACCTCCTCGCCGATGAAGCTCATGATCGACCGCCTCGTCTGCGCCGACGGGGGCAACCCCGATCCCACCACCACCCACGGCAAGGACGCGCTGAAGGCCAAGCAGCTCGAGCTCGACGGCTGGCCCTATCCCCGCCATCTCGAAGGGCGTTTGTTCGCGGTCGTCGTCCATGGCGACGTCGAGGGCGCCGAAAATGTCCGGCGCAGCCTCGTCGACTGGCTCCGCTTCATGCACCTCGTCCCCGCCGGCGTCCCCGCCGAGCTCGACCGCTATATCGGCTATTGGCAGCCCTACGCGACCAGCCACGACGCGCTCGACCAGGATCTGGCGATCCAGGAGGAAGTGAGGAACGCCGCCCGCACCCTCCTGGAGGCGGTCCAGGCGCGCCGCTCGGGCCACCTCGTCAGCGCCGGCGACGACCTGGAGCAGCCGCGGCAGAAGTGAGCCGACGCGCGCCATTAACCGGTTGCCAAGACCCCGCTGATAGGGCCGGGTCTTCATGCTTATTCGTTCGCGTATCACTGCCGCCCTGCTCGCCGCTTTTCTCCCGGCAGCGCCGGCGCTCGCGTCCGACGCGCCCGAGCCGTTCGTCGCGAGCGGCGATTCGGCGGCGTTCGAGCGTTCGCTGCAATGCCTGACGGAGGCGGTCTATTACGAGGCGCGCAGCCAGTCGGACGACGGCCAGCGCGCGGTCGCCCAGGTGGTGCTGAACCGGGTCCGTCACCCGGCCTATCCGAACAGCGTCTGCGGGGTCGTCTACCAGGGCTCCGAGCGCGCCACCGGCTGCCAGTTCACCTTCACCTGCGACGGGTCTCTCGGCGGCGGGATCGAACCCTATGCCTGGGACCGCGCCCGCCGGATCGCCGCGGCGGCGCTCAGGGGCAGCGTCTATCGCCCGGTCGGGCTCGCCACCAACTATCACACCACCGCGATCAGCCCCTATTGGGCGCCGAGCCTGGTGCCGCAGATCACGCTCGGCGACCATATCTTCTACCGCCGTCCGGGCAGCGGCACCGCCGAGGCCTTCAGCCAGGCCGCGGCCGCCGACGATCCCGACTGGGCGCCGCAGCCGCGCCGCGAGGCGCGGGGCGGCGGCGGACGTTCCGCGCCGACCCTGGTCTACGAGATGCCGGTCCTCGCGACCGTCCTCGTCGAGCGCCCCCTGCGCTACCGCACGATCGGCCCCCGGCGCGCCGCCGCACCCGCCGCCTCCACCGCCCGGCCGGCCCCGCGCGCGGCCGCGGCCCGCACCGGTCCGCGCCTGACCATCGAGAGCGGAATCCGGGTGTTCCGCGGCGGCGGCTCGGGGGCCGCCGACTAGTTGCGCGGCGCCTGCCTTCGGTAGCTCAGCGCTTCCGCGATGTGGACGCGGCCGACCGTCTCGCTCCCCGCCAGGTCCGCCACCGTCCGCGCCACCCGCATCACCCGGTGATAGCCGCGCGCCGAGAGGCGCATCGCTTCCGCCGCCTGCGCCAGCAGCCTGCGGCCGGGTTCCTCGGGAGTAGCGACCGCGTCGAGCAGGTCGCCGTCGGCTTCGGCATTGGTGCGGATGCCGTGCGGCTCGTAGCGTCGGGTCTGGACGGCGCGGGCGCGGGCGACTCGGCGCGCGACCTCCGCGGAGCCCTCGCAGGGCGGCGGCAATACGAGGTCGGCGGCGGCGACCGCGGCGACCTCGACATGGATGTCGATCCGGTCGAGGAACGGGCCCGACACCTTGGCCTGATAGTCGGCGGCGCAGCGCGGCGCGCGCGCGCAGGCGAGCGCGGGATCGCCGAGATGGCCGCACCGGCATAGTCGCGTTGCCTTGTCAGCGCTATTTCCGAAAGGGAGGTGGAGAAGCCTTATCTCTACGTCGTCGCGGCCGACGATGATGCGGTCGGTGATCGCCTCGACGATCTGCCGCTTGTCCTCGTGCGGCAGATCGTCCCAGCGAGACGAGAGGTCCCTCGCCTCGTCTATGGCTTCGGCTTGCGAGAGCGTGCCGATCTTGAGGACGTCGAGCCTTGCTTGGAGGCGCGGGAGTTCGTCTTCGAGCTGTAAGCGGCGCTCTGAGAGCGGGCGGTGGCGCCGTCCGAAATCCTCTTTGGAGAGGCTATCGGCGAGATAGAGCTGGTAGAGGCGCTCGGCTTCGGTTTCGAGCTTACGGAGCTCGGTCTCGGCGGAGGCGACGAGCCGCTCGCACTCGGCGATCTGCGCGTCCGCAGCCTTGCGATGGTTCTCCAATTCCGCAGGCGACAGGAGGAAATGCCCGAGCTGGTCGCGGTACACGGCTTCGAGGTCGACGATCGGTATCTTATTCCGACACGCGGTGCAGATGTATTTGGGCGAGTTGGTCCAGACATACATCTTGCCGCCGCAGTGGCAGTAGGCGAAGCCCGCAAAGAGATGGACCGCCTTTCGGGCCGGGCGCCGGCGCTCGGCGTTCCCGTCGAGGACCGCGTTGCAGCGCTCCCACAGGTCTTCCGGTACGATTGCTTCGACGGGCGTGAAGACCCAGTCGCTTTCGGGCTTCAGCTCCCAGCGCTTGGTGCGGTCGTCCGTTCGCGTGTAGTTTGACCTGTGGAGGCCCTTGGCGGTCGGGTCCCGCAAGAGCCGCGCGATGGTGGTGTCGGAGAAGCGCGAGCCGCTGCGCGTCCGGTATCCGCGCTCGTTCAGGATGCGTGCGACTGTCTTCTTGCGGCGGTGCTCGTCGAAAAGCTCATAGATGAGCGCACGGATGGGCGCCTCGTGAGGGTCCGGCTCGAGCTTCTTATCTCGCCAGCGGTACCCGAAGGGTGCTGCCCCGCCGATGGGTTTCCCGAGCTTGGCGCGGATAGGCACCGAAGCCTGGACGCGCTCGGCGATCTCCTCGCGCTCCCACTGGGCCATAGCGGCAATCATCGTAAAGAAGAGGCGCCCTGCGGGCGAGCTCGTATCGATCGCTTCCTGGAGCGAGACGAGGTCGGCGCCGCAGTCCCGGAAGGTTTCGGCGAACTCGAGGAGCTCCTTGGTGTTGCGGGCGAGTCGCGCGAGTTTGGAGAAGACGAGGCCCGTAATGGCGCCGGAGCGGATGTCGGCCAGCATCCGCTGGGCTTCAGGATGCGCAATCACCGACTTTCCGCTTACCGCTTCGAGCCGATACACCTCGGCGACATGCCAGCCCTTCGCCTCTGCGTATGCACGGGCGCGCTTCTCGTGGTGCTCAGGGCTTTCGCCTCGGACCTGATCTTCCGTCGAGACCCTGATCCAAATCCCAACCGACTTTCCTTCGTTGCGATTTTCAGAAGGCATAGCCCTGCTCCAGTTATTTATATCACTGATATCACTTTCATCACTTGGTGGTCAAACGAATGATGATATACCGCGTCCATGCCAAAGGAGCCAAATTCGGAACGCTTTATCTTTTCGTCGCCCCCTTCGCTGTTGCGCAAGATCGACGAATGGAGGCGGGGGCAGCCCGACTTGCCTTCCCGTGCCGAGGCGATCCGGCGTCTCTTAATGCGCTCATTGGACGACTGATTCTGGCTGCAAGAAGTACGTCCGTTTTGAGACCAAGGCGTTCCACATCCGGTCGTACCTTTAGAGGAGGGCCTAGATCGACCAGGCCCAACTCGACCCGTAAATGACGCTGTCGTCATGCTCGGTCCAATTAAAGCGGGACCACATGTCCACCCGCGGGTTCCCGCCAAACTTGGAATTGGCATTCAGCCGGCCGTAGGCCGCCTCGGTAATCCAGGTCTGCTCACCCGCATCGATATTAGTGAGCTTCGCCGCATAATTGGCCGCTCGCCCTACCCACACCAAATCATTGTCGCCCCGCACGCCGGTACGTGCGGCGCGTATCGGGCTCGTGTCGATCCCGACCACCTGACGAACGACAGTATCATCCTTAGGATATTGCGCCCTGAGCGCCGGGTTGAGAATTGATTGGACGGCATAGTTTATCTTGAGGGCGCAGCGGGCCGCGTCAGACGTCTGAGACGCGCCGATAAAAACGCCCATCACTCGATCGCCGTCGTAGGACGTGATGACCCCGCCTTCGTTCCTGACGAGGCGGGCCGCGCAATGAAGATAGGACTTATAGACCTCCGCCGCGAACCACCATTTCATAGTATCGACGAGCCTAGTAGACCCATTTAGGTCCGCATAGAGGATGGTGGCACGATCGAAGCTGACCGCATCGTTGCCGAGCTTCAGATCAGACGGCTCGGGCACAACCAGACCATCACGGCTGGTCCACTCATATTTGAAAATGTCGCGGACCTCCGCATGCAGATCTTCTGACAGGCTCATCGCTTCCGTCTCCGCTTAGAAGGGTCCGTCGGCCAGCATTCGATTGCGCAAGGTGGCGCAGACGTCTTTGACGGCCTCGTCGAGCTCCGCAGTGCTCGGCGAAGCAGCCGGCGACACAAAAGGCAGCTTGCCGAGCGCCCGCCGGACAGGTCCGGGTCGAGGAAGGCGGGAATCGTCATAATGCAGCCTGGCCAGGCCAAGGAGGTCGGAAGGAATCTTGATGCTCCTGTCTTGCGAGGCCGGGGCGAGGATGAAGGTCCGCTTTCGCGTGATCGCGCCCATGCCGAGGCCAATCTCGAGAACGATATTGTCGCGCGGCGCAATCTGCCCACGCCCGCGCGAAACCGTCCAATCGTCGCCGCTAGCAACCAGGATCATGAAATCGATATTCGGGAGAATGCGCTCGAGGCTCTCTATCGTCGCCTCGGAGGCGCGAAAGATGTCGGGCAAATCCCATGCACGGGCATTCAGTCCCGGGTCGATGTTGATTCCCCGCTCCAGCGCCTTCGCAATCGGGAGGGATTCGGTGGTCGAGCCGATGAAAATCTGCGGTCGATCATTCTTTTCCCGGACAGCCGCGGTATGCTCGCGCAGCCGATCCCCAAGGGTTTCCGCGAGCCGCCGCCAAAGGTGATAGTTCGGATCGTCAGCCAGGGTCCGAAACTGGTCGGCGCTAATCGTCGCGACCACGCATTTCTCGATCGCGATCACATCGGCGGTGCGGCCCGCGCGAGGGTCCATGCACCCGATCTCGCCGACGTGGCATCTAGCCCCGCGAATTCGGATCTCGCGCTTATGCGAGCAGATCTTTACCCGCCCCTGCAGGATGAAGAACAGGCAATCGTCCTTGGTATCGTCCTGACTGATGAGCGTCTCGCCGGGCTCATATTCCAGCACCCTCGCGATCGCGGCCACCGCAGCCGCGCTGCCGCCCTGATTCAGGATGAGCTGCCGACCGAGATCCTCGGCCAGCTGCTTCGGCCCGTTGGGTCCATCATAGAGCTTGCTCGCCTTCGGCATGATCCTCCCCTGAAATGGCGGGCGCACGTCGTCCCGTAGAATGTAGGTCCGCCCCATCAGAAAGTCACAACTCAGCTTGAACCTATGCGCAGCCTTTCGTCCTGACGCCCGGCGCTTTTCAGTCCAGGCGGTTTCGATGAAGGCGACCGGACCCGGTATTACCCCGCCTATCCGATGCTATCGCCCACGGACGTCGATTCTGCGCAGCGCGCGATACGTCATGGCCAGCAGCTCGGCGTCGTGGGAAGTGGCCCCCTCGCGTCCCAGAGGGCAATCGCGCATACGACCACAACATTGCTGCCCTGCCTCGCCGACGGCGTCCCAAAAGGCCTGCAGCGAAATCCGGCGCGCTCTTTCAAGCAGGATAAGGCGCGCCATCTTCCGTCGCCGAGGGCAACGCCGCATTGAAAAGGCGCGCTTCCTATTCCCGGCGCATCGCATGGGGCATGGACACAACGCATCGCCCAAGGCGCCGTCGCGGCCAACCCGTTCGAACCGGAAATCGCCGATCCAGCTGTTCTGTTCGGACCCAGCACGCGCATAATCCTCCGCCAGCCCAAGGCGGTCGGCGAGGCGGCGCGCGGACCATTGCAATGCGCCAGCTTCTCCGTGATCGAGCGCCGAATGCTGGGGCCAGACCCCCGTGCCGAGTGCGACGGACAAGAGCCTCAGATGGATCTCAACGTCGGCCCACCATTGGCAAGCCGTCTCCTCATCGGTCACCGGCTGGGGATGAAGCCCCAGGCAAAACGTCCGGTCGTTATTGAGATGAAGCTCCGGGCACCAGCGGGGCAGCTGGTCCGGCCGAGTCTCGCGGAGCGTGGCTGTGCCTCGCGACGACACGATGGTGATGTCCAACGACTTGCGAGCCCAACGCGTGCCGGCGAGCGCAACGAAGCCCGCGATGAAATCCTGGCCGACGACGGGGAAAAGCAACCAGGCGGGCAACGTGCTTGCGAGCGTCGGCAGAATGGTGTCAGTCGGCATGCGGCTCCGCCGGCTGCTCATGCGCGCGAGCGATGGCTGGGGCCGCCAACGCCATGGCGAACGCGAGCGCGGCTTCATGGTCGAGCCCCTTGACTAGGCCATCCCGGCCGAATGCCTGGCGAATCGAGGCGGGCGCCTTAGCCAAAGCGTTGGCGCCGAGCGCGGTCTGATTGTGATCGCACCCCCGCTGCACACGCTCGGAGACCGTCACCGCCCGGCTCGAGGCGCACCGCACAGAGCGGGTGCCACGAATGCCGAGCCGCGTGATCGGCGTCGCGCCCAACTCCACGCCGATCGTCAGCCCCAGCGAGCCGAGTCCGGGCAGCAGGCGCTGGCAGAGCTCGAACGAGGACCGAAGGGCCCCGGCGCAGCGAATGGCCTGGCGGATCGTATCGCCGTCATGGGTCGACAACTGGTTCCCCTCTGCCAGAACCCCGTGGATGCAGTCGCCGATGAACCGGATCTTGCGGCCGCCAAAGTCGCGCACCACCGCCGCCAGCTCACCGCGAATGACATGGAGGTTGGAGACGACTGGCCGCACGTTTCCGCTGGCGAGGGCGCGATGGACATAGGCCGTGAAGCCGGACAAATCGGCGAAGATCGACACCATTTCCTGGCGCGCCGAGCGTGCAGGGCTGAGGCCCGCGAAGTCGATCTGCGAGAGCGGCAATGCATGTCGGAAAAAGGCGAACTGCGCCGGATAGCCCGCGTCTGCCAGCTCGCCGGTCCGGAACTCGTGGAAGGCGGTCTCGACCGGATTGCGGACCCCAAGGGCTTCGAACGAAGCGCGCTCGCCGAAGGAGGGAAGGTACGACGCCTCGTCCAGCAGCATTCCCGCGGGCGTATAGCGCGTCCGCGTATCATCGGCGAGCGCCGCGCGCGCCCCGGGCCCGATCGCCACGCCCTCCTCTTCGCCATCGGCGAGCTTCGCGGCAACATTGGCGGCATCGCCGATAAAGAGCGGTTCCGGCTCACCCTTCCGACCGCTATTGATCGCGAGCGCCGGCCCGCTTTCGACCCCAACGCGAATGCGGGAGCCGAACCGGCGCTGGTGCGCAGCGGACGCCTCGCGGACGAGCTGGCGCATCGCAGCGGCGAGCGACAAGGCGATCTGCACCCGCTCTTTCTCGAAGGCTTCTCCCGCCGGCTCCAGCACCACTGCATGGACGCGGCCGCCATGATGATCGACACGCTGCGCGCCGAACGCGTCGATCAGGCGATCCATTCCGGAATAATGGAGGTGGACAAACTGGAGCAGTAGGGCGCTGCCCGCCTCGGTCTCGCGTCCGACTTCCTCCAGATAGGCGTCATAATCGACCAGATTGGCATAGACGTGGACGCCGTGGGTGAGGACCACGGCGTTGTATGGAATCTCGTCGAACGACCTTTCCGGTCCGGACCGCATTCCGAGTTGCGCCTCCATCGCCCGACGAGCCCGATAGGTGGTGGCGAAATCCTCCACCCGAATGGAGCCCTCGGGCACCGTGGCGAGCAGGCCAGCAATGCGCCGGCGTGAGCGTTCTTCATTCCAGCTCATCTCATTCTCCGTCTGCTGACCCGCCGCCCGCATCACCCACGCGGCGGGAAGTCGTCATTCCCGTAAGAGTCCTTGTCGCGAATCTGGCCGTTCGGCCTGTGGATCACGACCTCGCTGCGCTGGTTGATCGCGATTTCCCGCGCCGCGGCCTGGGCCTGCGCCTGGGTATCGTGGGTGGAAGTGACCCGGCTGTTTCCGGCGCCGCGCACGGCCCAGCCATCCCCGTGAGGCACCACGTGCTGATTCTTTCCCATCTCGACTATCTCCTTCTGCCGATGCAATGCGAGGTGTTGATTCGCCGCTCGCACGCGTCCATGAAGGATGGGGATTTGAATCGCGTAGATCAAGAAACTCGACGGATATTTTTCCGTTCCGACGTGTTTTTTTGGGGATCAATCTGGGGATGAAACGAACGGGAAAGGAGCGCTCCGGAGCGCAACGCCGTCTTCAATTCATAGACTTCCGTCTCTTCTGGGATGGCCGGTTTAACCGCAAGGACCTGTCCGAAACCTTTGGAATATCACCGCAACAGGCGTCGGCCGACATCAGCCAGTACGAGCAGGTAGCGCCCGATAATCTGACCTACGATCCGAGCGAGAAGACCTATTTGCGGGCACCAGGCTATGCCCCCGCTTTGATCCGGGATTCCCTTGAACGTTATCTGCTGCAGCTCGTGGCGATTGAACATCGATGGATGCGCGCCGACGACACATGGTTCGACCGGCGGCCGCCTTTCGAGGTCGTGCGTCTGGAGCGGCGCCGCACCAATCCCGATTTCTTGCTCAAGATCGTCGACGCGATCCGGCTGCGATGCGAGCTCGAGGTCGAATACGCTTCGATGACGGGCTCGCCCGACCTGCCACGCGTGATCGCGCCGCACTCCCTCGTGCACAGCGCCGGCCGCTGGTATGCGCGCGCCTGGGCTCGTCATCATAATGATTTCCGCGATTATAATCTCGACCGCATCTTGTCGGTTGGCAAGCTCACTCCGGCGAGCGTCGACCCAGCCCTCGACTTCCAATGGATCCACCAGATCAACCTAGAGATCATCCCCAACCCCGAGCTCGCGCCGGAGCGACAGGCCGCGGTCGCCGCGGAATACAATATGCGCGACGGGGTCCTCGAAATGCCCTGCCGACTCAGCACGGCCTTCTACATGATGAGCGCCAACAATCTGGACGTCGAACCGGGAAAACTGGCGCCTGAGAAGCAGCAGCTGGTGCTCCGCAACCGGGCCACGGTCGAGGCCGCGAGCGCCTCCGCCCGAGAAATGTCGAAACAGGCATTGAAGCGCTCGGTCGCGGGGGCATGAGCCACAGCGCATACCTGCGGCGCGGATTGCCAGCGCAGGCGATCCCGGAAGATGCCATCGTCGCCGCGATCCTGTTGTTCGGCAGCCGCGCCCGGCGGGACGAGGCGCGCGGATCCGATACGGACTTGCTGCTCGTCGTTCCGGAGGGAGACCCCAAGCATATATCCAGGGACAATTTCTCGATGTTTCTCTATGCGTGGCCCAAGCTGGTTACCGATGCGGCGCAAGGCGACCTTTTCGTTTGCCATCTCGTCAAGGAGGCGGAACCCATCTTCGATCCGGGAGACCGCCTCGGCCAACTGCGCACCGCCTTCAGATTGCGGCCCGACTATGCCGATGTTATTCAGCACGCGTGCGATCTGGGATCGTTTCTGGATCGCTTCGGACATCAGTTGAACGCGGGAGTCGTGGCGCGCCGAATGATCTGGTGCGCCCGCACCATCCTCATCGCCAAGTCCGCGCAAGCCGGCACCCCGACGTTTGCGCCACATGCGCTTGCCACCTTTTCCGTCTCACAGGCGGCCCCGGACTTGCTGGCTGCTCGCCACCAGCGGCGCGTGGATGCGCAGCTCAGAACGCGCTTTCGCCGGTTCATGGCGGATGAGTGCAAGGACGCCGATTGGCACCCTAAGGCCGAAATCGCCGATTACCTCTCCCGCTTTGCCGCAACCGGCAACCGTGTTGCCATGCAAACGCTGAGGCAGTCTGAAGAGCGCGGCACCTATAGCTGAGGCTCAGTGCTAATGCTCGCAACATGCGATTTTTCACGTTGGCTACAAGTTGGCGAGGAACTGGTCGGCCTGTAGCAGGTTGCCAATACCAGCAGCCACTACTCACCCTGTTAATGCCGGCTTTTGCCATCGCAATAGTAACCCAACCCGACGGACATAGGCGCAAAACGGACGCTATTCCTTTGCATCTAGTATCCGTTCAATTACGCGAGCAGCATCTGTCTGATAGTGCGCCATCACCGCTGCCGCCGCATCAAAGATTGCCATGCGTCTATCCGGCGGATCCCATGCCTTCCGTGGCTTGGGGAGCCGCGGGCGGAGCGCCTCAAACGATCGCGCGACCGCTTCAGCGACTTCCTGCCGTGAACGGGCTCCGACGGTTCCGAAGCACGACTTGATCTGATTGCGGGTGTAGATAGCGACGTCGATCCGCTGATCCATGGCGAGGGCAACGACGGCCGTGCAAAGGTCCACCACTCGCACTGAGCGCGCCGCGCACCCCTCGTAGGTCTCAAGCACAATTGTCTCCGGACTGAGCCGCGAAAGCAGCTTCTCGAGCCTCCTGAGGCAGGTCGCGTTCTTCCGCCTCTTCGCGTGGTGAAGCCCCCAGTCGTAAAGTGAGAGCGGGCTTGAGAAGGCGGCCCAGCCAAATCCGTAGCTGGTGGGCTGGAATCCGAGCACTAGCCCTTCCCTTGGACGCGGTTTCATACCGCGCCGCGGCTAGTCGCACGCGCCATCATCGCGTCGAGAAGCTGTCGCTTTCGCGCGGACTGGTAGTCATGCAGGCCATCGAGGGCGCGCTCAAGCTCCGCCGCGCGCTGCATGACGGCCTCTTCGATTTGGTCGTAAAGCCGAGGGAACGTGAGCCTCGGCTGCTGGTCGAAAATTACCTGGAGCCCGAGGGCCGTCGAGAAAGCCGGAAACTCCTCGTTCTTCTCGTAGCGAGAAATGCGAGTCCGGGTGATCCCGAGCAAGTCAGCGAGCTCGTCTTGTGAAAGGCACGATCGGGCTCGCAGGCCTCGGAGATTCAGGGGGTACGACATGAAAGGACAAAAGTTAGGCGGCCACTATGCGGGCCACTGTTCTGATTTTCGCGCATAACCGGGGAGCGCAACAGGATAGGATTTGTGCGCCAGACGCACAAAATTCGCGCTTCGCGCGATCAATCCCACCGCCCTTCGCTACGCAGCGTTCGCTGGTCCAAGCGCAATGCCGTAGCGCTTCGCGAGCGCAGCGATTTGCGGACGGTGCGTGGCAGGAATTGCGTAGGTGCCGTTCGACTTATTTGTCGGCAGCCGAAGCTTCGTGCGCACCACAAATCCTATCGTCTTGGACGTGATGGAATCCTGCAGAATTCCTGAACTTTTCCTGCAGAACGCCTCTGCGACCGCCTTAAGCGGGACCGGTCCGGTTGGGGACGAGCGGGCAGCTTCGCAGACGGCGGCGAGCACTGCGACTTCGACCGAGGAGGCGCGCTCCGAGAGCACGCGCGCCTCCTCGCCCGCGAGCTCGCGGGCGATGCGCTCCCGCACGGCGTTGTCGTCGACGATCGACAGAAGGGCGAGTGCAGTTTGGTTCAGCCGCGGAGCGATCGCCGGCACCAGCCTCGCAGGATCTGGCCCGACCTCGTGGCGAGCCTGGAATCGCCAGGCGAGAAGGCAATTTCGCAGCGCTAGCGCCTCAGCCTTCATTTCCTTCGGCACGTGAATGGAAATGTCCGGTCGAAGCGGGCGCTGCCCGGTTTCCTCCGTCAGAAACCGGCTCTCGAGCGCCCGGTCAGCGAAATCTCGCCGCATGGCGATGAGTTTTGGGCCGAATACCTTGAAGGCTTTGGGGTCCAGTTCCCGATGGCGGTTGGTCATAGTGCGCAGCACGGGAAGCCCGTCGATGGTGCCGTTGTTGAGCACTTTGATCAGCTCCGCGGTGGCGTCCGAGAAGCGGAAGTCCGCCTCGTCAAGGACGAGGGTGCCGCCGAAGGCATCGAGGACGTGGAAGATCGGCGAGACAGTGGAGGCCCCCGAGGCGAAGAAGGGCTTGTAGCAGAGTGAGCCGACGGCAAGGAGCGCGCGCGTCTTCCCCGTGCCGTAGTCGCCCCGGAAGCGCAGGTAGCCAAGTTCGCTGAAGGCGTCATAGACCCAAGTGAGCAGGACGTAGTGCGCGGCGATCTCCTCGAATGCCGGCGAGAGGTCGACATACCGGTGAATGAAGCCCTGAACTGCGCCAACCAAGTCCCCCTTGTCCCCAAAGTCCCCGATGTCCGAAGGAAGCAGTACGCACCCGGTCGAAAGGAGGTTGTTGCGAGGCGAGTACGCGACGACGCGCTCGCCGTTCGGGAGTTCGAAATCAGCGGCGATCGAGGCGTCGGCGCCGGGCCGCGCGACCGCGAGCGCTGTCGTGCCATTCGAGCGATCGTAGATGGCTTCGATGAGCGTGCCGTCAGGGCAAACTCGCGAAATGATGGGAATCGGTCCGGCATTCGCGCCTTCGAGGCTCATCGAGCCATCGTGACGCGGCAGGGCCAGTTCGAACAGGATAGGAAACGTGCGCGCTGCGCAAGTATCCTATCCTACCGGACACGCGAGCGGCGCGGGACACTGGCCGCATGCCAGAGCCCACGCGTCGGCCGGGCGATCAGATCCTTGACCGATGCGCCCCGCAACTCAGTCCCGACGAACGCGAGCTCGCCCACGAACGGCTCCGCGCCCTCGCCCGCGTTTTGATCCGTATCGACCGGCGCTTGGCCGGCGAGGATATCCCCAAGGCCGATTCGACTCCTCGGGGGGCCGGGGATAGGATTCCGAGTCTCCCTACATCATGAAGTCGTACTTCGCGTACATCCGCGTCTCGACGGTGAAGCAGGGCGAGCACGGCTCGTCGCTTCAAGAGCAACGAGCCGCCATAGAAGCGTTTGCCGGCCGAGCCGGCCTCACCATCGCGCAATGGTTCGAGGAGCGTGAGACGGCCGCCAAACAAGGCCGCACGGCCTTCAACCGGATGCTCGCCGAGCTCGAGCGCGGGCGGGCTGCGGGCCTCATCATCCACAAGATCGACCGAAGCGCTCGCAACCTTAGGGACTGGGCGCGCCTTGGCGAGCTCATGGACCGCGGCATCGAGGTCCATTTCGTCCAGGACAACCTCGATCTCACCACTCGCGGCGGAAGGCTCTCCGCCGACATTCAAGCAGTGGTCGCGGCCGACTACATTCGCAATCTGCGCGAGGAGGTGCGCAAGGGCTTCTACGGCCGGCTCAAGCAGGGCTTCTATCCCCTGCCGGCGCCGCGCGGATACCTCGATCGCGGGAAGGGAAAGCCCAAGGAAATCCATCCGGTCGATGGCCCGCTCGTCAGGCAGGCCTTCGAGCTCTACTCGACCGGCAACTACGGGCTCCACGAGCTCCGTCTCGAAATGGCCACCCGAGGGCTGCGCTCGCGGACCAACAAGCCGCTCGCGCTTGACTCGATTTCCCGTCTGCTGCGCAATCCCTTCTACGTCGGGCTCGTTCGCATCAAACGCACCGGCGAGACCTTTGAGGGCGCTCACGAGCCCTTGATTGCCAAAGCGGTCTTCGGCCGCGTTCAGGACGTCCTCGATGGGCGTCTTTACCCTCGTGTCCAGATCCATCGGTTCCTCTTTCGACGCCTCATCAAGTGCGAGACCTGCGGTCGCTCGTTGACCGGCGAGCGCCAGAAAGGCCGCGTCTACTACCGCTGCCACGACTACGGCTGCCGCGGCGTGTCTATAAGCGAGGAGCGTCTCGACAAGCTCGTGCGCGATGAGCTCGCCTGGCTCAAAGTGGACGACGGGGACATCGGGGACTTCAGGGAGCTGCTCGCGGAGGAGATAGCCAAGGAAGAAGCTGACGGTGGCCGGCGCCGCGAGCAGGTCGATCGGGACCTGGGTCTCGTCGACCAGCGTATGGACGTGCTCACCAGTGCCGTCCTCGACGGCACGATCGACAAGGAAACCTACGAACGCCGGAAGGCGTCACTCATCGACCAGCGCTTGGCGCTTCGGGACCTCAAGTCCGCACCGAACTCGACATATTTGCAATCAATTGCACAAAGGTTCGAACTCGGTTTGGCGGCTCTAGAAGGCTACGAAATCGGAAATGACGACGAGAAACGCAACATTCTCAAATCCGTGAGTTCGAACTTGGTCGCACGGCAAAACGAGCCCGTATTTCCTATGCTTTCGCCATTCGCGGACATCCGAAAATGGTCAATTTCCACATACGGTGCACCGCGTCGGAACGCAGTTCGAACTGCGCCCCGTGACAGGCGTCGGAAACTGATTCGCCATTTTGTGTCGACCCTTGCAGAAAAGGCGGCCGGGACTCAGAATGCCGATTCTGAACGAACGACCAACGAAGAATACAGAAAGCGTATTGCGGATCGGTTCGGATTTCGGTGGACCATTCGGCGCAAGCTTGCGGTGACCGAACGGATCGAGCGCACGGAGGATGGTAATGGGCGCAGCGCATAGGTTCTCAACAAGTTTGACGGGCCTGCTGGTTCTCTTGGGTGCTGTAACGGCTTGCACTCCGACAATTGAAAATATCAGCCTCCGCCTGAGTCGAGACATGAACATTTCAGTCTCAGGCGGTCTCTCCCACGTGTCTAGTGACGAGAACTCTTTCAGCGATTCAGTAGCTCGCGTGATCCGGTGCAGCGGCGCGAATGTCATGCGGTATAGAGAAAATGGCCGCACGTTTTTCAATATGATCCGCCAAGAACTTCCGACGAGTGAGTTACCGTTCTTCGAGCGATGCTTCATTCGCACCACTAGCCAGATCGTGAACGTACGCCGAGACGACGGCTTGCTCTGGAATAGCTACGTCATGACGCTACAGTTCCGTGAGCCCACCGGCGCCGCCTTAAGTGGGTCTGACAAGGGATTTGCAATGCCAGCAGTTCTGAACGTCAGGTTGCCGGGAGAGTCGCTGAGTTTCTCCGATCTCTCTCCGCGCCCGCATCTCGATGCGATCGTCGAGCGAGTGGCCTCCAACGAGGTGAACGTCAGGCTCAGGGAAAGAGCTGACGTGGTCGCAAGAGCACAGGCGGAACTACGGTCACTCTGCGGACGAGGGCGACCCTGCCCCCAAGCGCAACGTGAGGATTGGCCCACACACCTCCCAATCCGTCTCGAGTTCAAGTCAAGAGAATACCGTTATGGCGCGAACGATTTGCTCGCCGTGCTCGGCTTACTTTTCGGGTCGGGCCTCCTTGTCGCTGTCGGCCGCAGGTTGGGTCGCAGGCGCACTCAGAAGACAGCGCCGCAGTAGGCAATGGCGGAATCCACCTCAGGTTCTGTCGATTGCTCGAGCTTCTCGACGCCTTCATGAAGCGTTGTGCTCCTTGCATGGAAAGCTGGGGAGGAGCCGCGCAAGTCCATAGCTCAGGCACCCAAATTCGGTAGGGATTAGAGGGCGTTCGCGTGAACCATTCTGCGGGTCAAACGTTTTTGATCAGCGAGGCAATTCGGCATCGCGAAAACGTACGGAGTATGATCATGAACGGCGGCAAAGAGGGCGAATTCTCGGTGACTGCGCCCGAGAACGAAGCCGAAGAGCAAGCGATGAGCGACCACTTCGACAATGACGATCCCGAGCCCACCACCGAGGAGGTGAATGAGCGCATGGGGACCAGTTTCGAGGACAAGGAGTAACGAGCCAACTTCCCGACGGCGCGGGGTCAGCCGTCGGGGATTTGCTATGCTAATCGGGTGACTCCACCCGTTCCAGGTTTTGAAGACGAGTTCGATTTTTTCGAGGCGGCGGCATCCGATCCTGCCACGATGGCCTCCTATCGCGCTTGGATTGAAGAGGTTGCTGCGGAGGAGGTCGACAGGCTCCTCCCCGGCGGCGCGCCCCTCGATCGGCGTCTCCTTATCGAAGCCGCCATGGAACCCTTTGAGCGCGCCTTCCGCTTCTACTGCAGACATGACGAATCGAGCCCGAGGGACTATCCTTTTTCCAAATACTACCGGTGGTGGGCGCGCCAGTTCGCGACCGCCCGGCTGCATAAAGGTTAGACAATGGCCATCTATCTAGTGACCTGGGACCTGAACCAGGAGAAACCCAACTACTCGAAGGCTCGCGCCGCTTTCCTGGAGCGGTTGGATAAATTCGAGAATCGTGCGGACTCGGGCCTCGACTCAGTGCGCTTCGTGTCGACGACGTGGGACGCCTCGAAGATCAGGGACTATCTCCGGAAGGCGCAGGACGACAACGACACCCTCTTTGTCACTCGAATCCACAAGGGTTCTGCCGAACGAAATGGGTGGGTCAACAAGACGACGTGGGAGTGGATTCGAGCGCGGGAGTAGCTGCAGGCTAGTGATAATGGATTCCTCGGCAGGCCCAAAATCCGAGATTAGGCGCCAGGCCGCTTGAGTTCGTCACGCGGGTTGCACTTCTCAGGCGCGCCAGGGTGAGACGCTTAGCCCTTCTTGAAAAACGGCAATCGGCCGTTCACTCAAACACAGGACATGGCCCGACCGTTAGGGGTGCTGAAGCCGCTCTAGCGCGCGCGGCAGGTCAATCCTCCTGAATACACGTCCGGTCGATGGATCTCGAACCTCACGCCCTGTGACTACCAGAGCTCCAAGTATGTCGGCCGAGGACGCGGTAGGTACGGCAGCGGCCAGGACGGCAAACGCGCCGGTAACATGCGGAGTAGCCATAGACGTCCCCGTCTTCCGCCGATAGTCATCATTGGCGGAGCCGCCGTAGACGTCGTCCGGGACGGACGAGAGAATTCCGGTGCCGGGGGCTAGCAAGT
The DNA here is from genome assembly GCA_035941735.1 of Allosphingosinicella sp. Classification (GTDB taxonomy): domain Bacteria; phylum Pseudomonadota; class Alphaproteobacteria; order Sphingomonadales; family Sphingomonadaceae; genus Allosphingosinicella. The sequence goes on from DASZDS010000034.1 coordinate 225,217, forward strand.
CCGTCAGTTGGGAGCGATTGTCTCCCGTCTCGAGTGTGTCGTTGCGTCGAAGATTGCTCACCGTCACAGCAGTCGAAATGCAGCCCGGAGAAGTTACGGCGTTGTTATATCCATTGTTTCCCGCGGCGATCACGGTAGCCACGTTGAGAGCCCACAGACGCCCTATGAGTGCTGCGCGCTCTCGCTCCTTCTGGTCGCATGCTTGGGTGTAGGCTCGGCCACCGATGCTCATATTGACTGCAACCACCCGCACATTCGCGCGACGGAGCTGCTCAACATAGGCCAGCGCCGCAATTTGATCGCTCACATAGGCCGACCGGCCGGAAAATACGTTGATGGGAATGACCTGCGCGCCCGGTGCGACGCCGCTAAAGCGCAGTGCGCCGTGCCGTGCGTTCGCACCGGCGGTAATGCCGGCGACGTGCATTCCGTGACTGGCGCTCATCGTTTGCGCCGCGCCCACGCCAATCTGCTCCCTCCTTCCATTCGGGCAGCGGCCGTCTCGGCGAAAGCACGCTTCGTGCGCGATTCTCCCTCTCACAAAGGGATGGTTGGAATCGATTCCAGTATCAATAACCGCGACGAGCTGACCTGAGCCGTTCGAGGTCGGCCACACGTCTACCGCACCGATCAGCACGGTCGAACGGTTCAGTTGTGTTTGCTCCTGCTCGTCAGGGATAACCTCGCTGACTTCAGGCGACGCGACAAGGGCATCGAGACCCCGGACGTTTACGTCCGCCGCGATGATGGGCAAGGTGGGATACCTCCGCACTACCCGGACATCTTCCGATCCCACCCGCGCGAGAACCCGGTCCACGACGGCGGCGATACTCGCGGCGACCGCTTCTTGATTGTCCGTCCTTGCCATCCCGGCCACGTTGAACCGCACAATGACCGGTACATAGCCCTCGGCCTGCGCCCGTGCTCTAAGTTCGGCAAACGAAACGGACTCGGGCACTGCTGACGGGTCGCGAGGGGGTAGAACGGTTGTCGCGCAGCCAGCGGCGACGGCGGCCGCGGCTAGCGCAGCGGCTCCGATCACCATTTCCATCGGGCTAGCGCGAGTAAGCGGGATCAAGCGCATGCTGGGCTCTCCCCGAACTACTTTGTCTTTAGGCGAGTCGCTTCCTACACGATATTTGTGCCTTCCAAAAGAACTACGACGCTCACCTTCTCCCCGCTTGCTTCTCAAAGCGCGCAATTCTTAGATGGCCGATTCTAGGCCACCTATGCTGCCATCGACTCTTAGGCGTCGGGGCCGCTGGCCTTGGCATCTTGCCAACAGTTTCCTATTCCGAACCGAACAATCGCAGCAGTCGGCCGCGCGGGATAACTTCTATTGCGGCCAGCGCAAAAAAGGCAGAGAGTCGAACTTCGATCTCCAGGTCGCATCACAACGTGAGTGAGGTATCATGAGGCGTTACTTCGCAGCATGTTTCGCGCTCTTTCTCTCGGTTGGGCCGGCTCTCGCACAGTCTCCGGCGCCCGCCCCCGCTCCTCTCGTCTCACGCGGACAACCGGCTCAATGGGTTTTCGCTTACAAGCTAAACGCGAGCGCCCCCTTCCGATCGAATGACGCGGATCCAAGCCGACGCTGCCCGTTTGGCGGCTCAGTAGATCATCGCACTTTTAGCCAGCAATATGCCTTTGCGTGGGACGGCCACCCGCAGCTTCAGGCCGGTCCAGGGCTTTTGGGAACAAGCGACCGCGATCCGCTAGGCGCGACCTTTGCGCAAATCTTCAACGGCTCATATTCCTACGTCGTCTGGAATGACCAGCTGCAGCGCCGCCCCTCGCCCCGCGACAAAGGCAGCCCATGGGGGCATTCGAAGGGGCTACTCGCGTGGAATGAAAACGGCGACGGCCTGATCCTACAGGTAACGACGCCAGGCTGGCCCGGCTCCGGAAGTGCCCGCGCGCGCGCTGAAACCGGGAATACGCTTGGCTGCTTGACGGTTCCGATCCGGAATAATCTCGCCCATGCGCAGCATTTCTTCGCACTTCGCCTCTCACCCCGCGACGTGGAGTCGGTGCTCGCCGCTCTTTATAACGCGAGTGTATACACCGTCATTGACCCGGATTTTCCCCAGCTCGCCTCCATTGGCGAGCGGCCCGCCCAAATTGCAACCCTTGCGCGCCGGCTCGGCACTCGGTCCCCGAGCACAACGGTTCTCGACACCACTCTTTCAAGCGGCGTGCGGCTCATTTCAAAGCCCTCGGCGCTTCACGTTCCGCCATGGCAGCTTATCTCGGCTGTCCTTTCCCAGCCCTCGGCGACGAATGGGCCGGCGCTCCGCACGGCCACTTGGTGGGCAAGCCCCTTCATTTACACGACACTTCGTCCTGGGGACCCCGGCTGCTGGGGATTTGCTCGCCATCCTGGACCGGTTGCTATCGCCACGACCGGCGTATGGAGCGACCACTCCATGAGCCTGACCGGCGGCGGGGCAGCCGGGAACCATGCAAAGATCGGCGTGTCTGTCTCGGGACCCCCTTGGTACAGCATTTTCGGCGATCTCAATCAGCAAGGGGCGCTCGCGGACGACCCTGCCACCAGAGACAGGGATGAGTGCGAGAGCAGCCAGAACGGCCGCGGCGGCCTCTTCTTCGTCCTTACCGATCGAAGGCTCCACGACAGCGTAGCTGCCCTCATCGCCGGCGAGACCGCGCCGACAGGGCCGGCAGCAAGGCCGCGATCAGCCCGGAGCCGTTCCAGCCGGCGTTAGCAGATTGAGGTGGGAGGCGTCGGCCTCGTTCGGTGCTCGCTTGGCGAGCACTATTTCCGCTTTTCCTTTTCGTGGGTGCTGGGGCTCTTTTCGGCCTTCTTCTTCGTCGTGTAGCGCCCCGTCTTCGAATTGCGATAATTGGGGGTAGTGCTCTTCTTCTTCCCCGCCATGGTTCCCTCCGTCGGCCTTAGTGGGTCATGGAACAAACGCGGAACCGCGTCGCGAGTTCCGCCTTGCGGTGAGGCGCTCGGCGCCGGCGTGATCCTCGTTCTTTCCCACATCCCCAATAGAGGTCCGGAAGCCCGCAGTCGTCTTTCCGAATGGTATACTGCGCCTGGTGGCGCTGGCTTTGCGGAGCCGCAGCCTACTGAGGGCCTTCCGAGTCCCCCAGTACCTTCCAACAAGTAGCAACTGCGACGGGCGCCTCGCCCGATACCTCGCGCGCGCCGCCATTAGGAGCCGCGCGGACGGTCCGGCGGCAAAGCAGGAGCATTCCTATGAGCAACGAAACAGCGTCCTCCGGGCGCAGGCCTACCCATCGCCTGTTCCTCGTCACGGGCGAGGGCGAGCAAGCCATATGGCTCCAACTCGGCGCCGCTTGGCCCAACCGGGACGGTAAAGGCTTCAGCCTCACGCTTCAGGCCGTCCCTCTCACCGGCCGGATCGTGATGCGGGAGATCTCCGACGAGGACCGGGAGAAGTGACCGGGCTGCGGAGCGATCGAATCCGTGACCTCAACGACTCTTTCAGGCGCGCCGGCCCCTCGCATGGAGGATGGGCTTTGACTTCTGGCGCGCAGGCGCTTGGCTTCTCGGCCGTCTCTCAAATCGTGGCGCTCATCCAAACGTGTGCCGAGTTCGACGTCGACAATGATCCACATGGCGAGCACGACTTCGGATCGATTGAAATCGAGGGCGACAGGATCTTCTGGAAGATCGACTATTACGACCTTGAGCTCGCCTTCGGCTCGGCTGACCCATCGGATCCAGCCGTGACCCGCCGCATCCTTACGATCATGCTGGCCTCAGAATACTGAGGCCAGCTTTTTTGTGCCGCTCAAACGATTCCAATCGACACGACTCGGCGCGGCGGATGACTATCGCGCAAGCCGTTCTTCGGAGCGGCCAGGGCCGGGTGATGTTGGCCCTGATCCCGGCCCGTCTCCTCCAAACCAAGCTAGCGCCGCGCGCTTACCCGCGATCGAGCTCTGCTTTGCCAATGGGTGGCTAAGCCACCGCATCCTCCGGGTCGGGCGACGATCTATAGCGGACACAGTCAAAGGTCGGAGAGCGGACGGCCCAGAGCGCCGGCGGTGTTTCGGCTGGCTGCGGAACGGGTGGCCCCCTCGATGGGCGGTTCGGAATTTCGAGGCGCAAGTCAGTCCAAGAGTTTTTCCGTGCTCTTTAAACTCTCGGCCTCGGCCGCATTAGACATGCCGTACCGAGAGTAATCCGACTCGACTCGGGAGAAGCAGGAGCGCACTATACTTCGAAGAGCGAGTCGCCGTTACCACAGAGCGCCACCTCTTAGTGTTGACGTCGGCTCGCATTGGGAGTCTTGGAATGCGGGCCATTGAAGCGCTCCTTGTACAACTCGAGCACCTTCCTTTGGCAGGTCGGTTGCTGGCCTGGCTGGTTTGGATATCGGTCGCTTCACTTCCCACCACAGTTGTCGGACTTGCGTTGGTTGGATTAGGCTTTTTCGCCCACCCAGATGGCGAAACCGGGACGTTCAAAGTTCTCGGCGTCGAGATAACCGGCGGCGTCCGGCACCTGATGATCGGCGGAGGCATCCTGATTTACCTCTTGGGCGGCGGATTGCTGGCCCCGAGCCTTCCGCAACAACCGACAATTCAGAATAATTTGATGTTGGGCTCGTTTGGCAGTTTGTAACACGCTTTCAACTGAGCTTCGGCTGCGCCAAGAACTGCCACGAGCGCCAGGCCTAACGCTGGTAGCGTCGCGGTGATGTGGTTGCGCCTCGCGCTTACGCGCGACCGAGCTCTGCTTTGCCGAGCCGGCTCCGCCGTCTCGTCCCGTTCGGGCGACGATCTCTGGCGCGGGGCCGGCCGGGGGCCGGGGATGCGGTCGGCGCATAGCGCCGGCGTTGTTGCTTGTCCGGCCGCGGCAGGGATGGCCGGCGCTCCCTTCTAGGCCGCCACGGCCCGCCGCAACCCGGGCTTCGCCCGGGTCCTCCACTGTCGTTCCGTCCCTCCGGGTGCTGCGGTCCTCGCCAGGCGGCCTCTGCGGTCGCTCTTACCGCCCACCCCTTCCGGGTCCGGCCATGCCGGTTTTGGCGGAAAAAGGAGTGACTGACATGAAACTCGACTACATCACGCTTGACCGCCTTTCTGTGTCTCCCGCCAATATGCGGGCGCGCCAGAAGGCCGATATCGCAAACATCCTGCCATCCGTGCGACAGTGCGGCGTCCTGGTGCCTCTTCTCGTGCGCCCGAACGGGGGTCCCGACGCCTTCGAGATCGTCGCCGGGCGGCGGCGCTTCCTTGCGGCCAAGGCCGTCGCCGAGGAAGGGGGCGAAGCCCCTGCCCTCCCGTGCGGCATCATCGAGGCCGGGGACGACGCGGCCGCGCTCGAGGCTTCCCTGATCGAGAACTTCGCCCGGCTCGACCCGGACGAGGTGACGCAGTGGGAGACCTTCGCGCGGCTCGTGAAGGAGGGGCGCGGCATCGACGGCATCGCCGCCACCTTCGGCGTCACGGAGCGGCTGGTGAGGCGCATACTCGCGCTCGGAAACCTCCTGCCGCGCATTCGCACCCTCTACCGGCAGGAGCTGATCGACGCTGGCACCATCCGCCACCTGACTTTGGCGACCAAGGCTCAGCAGCGCGAATGGCTCACCCTCTACGACAGCCCGGACAGCTATGCTCCCACCGGCAGGGCACTCAAGGAGTGGCTCTTCGGCGGGCAAGCGATCCCCACCACGGCGGCGATATTCGACCTCTCCGAGTACACCGGAGCGATCGTCGCGGACCTCTTCGGCGAGGACAGCTACTTCGCAGACAGCGACGCCTTCTGGACGCTCCAGCGGGCTGCGGTCGAGGCGAAGAAGGCCGGATATCTTGAGGCCGGTTGGAGCGCGGTCGAAGTCTTGGCGCCGGGCGCGTATTTCCAGCAGTGGGAGTACGAGAAGCGCGGGAAGTCCAAGGGTGGCCGCGTCTACATCGCGCTCTCGGCGCGCGGCGAAGTTGAGGTCCACGAAGGCTGGCTTCCCCGGAAGGAGGCCCGCAAAGCCGACAAGGGCGAGGTCGCACCCAAGGCCACTCGCCCGGAGATCACCCGCCCGCTCCAAAACTACATCGACCTCCATCGACACGCAGCGGTCAGGGCCGAGCTTCTAAACCACCCCGGGGTGGCCCTTCGCCTCATGGTCGCCCACGCGATCACCGGTTCCGGGCTCTGGAGCGTCCGGCCCGACCCTCAGCGGGCGGATAAGCCGGGGACGGCGGAGAGCGTCGAGACCTGCGTTTCCGAGTCGCGGTTCGACGAGAAGCGGCGGGCGGTGCTCGCCCTTTTGGCCTTCGATGCGGAGACGCCAACCGTGGTGCGCGGGGGCTCCGTCACGCCCGCGGAACTTTTCCAGCGGTTGGTGCCCCTTTCCGACGAAGACGTGCTTGCCGTCCTCGCGCTGGCCATGGCGGAGACGCTCGAAGCCGGGAGCGAGGTGGTCGAGACAATCGGCGCTCACCTTGACGTCGACATGGCCGCGGTCTGGCAGCCCGACGACGCCTTCTTCGACCTTATCCATGACAAGGCATTGCTCACCAAAATGGTGGCCGAGGTGGCGGGCGAAGAGGTGGCCGCCGCTAATGCCGGCGAGAAGGGCAAGGTGTTGAAGGGGATAGTGCGAGACTGCCTGGCCAGGACCAATGGGCGGCTGAAAACGAACGGCTGGACGCCAACGATCCTTCAGTTCGACATAGGCAATGTCTCTCCCCTCGAGGTTCAAGCATAGATCATTGCCCTAGGGCGGCACGGACAAGCCATACCTAACCGTTTGCCCGTGCCGACCCGCTCTCGCACACGGCACGGGGACGCCAGAGGCGACCTCGGCAGAAGAGCACATCTCCCTAAGGCGGTATAAAAAGTCCTAGGCTCCGCGAACCGTATCAAGTGTAAAGCAATGAAATCCACCGGCGAACAGTCGTCGATGTCGGTGTCTCACTGGCACCACCTCATACCCCGCCTTGGAGAGGAATTCGCACAATCGCGGTGAAAGAGAATTCACGACTACCGTTTTTTCGTCAAGCGAAAGTACGTTCATGTCGATGAACCCGCTCGCCAAGTTTGGAAGCTCACCTACTCCCACGAGGGAACTTCCTTCCGAAGAGAATGCATCCGCCGGGGGAATCAGCACTTCCCATTCGTGAAGGAACGTCGGCAGTAGTGACGTGTACTCACTGCTCCTTAGTAAGATCCGTCCCGGCCCCAAGGCGCATATAATGCTGTCCACATGGTTATCGGCAAACCGCCACAAAGCGTGAAATTGATATTGCGGAAATTCGCGTTCTAGCCACCGCAGCCCGAGCTCGTGATTTGAGTTGCCAACATTTACCAGGATATCCCGTCCAAGGCGAACGCAGTTAGCTCCATCGATTACAATTTCGTAGGCGAGCCCATCGATTTGCAACGCTAAATCGTCAGCCGTTAGCGCTGCAAGCATCGATTCAGAGGAGCTGTAATATGAGTAATCCAGGGATCCCTTCGTTAGCGCCGGCCGAGGCATCGATATCCATCGGGACCCAGAGTTGAAATACTCATATAAAATAGGCTTGAGGTAGTCGTTTTCAAAGATCCGTCCCCTCACATGCGGCGCTGTTTCGACAATGGTGTCCCCTATCACAATCGCCAGATCCCTGATGTTCAATGCAGGGTAGCTCCAGCTCGCCCAAAACGGGGAAGCAATCTCAACCTGGCGTTTCATGGAAACGGGTCGGTGGACAATTACACCGCGGCTCACAAGCGCGTCCTCTAATCCCGCCAAGTCCTCCTCAAGCTCTTCGACTAATTGACGCGCGATCCCAATTAGTGTTCGCTTAGAAAGATTTGACTGCGAGCACGCTGGGATGTGTCCCATATTCGCCAAGTTTTCAAAAAAGAACAAAACGAAGGATGGTTCAACGTGATAGCTTTCGAAGCCGCGTGCGGAGCCTAGTATCACTTCCCTCAGGACGGACCACTCATTATCGCTTGCCACCTGCACAGCTATGATTCCTGTCCCCCGAAATCCCTTGATGTCCAGACCAGCATGAAGCCACCGATGAATAAGGCGATTGCGAGCAGCGAAAGCAGGCTGACCTCGCTTCCGAATAGAGCGACTTCAACAAGATAGGTCGTGAGAACCGAATACGAGATCCCGAACGAAGCAATCGCCGATCCGCCCCAGCCTGCGGTTTGCGAACGGGAAAGGGAGGCGCTCAAAAGCAAATATGTTAGTCCGATGCTAACAACACCGACTAACACCTGCACAATTGCGGAATAATATGAAATCGTCATTATCGCTGCGCGCCCGGTGAATATGCCCCACATAGCCCGCGCGACTAGCAGTGTCGCGCCCACAAACATCACCATCGCCAAGGTCTGATAGGCGTTATGGGCGAACTCCTTTGGTCTAAGGAAGGACCAGTAATACAGATAAAGAGCGTATGTCACGGCCGCCGCAATCGCTAGAGCAATTCCTCCCGTAACCTCGATCGCGGATCCGGCTCCGTCAAACTGTCGATAGGACAGGATGGCGACACCTGCCACAGCCAAGGCGGCGCCTCCAACTCTCCTACGCGCACCTTCCGCACCAGACACCGCGAGTGCGAGTAGCGCGGTTGCTATCGCATGAAGATTCTCCACCGAGGCCGCGAGACTCGCCGAGATCCACGCAAGAGAGAACACAAACGCCGCCGCGTTAGCCGCCTTGAATCCCGAAGCGACAAAGAACGACGAACGTAGGATTTCCCTTCCGCTCGGCGGGCTTCGAGACGTCATTATCACTATGGCTGCTATTCCTAGAGCGCCACCGAGGTAATTGAAAATACCGATCTCAAGGGGACCTAGGATTGGCGCATCTCGTTCTATTTGCACAACAAATCGAGTCGCCGCGTTTCCAACTCCCCAGAGCGCTCCTGCCAGGAGAGCTAGAGTCAGCTCGTTCAGGAGCCTAGCTCGGGGCCAACCGCGTCGTTTCAAGAGACCTCATGTTAGTAGGCATTTAAGCTCGAATTGGATAAAGGTAGGCTGCCGAGCTAGCAATAGCGGTGTACGGATGGGGCGATCCCGCTGGAATATGATGCGATACAAGCGGCGCGGTACGCGCGCCTGCAGATTGAAGGGACGACCTATGAGCCGGGGTTCCGAGCTGTAGGGCAAATCCTTCGCAAGCTTTCATGCAAGGACGACATCTTGGACTTCGGGTGCGGCGCGGGCCGGAGCACCCGATTTATTAAGCTCGCCGCCCCACTCTCTCGCGTAATCGGATTCGACCGCAGTTTGCCTATGCTGGTACAGGCAAGGCTTAGCGACCCTGACGGCGAATATTGCGAGGCAAGCGGACAATACGTGTTAGACTCCGAGAGCTTCGATGTGCTTGTCGCAGCAAACGTGCTGGTGGAAGCCCCCTGCCACAATGACCTAGCGCAGGTCGTTCGCGAAATCGCGCGGCTCACGAGGGTTGGTGGCAGTGTCGTCATTATGGCGACGAACGAGCCGGCTTTTCGCTGTTCATACACGAGCTTTAGCTATGCTCACACAGGGCCTATAAAAGATGGAACGCCGGTACTGTGCCAAGTAGAGACTTCTGCCGGTCGCGTGCTAATTCCTGATTATGTTTGGACGTCCGATACGATTACTAGATTATTCGAATTCAGCGGATGTCGCGCCGTTAATATCGAGCGGCCGCCGGCGCTCGAAAATCATCCCGAGAAGCAGGAGACCATTCCACCGCCGCACAGCATATTCCATTTCATCAAACATCATGATCCGCGTCTAAGCTAGTTCTTTTAGCTGCGGCATCTTTAACAGACTGGATCTTGCGTATCTCCGAAATTGCGAACGGCTTTAGCTCAGAGCAAGCAGCCACGGCTATGGAGCCCCGACGTTCCGTGTCGTATCCCATGAAGCGCTTGGAGACTCGTTTTCCGACTGTCAGATAGGGGGCAACACATGACTCATCGAAATACCTGCAAATGAACTGAGTCGGAGCCGAGTCCAGGGGCGAGAATTGAATGAGAGCATATCCACCAGTTCGGCCAATCCCTACTTTATAGAAGTATTCAAGTTCGCGCGACCGGTCATTGTACATAGACCCTTCGGAGTGAAAGTTTCCGATCCATGTCCCGTCGGTGGAGTACGTGTCGCCGGTCAAACAGAATTGACCATCTAGATATCGTATCCTGCAATACTCCACGGATTCCACCGTGTCCGGTTTATCTAGGCAAATCACCACGTTTGCCCAATCGCCCTCTATGTAGTGTTCCCCGGCAAGGACGCGGCGAAGGCGCCGCGAAGCTTCCAAAACCGAGTCATATAGATAGTCCGCAAGGACCATGCCAGCTACCGAAAGAGTAATTGGCGCGATGAGATACAGGCCACCTATTCCGGCAGCCTCGAACTTTCTTTGGAAGAGATTTTGCGTCAAGAAGGCAGTCGCTACGATTGTCGGATTCAATAGCAGCTTCGGCCTAAGATATTGCCTCATGGGCTATCCCTTACTTCCTGCTGCACCCCCAGGCGCACCGCGCTTCGCCGGCGATCGGGCCCCCTATGCTACGCGGTTGCTCCCAATCGCGCCCGTAAGCCACCCACTAGAGAGTGGTATTGTTGACTGGCGCGAAGTAGAAGCCCGGCGCGGCCCTTAGCAGATGACCGCCTGATGGCGGAGCAAAGTGGCTTCCCAGCACCAGGGCGTTCGAATCGACGCATCTACTGAGGAGCGCGACTCGACTGCGTTGTGCTTGGTCCCTGTCGTAGTCAGACAACGTCCCCCACGCCGGCTGAGCGACCTGACACGGGTGATGCATCGCATCCCCGGTGATCACCGCCGCACTCCCCTCGGATTCAATCTGCACACTAACATGATCCGGCGTATGGCCAGGTGTAGGAATTAGCGATATTCCCGGAGCCGGTTGATACTCATGATCAACAAATAGCGCTAGGCCAGCCTCGACGATTGGCAGTACAGAGTCCGTAAACCCATTTCTGTCATCAGCAATCTCGGCATCCGGGTTTTCAACCCAATAGTTGTACTCGTCCTTAGAGAATAGATACGATGCGTTCGGAAACGTGGGAACCCACCGCCCGTTCTCCAGTGTAGTATTCCAGCCAACATGATCGAAGTGCAAGTGAGTGCATAAAACATGCGTTACATCGCTCGGCTGGACACCTACTGAACGCAATCGATCAATAAAATTGGTCCGAAGCATATTCAGCGCCGGAATGTCAACTCGTCGCTTGCTATTCCCAACGCATGTATCAACGAGCATTATTATGCCTTGGCCTTGTACTAAAAATGACTGGACGACAGCCCTCAGAGCTCCATTTTTGTCAGCGTAATAAGGGAATAGCCATTCGATCTTTACTATGTTCGCGGGGGTCGCCTCAGGGATAACCTCTTGTATGACGTCGCCTATTTCAACCTCGATAATTTGAGATATGGCGAAACACCCCACGTTCCACACTTGGGCGCTCATATGCTTGGCCTTCTCCGACATAATCAATATTCTGCACCTGGTACATGACGAGCACAAGGGAATCTTGATATGTCCCCAGAACGTACGCTGGAGGCCATTAGCTATGTAGACGAAACTCAATTTCGCCAGGAAATGGAGGGAATTAAGCGGTGCTGGAACCTCCTCGGTCCTGTCTCCCTCCTCGACAAGCCCGGATCAACCTACGCTACATCCTTTCTAGGAACGCCAATTTTCGTCCGACGCGGAAACGACGGCATTACGCGATGCTTCCGGAACTGCTGCCCGCACCGCGGCGGCCCACTAGCGTGGCCAGGGCCATCGGTTTGCCGGGTGCTGCGTTGCAAATATCACAGCTGGACGTTTAGAGACGATGGCGGTCTTCTAAGCATCACCGGCTTCCAGGACCAACTAGAGACCGACTCTCTATCGCTCGGCGAATTGCCTCTTAGCGAGAGCGGTGGACTTCTCTATGTTGCAAACGCCGGTCCGCCTGAACCTCCGGTCACACCCTTAAAGGTCCAAAGTCGGCTCGGTGGTAGGGTCGCGCACCTGGTCGGATCAAGAAGCTATTCCGCGCACTGTAATTGGAAGATCTATGTTGAGAACTGGCTAGAGTCCTACCACATTCAATCTTTGCACGGCACGCTTTCCGCCGGCATCGATCTAGCCTCGTACGAAGTTGTGAGCGATCGCGGCTGGATATATCATTCGGCCCAATCGCGCGTTCTCAATAAAGGGCGATACGCTGGATTTTGGGCATTCAATCTCCCGAGCTCGGCCATAAACTTCTTCGAGTCTGGGTTTAGTATCGAGGTCGTTCATCCCACAACAGCCCGCGAGACAGAGATTGAATATTCTTTCTACAGCTACGACGATGACATGTCCGCAGCAGAGGCGTTCATGCGATCTACAGACGTAGTAACGGTGGAAGACATTCGAGCGTGTGAGCACGTATACCAAAATGTCCTGTGCGGTAGCTTTTCGCAAGGTTATCTTTCCAAAAAAAGAGAGCCATCTGTAACCGAACTCTATCGCTTTATGTCTCTCTTTTCCGCTCAATAAGCATAGACATCAATTTAATCTGAATATCGCGGGGCCGCGGTGCAACCGAGGCGAGATAACAAGCATTTACGCACTTTCCGTCCAGATAGTACCTTCCGTGCTGGTGATGTGCCCTTTCTGCCTGTGCCATGTCCGTCAGATCCGAGTGTTCATCCAAAACGTCGAATTTAGGACCACATTGGACAAGACGTAATCCAGTTTGATTGAGAAGCTCCGTGAAAACTCGTCGTGGCACCCTGCTGGACCAATTTAAAATAAGTCGAGCGCTTGGGCTAATTTGCTGGGTAAGATTTAAAATGATGTCGCGTACGAGGCCGAGACCAAAGGCCTCGACCGCGTCGCTTTGGCTAGTTTTACACGACACATAATAGTCGTTATTCAGCTCCCCGGGATACGGCTGGCCTTGCGCGACTTCAGGTCGTCGGATCTGGGGCACATTAAGGATTACAAGATCAACTTCATGCGCCTTTGGTATGACCTCACTACTGGCGTTCATTTGAATGAGTTGGAGACGTGCGGTGAGGCGATGGAGCCTGAAATTGAAGGCCGTATTAACAATTGCATTGGAATTGAGATCACACCCCATAAACCGCGTTTGGCTTCTCTTCCACGTGCATGCCGCTGCAAGAATCACGATTCCGGTTCCAACTCCCACGTCCAAGCAGACCCGTGGAGGTATTAGGCCAGGCCCGATGGATAACAGGGTATTGATAAGCCCTATTGACCAGTCATCCGGCTCATGCACTGTTGCCATGACGGAGAAGGGGATAGCTCTGGTATCCACCTGCAACTCATGGGTTGTGGGCCCGCCGCCTGCATTCAAATGGCGAATGGATATGTTCGCAGCCGGACGAATGTATTTCACTCCGGATATCTCTCCATGCACGCAGAGTCACGCGCATGCCCTCCGGGACTAGAAACCCGGTCGGATTTGTCGTGTCCCGCTAGGCCACGTTGCGACCATTTGCACACTGGCCTTTTGAATTTGCGAGGCTATGGATTCAAGATAGAAACTGGATTGACTCGTATTTCGTCGTTGGCAAGCTAGAACTCCACGAGTCAAATTTTCGTGATAGAGGAAGGTATTATGCGACTACTTCTACGTCGCGACCAGCGCCCCGGCTTGCTCGGCAAGGTTGTCTTCAGCTTAGAGGTTCGAGCTGATCTCTCGGAGGAGGAGCGGTCAAATATCGCAAAGTACAAGCTTGGCGACACCATGCTCTACCAATCCCACGAAATGGTCGATCGCGGGAGCGGTCTCCTCGGCGCTGCGTCGCGCCTGGCATTCAAGATGCTGACGATCAATGTGAGCGTCAACGACCTTGCCAGCGGCAAGCGTATCGAGGTGAAGGACATCGTAGAGATGCTCGCCGTGGAGGAGCAGATCAAGCAAGCCGCCCAGACCTTCAGCCAAGTGCTCCATGCCGCGGCCAACTTCGGCGGCGAAGAGGTGATTGAGATATAGGGCTCTTCGGTAACACGAACCTCGGCAATTGGCTGGGCGGTAGCCCAAGGGACCGCGAGCGCGCCGAAACCCGCAGCCTGTGGCAGGAGACCGAAGCGGCCTGGCGCGCATCCCGGCTCTCGACCGATCAGCACCACTTTGAAGTCGCCCGTGGCGTCATGATCGACGTCGCCGACGCGGCCGAGCGCTGGCCGGCCGCCCCTATCATAGTCGAGATCGCGATCGCGGCCGAACGACTCCTTGAGCTTGAGGACGTGGAGCCCTTCGAGCTCGATTGGGCGCGGGTTGAAGCAGACGCGGCCGTCGCGGTAGGGGCCCGCCAAATGCTCGCTCGCCGGCGCCGCTGGGCAACGCAATATGACAAATGCCTCTCGCTCTTCCGGCGCCAGCTCATTCAAGGCTTCAGCGGGGTGGTGGAGGCCCTCCCCGAATCGTGCTTCGAGCGCTGGGACGAAGAGGTGGAGCCGCTCTTCAGCGTCTCATTGGCTTCGCTCCTTGAGGACCCCGCGAAAATCATAGAGTCGCTCATCCTCGCCACCTACACCGACGAGACGCTCCGCCTCGAGCTCTTCCACCGCCTTCGTAGCCAGCTGGTCTTGAACTTCTTGGTCGCCTCGGGCTTCCCGCCCACCACCGACCCAAACGACGTGAACGATCGCCTCGTCCTGCCCACCCACCAGAGGGGAAAGAATGGGGCTGAGCTTGCCGAGATGTACCTCGCCGGCACGCCTTTCCTCGACCTATTTGAGCTTCCCGTCCCCTTCCACGTCCCGGAGGAGCTCCGCTTCGAGCATTGCCACATCATTGGCGGTACGGGGCACGGAAAGACCCAGCTCATGCAGCGCATGATCCACGCGGATCTTGTCGCCGCCAAGGACGACGGCCGCTCGGTGATCGTCATCGACAGCCAGGGCGACCTCATCAACAAGCTCGTGCGCCTCGACCTCTTCTCACCCGGGGCCGAGCACGACCTTCCCGACCGGCTGGTCGTCATCGATCCTTCCGATGTGGAGCACCCCGCCGCGCTGAATCTCTTTGACGCCCACCTGGAGCGCGTCCGCGGATACGGCCCGGCCGACCGGGAGCGGGTCTTGAACGGCGTCGTCGAGCTTTACGAAACTTTCTTCGGGGCGCTTCTCGGCGCTGAGCTCACTCAGAAGCAGGGGGTGATCTTTCGCTACCTCGCCCGCCTCATGCTCACCATCCCCGGCGCCAACGTCCACACCCTAATGGAGCTCATGGACGACGGAAAACCGTTCAAGCCGTACATGGCCGCTCTTGAGGGCTCGGCGCGCTTTTTCTTCGAGAAGGAATTCTTCCACCCGTCCTTTGCCGCAACCAAGAAGCAGATTTTAAAGCGCCTGTGGGGCGTGCTTTCCACCCCCGCCTTCGAGCGCATGTTCGCGCAGAAAGAGAACAAGCTCGACCTCTTCGAGGCGACCAAGGGCGGCAAAATCATCCTCATCAGCACCGCCAAGGACCTCCTAAAGACCGAAGGGAGCCAGCTCTTCGGTCGATTCTTTATCGCCATGTTCGCCCAGGCCACGCTTGAGCGCTCGACGCTTCCGGAGAGCGAGCGCACTCCCACCTTCGTCTATGTCGACGAGGCCCAGGAGTATTTCGACGACACCATCGAGACGATCCTCTCGCAGGCCCGCAAATACCGCGTCGGGATCACGCTCGCCCACCAGACCCTGGACCAACTCTCGCCCCGACTTCGCGCTGCCTTCCTTGCAAATACGAGCTTGAAGTGCGCCGGCGGAGTATCTGCGAAGGACGCCCGGGCGCTCGCTCCGGAACTCCGGACCACGCCGGAATTCATCGAAGGGATGTGCCGGCGCGCCGACCGGACGCAGTTTGCCGTGTGGTTGAAGCATCGGACCCGGGAGGCTCTTGAGTTGTCCGTGCCGCTTGGGTTTCTTGAGCGGCAGCCTACGCTTCCCGAGGAGGAGCTCGACTCGCTCATCGCGCGCAATCGCGAGCGCTACTCGGGCACGCCAGATTTGCGTGCCTGGCGAAGCTTCGCAGCCGAGCCCGATATGTCTCGTTCGGAGAGCTTCGGTCAGGCGCCCGAGAGGGAATCGATCGAGCCGCCCTCCCCTGCCGCAGTTCAACCGACCCGACCGCACGAACGGGGATCGGGCGAACCAAGGCACGTACGTGCCAACCGAATGCCGGCCCCGGCTCCGCGTGAGCTCGGCAAGGGTGGTCCCAAGCACCGCTACCTCCAATCGCTCGTCAAGGAACTTGCCGAGCAGCAGGGCTTCCGCGCGACCATTGAAGCGCCGCTTTCTGGCGGAGGCCAGGTTGATGTCCTCATCGAACGGGACGAAGTGCGGGCGGCCGTCGAGGTCTCAGTGACGACCCCTGCCGAGTACGAGCGACAGAGCGTCCGAAGGTGTCTCGACGCGGGCATTGCCCATGTTGCGGTCCTCGTCGCGAAGTCCCGGGGAAGCCAAGAACGCCTGCGATCGGCTGTCACCCAGAGCTTATCGGCCGAAGAGTTGGCCCGCGTATCCTTTCTCTTCCCGGAGGACCTCCCGGACTACATCGCGTCGCTTGCCCCGCCGCCCGACCCGGAAGTTGCCACCGTTGCCGGGTACAAGGTTCGCGTCTCGCGCACCGCGGTTGCCCCCGAAGAGGCGCGTGAGCGTCGCGAAAGGCTCGCGAAGATCGTCAGCCGATCGATAGGGCAGCACAAGGACTAGGCTTGCGCCGGTAGGACCTCCGCGCTGAAGGGGTGGCTCGGCGCCGCGTCGATCATGAGTTTCAGGTACAAGGCGTGGTTGGGGAGGTTGATCAGATCCTCCTGCCCAAACGTGGGCTCGAACTCCTTCGCAAGGATCGGCGCATCCTGGGCGCCCACGCGAAAAGAAATAAGCGTGCCGACGTTGCCGAGCGCTGCCGCGAGGATTTCGGGCGCTAGCTGCCCGAGGTACTGGTGAGCGAGCGTAATTCCGAGCCCGTACTTGCGGAGCTCGGAGAGCATCGAGACGAAAGAGAGGGTAGTGAAGCTCTGGAACTCGTCGACGTAAAGGAAGAAGGGGTTGCGGCGCTCCTCGGGGACGTCCGCGCGGCTGAATGCCGCAAGGCCCAAGGTCGAGACGATAAGGCTCCCGAGCACGAGCGCGCTATCCTCCCCGATCTCGCCCCGTGAGAGGTTCACGATCAAGATGCCGTCCTCGTCCATGAGACTTCGGAAATGGAGGTCGACCGGAGGCGCGACGAGGAGCCGGTAGAGCATGGGGTCCGCGAGGAGCGCTCCGACTTTGTTCTGGATCGGCGCGATCGCTTCGGCCTTGAGGCGCGGCGGGTACTTCTCAAATTCCATCCGCCAGAAGTCTTTGACGACCGGATTCCGGATGCGCGCGACAACGGCCTTCCGAAAGCGCTCATGCGCAAGCATGCGCAGGATGTCCGGCAGCGTCGAACCCTCGCGCTCAAGGAGCGCGTAGAGACAGTTGCGAAGCACGTATTCCATTCGCACGCCCCAGGAGGCGGACCAGAGTTTGCGCATCGTCTCGAGGAGCCCGGAGGCAGCGAGCGGGATCTTGTCGTCCCGAACTCTGCGGAGCGGATTGTATCCGAAGGGTTGGGCGGGATCGGTCGCGTCCAAATACGTCACGCGGTGCCTTTCATCCGGCGGGAGGGAGGCATTGACGCGCGCGGCCAGGTCCCCGTGCGGATCGATAACGGCGACGCCCCTCCCCGCAGCTATGTCCTGAAGCGCAAGTGTGGCCAGAAGCGTGGATTTTCCGACGCCGGTCTTCCCGACCAGATACAAGTGCGAAAGGCGGTCGGCTTGCTTTATGCCAAATCTGCGTCCGGTTCCCCGGAACCTGGTTCGGCCGAGGTATGCGACTGTCGTGTCGCCAAGTTTCACTCCCAAACGATGCCAGAGGACGCGACTTCTCGCACGAGGCGTGATTTGCCCCTAATGCCAGGGTTGGTTTTGCGACACGCGCCACCCGGATTGCCAGTGCTCGACGTTGAATTCAAAGGTCACCACGCGCATCCGACCCACGGTCCAGATCGTCTCGTCCGGTACGCCATAGCACTCACGAGAAGGAAAACGCAGCGGCGGCACCCAGCCGCGAGGCATCTGAATTGGGCGCTGACTGGTTATGGCAACACCCACCTGCACCTGGCCATCATGCTCTCTGAGATTGGTGTCCCTTATGCCGATCATCCCCACATCGAATACGCTCGTACACAACTGTTCATGGGGAGTGAATCGCCTGGACAAGAGAAACGCCCTCACCCCACTCCCGATGCGCTCCACATCAGCGGGCGTAAGGCCGGACGGGCTCAGGGCCGGCGGGGCAGGATTGGCAGGCGGCCGTAATGGCTGGCCGACAGTCTGGCCCGCCAATCCAGGCCCTGTCACGTTTTGAACGTCGCCTTGATTTGCTTGTGGGCTGCAGGCAGCGCCGGCAAGGAGCGAGAGAATCCCCGCTGCGCGAAACAGCTGATGGACAACCATAACGATGCCCCCTGACCTTCAGGTATATGGTTATCATATATCCGAAGATCGTATGTAGGGGAAGAGGCCGTCACTCCTTGCGCCGGTGCACGTGCCCAAATCCGTCTTCTCAGATTCCTACCGCCTCCTATTGGAGTTGCTCCGGCAGACCCGAACGGATGCCGGAGTTTCGCAGTCCGAGCTCGCCAGACGGCTTGGCAGGCCCCAACCTTTCATTTCGTATGTCGAAAGCGGCGAGCGGCGCGTTGACGTGATCGAGTTCTACGCCATCATGAAGGCGCTCGGCGCGGACCCGGAGCGCAAGTTTTCAGAGTTCGTCCGCCAGCTCCCCACTCGCGTCGAGATCTAGCGCCCGCCGCGCAGCGGAGCTTCTGCCCTTATGACACCGCCATGAGCTGGCTCGGGAACGGCTGGGCGAGCGGACACGCATCCGCAGCCTCGCCGTCGAGCCAGCGATCGTAATCATCCGGCTGGACAATGACCGGCATCGCCTTTTCGTGAAGCGGTGCCACCAGCGGGTTGGGTTCGCAGGTCAGGAAGGCGAAGCGGTTCCTTCCCTCGCTCCAGCGCCAGATGCCGGCGAAACAGCTCAGCTCCTCGCCAGGAATGGTGAACCACCAGTTGGCGGGCCGGCCGCTTTCATCCTTCCCAGGCTTTGGCTCCGCAAATGCGGTGAACGGGACCAGGCAGCGCTGAGCCGGGTTGGCAATGGTCGAGCGCCAGAAGGGACTGTCGAGATTGCGCACGTTGGTCACCGGCTTTTGGATAGGCTTGCCGCTCTTGCCCTTGATCGTCGTGATGATGCCCCAGGCCATGCAGTCGAGGACCCGCTCGCCCTCCTCCTTGCGGATCACGTACGCTTCGTACTTGGGGTAGATTCTCTCGGGAGGATTGAGCTCGAGCACTCCCTGGAGCGCCCGGGTGACGAGGCCCATCTGAGCCGAGCGCCCGCGGTGTTCGTAGAGGTTGCACATAGGCGGGCACCATAGCGGCCCCACGCCTGCTTCCAAGCCCGCTCTCTGTTCGCTATATGTTCCCCTATGGCGGAGCGACTCCCATGAGCGACATCTTTGACGGTCCGCCAGTTCATCCGCTTCGTGATCTCTTTGACGCGGCGGTGCGACACAAGTCGGTCAAGCTCACCTGCACCCGCTGCCGCCACGCCAAGACCTTCAGCGCTGCGGCGCTGTGGTGGCTGTTTCATCGCAAGGGCTGGCAGGACGACTTCGAGCAGGTCCGGAGGCGCTTTGTCTGCGGCCTCTGTCTCGTGCGCCTCCACATGCGCGTCCGGTCGCCGCGCCTTGAGCTCGTGGACGATGACCCGACCGATGAATCGTTTCCTTTACCCTCCGAGCTCGATTGGAAGCGTGAACTCAGGAGACGGCGGTAGACCAAAGTGGAACAATTCCTCCCGCGGCGGCACTCTATGCGGACACCGTTTCTTGCGTGCACCAAGACTAGACAGTCGCCTGCAAGTAGCGCACGTTGCCTCTACAGAGCCGAATCGGAACGCGCCGAATAGGGGGGCTCATGAACAGGCTTGCGCGCCTCGCGCTGTGGTTGACGATGCTGGGTGGATTGGGCGCCGTTTCAGCTTGGGCGACCGAGACTATAACCTACGCCTACGACGCGCGCGGCCGTCTTGTCCGCGTAGTGCGAACTGGCAGCGTCAATAATAACGTCTCGGCCAATTACAGCTACGACCAGGCCGACAACCGCACCAACGTCAACGTCACCTCGCCCAATTCGCCGCCGTAGGACCGACGATATGACGAGGCCGATTCAGAGCGGGGCAATAACGGGGTGAGCGCGGTGGCGCGTCTCCCTGCCGTCACGCTCGCCCTGGTGGCGATGCTCGCCGCGCCCGCGCGGGGCGCGGAGCCGGCGGCCGGCGGAACGGTGACGCCGCCGGCCGAACGGCTGGTGACCACCCCGACCGGCGTCGACATGCGCTCGGGCCAATATGCCGGCAGCGCGACCGACCTTTCGATCGGCGAGGACAATGAGACCGGCGGGCTTGCTCTGACCCGGACCATGAGGTCGAATGCGCCGGTCACCGACCACCCATTCGCGAACTTCTCCCACAATTGGCAGATCATGATCTGGGAGAAGCATATCGACATCGACGCGGGCAATTACACCAACGGGCCGGACATCCGCATGTCGGTCGTGTTCGGCGGCCGCTCGGAATCGTTCGAGGCCAGGGCCGAGGAAATCGGCTATCATCAGGTCTCGAACAACCCGATGGCCCGGCTGACCTTCACCGGCACGCTGGGCAGCCCGAGCGCGATCAACACCTATCACGCGACCGACGGCACGATCACGGTGTTCCGCCCGCTCGGCAACGGCGACTGCGGGACCGGATTTTCCTGCGCTTATGTGTCGCAGATTACGCATCCAGACGGCACAAGGTTCGATTTCGAATATGATCCGGGAACCGGACCGACCCGGCTGCGCAGCGTGACGAGCAATCGCGGCTATGCTTTGCTCATCCAATATGGCAGCGGCGCCGACGCCAACCACATCGTCGCCGCCTGCGTCATTAACCTGACCGTTCAGCCCAAGCCCGCGAACAATATTTGCCCGGCTAGTCCGCAGGGCTCGGCCAGCTACGCCTATACGACGTTCGAATCGCAGCGGCGGCTGGCGAGCGCGACCGACGCCGGAGGCGCCGTCTCGAGCTTCACTTATGCCCGCGTCGGCGGGGTGTTGAGGATGGGCTTCCTGCGACCGGGCGACACCGGCGCCTGGCAGACGCATTCGCTGAGCCAGACGGTCGACAATGAGGGCGTCACCAAGGAGCTGGTCGACTCCCAAGACTTTGTCGACGGCAGCAACTGGACCTATTGGTGGGAACATGCGCCGCAGGTCGAAGGCGAGGTTGCTCAGGTCGCCGGCGGCCGCTACCGCGACCCGGCCGGCTCCGTCACCCAGGTCAATTGGGGCTTCCTGCCGGCGCCGAGACCGCCCAACGCCGCCCAGCCGCTCAACTACGGCGACATTTTCTGGCAGGTCACGGCCGGCCCGGCCGAAATCGTCGACCCGCTCGGGCGGCAGACGACGATGGCCTATTGCCTGCCGGTACAGGTGCCGAACGGCTGCCTGATCGGCCCGGTGCAGAGCTTCACCGACCCGGAGGGAGCGGTCACCGAGCTCACTTACGACGGCTGGACGACGCGCAACGTCACCCAGGTCCGGCGCCGACCGAGGCCGGGCTCGAACCTGGCGGACATCCTTACCTACGCCACCTACGATTGCAGCTATGCGGTCAATTGCGCGAGGCAGACCTCGGCAACCGACGCCCGCGGCCACACTACCAACTATGTCTACGACAACGTCCATGGCGGCCTGATCAGCGAGACTGGCCCGGCGCCCACGACAGGCGCGCCGCGGCCCCAGACCCGCCACAGCTACGCGCAGCGCTACGCCTGGATCTCGAACGGCGCCGGCAGCTACGCCCAGGCGGCGAGCCCGATCTGGGTGCGCACCGCGACCAGCTCCTGCCGGACCTCGGCCGCGACCGGCAACCCCGCCGCGCCCTGCGCCACGGCGGGCGACGAGGTGCTGACCCAATATGATTACGGGCCCGATTCGGGGCCCAACACCTTGCTGCTGCGCGGCCAGACCGTCACCGCAACCGACAACGGCGTCGCGACCACCCTGCGCACCTGCTACACCTACGACGCGCGCGGCCGCCGGATCGGCGAGACGCGGCCCAATGCGAACCTTTCGAGCTGCCCGGCCTCGCAGACGAGCGCCCAGCCCTTCACCTCCAACCAGCGCTACGACGCGATGGGGCGAGTGACCGGAACGATCTCGGCCGATCCCAACCGGTCCGGGACCAGCCTTCCGCTGCTCGCGGTGCGCAACACCTATGACGACGCCGGGCGGCTGACCAAGGTCGAGAACGGCTCGCTCGAGGCCTGGCAGAGCGAGGCGGTGGCGCCGCGGGACTGGAGCGGCTTCACCGTCTACCGCACGCTCGAGACGCTCTACGACGCGATGGGCCGCAAGGTCCGCGACACGCTGCGCGAGGGCGCGGCGGGCACGATCCGCACCCTGACCCAGTACAGCTACGACATCGCCGGCCGGCTCGAATGCACCGCGGTGCGGATGAACCCCGCCCAATATGGTTCCCTGCCCGCCTCCGCCTGCACACCAGGCAACTCGGGCGGCGACGGGCCCGACCGGATCAGCCGCAATTTCTACGACGCCGCCGGCCAGCGCGTGCAGCTGCGCGAGGGCATCGGCACCCCCGACGAGGCGGCGGAAGCGACTTGGGACTATAATGAAAACGGCCAGGTGACGGTCGTGATCGACGGCAACGGGAACCGCGCGGAGTTGCGCTATGACGGCCACGGCAGGCAGAATTGCTGGCTGTTCCCGTCGCCCAATAGGGCGACGGCCTTCAACGCCGACACGCCGGCGCTGGCGCTGAGCACGTCGGGCCCGGTCAGCGGCACCTGCGTCGACGGCCAGGGCGATTTCGAGGCCTATGACTACGACGCTGCCGGCAACCGGACGAGCTTCAGGAAGCGCGACGGATCGACGCTCGGCTATCAATACGACAATCTCAACCGGGTGACCCTGAAGACCGTGCCCGAGCGGCCGTCCGGTCCGCAGATGCTCACCGCCGCCCAGACCCGCGACGTCTATTACGGCTACGACCTTCAGGGCCTGCAGCTCTACGCCCGATTCGATAGTGCGAGCGGGCCGGGCATTACCAACGTGTATGACGGGTTCGGTCGGCTGACCTCGACCACCGCCAACACCGACGGCACCGCGCGGACACTCGCCTACCAACATGACCGCGACGGCAACCGCGCTCGCATTACCCATCCCGACGGCGCCTGGTTCTCCTACGACCGCGACGGGCTCGGCCGGCCCTTCTGGCTCGCTTCGTCGGACAACGTCGCGTGCTATTACAGCTCCTACCGGCCCGATGGGCTGCCGGCGTCCCAGAGCCGCTGCAACGGCGCCTCGACCTGGACCTCGCGCGACGGGGTCGCCAGGCTCAACGGCCTCGGCCATTATTATGGGCAGGGCGGCGCCGGGGACGTGCTCTGGCTCTACGACTATAATCCGGCGAGCGAGATCCGCTCGATCAGCCGCGACAACGATACTTATGCCTGGGCGAGCCATTACGCAGTGATTCGCCCCTACACGACCAACGGATTGAACCAGTACACCGCCGCCGGCTCGTCGACCTTCGGCTACGATGCGAACGGCAACCTCACCGCCACCCCGGGACCGAACGGGCAGACGATCACCTATACCTACGACGTCGAGAACCGGCTGGTATCGGCCTCGACCGGGGCCCAGCTCGCCTACGACCCGCTCGGTCGGCTCTACCAAGTCTCGGTGACCGGCGGCGCGACTCGCTTTCTTTACGACGGAGATGCCTTGGTCGCGGAATACGACTCAGCTGGGATGATGACGCGCCGCTACATCCACTGGGACGGCGCAGATGTCCCCATCGTGAGTTACAATGATGCCACGCTCACCAGCCCGCGTTACCTTCACGCCGATCATCAAGGCTCGATCGTTGCCACCTCCACCGCCGGGAGCGCTACGCAAATAAACCGGTACGACGAGTACGGAATTCCAGCGGCAACCAATCTGGGACGGTTTGGGTATACGGGCCAAGTCTGGCTCAACGAGATCGGCCTTTATTACTACAAGAACCGCATCTATTCGCCGACGCTCGGCCGGTTCCTACAGGTGGACCCGGTGGGGTATCAGGATCAGCTCAATCTTTATGCTTACGTACGCAATGATCCAGCGAATGCGCGCGACCCCACTGGAACGGAAACGGACGAGTTCCATTCTTGTGCCTCCCATATTAAGAATGCTAACCGATGCAGCGGGATGTCTGGGGTGGAGTTCGAGCAGTATCAGGCCGAACAGCGAGAAGCAAACGGGCCCAGGGAGTACGGCCGGGGGGGAGGACGAGCTCCACCACGGCACCAGTATCGGCAACCGTCGCGGATTTGCACCGCGAGGCCGGACCGACCATGCCATATCGAGCGAGTCAATAGCGAGGCATGTGTTGTACCCGGCCATACCAGCCGCGCCCCAATCCAATCCGGTGCCTTATATCCTGTTTACGCAGTCCCCGGGAGCATCACGCCGGTTGGGGTGGTCAGGACTACTCAAACCGGCCCGCGGTCATTTCGCAATACGACAACGTGGGCCCATCCGTTTGCCGGCACCGTTGACCGGAGCTTTTCCGAGGATTCGCAAGGCAACGTGGACGCCATGACAATCGGTGAAGGCACTTCTATCTTATCTGCGATAGACCAAGCGAATCAAATAATAGGCCCGCCTATCTTTGCGATGCAGGACGCGGTCTGCTCAGCTGTAGTAGGCGCTCCATGAGCCGGCGACAGATTCTTGCCAGTGCCCTAACGCTACTAGCCGTACTTGGGTCAAGCAGCTGCTCCGACTCGGGCAATTTCCACGCGCAGTGCGATACGCTTGCCCTAACCAGCAGCCTTGAGCGACGCATTGAATTTCGCGTTCCCCAACATCAAATGCACAGCTTTAACGACGCATTGGTGTCCTATCTTCAAAATGCTGGCTTCACTTATCAGACCTCTGAGGATCCCGGGTATCGATCGCCCCCCGATAGCAACGGCGTTCAAACGCAATTTCTGAACATTAAGACCATTGGGTGCACACCTCGCGCCATCGTATGGTCCGAGAACGTCGTCAGTGAGGATGCCTTCATGATTACCGTGCACCGCACTCAAAACGGTACCAAAGCCTCCGCCGACGGTATTGCCTCAGACTTGCAGCGCATTCTCGCTAATACGCTCAGGAATGAGCCTAATCCGCGCCACGCGATGCGCTGAGTGATCCCTACTCAGCAATCGGCCACAACTCTGTTCGTAGCCGTCTTGATCGAACGACCACGGTGCAGAGCCACTGCTCTCAGACGCTTCTCCGGATGTCTGGGCTCGAGCTAAGGCGCTTCCAGAAATGCGGTCAGTGCGCGATAGTGGCAGGCCGAAGGATGTGAACGCCCCGCTTCCCAATTGAGAAGCGTGTCGGGACTAACGCCCAGCCATTTCGCAGCATCCTTTTGTAGCAAGCCAAGCTCTCGCCGCCTCCGCCGGAGCCGCGACGCCAAGCCGTCCCCCGAGAGGCGAGTAACCTCGGGTTTTCGAGCCTGAAATGTGACCATTACGCCTGGGAGCAAAAAGGCAACGCGATCACACGGATTCATCGCCGCGACCAGCTGGACCCGGGCGGGAAAGGTGACATGGGCGTTGGCGCGGGCGACCTGGACCCGGCCCGTCTCGAGCGGCTGGCGCAGCGAATCGAGCACATTGCGCTGGAATTCGGGCAGCTCGTCGAGGAAGAGCACGCCCAGATGGGCGAGGCTGACCTCGCCCGGGCGCACCTTGAGGCCGCCGCCGACCAGCGCCGGCATCGAGGCGCTGTGGTGGGGCGCGCGATAGGGCCGGGTGCGGATCAGCCGGCCGTCCTTCAGCTCGCCGGCGACGCTGGCGACGATCGACACTTCGAGCGCCTCGGACGGGGTCAGCTCGGGAAGGATCGCCGGCAGGCAGGCGGCGAGCAGCGACTTGCCGGCGCCGGGCGGCCCGGTCATCAGGAGGTTGTGGCCGCCCGCCGCGGCGATCTCGAGCGCGCGCTTGGCGCTCTCCTGCCCCTTCACCTGGGCGAGGTCCGGGCCGGCGCCGGGCCGATCGGCCTCGCCCGGCGGCGGCGGCGCCAGCACCGCGCTGCCGCGCAGATGGTTCAGGAGGGCGATGAGGTCGGGCGCCGCGATCAGCTCGATGTCGCCCGCCCAGGCCGCTTCCCGGCCCTGCGCCGCCGGGCAGATCAGGCCGAGCGAGCGCGCCGAGGCGTGGAGCGCGGCGAGCAGCACGCCGGGCGACGGCGCGATCCGCCCGTCGAGGCAAAGCTCGCCGACCGCGAGATAGGAAGCGAGCGTCTCGCGGTCGATCACCCCCATCGCCGCGAGCAGGCCGAGCGCGATCGGCAGATCGTAATGCGAGCCTTCCTTGGGAAGGTCGGCGGGCGACAGGTTGACGGTGATCCGCCGGGGCGGCAGCGACAGGCCGATCGCCGCCAGCGCGGCGTGGACCCGCTCGCGGCTCTCGCCGACCGCCTTGTCGGGCAGTCCGACGACGAGGAATTTCGGCAGCCCGGCGGCGACCTGGACCTGGACCTCGACCGCGCGCGCCTCCAGCCCCAGAAACGCGACCGTGGCGACATGCGCGACCATTTCCCCGCTTTCCATCCGGAACGGATATTGTTTCACCTGTTTTGGATGGATCGGCGCGCGAAGTCGAGAGGGGCATTTGCAGAGCCCGGGCGCCGATCCTACATGCTGGCCATGAGCGAACGGCGACGCCCGATCCGATGGACCGAAATGCCGCTGGTGCGCCACGCGCTGGTCGCGCTCGGCTTCCTCCTGATCGCGCTGACGCCCTTGGTCGGGCCGATTCCGGGTCCGGGCGGGATCATCGTCTTCGGTGCCGGCCTGAGCCTGATCCTCAAATATACCGGCTGGGCCAAGCGTCTCTACGTCCGCCTCAAGCGCAGGCATCCGAACAAGGGCCGCTGGGCCGATTGGAGTCTCCGGCGCGCCAGCGCGAGGCGGCGCGAGGAGATTCGCAGGGGGGGGCAAGCCGAGAATTGACTTTGGGTGTGGCCTTGCCTATCGCGCTCGCCAACGAGGCCGCCCAGCCGGGTTCCCACAAAAGCACCCATTTTGTGGATTTCTGGGGGCGGCCCTTTTCTTTCGATCCGAATTACGAGGAATGAGCGATGAAGCGCACCTTCCAGCCGAGCAATCTCGTGCGCAAGCGCCGGCACGGCTTCCGCGCCCGGATGGCGACCGTCGGCGGGCGCAAGGTCCTGGCCGCGCGCCGCAGCCGCGGCCGCAAGAAGCTGTCGGCGTAACCGCGCAGACCATCGGCAAGCTCGATCGCCGCGCGGACTTCCTCGCGGCCAATGCCGGCCTGCGCGCGCCGGCGCCCGGCTTCGTCCTCCTCGTCCGGCCGCGCGGCGACGGCAACCCCGCCATCCGCGTCGGCCTTACCGTTTCGAAGAAGGTCGGCAACGCCGTCGTCCGCAACCGGATGAAGCGGCGCCTGCGCGAGCTCGCGCGGGCGGTGCTTCCGCGCTCCGGCCTCGCCGGCGCCGACCATGTCCTGATCGGCCGCCAGGCCGGCATCGAGCGGCCGTTCGCGGCGCTGCTCGCCGACCTCGAGCGCGCGCTCGCGAAGGTGAGCCGGTGATCGCCAGGCTGCTGATCCTGGTCGCGCGCGGCTGGCAATTGGGCCCCTCGCGCCTGCTGCCGCCGAGCTGCCGCTATCAGCCGAGCTGCTCGGCCTATGCAATCGAAGCGCTTTCCCGCTATGGCGCGCTGCGCGGGTCCTGGCTGGCCGCCAGGAGGCTCGCGCGCTGCCACCCCTGGGGGGGATTCGGCCACGACCCCGTACCGTGAAGATTTGAGGCTGAGGGACTGAGGTGAACGGCAACAAGAACATGATCCTCGCGGTCGTCCTTTCGGCGATCGTCCTGTTCGGCTGGGGCTTCATCTCCCAGCGCTACTTCCCGACCGCCAATCCGCCGGTGACGCGGATCGAGAAGGGCCGCGAGGTCGCGACTCCGCAGCCGCAGGCGAGCCCGGCGCCCAACGCGCCGGCGGCGGTCCGCGACCGCGCGCTCGTGATCGGGGAAAGCCCCCGCGTCGCGATCCAGACGCCGCGCCTCGCCGGCTCGATCAACCTGAGGGGCGCCCGCCTCGACGATCTCGTCCTCACCGACCAGCGCGAAACCATCGCCGCCAATTCGCCGCCGGTCCGGCTGTTCTCGCCCTCCGGCACGCCGGGCGCCTATTTCGCGAGCTTCGGCTGGAGCGGGCAAGGCGCCGCCCTGCCCGGCCCCGACACGCTCTGGCAGGCCAGCGGCACCCGGCTCAGCCCGGAGACGCCGGTGACCCTGAGCTGGAACAACAATCAGGGCCAGATCTTCCAGATCCTCCTCAGCGTCGACCGCGACTATCTGTTCACCGCCGAGCAGCGCATCGTCAATCGCGGCGCCGGGCCGGTGGCCGCCCGGCCGTTCGCCCTGGTCAGCCGCACCGGCCCCTCGCTCGATCCGTCGAGCTGGACCACCCATACCGGCCCGATCGGAGTCTTCGACGGCGCCGCCAATTACGACGTCGACTTCACCAATCTCGACGGCGCCGAGCCCGGCTTCTTCGGCCGGCTGTTCGGCACCCAGGCGCGCGCCGGCCCGAATTATTACGATTCGACCGGCGGCTGGGTCGGCTTCGGCGACAAATACTGGCTCGCCGCGCTGATCCCGGACCAGGGCGCCCGAGTCCATGCCGGCTTCCGCAGCGGCGGCAACAACCATTACCAGGCCGACATCGAGGGCCAGCCGGCCGTGGTCGGGCCGGGCCAGGCCCATCGCGCCACCGTCCGCCTGTTCGCGGGCGCCAAGGAGATGTCGCTGCTGCGGCACTACACCAACGATCTCGGCATCCAGCGCCTCGACAAGGCGATCGACTGGGGCTGGTTCGAATGGTTCATGCGGCCGATCTTCTCGCTGCTGCTCTGGCTCTATTCGGTGATCGGCAATTTCGGAGTCGCGATCATCTGCCTGACCCTGATCGTGCGTACCCTGCTTTTCCCGATCGCGCAGCGGCAGTTCCGGTCGATGGCGGCGATGCGCGCGATCCAGCCGAAGATGAAGGCGATCCAGGAGCGCTACGCCGACGACCGGATGACGATGCAGCAGGAGGTGATGAAGCTCTACAAGGAGGAGAAGGTGAACCCGGCGGCGGGCTGCCTGCCGATCTTCCTCCAGATCCCGGTCTTCTACGCGCTCTACAAGGTGCTGATGATCTCGGTCGAGATGCGCCACAAGCCGTTCGTGCTCTGGATCCGGGACCTGTCCGCGCCCGACCCGCTGACGCCGGTCAACCTGTTCGGCTTCCTGCCGTTCACGCCGCCGCACATCCTCGCCATCGGCGTGCTGCCGATCCTGCTGGGCGTCACCATGTGGCTGCAGATGCGGCTGCAGCCGCAGGCGCCCGACCCCGTCCAGCGCCAGATTTTCGCGCTGATGCCCTGGGTGCTGATGTTCGTGATGGCGAGCTTCGCGGCCGGGCTGCAGCTCTACTGGGTGACCAACAACATCCTGACCATCGCCCAGCAGAAATGGCTCTACAGCCGCCATCCGGGGCTGCAGGCGCAGGCGGCCAAGTGAATGATGCGGCGGACCTCGAGGAAGCGGCGCGGAAGCTGTTTTCCGGGCCGGTCACCTTCCTCAAGTCCGCGCCCGAGCTGAAATTCCTGCCCGATCCCGGCGTCCCGGAAATCGCCTTCGCCGGCCGCTCCAACGTCGGCAAATCCTCGCTGCTCAACGCGCTGACCAACCGCTCCAGCCTCGCCCGCACCTCGAACACGCCGGGGCGCACCCAGGAGCTGAACATCTTCGAGGCCGGCGATCCGGTGCGCCTCCGGCTCGTCGACATGCCCGGCTACGGCTTCGCGAAGGCACCGAAGGATCTGGCGCGGCGCTGGCGCCACCTCGCCAACGACTATCTGCGCGGCCGCCAGGTGCTGAAGCGCACCCTGCTGCTGATCGACAGCCGCCGCGGCATCGCCGAGGTCGACCGCGCGGTGATGAAGATGCTCGACGAGGCGGCGGTGAGCTACCGCCTCGTCCTCACCAAGGCCGACAAGGTCAAGGCGAGCGAGCTTGCCGAGGTGACCGCGCGGACCGGGGAGGAGGCCCGCCGGCATCCCGCCGCCCATCCCGAGATCATCGCCACGTCGAGCGAGAAAGGGCTCGGCATGGACCGGCTGCGCGCCGCGGTGCTAGAGGCGGCCTTGCTCTGACTTGCCCACTCACGTCATTCCCGCGAAAGCGGGAATCCAGCTTGGGCACAGATTAGGAAAGCTGGACCCCCGCTTTCGCGGGGGTGACGGGAGAGGAGAGAATCGCGTTGCTCAAGCTCATCATCGGCAACAAGGCCTATTCCTCCTGGTCGCTGCGCGGCTGGCTGGCGGTCAAGCAGTCGGGCCTGCCGTTCGAGGAGATCACGGTGCCGATGTTCGACGAGGCCTGGGACAAGCGCACCCAGGGCGACGAGTTCGCGCCGTCGGGCGGCAAGGTGCCGATCCTGTGGGACGACAAGACCGTGATCTGGGATTCGCTCGCGATCGTCGAATGGCTCGCCGACAAGACCGACCGGGCGCGCTACTGGCCGCGCGACGACACCGCGCGCGGCATGGCCCGGTCGATGGCGGCCGAGATGCATTCGGGCTACCCCAATCTGCGCCGCGAGCTGTCGATGAACGTGCGCAAGCAATTCCCGACGCCCGAGCTGAAGGAACCGGTCAAGACGGAGATCGCGCGCATCTTCGAGCTCTGGGCCCAGGCGCGGGCGCGGCACGGCGGCGGCGGCCCCTACCTCTTCGGCACGTTCGGCGCGGTCGACATCATGTTCGCGCCCGTCGTCACCCGCTTCGTCACCTATGCGATCCCGGTCCCGCGCTTCGTCGCCGCCTACATGGAGACGATCCTCGACCATGCCTGGATGCAGGAATGGGTCGAGGCGGCGCAGGAGGAACCCTGGGTGATCGAGCAATATGAGGCGCCGCAGGCGTGAAAGGGGACAGACCCCGTTCGGGGACAGTCCCCAGACAGCGCAGGGACTGTCCCCGCATGGGCACTGTCCCTTCCCGCTAGTAGGGCGAGCCGTCCTTGTGGACGAAGCCCTGCGCCGTCCATTTCATGTCGATGTCCGAATAGCAGCCGCCGGCGCGCGGGTCGCCGGCGCTCAGGCAGATGAAGGCGCAGTCGGCGCCGCTGCGGTTGACCAGATGGTGGCCGTTCTCGACGCCCCTGGCCCAGGCCACGCAGTCGCCGGCGCGCAGCACGGTCTCGCCCTCATCCTCGATCAGCACCGCCTCGCCTTCCAGCATCACCAGGAACTCGTCCTCGCCTTCGTGCCAGTGACGCTGCGACGACCAGGCGCCGGGACTGAGGACGACATGGCAGGCGCCGAGCTCGGTGAGGCCGGCCAGCGCGCCCAGCCGGCGCTTCCACCTCCCCTGGACCGGCCCGTCGAACGGCGGCGGATAGCCGGTCGAATTCTCGGGTTCGATCGCAGCGAGGTCGAGCTTGGGCATGGCGTTCCTCCGTGGCCTGATGCTAGGCGGAGCCGATGACCGCTGCAATCGACCCCGTCGATCTTGCCGCCCGGCTGATCGCCTGCCCGAGCGTCACCCCCGCCAGCGGCGCCGTGTTCGACGTGCTCGAAGCGGCGCTGACGCCGCTCGGCTTCGAGGTCCATCGCTTCACCCTCGGCGAGCCGCCGGACGGGCCGGTCGAGAATCTGTTCGCGACGCGCGGCTCGGGGGCGCCCCATTTCGCCTTCGCCGGCCATCTCGACGTGGTGCCGCCGGGTGATGGCTGGACGAGCGACCCATTCGCGCCGGACATTCGCGGCGGGCTGCTGCACGGCCGCGGCGCGGTCGACATGAAGAGCAGCATCGCCGCCTTCGTCGCCGCCGCGGCGGAAACCGAACATCCGGGCACTCTGAGCCTGATCGTCACCGGCGACGAGGAGGGTCCCGCCACCTACGGCACGCCGGCGATCATGGCCTGGATGGCGGCGCGCGACATCCGGCCGGACATGATCCTGATCGGCGAGCCCACCTCCGAGGCGCGGCTCGGCGATATCGTCAAGATCGGCCGGCGCGGCTCGGTCAACATGTGGATCACCATTCCCGGCGTACAGGGCCACGTCGCCTATCCCCACCGCGCCGACAATCCGGTGCCGCGGCTGGCCCGGGTGATCGCCGCGCTCGAGGCGCTTCACCTGGACGACGGCAACGAGGCGTTCCAGCCTTCCAACCTGGAGATCACCGCGGTCGGCACGGCGAGCCGGGCGACCAACCTCATCCCGGGCGCGGCCACGATCCAGCTCAACATCCGCTTCAACGATCTCCACCGCGGCGCCGACCTCGTCGACCTCGTCCGCCGCACCGCCGCCGGGGCCGCGCCCGGCGCCACGGTCGAGGCGAAGATCTCCGGCGAGGCCTTCCTGACCCCGCCCGGGCCGATCTACGCCATCGTCGGCGCCGCGATCGAGGCGGAGACGGGGCAGAAGCCGATCCTCTCCACCCATGGCGGCACCTCGGACGGGCGCTTCCTGGTCGCGCTCTGCCCGGTGGTCGATTTCGGCCTGCCCAACGCCACCATGCACAAGCTCGACGAGGCCGCTTCGGTCGACGACATCCGCGCCCTCCAGCGCATCTACGCGCGGGTCATCAAGGCCGCGCTCGGCCAGTGACCGTCATCCCGGCGAAGGCCGGGATCCCGGGACAAGAGCGCACGGCGGGTTCCACGAGACCCCGGCCTTCGCCGGGGTGACGATTCAACGCTTCCGCCTGAGCACGATGTAGAGCGCGCCGGCGCCGCCGTGGCGGGGATGGGCGCCGCGCACCGCGGCGATGTCGGCGGCATGGCGCGAGGCGGCGAGCCAGTCGCCGACCGCGGCGCGGATCGCGCCCCGCCGTTCGTGGCCGCCCGCGCGCGGCTTGCCGGTGATCAGCAGCAGCACCCGGTCGCCGGTCGCCACCGCCTGCTCGAGCCGGTGGTCGAGGAGGCCGTAGGCGGTCGCCAGGCTGTGGCCGTGCAGGTCGAGGACGCGCTCGGGCTGGACCAGGCCGCGCGCCAGCCGCCGGTCCCAGGTCCCGTCGAGCGTGGTGCCGGGCACCGCCTTTCTGGCCGGGACCGGTGCGGGCGGCGCCGGCCGCTTCCCGGCGGCGGCGGCGACCGGCGTCTCCTCGATCGCGGCCGCGTGGTGGAGCGGCCGAACGCTCTCGACCACCTTGCGCCAGAGCGCGCGCTCCTCAGCGCTGAGCGGGCGCATGGCGCAGCCGGCGCAGCGTCCCGCGCGGCAGCAGCAGCCGGGCGCGGCCGCGCGCCTGCATGCCGCCGGCCGTCGCCGCCGCCTCGGGTCCGGCCCCCCAGAAGGTGTCGAAACGGTTGGCGCCGCGGATCGCGCCGCCCGTATCCTGCGCGATCCAGAGCCCGTCGGCGGCCGGATTGTCCATGCCGGCGAGCAGCACCGGCGCCCCCAGCGGCACGAATTTGGGATCGGCGGCGACGGTCACCCGGGGCGTGACCGGGCGGCCGAGCGCGCCCAATGGCCCCGGCCCGGTCAGCTCCTGGAAGAAGACGTAGGAGGGATTTTCGCGCATCAGCGCCCGTCCCGCCTCGGGATTGGCGGCGATCCAGTCGCGGATCCGCTGCATCGACCCCGGCGGCTCCACCAGGCCGCGGTCGCGCAGCAGTCGCCCGATCGCGACATAGGAGCGCCCGTTCTGCCCGGCATAGCCGATTCGTATCACGCCGCCGTCGGGCAGCAGCAGCCGGCCCGAGCCCTGGATCTGGAGGAAGAACAGGTCGACGGGATCGGCCGCCCAGGCCAGTTCGAGCCCGCGCCCGGCGAGCGCGCCTTCCTCGATCGCGGCGCGGTCGTGATAGAGGACGTAATTGCCCGCTTCGTCGATCCGCCCCCGGCCCCGCGCGCCGGTCGCCGGATCGGCGTCGAGCAGATCGGGCGGCTTGCGGTAGACCGGCACCGCGCAGCCCGGCTGGGGCGTCCGGCAGCCGCGTATCTCGGGCTCGTAATAGCCGGTCGCGAAGGCGGCGCCGTCGCCGATCTCGACGCTCTCGAAGCGGGTGCGGAAGAAGCGGGCGAAATCGCGCGGCCGCTCGGCGCAGAGCGCCCGCCAGTCCTCGGGCCGGGTCAGCCCGCTGCCGTCGGCGCGGCTCACCAGCGACGGGCAGGAGATCTGGAAGGCGCGCCAGGCGCGCTCGGCCGCCTCGCGCCCAAGCCGGCGCAGCGCCGGGGCGCGCCGCACCCCGGCTTCGAGCGCATTGGCGGGAGGCGGGGCCGGGGTCGGTGCGGGTTGCCTGGGCGCCGGCACGCAGCTGGCCAGCCCGAGCAGCAGCGCCGGCAGCGCGGCGCGCCGGATCAGGCGGCTTCGTCGGTCTCGACGAGCAGCCAGTTGGGGTCCTTGCTGGCGAGGTTCCGGCGGAAGGTCCAGATGTCGTTGGTCGGCACCGCGTCGGAGAGCGAGCCGGCGACCAGCTCGCCTTCCCGGTCGCGCGTCACCGCGGCGACGAAGGCGTCGAAGCGGACCTCGATCTCGGCGGTCTGGCCGTCGAGCCGCGCATCCTCGATCGCCGCCCGCTCGATCGCGACCAGGCGGTTGTCGAGGACATGGCCCTCGGCCTCGCGCTCGTCGATCGACGCCTCGAACGCGGCGCGGACCTCGGGTCCGGTCAGATGGCCGAGCTCCGCGCGGTCGCCCTTCCAGAAGGCTTCGAGCACCATCCGGTAGGCGGCCTGGGCGCCTTCGATGAAGCGGGCGACGTCGAAGCCGGGATCGGCGGCGATGATCGCGCGGATGCCGGCGGCGGCGCCCTGCTCGTAGGCGAGGCCGGTGGGCTCGGCGGGATTGACGGCGGCGTCGGGCGCGGTGTCGGGCGCGGCGGCGGCCGGCGCCGCCTCGGGCCGGGTCACCGGCTGCTGCTCGTGGCCGGTCCGCTGGCCGAGCACCGCATAGAGCCGCAGGCCCACGAACAGGGCGATCATGGCCAGCAGGACGATCTCGACGGTCAACCAGCTTCTCCCGGGAACGATATCGTCTACATAGGCGCGAAGCGCCCCGGATTCAAATGAGCAATCCCGGCAACGAACGGCGGGCGCCGATGTTGCGCGCCGGACGGGCTCCTGCTACCCGCGCTTCCCGACCGGCGCGCCGCGCCACCCTTATTCGAAAGACAACAGGTTCATGGCCGAAGACGAAGCCGCCGACACCAGCGAAGCCGCCGCCGACGCCGCCGGCAACGGCAACGGCAACGATACGCTGCCCCAGGTCGGCATCCTCGCCCAATATGTGAAGGACCTGTCGTTCGAGAATCCGAACGCGCCCGCCGTCTACCAGTGGCAGAGCCAGCCGCAGATGGACGTCCAGTTCAACATCGGCACCCAGATCGCCGGTCCGGACATTCACGAAGTGTCGCTGAAGATCGACATCACCGCCAAGGCCGACGAGGGCACCGCCTTTCGCATCGAATTGCTCTATGCCGGCCTGTTCGCGCTGCGCAACCTCCCGCCCGAGCAGCTCCAGCCCTTCCTGCTCGCCGAGGCGCCGCGCCTCCTCTTCCCGTTCGCGCGCAAGGTGATCGCCGACGCCGCCGTCGAGGGCGGCTTCCCGCCCCTGCGGCTCGACCCGATCGACTTCGCCGGCCTCTACATGCAAAGCGCCGCCCAGCAGCAGGCCGAGGCGACCGGCGGCCAGGCCGGGGACGTGACCGGCCAGGCCTAGGCGGTCCTTCGATACGGGCCTTCGCCTTCGCTCAGTCCCTACTCAGGATGAGCGGA
Source organism: Allosphingosinicella sp. (assembly GCA_035941735.1). Lineage (GTDB taxonomy): Bacteria > Pseudomonadota > Alphaproteobacteria > Sphingomonadales > Sphingomonadaceae > Allosphingosinicella. The sequence continues at coordinate 261,106 of DASZDS010000034.1, forward strand.
TTGTGCTTTATCCCCTTCCGCTCATCCTGAGTAGCGGCTGAGCCTGGCGAAGCCGGGTATCGAAGGAAGGCTCAGCCCGAACGGAGCGGGGGTTATGACCAAGAGGTTGAGCGCATGAGCCTCGTCCGCTCCTTCTCCTCGGTCGGCCTGCTGACCTTGGTCAGCCGCATGCTCGGCTTCGTCCGGGTGATGCTGATGGCGCGCTTCCTCGGCGCCAGCTTCGCGACCGACGCCTTCCTGATCGCGCTGCGGCTGCCGAACATGTTCCGCGCCCTGTTCGCCGAGGGCGCCTTCGCCTCGGCCTTCGTGCCCCTGTTCAACCAGAAAGTCAGCGAGGACGCCGGCCGAATGGAGCGGGCGCTGCGCTTCGCCGACGAGGCGCTTGCCGTGTTGCTGCCGTTCCTGGTGCTGTTCACCGGGCTGATGATGCTGTTCGCGGGCCCCGCCGTGCTCGTCCTCTCCGGCGGCTTCAACGAAGCGACACCGGCGCAGTTCGCCTTCGCCGTCGATCTCGCGCGGACCACCTTCCCCTATCTCCTGTTCATCTCGCTCGTCTCCCTGCTCGGCGGCATCCTCAACTCGCTGCACCGCTTCTGGGTCAACGCGGCCGCGCCGATCCTGCTCAACCTCTGCCTGATCGGCGCGATGCTGTTCTTCAACGGCCCGACCGACGAGGACACCGCCCGCGCCATGGCCTGGGGGGTCACCGTCTCCGGCATCCTGCAATTGCTCTGGCTGATCTTCGCCTGCGCCCAGGCCGGGGTGAAGCTGCGGCTCCGCCGCCCGCGCCTCAACGCGGACGTGAAGCGGCTGATGAAGCTGATCTGGCCTGCCGCTGCCGGCGCCGGCGCGATGCAGATCAACCTGCTCATCTCGACGATGATGGCCGCCAGCCTGCTCCCCGTGGGCTCGGTCACCTATATCGACAATGCCGACCGGCTGAACCAGCTGCCCCTGGGCCTGGTCGGGATCGGGCTCGGCACGGTGCTGCTGCCCTCCATCGCCCGGATGATCTCGAACGGCGATGAGAAGGGCGCGCTCGCTTTCCAGAAGAAGGGGCTGCAGCTCGCTCTGTTCCTGAGCCTGCCCGCGGCCGCCGCCTTGATCGTCTCGGCGCAGCCAATCATCCGCGCGCTGCTCCAATATGGCGCCTTCACCGCGTTCGACACCGCCGCCACCGCGGGCGCGCTCGCCGCCTTCTCGGTCGGACTTCCGGCCTACATCCTCGTCAAGGTGCTGACCCCCGCCTTCCACGCCCGCCAGGACATGAAGGCGCCGCTGCGCTTCGCCCTGATCGCGATCGGAATCAATCTGGTCGGCAACCTGATCCTGATCTGGCCGCTGCGCCACGTCGGCCCGCCGCTCGCCACCGCGATCGCCGCCTGGGTCAACGTCTTCCTGCTCTATCGGGCGCTGCGCCAGAGGGGCCATTTCGAGATCGACCGCGACCTCGTCAGCCACATCCTCCGGCTCGCGCTCGCCGCCCTGCTGATGGCCGCCGCCTTGTTCGGGATCGCGCCGGCGATCGAGCCGCTGCTCGCCGGCGGCTTCGAGCTCAGGATGGTGGCGCTGGGCCTGCTGGTGGGCGGCGGCGTCATCGTCTATGCCGCCGCCGTCTTCATCACCCGCGCCTACACGCTGCGGGAGCTGAGGGCGGTGCTGAAGCGCAAACCGAAGGAGCCGCGGAGCTGATGCGCAACAACGTCAAACGCGTCGTTTCCGGCATCCAGCCGACCGGCAACCTCCATCTCGGCAATTATCTCGGCGCGATCCGGCGCTGGGTCAGGATGCAGGACGAGGCCGACTGCCTGATCTTCCTCGCCGACCTCCACGCGATCACGGTCTGGAACGACCCCGCCGAGCTGCGCGCCAACGTCCATGCCATGGCCGCCGCCCTGATCGCCTGTGGGATCGATCCCGACAAGGTCGTCCTGTTCAACCATGCCCGCGTCCCCGCCCATCCGGAAATGGCCTGGATCCTCTCCTGCACGGCGCGGGTCGGCTGGATGAACCGGATGACCCAGTTCAAGGAGAAATCGGGCAAGAACCGCGAAGGTTCTTCGGTCGGCCTGTTCGCCTATCCGATCCTCCAGGCCGCCGACGTCCTGCTCTACCAGGCGACCCACGTGCCGGTCGGCGAGGACCAGAAGCAGCATGTCGAGCTGATCCGCGACATCGCCCTCAAGTTCAACGCCGACTACGACGTCGACCTGTTCACCGTCCCCGAGCCCCATATCGGCGGGACCGCGGCGCGGATCATGAGCCTGCGCGACGGCCGGGCGAAAATGTCCAAGACCGATCCGAGCGACATGAGCCGGATCAATTTGAACGACGACAGCGACACGATCGCCCAGAAAATCCGCAAGGCCAGGACCGACCCGGAGCCGCTGCCCGACAGCCTCGACGCCCTGCGCGAGCGCCCCGAAGCGCTCAACCTCGTCACCATCTACGCCGCCCTGACCGACCGCAGCGCGCAATCCGTGACCGAGGAGTTCGCCGGCAAGGGCTTCGGCGCGTTCAAGCCCGCGCTGGCCGAGTTGCTGGTTGAGACGCTTGGGCCGATCCGCGCGCGGCTCCAGGACTTCGAGAAGGACCCGGCCGCGCTCGAGGCGATCCTGATCGAGGGCTCGCGCAAGGCGGCGGCGCTGGCCGCGCCGACCTTGGAAGGAGCGTATCGGGCGCTGGGGCTGCCGCGCTGAGGCTTGGCCGGGCTGGCGGCCCCGGATCTCGCCGTCGGCAATACCGACAAAAGCTTCAAACCCCTGATAGGCAGCGTGAAAATGGGGCGGCGCGTGCTCGTCATGATACATGCGGATAACGATGCCGAAGAAGACGGAGATGATCGGCACCGCATCCTCCCTTATGACCCTGCATCAGCGCCAATGCGGAACGTCGGGAATTATGGCCGACGTCATTTGCAGAGGCTGGTCGAATAAAGTGCCATCCTCACCGACCAATGGCGTTTGGACCCGAAAAGCCACACCGTTTGTGGTGTCGCCGGCCAGGAAGCTCATCTTAAGTTGGGGAAGCGAGGCTGCCTTCTCGTGATGCTGGCGACCGAGGGCTACGACAAGCGGCAGGCGGCCTAGCGCTTGACGACCGTTTCTGTTCCTGCTATGTTCCCGTCCAGGCTTTTTCTTATTGTCGCATTCCTCTTCCCGCTGCCGCGGAAAAACACGCTGCGTGGCACTTTCGCCAACATCGAGACGATATAGCTTTCAAGTTCAACGCTTTAGCGGAGCATGACCGGCCCGGTCCGGCACCCATCGAACGACGATCGGCGACGCTTCGGCCATGTTCGGCGGCTCGGGACGCGCCTTCGCCGCGCGGCGGCGCACACTGCCTCCGCTCTGTCTGCCCGGCCGGCCTTGCGAACGCCCGCCGTTAACCCCGTAAACCCCCGGTTCAGCGGAACTTTGCGAAATCAGGCAAGTTGTTCTATATTCAGGATAAAGCTTCCTGCACGAAAGGCTTGGTCCGATGTCCCTCAAGCATAAGTTCCTGACGCTCGCGGCGCCCGCCCTGATCGCCGCCCTTTCCGCCTGCACGACCGGCTTCCCGACCCAGGTGTCGCGCTTCCAGGCGATGCCGGCGCCGGCCGGCCAGACGTTCGTGATCGAGCCCGCCCAGGCCGAGGATCGCGGCGGCCTCGAATTCGCCCAATATGCCGATCTCGTCCGCCGCCACCTCACCGCTCTGGGCTATGCCGAGGCGAGCTCGCCGCGCGAGGCAAGCTTCATCGTCACCATGGATTATGGCGTCGACCAGGGCCGCGAGCGGGTGATCGCGACGCGCGACCCGTTCATGGACCCCTGGGGCTACCATCCCTGGGGCTATGGCGGCTTCGGGCGCCGGCCCTTTTTCAGCCGCTACGGCTATTATCGCGGCTTCCACAACCCGTTCTACTGGGGCTGGCACGACCCCTTCTGGGGCGGCTATGACGTGTCGAGCTACACGCTCTACACCAGCTTCCTCGATCTCGACATCCACCGCGCCGGCGACCGCCAGGCGCTGTTCGAGGGCCATGCCGAAGCGCGCTCGCGGACCAACGAGCTGCCGGCGCTGGTGCCGAACCTGATCGAGGCGATGTTCACCGGCTTCCCCGGCAATTCGGGCGAGCGGGTCCGAATCACGGTGATGCCGCCCGAGCAGAGGCGCTAGGCGGCAACGAGGGGACAGTCGCATACGACCGTCCCCACTCAGGGAGGGGCTCAGCTCTCGAGCTGCCGCGTCAGCAGGCGGATGTCGGCGTCCAGTTCCGCGTCCTGGGCGCGGAGCTTCTCGATCTGGCGCACCGCGTGGATCACCGTCGTATGGTCGCGCCCGCCGAAGCGGCGGCCGATCTCGGGCAGCGAGCGCGGCGTCAGCTGCTTGGACAGGTACATCGCCACCTGGCGCGGCCGGGCGACCTCGCGGGCGCGCCGCGCCGAGGTCATCTCCGCCTTGCGGATCCGGTAATGGTCGGAGACTCGGGTCTGGATCTCGTCGATCGAGATCCGCCGCTGGTTGGCGCGCAGGATGTTGGCGAGCACCTCGCCGACGAAATCGAGGTCGATCGCCCTATTCTGCATCGCGGCATAAGCGGCGATCCGGTTCAGCGCGCCCTCGAGCTCGCGCACGTTCGAGCTGATCCGCTTGGCGAGGAACATCACCACGTCCTCGGGCACCCTGACCTCGGGAAGCGCCTCGAGCTTCTTGGTGATGATGTTGAGCCGCAATTCGAGGTCGGCGGCGTTGATGTCGGCGACCAGGCCCCAGCTGAGCCGCGAGAGGATGCGCGGCTCGAGCCCGTCGAGATCCTGCGGCGCCCGGTCCGAGCTGATCACGAAGCGCCGGCCGCCCGAGATGATCTCATTCATCGTGTGGAAGAATTCTTCCTGGGTCGATTCCTTGCCGGCGATGAACTGGACGTCGTCGATCATCAGGAGGTCGGCCGAGCGCAGCTGCTGCTTGAACTTGAAGGTCTCGTTGGCGCGCAGCGCGGCGAGGAACTCGACGGTGAACTTCTCCGCCGACATGTAGATGATGCTGGCGCGCGGCCGCTGGCGGTGGAATTCGTGGCCGATCGCATGCAGGAGGTGGGTCTTGCCGCGCCCCGTCCCGCCATGGATGAAGAGCGGGTTGAACGCGACCTTGTCGGCGGTCGCCAGCGTCTGGGCGGCGCTGAACGCGACCTCGTTCGCCTTGCCGACGACGAAATTCTCGAACCGGTAGCGCGGCTCGAGCGCCACCGAATAGAGGCCCTTGGCCTCCTCCGGCGCCTCTTCGCTGGGCGCCGGAATCTCGACCACCGCGGCGGTGCGCGGCGCCGCCGGCCCGACGCCGATCCGGATCTGCTTCACGTCGGGCAGCTTCGCCTTCCAGGCGAGCGCCAGCCGCTCGGCGAAATGGGTCTGCACCCAATCGGCCATGAACTGCGAGGGAAGCTGGAGCCGGAGCGCGCCGCTGTCCGGATCGAAGCCGCCGAGCGCGATCGGGCGCAGCCAGCCGTCGAAGGTCCGGGCGCCGCAATCGCGGCGCAGGTTCGCGCGAATCGATTCCCATGCCGCCGCGATCAGATCGCCGGCGTCCTCGTCCGTCCTGCCCGCAGTCCCTTTGGCCGGTGTCTGCACCGCGCACGCACCCCTCTTTTTGTCCCGTCCCCTCAGCGGCGACGGCTGTTCTCAAGGCGCAAAAATCTTCCCCGCGCGACGAAGCACCCCCGGCATGCCGCTGCTCGATGTGTTTTTGCTGTGTGCCGACAGAAGATTCGCTCTGCCGAAAGGCTGTTTTGGAACTCGGCTCGGGTCGGATCAAGCGAAAAAAAAACGTCACGGAAATTAAATCATATTGACAGACGAAAAACCGCAGAACTCCGCCACTTGAGATGAAAAGGCATGGTTTTCCAGCTAGTTATTCTTGTTTCAGAAGCGCAGCATCGCGCGAATCGCGGTAAATCCTAGGTTTTTGAAGGACCCCCTTCGCGGCGCAGCAAAACGCCCGCCGGAGCGAGCCGACGGGCGCAATCGTCAATGCTTAAGACGGCTTAGCCGAGCGTGGCGAGACGCCGTGTCAGCCGCGACAGCTTGCGCGACGCGGTGTTCTTGTGAAGCACGCCGCGGGCCACGCCGCGCGACAGTTCGGGCTGAACCCGCGCCAAAGCGCTCCTGGCCTCGTCCTTGTTGCCCGCCTCCAGCGCCGACTCGACCGCCTTCACGAAGGTCCGGATGCGGCTGACCCGCGCGCGGTTGATGTCGGCGCGCTTGGCGTTGCGCTTGATGCGCTTCTTTGCTTGCGGCGTATTCGCCATCTGATTGCCTCGTATCGATAAATGAAAAGGGCGCGGCTCAACCCGCACCCGCTCAAGGCGCGCCCTCTACGCGGAGAGAAAGCGCCGGTCAAGGCGGGGCCTGCCCCTAGCGCTGGCATTTCGCGCAGTAGAAGGTCGAGCGGCCGCCGTCGACGCGGCGGCGAATCGGCGCGGCGCAGCGCGGGCAGGCTTTCCCCTCGCGGCCGTAGACCCGCCACTTGCTCGAAAAATAGCCGAGCTCGCCATTGGGCTGGACATAGTCGCGCAGGGACGAGCCGCCGTCGTCGATCGCGGCGCGCAGCACCGCCTTCACCGAATCGGCGAGCCGGTCGAGCCGGGCCCGGCCGACATGGCCCCCCGCCCGCCCCGGCGCGATCCGGGCGAGGTTGAGCGCGTCGCAGACGTAGATGTTGCCGAGCCCGGCGACGATCCCCTGGTCGAGCAGCAGCGCCTTGACCGGCGCGGTCCGGCCGGCGAGCGCGCGCGCCAGGTAGGCGCCGTCGAAGGACTCGCCGAGCGGCTCCGGTCCCATCCGGACGAACGGCTCGGTCTGGTGGAGCGCCTCGGTGCGGACAAGGTCGACCGAGCCGAATCGCCGCGGGTCGTGCAGGCTGAGCCGCCGCCCCTCGTCGGTCTCGATCAGCAGGTGATCGTGGCGGCCGAGCGCGGCGGGATCTATCCGCCACGAGCCCGACATGCCGAGATGGAACACCAAAGTGTCGTCGCGGTCGGTCTCGATCAGCCCGTATTTGGCGCGGCGGCCGAGGCCGGTGACGCGCGCGCCGGTCAGCCTTTGCCGGAGATCGGGCGGGAACGGCCGCCTGAGGTCCGGCCGGCGCGGCTCGACCGCGACGATCCTTTTGCCTTCGAGCACGGGGGCGAGCCCGCGCACCGTCGTCTCGACCTCGGGCAGCTCAGGCATTTAGGGACCTGCACATCATCTCCCTCCCCTGCTAGAGGCGGGCGCGATGGACAAGGTCTCTTTCGGTCATGAGGATGTCGCGCCGGCGGAAAAGACGCGCCGCGTCGGCGCCGTCTTCTCGAGCGTCGCGTCGCGCTACGACCTGATGAACGATCTGATGTCGGCCGGCCAGCATCGCCTCTGGAAGCACGAATTCGTCCGCCGCGTCCGCCCGCGCCGGGGCGAGGCGATCCTCGACATGGCCGGCGGCACCGGCGACGTCGCCTTCCGCCTCGCCCGCGCCGGCGCGGCGGTGACCGTCGCCGACATCAACCCGGAGATGCTCGCGGTCGGCGTGGAACGGGCGAAGGCGCGCGGCATCGCCGGCCTCGCCTGGGCCGAGGAGAATGCGGAAAGGCTGAGCTTCGCCGACCGGAGCTTCGACGCCTACACGATCGCGTTCGGGATCAGGAACGTGACCGACATCGCCGCCGCGCTGCGCGAGGCGCACCGCGTGCTCAGGACCGGCGGCCGCTTCTACTGCCTCGAATTCTCGCGGACGCGCTGGCCCGGCTTCGCGACGCTCTACGAGGCCTATGCGCGCCATTTCGTGCCGAGGATCGGCAAGGCGGTGGCGAAGGACGAGGACAGCTACCGCTACCTGATCGAGTCGATCGAGCGCTTCCCGGACATGCCCGCCTTCGCGGCGATGATCGGCCGCGCCGGCTTCGGCAACGTCAAGGCCGAGCCGATCCTGGGCGGCCTCGTCGCCATTCACAGCGGCTGGAAGATTTGACCCACCCGGCGGTCCATATCTGGCGGCTGCTGAAATGGGGCCGGGTGCTGGCGCGGCACGGGGCGCTGCGCGGCATCGAGCGCGATCCCAACACCCCGCCGCCGGTCCGCCGCCTCGCCAGGCTCGCCCGCTTCGGCACGCGCCAGCCCCGCGTGCCGACCTATGGCGCGGCCTTCCAGGAGATCGGTCCGGCGGCGATCAAGTTTGGCCAGGCGCTGGCCACCAGGCCCGATCTGGTCGGCGAGGAAGCGGCCGCCGACCTCGCCCTGCTCCAGGACAGCCTGCCGCCGGCGCCGTTCGACAGGATCGTCGCGGCGATCGAGCAGGGCCTCGGCAAGCCGGTCGACCAGATTTTCAGCTCGGTCGATCCCGAGCCGGTCGGCGCCGCCTCGATCGCCCAGGTCCACCGCGCCGTCACCACCGAAGGCAGGCTGGTCGCGGTCAAGGTGCTGCGCCCGAACATCGAGGAGGATTTCGCCGCCGCCATCGACACCTATGAATGGGCGGCGGCCCAGGTCGAGGCGATGGGCGGGGAGGCCGCGCGGCTCCGGCCGCGGATGGTCGTCGCCACCTTCCGGCAATGGACCAACCGCGAGCTGGACCTGCGCCAGGAAGCCGCGGCGGCTTCCGAGCTGCGCGAGAACCTCGAGGCGGAGAGCGGGTTCTTCGTCCCCGCCATCGACTGGACCCGCACCTCGCGGCGCGTCCTCACGCTCGAGTGGATCGACGGCGTCAAGCTCACCGACCGCCAGGCGCTGATCGAGGCCGGCCACGATCTCAAGGCGCTCGCGGCGATCCTGGTCCGCGCCTTCCTGCGCCAGGCGGTGGTCGACGGATTCTTCCATGCCGACCTCCACCAGGGCAACCTCTTCGCGCTGCCCGACGGCCGGCTCGCGGCGATCGATTTCGGCATCATGGGCCGGGTCGATCGCCAGGCCCGGATCTGGCTCGCCGAGATCCTCTACGGCCTCCTGACCGGCAATTACCGGCGCGTCGCCGAAATCCACTTCGAGGCGCAATATGTGCCGCCCCATCACAGCATCGAGGAATTCGCCACCGCGCTGCGCGCCGTCGGCGAGCCGATGCGGGGGATGGCGGCCAAGGACGTCTCGCTCGGCCAGATGCTCGACGGCCTGTTCAAGATCACCCGCGACTTCGACATGCCGACCCAGCCGCATCTTCTCCTGCTTCAGAAGACGATGGTCATGGAGGAAGGCGTCGCCGCCGCGCTCGACCCCGACATCAACATGTGGGAGACCGCGGAGCCGTTCCTCACCGAATGGGTGCGCAGCGAGCTCGGCCCGGAGGCGCGGATCGCCGACGAGATCGTCCGCACGGTCCGCACCTTCCGCCGCATCCCCGAGCTGATCCGCCGCATCGACCATTATTACCCGCCCCCCGGCGCCGCCCCGCCGGCGCCCCCCTTGCGCGAGATCGCGGTCGTGCGGCCGCACCGTACCGGCCTCGTCGTCATGACCGCCTTGCTGTCCGCTGCGGCCGGCGCGGCGGCCGTCGTTCTGCTCACTTGATCTTTGTCTGATATGCACATAATTTATGCGCATGACTTCAGCGACCGCCCGCAAGACCGCCCAGCCCAAGCGCGCCACCAACATTTCGCTCCGGTCCGACCTGATCGACGAGGCGCGGCGGCTCAACATCAACATTTCGAAGGCGTGCGAGGAGGGTCTTGAGCAACGGGTCGCCAAGACTCGAGCCGAGCAATGGCGGGAGGAGAATCGCGAGGCGATCGAATATTGGAACGCCTATGTCGAAGAGCATGGTCTGCCGCTGGCACGCTACCGGCAGTTTTAGTGGCTCGTTTCGACGTCTATCCCCGCCGAGACGGCGCAGGTTATCTGCTCGATTGCCAAGCCGATGTGCTTGGCGGCTTTGACACGCGCTTCGTCGTTCCTCTCCTGCCCGCCAAAGGGGCTCAGCACGCGACCAGGCTCCACCCGTTGTTCGATGTGCAGGACGAACCTGTCATCATGGTAACTCAGCTTGCTGCCGCAGTGCCGGTCCGCGAGCTAGGCAGGCCGGTCGGCTCGCTCGCCGATCAACATGCAATAATCATGAATGCCCTCGACATGCTGCTGACCGGATATTGAGGCGTGAACGGCAGGCGCATCCTCCTCATCGTCGGCGGCGGCATCGCCGCCTACAAGGCCTGCGAGCTCGTCCGGCTGATCCGCAGGGCGGGCGGCGGCGTGCGCTGCGTCCTCACCCGGAGCGGGGCGCAGTTCGTCACGCCGATGACGCTCGCGGCCTTGTCCGAGCAGCCGGTCCATACCAGCCTCTGGGACCTCAAGGACGAGGTCGAGATGGGCCATATCCAGCTTTCGCGCGAGGCCGACCTCGTCGTCGTCTGTCCGGCGACGGCCGACCTGCTGGCCAAGATGGCGGCGGGGATCGCCGACGATCTCGCCACCACGCTCCTGCTCGCCACCGACAAGAAGGTGCTCGCCGCCCCGGCGATGAACGTGCGCATGTGGCAGCATGAGGCGACCCGGCGCAACGTGGCCCGGCTCCGCGCCGACGGCGTCATCATCCTCGAGCCGGACGAAGGCGAGATGGCCTGCGGCGAATATGGCCCCGGGCGGCTGCCCGAGCCGGAGGCGATCCTCGCCGCGATCGAGGAGGCGCTGGCGGTTCCGGGTCCGCTCGCCGGCAAGCATGTCATCGTCACCGCCGGGCCGACCCACGAGCCGATCGACCCGGTCCGGGTGATCGCCAACCGTTCCTCGGGCAAGCAGGGCTTCGCGATCGCCGCGGCGCTCGCGGCGCTCGGCGCCAGGGTGACTTTGGTGGCCGGGCCGGTTGCGCTCGCAACCCCGCCCGGCGTCGCCCGGATCGATGTCGAGACCGCGCGGGAAATGGACGCGGCGGTCCGCGCCGCCCTCCCCGCCGACGCCGCGGTGCTGGTCGCCGCGGTCGCCGACTGGCGGGTCGAGCCGGCCCCCGCCAAGCTCAAGAAGGCCGAGGGCCCGCCCCGGCTCGACTGGCAGGCCAATCCCGACATCCTCGCCGGCCTCGACGCCGGACCGAACCGGCCGCAGCTCCTGATCGGCTTCGCCGCCGAGACGGGCGACGTCGAGGCCGAGGCGGCGGCCAAGCGCGGCCGCAAGGGCTGCGACTGGATCCTGGCCAATGACGTGTCGGGCGATGTGATGGGCGGGGATCTAAACCGCATCCATCTCGTCGACTCGGCCGGCACCGAGGATTGGGAGAGGATGAGCAAGGCCGAGGTCGCCCGGCGCCTCGCCGCGCGCATCGCGGAGGCGCTCGCATGATCGACATCGGGGTCAAGCGGCTGCCGCATGGCGAGGGCCTCCCTTTGCCCGCTTATGGTTCGGCCCATGCGGTTGGGCTCGACGTCGTCGCCGCCGAGGAAGTGACGCTGGCGCCGGGCGGGCGCCATCCGGTCAGGACCGGCCTCGCGATGGCGATCCCGCACGGCTACGAGGTCCAGGTCCGCTCGCGCTCGGGGACGGCGGTCAGGAACGGCATCACCTGCCTGACCGGAACGATCGATTCCGACTATCGCGGCGAGTTGATGGTGGTGCTGGTCAATCTCGGCGCCGAGCCGTTCGAGATCGCCCGCGGCGACCGCATCGCCCAGCTGATCCCGGCGCCCGTGCTCCGCGCCCAATTCGTGGAGACCGAGGATCTGGATGAGACGGCGCGGGGAGCCGGCGGCTTCGGCTCGACCGGACGGTGACCCTTCGCGACGACCAGCTCGACCGCTATGCCCGCCACATCGTCCTCAAGGAGATTGGCGGCGAGGGCCAGCAAAAGCTGCTTGCCGCGAATGTCGCGATCGTCGGCGTCGGCGGCATCGGCTCGCCCGCCATCCTCTATCTCGCCGCGGCCGGAATCGGCGCCCTGCGCGTGATCGACGACGACCGCGTCGCGCTCGACAATCTGCAGCGCCAAGTGCTGTTCGGCGCGCGCGACGTCGATCGATCGAAGATCGAGGTCGCGGGCGAGTCGGTCGCCCGGCTCAACCCCGACGTACGCTTCGACGGGCGCGGCGAGCGGCTGGGCGCGGCCAATGTCGCGGCCTTGCTCGACGGCGTGGACCTCATCCTCGACGGCAGCGACAATTTCGCGACCCGGCTGATCGTGTCCGACCATGCGACCGCGGCGCGCATCCCGCTCGTCTCGGCGGCGATCGGCCGGTTCCAGGCGCAGATCGGCACCTTCCGCGGCTGGCGGCCGGACCAGCCCTGCTACCGCTGCTTCGTCGGCGACGCCTTCGACGCCGACGATTGCGACAGCTGCGCGGAACTGGGCGTGCTCGGCGCGATGGCCGGCGTCGCCGGCAGCTTCGCCGCGCTCGAAGCGATCCGCGCCATCGCCGGCTTCGGCGCCGATCCGGGGAGCAAGCTGCACATTTTCGACGGCCTCGCGCCGGCGATGCGGACGATCCGGATCGCCAAGGATCCGGCCTGCACGGGGTGCGGCCGCTAGACTCCGGCCAGCTGCAGCAGCTGGTCGAGGAAGCGCTGGGTTTCGTTCGGCTGGGCGGCGAGGGAGAAGCCGAGGCCGGCGGCGAGGCTGAACAGGAGGAACTTCCAGTTCAGCATCCGGCCGACCAGCGAAGGTCCGCGCGCGCGGATGCGCTGCGGCGCGGCCGGGACGAAATGGACCGGCGCCGCCTCGCGCAGCACCAGCTCGTCGGCGGGAAGGGCGAGGATCAGCGCCTTCTCGGCCGCGAACTCTTCGGCCGACAGCGCGCCGAGCTCGAACAGCCGGGTCAGCCGCTCGAGCGAGGTCAGCCGGTCGTGGACCGCCGCATAATCGGGCGAGAAGGGTTCGGGCGCGGGCGGCGTCGGGACGAGCGTCAGCTGCGGCGGCGCCGGCCCATCCGGCGCTCCGGCGAGCTGATGCCCGCGGCTGATGCTGAGCCTGCCCGTACGCATGGAAATTCCCTAGCGGAGCGAGGTAAATCTCGTCGCACCGGGCAGGGTAAATCCGCCGTCAACCATTCTTCCGGCGGCGGCCCTTCTTCCTGGCCGGACCGCGGGCGGCGCGCTCGTCGATGAGCTGCGCCGCCTCCTCGAGGGTGAGCTGATCGGGCGCCAGCGACTTGGGGAGGGTCGCGTTGGTCGTGCCGTCGGTGACATAGGGGCCGAACCGCCCTTCCATCAGCCGGATCTCCGCCTCGGTGCGCGGATGGCGGCCGAGCGCTTTCAACGGCTCGCGCGATCCGGCCTTGCGGCCGCCGCTGCCGGCGTCGGCCAGCTTCGCCACGGCGGCGTTCATGCCGATCTCCAACACTTCGGCGGTCGAAGCGAGCTTCGCATATTTGCCGTCATGGAGAAGATAAGGGCCGTAGCGGCCGATGCTCGCCTCGATCCGCTTGCCCGTCTCGGGATGGTCGCCGACCGCGCGCGGCAGCGACAGCAGCCTGAGCGCGATCTCGAAATCCGCCGCGACGTCCTTCGGCACCGAGACGCGCTTCTCGCCGAGCTGGAAATAAGGCCCGAAGCGCCCGGAACGGAGGGTGACGTCCTGGCCGGTTTCCGGATCCTGCCCCAGCACCTGCGGTCCGGCATCCTCCGCCGCGCCCTCGGCGCCGAAGCGGCGGGTATATTTGCAGTCGGGATAATTGGAGCAGGCGACGAACGCGCCGAAGCGGCCGCCGCGCAGCCCGAGCCGGCCCTCGCCGCAGGCCGGGCAGAGGCGCGGGTCCGTCCCGTCGCCTTTGTCCGGAAACAGCCAGGGGGCGAGGAAATCGTCGAGCGCCGCGGTGATCTCGGAGGGCTTCTGCTCCATCACCTCGCCGGTCTTGGGCTTGAAGTCGCGCCAGAATTCCTCCAGCACCGCCTGCCAGCCGAGCCGCCCGCCGGAAATGTCGTCGAGCTCTTCCTCGAGATAGGCGGTGAAATCGTAGGAGACGTAGCGCTCGAAGAAGCGTTCGAGGAAGGCGGTCAGGAGGCGCCCGCTCTCCTCGGGGATGAAGCGCGCCTTCTCGAGCCGGACATAGTCGCGGTCCTTCAGCGTCTGCAGCGTCGCCGCATAGGTCGAGGGGCGGCCGATGCCGAGCTCCTCCATCCGCTTGACCAGGCTCGCCTCGGAATAACGCGGCGGCGGCTGGGTGAAATGCTGCTCGGCCTCGACCTTTTTCTTGGCCGGCGTGTCGCCCTCACCGAGCCGCGGCAGCCGGCGCGATTCCTCGTCGGCATCGTCGTCGCGCCCCTCCTCGTAGAGCGCGAGGAAGCCCGGGAAGAGCACGACCTGCCCGGTCGCGCGCAAGCCGTGGCGGCCGGTGCCGTCGGCGAGCTCCGCCGTCGTCCGCTCGAGCCGCGCCGGCGCCATCTGGCTCGCCAGCGCCCGCTTCCAGATCAGCTCGTAGAGCCGGGCGTGGTCGCCCGAGCCGGCGCGGTCGCGGGCGAAATCGGTCGGCCGGATCGCCTCGTGCGCCTCCTGCGCGTTCTTGGCCTTGGTCTCATAGTGGCGCGGCTTGTCGGGGACGTAGCCGGCGTCGTAGCGGTCGGCGACCGCGCGCCGCGCTGCCGAGATCGCCTCGGGCGCCATCTGCACGCCGTCGGTGCGCATGTAGGTGATCGCGCCGTCCTCGTAGAGGCCCTGAGCGACCCGCATCGTCTGGCTCGCCGAGAAACCCAGCTTGCGCGCCGCCTCCTGCTGCAGCGTCGAGGTGGTGAAGGGCGGCGGCGGGTTCCGGGTCAGCGGCTTGGTCTCGACCGAGACGACCGAGAAAAGCCCCTCCTCGACCGCCTTCTTCGCGGCGAGCGCGGTCCCCTCGTCGCCGATCGTCAGCCGCTCGATCCGGTCGCCGTCGTAGCGGACGAGGCGGGCGAGGAACTCGGTGCCGTCCGCCTCCATCGTCGCGGTGACGCTCCAATATTCGCGGGCGCGGAACAGCTCGATCTCGCGCTCGCGGTCGACCACCAGCCTCAAGGCCACCGACTGCACCCGGCCGGCGGACTTGGCGCCGGGCAGCTTGCGCCACAGCACCGGCGACAGGGTGAAGCCGACCAGATAGTCCAGCGCGCGGCGCGCCCGATAGGCGTCGATCAGATCCTCGTCGAGGCCGCGCGGATTGGCCATCGCCGCGGTCACCGCCGATTTGGTGATCGCGTTGAACGTCACCCGCTCGACATGGGCGGGCAGCGCCTTCCTCTTCGCCAGCACTTCCTGGACGTGCCAGCTGATCGCCTCGCCTTCGCGGTCGGGGTCGGTGGCGAGGATCAACGCCTCGGCGCCCTTCGCTTCGTCGGCGATCGCCTTCAACTGGCGCGCCTTGTCGGCATAGGTCTCCCAGGTCATCGCGAAGCCGGCGTCGGGATCGACCGATCCGTCCTTGGCCGGCAGGTCGCGGACATGGCCGTAGGAGGCGAGCACGCGATAGCCGGCGCCCAGATATTTCTCGATGGTTTTCGCCTTGGCGGGCGATTCGACGACGACGAGCTTCATGCTTTTTCTTATTCCTCACGCGTACGCGCATAGGGTGGGGAGCGGCGCGGGCGGGCGTCAACCCCGTTGATAGGCGGGCGGCGCGGCGTCTAGGTCGGGCTCATGACCGCGCTCCGTACCGCCCGTCTCGTCCTGCGCCGGGCGAGGGCCGACGACCTGGAGGCGATGCACGCGATCCTCTCGGACCCGCGGGCGACGACCTATTGGTCGCATGGGCCCCACGAGAATCTCGACCGGACCCGCGCGTGGCTGGACTCGATGATCGACGCGCCGCCGGACCTGAGCGACGATTTCGTCATCACCCTCGGCGGCCGCGCGATCGGCAAGCTCGGCGCCTGGCGCCTGCCGGAAATCGGCTTCATCCTGGCGCCCGAACATTGGCGACGGGGCTATGCCGCCGAGGCGATGGCGGCGTTCCTCGACCATGTCTTCGCCCGTCCCGACGTCGCCGGCCTCACCGCCGACGTCGATCCGCGCAACCGCGCCTCGCTCGCCCTGCTGGCGCGCCACGGCTTCGCCGAGACCGGGCGCGCGGCGGGGACATGGGAAACCCATATCGGCCGCTGCGACAGCATCTATTTTCGGCTCGACGCGGAGGACTGGCGTTCTCGCCGGAAGGCGACTGACCGGGAAACGAAGGCTCCGTTTCAGAGCAAGTAGCGATTGCGGCCCAGCCGCCGAGCCCGCATAGTTCGTCTTTCGCGAAGGGGGATTGATCACCGTCATGTTGCTTGCCCATCCGGCCGATCGCGTAAACGTCGTGCGGGGATTGGCCGCGCCCGTCATCCTGTTCGTGCCCTTCTGGTACGGCTTCCCGGGCGGCTATGCCGTTTTGACTTTCGTGGCGGTGTTCTTCTTGATCGGTGAGACCAATTATATCCTTCATCTTCACATCCACCACCCGTTCGCCAGGCGGAAATGGCTCAACCTGCTGCTCGATCTCGCGATGGGCGCGGCGACCGGCTTCACCGCCTCGAACTGGCGGATCCAGCACCGCTACGGCCACCATCGCGGCGTCGACAAGCCGTTCCGCACCGCCCGGGCATGGGAGATCGCCGATTATTCGCCGCTGCGCGCGCTCTCCTACTCGACGCTGTCGGTGCTGCCGACTTTCTGGCACCCGATCGCCGAATCCTTCCGCAAGGGCGTGCTGGCCAACGTCAAGCGGCCGATCGACTATCGCTGGGCCTTCACCGAGCAGATGCTGCTGATCCTTTTCCTGGCCGCCCTCACGGTCTGGCAACCGCGGCTCGTGCTCTTCTATCTGCTGCCCTGGTATGCGCTGATCGGGGTGATCACCCGCTATGTCGATTATCTCAACCATTATGGCTGCGACGAACGGAGCCGCAACATCTACGCGCGCGCCAACAACTCGCTGAGCCCGACCTTCAACTGGGGCTGCCACAATTTCGGCTACCACACCGCCCATCATTTGAAGCCGACCGCGCACTGGACCGAATTGCCCAGGATCCACGCCGAGATCGCCGACCGCATCCCGGCGCGCCATTTGAAGCCGTTCAGCTGGTCGTGCCTGCTCTTCGCCTATCACTGCCTGCTGGCGCGGCGCGGCAAGATCTAGCCGGGCGGCAGCCGCCGCCAGGCGTAAAGGAAGGCCGCGCCTATCGTCAGATCGATCGTGGCGAAGACCAGGATCGGACCGGCAGTGCGGCCCTGCCCCCAGAGGATCGCCACGGCCACGAAGAAGGCGACCTTGGCCAGCACCGCGATCGGCATCAGCGGCCGGAAGCGGACCGGGTCGCGCGCGATCGTCAGGTAGACGAGCTGGAACGCCGTGGCCGAGCCGAGAAAGCCGTAATAATCCTCGGGACGGCTCGGCGGCGGCGACAGCCAGGGCTCGACGAAGAACAGCGGCAGCAGCACGATCAGGCCGTAAAGGCCGGCGACGGCGAAGATCAGCCGCGCGGCCCTCATGCCAGGCTCACCTTGCCGCCGGCGTGGCGCTCGAGCCGGCCGGCGAGCTCGAGCTCGAGCAGCACGGTGTGAACGATCGCCGGCGCGAGACGCGTCTGGCGGATCAGCTCGTCGACATGAACGGCGGTCGCGCTCAGCAGGCCGGTGACCGCCCGGCGGTCCGCGTCGTCGGCATCGGCGGGCGGGCCGGGCGCGGCATAATCGCGCTCGCGCTGGCGGAACGGGCGGACCCGCATCGGGCTGATCGCCTCGAGCACGTCCTCGGCGAGCTGGATCAGGGTCGCGCCCTCGCGAATCAGGAGGTTGCAGCCCTGGGCGCGCGGGTCGAGCGGCGAGCCGGGCACCGCCATCACCTCGCGGCCGAACTCGGCGGCGTAGCGGGCGGTGATCAGCGAGCCCGATTTGGGCGCCGCCTCGACCACCACCGTGCCGTGGGTCAGGCCGGCGATGATCCGGTTGCGGTACGGGAAGTGGCGCGCGCGCGGCTCGACCCCCGGCGGCTGTTCGGCGACGAGCACCCCGCGCTCGGCGATCGCCGCCTGCAGCGCCTCGTTTTCGGGCGGATAGGCGATGTCGATGCCGCCGGCGATCACCGCGATCGTGCCGGTATCGAGCGCGCCTTCATGCGCCGCGGCGTCGATTCCCCGCGCCAGCCCCGAGACGATCACGGTCCCCGCCGCGCCGAGGTTGCGGGCGAGCGCGCGGGCGAAGCGGCAGGCGGCCGCCGAGGCATTGCGCGCGCCCACCATCGCCACCGACATCTTGTCGAGCAGGGTGAGATCGCCCTTGACGATCAAGGCCGGCGGCGCGGTCTCGAGCTCGGCGAGCAGCGGCGGGTAAAGGCCCTGGCCGAGGAAGAGATGGCGCGCGCCGAGCCTCGCCACCTGCGCGATCTCGCGCTCGACCTCCGCCTTCGAGGCGAGCCGCGGCGCCCGCCCGCCGCCGCGCGCGGCCAGATCGGGGATCGCGTCCAGCGCCGCCGCGGCCGAGCCGAACCGGGCAAGCAGCTGGAAATAGGTGACCGGGCCGATATTCTCCGACCGGATCAGCCTCAGGCGGGCGATCTGGTCGGCGGGCCCGGGCATCAGTCCGCCGCTTGGCCGACTTTGGGCTCGGTGCCGGCGGCCAGCCGGGCAAGGTTGGCGCGGTGCTTCCAGAGGATCAGCAGGGCGAAGCCGAGCAGCAGCAAGGCGAGATCGAAACGGCCGAGGGCGGCCGCCGCGACCGGCGCGGCGATTCCGGCCGCCATGCCCGCCGCCGACGAATAGCGGGTCAGCGCGAATACCATCAGCCACACCGCCGCCACGATCAGCACGCAGGGCCAGCTCAAGGCGGCGACGATCCCGATGAAGGTCGCCACGCCCTTGCCGCCCCTGAAGCGCAGCCAGACGGGATAGAGATGGCCGAGGAAGGCGCCGATCGCGGCGATGCCTGGGAATTGCGGCTGGTCCGGCCAGATCCAGCCGGCCAGCAGCACCGGCGCCGCGCCCTTGGCCGCGTCGAGCAGCAGGGTGACGGCGGCAAGGCCCTTGCGGCCCGTCCTCAGCACGTTGGTCGCGCCGATATTGCCGGAGCCGATCTCGCGGACGTCGCCGAGACCGGCGGCGCGGGTCAGCAGCAGGCCGAACGGGATCGCGCCCAGCGCATAACCGAGCAGCAAGCACAGCAAGGGCAGCCCAAGAATCTCGACCGTCACCCCATCCCCCATCGCCCCGATTAGCCCAAAGCCGCGAGGCTCCGCAATAAATTGCGTCAAAATCGAGGAGGTCCTTCGATACGCCGTTTCGCCAAGCTCAACGGCTACTCAGGATGAGCGGGAATATGAATCGCTCATCCTGAGTAGGGACTGAGCTTGGCGAAGGCCCGTATCGAAGGACCCCGACGAAAGGTGGGGCTCCATTCCAAACCCCCGCCACAGCCGCTACATCGTCCGGCGATGGCACAGGCGGGGCCGCTCTTGATTTTCGATTCCGGCGTCGGCGGGCTGTCGGTGCTCGCCGGAATCCGCGCGCTGCTGCCCGGCGCGCCGATCGTCTATGCGGCCGACAGCGCCGGCTTCCCCTACGGCACCAAGAGCGCGGCCGAAATCGCGGCGCGGGTCCCCGCCCTGCTCGGCCGGCTCGCGGAACGGTACGATCCGTCGCTGATCGTGATCGCCTGCAACACGGCCTCCACGATCGCGCTCGACGCGGTCCGCGCCGCGCTCGACCTGCCGATCGTCGGCACGGTTCCCGCGATCAAGCCGGCCGCCGCCCTCTCGAAGACCCGCGCGATCGGCGTGCTCGGCACCGACGCGACGATCGTCCAGCCCTATGTCGACCGGCTGGCCGCCGAATTCGCCGCGGATTGCACGATCGTCCGCCACGGCTCGGCCGAGCTGGTCGAGCTTGCCGAGGCCAAGCTGCGCGGCGAAGCGGCGGGCGCGGCCCCCTATCGCCGGATTCTCGACGGCCTCCTCGGCCGGCCCGGGGGCGACAGGATCGACACGGTGGTTCTCGCCTGCACCCATTTCCCGCTGGTCCGCGCGGAGCTCGCCGCCGCCGCGCCGCGCGCGCTCGCCTTCGTCGACGGCAATGACGGAATCGCGCGCCGCACCCAGTGGCTGGCGCGGGGCTTCGCCTGGCCGGACGGGCCCGGCGAGGGCATCGCCGTCTTCACCGCCGCCGGCGCCGAAGCCTATCGCGACGGCCTTGCCGGCTACGGCCTGACCCGCCTCGACAAGCTCTAAAACGGACTTATTGCCTGCTGTCGGCACTGGCCTTAAGGGCCCGATATCCGCTATGGGACGGCTGGAAGGCCGGGGAAGAGACTCTTGGACTATCAGCGCATTTTCGCGGAGGCGATCGAGCGGCTGCACGCCGAAGGCCGCTACCGCGTGTTCATCGACATATTGAGGAACAAGGGCGCCTTCCCCAACGCGCGCTGCTTCGCCGGCCATAACGGCCCGATCCCGATCACCGTCTGGTGCTCGAATGACTATCTCGCCATGGGCCAGCATCCGGACGTGATCGCGGCGATGGAGGAGGCGCTGCACGACGTCGGCGCCGGCTCGGGCGGCACCCGCAACATTTCGGGCAACAGCCACTACCATATCGAGCTCGAGGCCGAACTCGCCGATCTGCACGGCAAGGATGCCGCCTTGCTCTTCACCTCGGGCTACATCTCGAACGAGGCGACGCTGGCGACGATCGGCAAGTTGCTCCCCGGCTGCATCATCTTCTCCGACGCGCTCAACCACGCCTCGATGATCGCCGGGATCCGCAATTCGGGCTGCGGGAAGCAGGTCTTCCGCCACAACGACCTCGCCCATCTCGAAGAGCTGCTCGCCGCGGCCGACCCGGCGGCGCCGAAGCTGATCGCCTTCGAAAGCGTCTATTCGATGGACGGCGACGTCGCCCCGATCGCGGCGATCTGCGACCTCGCCGACCGCTACCACGCGCTCACCTATCTCGACGAGGTCCACGCGGTCGGCATGTACGGCCCGCGCGGCGGCGGCATTTCCGAGCGCGACGCGGTCGCCGGGCGCGTGACGATCATCGAAGGCACGCTGGGCAAGGCGTTCGGGGTGATGGGCGGCTATATCGCCGCCGGCCGCGACATCATCGACGTGGTCAGGAGCTACGCGCCCGGCTTCATCTTCACCACCTCGCTGTCGCCGGTGCTGGTCGCCGGCGCGCTCGCCAGCGTCCGCCACCTCAAGGCCTCGTCCGCCGAGCGCGAGGCGCAGCAGCTGCGGGCGACGCAGCTGAAGGACATCTTCCGCCAGGCGCGACTGCCGGTCATGCCCTCGACCACCCATATCGTGCCGCTCCTGGTCGGCGACCCGGTGACGGCGAAGAAGATCAGCGACATCCTGCTCGCGGAATACGGCATCTACGTGCAGCCGATAAACTATCCGACCGTGCCGCGCGGCACCGAGCGGCTGCGCTTCACTCCGGGCCCCGCCCATAGCGAGGAGATGATGCGCGACCTCGCCCGGGCGCTGGTCGAGATCTGGAGCCGCCTGGAGATGCGCTGGGCGGCGTGATCACGCAATATCCGGTGGCGAATCCCGCCGCTTGTGCCTAGGGGATGCGGTCATGCGCATCGCCATCGCCTCCGATCATGCCGCGGTCGAGCTCAAGGCCGAGCTGCTCGCCTGGCTGGGCGAAGCGGGACACGAGGTGACCGACCTCGGGCCCGAGGGGATCGAGTCGGTCGACTATCCCGATTACGGCTACAGGCTCGCCGAGGAGATCGCCGCCGGCCGCGCCGAGCGGGGCATCGCCTTGTGCGGCTCGGGCATCGGCATCTCGATCGCCGCCAACCGCCATCCCGCCTGCCGCTGCGCACTCGTTTCCGAGCCGCTTTCGGCAACTCTGGCGCGCGAGCATAACGACGCCAACGTCATCGCCATGGGCGGCCGGCTGATCGGGATCGAGATGGCCAGGGCCTGCATCGAGACCTTCCTCGCCACCCCGTTCGGCGGCGGCCGCCATGGGCGCCGCGTCGACAAGCTCAGCCACCCGCACTTCAGCAAGGAACCCGCATGAGCAGCCGCCCCCTCAGCGACGTCCAGCCGGACGGCTTCTTCACCGACGCGCTGGGCGCGGCGGATCCGGACGTCGCCGACGCGGTCCGCGCCGAGCTCGACCGCCAGCAGAACCAGATCGAGCTGATCGCGTCGGAGAACATCGTCTCGCGCGCCGTGCTCGAGGCGCAGGGCTCGGTGCTCACCAACAAATATGCCGAGGGCTATCCCGGCCGCCGCTATTATCAGGGCTGCGGCCCTTCGGACTCGGTCGAGACGCTGGCGATCGAGCGAGCCAAGCAATTGTTCGGCTGCGGCTTCGCCAACGTCCAGCCGCATTCGGGCGCGCAGGCGAACGGCGCGGTGATGCTGGCGCTGACCAGGCCCGGCGACACCATTCTCGGCATGTCGCTCGACGCCGGTGGCCACCTCACCCACGGCGCCAGGCCGGCGATGTCGGGCAAATGGTTCAACGCGATCCAGTATGGCGTGCGCCGGGACGACCATCGGATCGACTTCGACGAGGTCGCCCGCCTCGCCCGCGAGCACCGGCCGAAGCTGATCATCGCCGGCGGCTCGGCCTATCCGCGCCACATCGATTTCGCCCGCTTCCGCGCGATCGCCGACGAGGCGGGCGCGCTGTTCCTGGTCGACATGGCCCATTTCGCCGGCCTCGTCGCTGCGGGCGAGCACCCCTCCCCCTTTGGCCACGCCCATGTCGTCACCACAACCACCCACAAGACCCTGCGCGGGCCCCGCGGCGGCATGGTGCTGACCGACGACGAGGATATCGCCAAGAAGATCAACTCGGCGGTCTTCCCGGGCCTCCAGGGCGGCCCGCTGATGCACGTCATCGCCGCCAAGGCGGTCGCGTTCGGCGAGGCGCTGCGGCCCGATTTCAAGACCTATGCGAAGGCGGTGATCGCCAATGCCAAGGCGCTGGCGAGCCGATTGAAGGAACGCGGCGCCGACCTCGTCGCCGGCGGCACCGACACCCATCTCGCGCTCGTCGACCTCAGGCCGCTCGGCCTCACCGGCAAGGACGCCGACGAGGCGCTCGAGCGCGCCCATATCACCTGCAACAAGAACGGCGTCCCGTTCGACCCGCTGCCGCCGGTCAAGACCAGCGGCATCCGCGTCGGCTCGCCCGCCGGCACCACCCGCGGCTTCGGCGTCGCCGAGTTCCGCGACATCGCCGACATGGTCGCCGACGTGCTCGACGGCCTCAGGGCCAATGGCGCGGAGGCCAATGATGAGGTCGAAGGCGCGGTGAGAGGCCGCGTCGCCGAGCTCTGCGCCCGCTTTCCGATCTATCAGGACATGTAGTGCGCTGCCCGTTCTGCGCGCATGAGAACAGCCAGGTGAAGGACAGCCGTCCCACCGAGGACGGCTCCGCGATCCGCCGCCGCCGCCAGTGCGAGGATTGCGGCGCCCGCTTCACCACCTTCGAGCGGGTGCAGCTGCGCGACCTCATCGTCGTCAAGTCCGAAAATCGCCGCGAATCGTTCGACCGCGGCAAGCTCGAACGCTCGATCGCCATCGCCTGCCGCAAGCGACCGGTCCCGCCCGAACGGATCGAGCGCCTCGCCTCCTCGATCCAGCGCCAGATCGAGACCAGCGGCGAAAGCGAGACGCCCTCGACGCGGATCGGCGAATTGGTGATGGAGGGCCTGAAAGCGCTCGATCCGGTCGCCTATATCCGCTTCGCCTCGGTCTACAAGGACTTCCGCGAGGCCAAGGATTTCGAGGATTTCGCGGGGACCGTGACGGAGTGAGCGCGCTCCGGACATTCCCCTGATCGCTCATCCTGAGTAGGGACTGAGCCTTGGCGAAGGCCCGTATCGAAGGACCGGCCCCGACATTGGATTTCTACACCTACATGCTGCGTTGTGCGGACGGCCATTATTATGTCGGCCATACGGACGATCTCGACGCCCGCGTCGCGCAGCATCAGGCCGGCGAAATTCCCGGCTATACCGAAACGCGCAGGCCCGTGACCCTGGTCTGGTCCGATCGGTTTCCCGAACGCGACCAAGCCTTCGCGGCAGAACGTAAAATCAAGGGTTGGAGCCGCGCGAAAAAGGAGGCGCTGATTCGAGGGGATTGGGAAGCCTTGCGTGGCCTCGCGCGCAAGCCGGTCCTTCGATACGCCGCTTCGCCAAGCTCGGCGGCTACTCAGGATGAGCGGAGAGGAGAGCCGCAGGCTCCTGCACCCGCCTTCGTCCTCGTCCGTCCCCAGCTTGGCGAGAATATCGGCAAGGCGGCGCGGGCGATGCTCAATTTCGGGCTCACCGACTTGCGGCTGGTGGCGCCGCGCGACGGCTGGCCCAATCCGGCCGCGGGGCCGGCCGCCTCCGGGGCCGATATCGTGCTCGAAAGGGCCCGGCTGTTCGACACGGTCGCCGAGGCGGTCGCCGATTGCGCCCATGTCTACGCGACGACGGTGCGCAAGCGCGGGCTGGTCGTGCCGGTCGTTTCGCCCGAGCGGGCGGGACGCGAGGTGCATCGCAATGACGGCCCCTCCGCCTTCCTGTTCGGCGCCGAGCGGTCCGGGCTCGAAACCGACGAGGTCGCGCTGGCCGGCAAGATCGTCACCGTGCCGGTCAATCCGGACTTCCGTTCGCTCAACCTCGCCCAGGCGGTGATCCTGATCGCCTATGAATGGTCGAAGCATGGCGAGGACCTCGCCGTCCCGACCGCCGGCGACGATGCCGAGCCGCGCGCTCCCCAGGCCCATCTCGAAGGGCTGATCGAGCAGCTCTACGACGCGCTCGAGGCGGCTGATTATTTCCATCCGCCCGACCGCACGCCGGCGACGAGGAACACGATCCGGACCATATTCACCAAGGCCGGCTGGTCTTCACGCGAGGTTCAGGCGCTGCGCGGGATTATCCGCGCATTGGCCGAACCCCGGCGCCGCCGCACTTGACACGGTGCGGGTTTCACGCCAAGGACCCCGTAGGAGCAACCGCGAGTACCCCCATGAAAAAAATGATTATTTTGAGCGCCATCCTGGCGTCGGGCGCAGGATGGGCCCAGACCCCGACGAGCGGCGGCACGAGCACCGAGACGGCGCTGGATCCCAACGAAATGGTTTGTCAGGCGGTTGTCCGGACCGAATCGCGCCTCGCTCGGGCCCGGGTCTGCATGACTCGGGCGCAGTGGGCCGAGCAACGCCGGCTGACGCGCCAGAGCACCGAGCGGCAGCAGCAGACGCGGGTCGAGCGTCAATTCTGAGCCGCTCTCGCGGGCAACGTCCCTTGCGAGCGGAACGCCGTCCTTTCGGGCGGCGTTTTGGCTTGACTTCGACGCTTCCAGCCCACATGTGCCCGCCTTCGCAATTGGCCCCGCACCCCTGGTGAAGCGGCGGCCGCGCCGGACGCCTCTCGACAAGCTCGGGACAGGCTGGTCCGGCGGTGCGGTCCCAGGGAATTTGAGAACGCGAATTGGAGTAAAGTCATGTCGAAGCGCACCAGCGCCAAGTACAAGCTCGACCGCCGCATGGGCGAGAACGTCTTCGGACGGCCCAAGAGCCCGGTCAACCGCCGCGAATATGGTCCCGGCCAGCACGGCCAGCGCCGCAAGGGCAAGATGTCGGACTTCGGCATCCAGCTGCGCGCCAAGCAGAAGCTCAAGGGCTATTATGGCGACGTCACCGAAAAGCAGTTCAAGCGCGCCTATAGCGACGCCTCGAAGATGAAGGGCGACACCGGCCAGAACCTGATCGGCCTCCTGGAGCGCCGGCTCGACGCGGTCGTCTACCGCGCCAAGTTCGCGCCGACCATCTGGGCCGCGCGCCAGCTCGTCAATCACGGCCATATCCGGGTCAACGGGAAAAAGCTCAACATCGCTTCGGCCAAGGTCTCGGTCGGCGACGTCGTCGAGCTCGGCCCGAAGGCGCAGGAGATGGCGCTGGTGATCGAGGCGCAGGGCCTCGCCGAGCGCGACATCCCCGATTACATCGTCCAGGACGGCACCGCCAAGATCGTCTTCAACCGGGTGCCGACGCTTGACGAGGTTCCCTATCCGGTCCGGATGGAGCCCAATCTGGTCGTCGAATTCTACTCGCGCTGAGCGCCCGGCTTCGGCCCGGACGAAAGGGGCGGCTCCCGCGCGGGAGCCGCCCTTTCCCTATCTGGCGGCCAGTTCCGCCGCGAGGAAGGTGCCGATCCGGCGCAGCATCTGCACCCGCGCCTGCGAATCGGCGAGGTCGTGCTCGAGCCCCGGGAAGACGGTGAGCTCGCTGCGCTTGCCCGCCTCGCGCAGCGCCGCGTCCATCCGCCGCGAATGGATCACCGGCACGTTGAGATCGCGGTCGCCGTGGAACAGCAGCACCGGCGCGGTGATCGCCGAAACGTGGCGGAGCGGCGAGCCCTCGGCGATATGCGGCCCGCTGCCGATATATTCGGAGACATTGCTCGCGACGGTGTAGTTGCGGAAATCCTCCTTCGCCTGCTGGAGGTCGGTGACGGGGGCGATCGCGACGATCGCCTTGAACAGGCCGGGCTCGGTCGCGCCGGCCTGGAGCGCCGCATAGCCGCCATAGGACCAGCCGAGGATCGCCATTCGATTGGCATCGGCGATGCCCTGGGCGGCGAGCCAGCGCGCGCCGGCGGTGATGTCGCCGATCGAGGTCCGCCAGCTGCGGAAGCCGTTCTGCTGGAGCCACTGGTCGCCATAGCCGGCCGACCCCCGGTAGTTGGGCTGGAGCACCGCATAGCCCTGATGGGCGAGAAACTGGGCGAGCCAGTCGAACCCCCATTCGTCGCGCGCCGCCGGGCCGCCATGGGGCAGGACGATGGCGGGCAGGTTGCGGCCGTTCGAGCCGGGGGGCAGGGTCAGGTAAGCGGGAATGTTGACGCCGTCAGCGGCCGGGTAGCTCACCGAACGGACGTTCGCCGGCGCGGCATGTTCGAGCTGCGGCCGGACCATCAGGATCTCGCTGAGGTTCCGGCCGCTGCGGTCGTAGACGTAATAGCGGCCCGCGTCGGCGTCGCTGCCGGCATGGACGAGAATGCGGTTGCCGTCGGCGCTGTCGGTGCCGAAGTCGACCAGCGGCAGATTAGGGATGGCGCGGCCCAGCGAGCGGGAGAGGTTGCCGTAATCGGGGTCGAAATAGACCACCCGGCGCTGCTCCTCGGCGAAGGTCATGCCGATGACGTGCGCGCCGCGGCTCGCCCGCACGATGCCGTCGACGTCGACCTGCGGATTGGCGTAGACGAGCTCGGTCGTCATCGTCCCGTCGAGCTTGACCCGATAGAGCGCGAGACGGCCGTCGAGCTTCCTCAGCACATAAGCGGAGTCGTTCGCGGCATCGATCGCGAGCGGCCGCATCCCTTCGTCGTTCGCATCGTCGTAGGTGCTGAAATTCTGCCAGTTGCGGCTGCCGGCGGTGCGATAGAAATATTGCGTCTCGGTGCCGAGCTGGCCGGTCGCGCCGCCGCGCACGTGCGGCACCGCCATGATGCGGACATTGCCCCGGCCGTCGGTCAGATAGTTGCCGGCATGCGCGTTGGGCGGCTCGACCTGGGTCGAGCGAAGCGTGCGGACGTCGACCCGGTCGACGCCGAGGCCGTTGGCGGTGCGCACCAGCCTCGTATTCATCCGCCCGGCTTCCGGGACATAGTCGCGCGCCATCAGCACCGCGTTCTCGCGGCCGCCGAGCCAGTCGATGATCTCGGCATCGAACTGGCGGATACGCGCGTCGTAGAAGGAATCGCGCTGGCCGAGCAGAGTCAGATTCTCGCCGCTCGTGTCGAGCGAGATGAGGCGGGAGAAGGGGATCAATATGCTGGTGCCGCCGCCGCTCATCCCCGTCACCTGGCAGATCAGCCGTTCATTGGTGACGAAATTGCACCAGCGCAGCCGCTCGGGATTTCCGTCCGCGCGAATCACCAGACGCGGCTGCTGGCCGCCGGCGAGGTTGTGGATGAACACGTAGGTGCTGCGGCCCGGACCCGCCGAAAGATAGACGACGTGGGTGCCGTCGGGCGAGATGTCGATATGCTCGACGCTTTCGCGGACGCCGTAGAGCTCGGCCTGATCGGCCGCCGGCTGGGCCACGGCCTGCGCGGCCGCAAGGGTCATTGCCAGGCCGGCAAGACGAAACAATGCATTCATGAAGGATTCCCCCGGGGATTGCGGCGCGCCTAAAGCACTTCCCTGCAATAAATGCAACAGGTTCAATGCCCTAGCCAGTCCTTGCCTCGACGGCGGCCGGCGCCCTATAGCCGGCCCGTCCGCCGCCCTTCCCGTGGAGAACGCGATGCGCTTCCCGCCCCTGCTCCTGCTCGCCCTCCTCGCTCCGCTCGCCGGCTGCGTCACGGCCTCGGCGCCGGCGCCCGCGGCCCCGCAAATCTCGGCCGAGACGCTGCAGCGGGTGACGCGGACCCTGTCGAGCGACGAATATCAGGGGCGCGCGCCCGGCACCGAGGGCGAGACCCGCACGATCGCCTTCCTCGCCGACGAATTCCGCCGCGCCGGCCTGCAGCCGGGCAATCACGGCAGCTGGTACCAGGACGTGCCGCTCGTCGAGATCACCGCCCAGGGCAGCCCCCGGCTCGAGATCGAAGGCGCCGGCCGGAGCCTCGGCCTCAATTTCAGGACCGACTATATCGGCGCCTCCTACCGCGCCCAGCCCCGCGTCGCGGTCGACCATAGCGACATCGTCTTCGTCGGCTACGGCATCAACGCGCCCGAGCGCGGCTGGAACGACTATGAGGGGCTCGACGTCCGCGGCAAGACGGTGATCATCCTGGTCAACGATCCCGACTGGCAGACTCCCGCGCTGACCGGCACGTTCAACGGCCGGGCGATGACCTATTACGGCCGCTGGACCTACAAGTTCGAGGAGGCGGCGCGCCAGGGCGCCGCCGCCGCCTTCATCGTCCACGACACCGCACCGGCTTCCTATGGCTGGAACGTCGTCGAGAACAGCTGGTCGGGATCGCAGCTCTACATGCAGTCCGCCGACAACGGCGCCAGCCAGACCGCCGTCAACGGCTGGCTGACCAACGATGCCGCCCGCCGGCTGCTGACGGCCGCCGGCCAGGACCTCGACGCGCTGACCCGCGCCTCCCAGCAGCGCGGCTTCCGCGCCGTCCCGCTGGGCCTCACCGCTTCGGTCGCGTTCGACAACCAGATCCGCCGCGCCGCGTCGCACAACGTGATCGGCGTGCTGCCCGGCCGGACGCATCCGGCCGAATATGTCATCTACACCGCCCATTGGGACCATCTCGGGCTGTGCACCGAGACCGGCTCGGACCGGATCTGCAACGGCGCCGTCGACAATGCCAGCGGCACCGCCGCCCTGGTCGCGCTCGCCGAGGCCCATGCCCGCGCCGGACCGGCCGACCGCACCCTCATCTTCCTGGCCGTGACCGGCGAGGAATCGGGCCTGCTCGGCTCGGCTTATTATGCCGCCAACCCGATCTACCCGCTCGCCCGCACCGCCGGCGGCTTCAACATGGATTCGCTGAACATGGCCGGGCCGGCGCGCGACTTCGTCTCGATCGGCGGCGGCAAGTCGGAGCTCGACGCCTATCTGGCGCGCGCCGCCGCCCAGATGGGATTGCGCGTCTCCGCCGAGCCGACGCCCGAGGCGGGCTATTATTTCCGTTCGGACCAGTTCAGCTTCGCCAAGCAGGGCGTGCCGATGCTCTACGGCCGCGGCGGCGAGGATCTGGTCAACGGCGGGCCCGCCGCCGGCCGCGCGGCGGCCGAGGATTATCGCGCCCATCGCTATCACCAGGTCACGGACGAATATAACCCGAACTGGGACTGGGCCGGCGCGCTCGCCGACGTCGGCATCTACTACCGCGTCGGCCGCGCGCTGGCGACCAGCCGCGAATGGCCGAACTGGCTTCCGGGCGACGAATTCCGCGCCATCCGCGACCGCTCCCGCGCCGGGCAATGACTTCGCGGCAGCCCCCCGAATGGGCGCCGCACGCCTTCGTCTGGATCGGTTTCCCGAGCCACGGCGAGTTGTGGGTCGAGGATCTGAGCCCGGCCCAGGCCGAGGTCGCCGCGTTCGCGCGCGCGGTCTGGGCCGACGGCAACGGCGAGGAAGTGCGGCTGGTCGCCGCCGACGCGGCCTCGGCGGAGGTCGCGCGCGCCGCCGCGCCCTTCGCGACCGTCGTCACCCAGAGCTTCGGCGACATCTGGCTGCGCGACACCGGCCCGATCGTGGTCAGGGGCCCGGCCGGCCTCTCGGCGCTGAGCTTCCGCTTCAACGGCTGGGGCGGCAAATACGACCTGCCCGGCGACGACACGATCGGCCGCCGGCTCGGCGAGAGCGCCGGCCTGCGCGTCCGCCGCGCCGACTGGATCCTCGAGGGCGGCGCGATCGACGTCGACGGCACCGGCCTCGCCGTCACCACCGAGGAATGCCTCCTGAACCCGAACCGCAACCCCTTCTTCTCGCGCGCCGAGGTCGAGGCGCGGCTTAAGGCGGACCTCGGCATCGACCGGCTGCTCTGGCTCGCCAGCGGGTTGATGAACGACCATACCGACGGCCATGTCGACAACCTCGCCCGCTTCGTCGGCACCGGCCGGATCGCCGTCCCCGAGCCGGAGTCCAGCGACCCCAACGAGGCGGTCTATCGCGACGCCGCGATCCGCGCCCGCCGCTTCGGGCTCGAGGTCGTGCCGATGCCCTCGCCCGGCCTCGTCCGGCGCGGCGAGGAGATCATCCCGGCCTCCTATATGAACTTCTACATCGGCAATGCGGCGGTGGTCGTGCCGCAATATGGCGCCGCCAATGACGAAGCGGCGGTGGCGGCCGTCCAGGCGCTGTTCCCGGGCCGCGCCGCGATCGGCCTGCCCGCCGACCATATCCTGACCGGCGGCGGCAGCTTCCACTGCATCAGCCAGCAGGTGCCGGCATGACCAGGCTCACGGTCGCAGCGCTCCAGCTCGCCTTCGGCGACGACCTGGACGAGAACATCCGCAACGTCGCCGAGCTGGTGCGCGAGGCGGCGGGCAAGGGCGCGAAGGTGGTGCTGCCGCCCGAATTGTTCGAGGGGCCCTATTTCTGCAAGACCGAGGACGAAAGCCTGTTCGCGACCGCGCGGCCGGTGGACCGGCATCCGGCGGTGCTGGCGATGCGGAAGCTGGCCGCGGAGCTCGAAGTCCATATCCCGACCAGCTTCTTCGAGGCCGACGGGCCGCATCATTATAACAGCCTCGCGATGATCGACGCGTCCGGCGCGGTGATGGGCGTCTACCGCAAGAGCCACATCCCGGACGGGCCCGGCTATCAGGAGAAATTCTACTTCCGCCCCGGCAATACCGGCTTTCGCACCTGGCCGACGCCCGCGGCCACGCTCGGCGTCGGCATCTGCTGGGACCAATGGTATCCCGAGACCGCCCGCTCGCTGATGCTGATGGGCGCCGAGATCCTGCTTTACCCGACCGCGATCGGCACCGAGCCGCACGATCCCGAGCTCGACACCAGCCGGCTCTGGCGCCGGGCGATGATCGGCCACGCCGTCTCCAACGTCGTTCCGGTCGTCGCCGCCAACCGCATCGGCGACGAAGGCGGGCAGATCTTCTACGGCCACTCGTTCATCTGCGACGAGCGCGGCGACATCCTCGCCGAATTCGGCGCCACGGAAACGGGCGCGATCACCGCCACGCTCGACCTCGACGCCGCCCGCCGCCACCGCGCCGCCTTCGGCTTCTTCCGCGACCGCAGGCCCGAGCTTTACGGACGGCTGACCGAAGACATCTAGATTGTCTACCGTATCGGTGGTAAAAGTTGCGCCTCCAGGGAGGTGCATATGCGGCTCATCGGACTCCTTTTCGCCACGCTCTCTCTTGGCGGCTGCGGCTTCGGGCCGGAGCCGGGGCACGGCCCGCGCCACGGCGGCCGCTATCTCGGTATCGGCATCTATTCTCCGGGCGCGATGTGGCAGCGGCTGGCCGGCGTCGAACGCGCGCAGGACGACGCCGCCGCGACGCTGCGCGACGACGAGCAGATCATCGTCGTGGTCGACAGCCAGACCGGCGAGGTCCGGCAGTGCGGCAACCTCAGCGGCCATTGCATCCGGATGAATCCGTGGTCGGCGCAGCAGCCGGCACCGGTCCGGCTCAGCGAGCATGCCGCCGACATCGATGGGACCGGATCCGTCTCGAACGAAGCGGCGCCGACCGCTAACGCGCACTGAGCGCCAGCGCCCGCGCGAACACCGCTTCGAACATCGCCGCCGTCAGCCGGCCGGTATTCTGGTTGTAGCGCGAACAATGGTAGCTATCGATCAGCATGCGGCCATCGGGCAGGCGGTGCTCGGCGAGATGGGCGAACTTGCAGGCCGAAAGTCTCCCGCCCGCCGTCCGCACCGCCGAGCCATGCGCGATCCGACCCAAGGCGACGAGCACGCGCACCTTGGGCAGCATCGCGAGCGCGGCTTCATAGAAAGGCCGGCAGGTGGAGATCTCGACCGGCAGCGGCTTGTTCCGCGGCGGCAGGCACTTGACCGAATTGAGGATGACGCAGCCCTTGAGCCGCAAGCCGTCGTCGACCCGCGCGTCGTAGCGGCCCTCGGCGAGCCCGAACTTGCGCAGGGTCGCGTAGAACAGGATGCCGGCATGATCGCCGGTGAAGGGCCGCCCGGTCCGGTTCGCGCCCCACATGCCGGGCGCGAGGCCGACGATGCCGAGCCAGGCGTCGGGGTCGCCCAAGGCGGGCACCGGCGCGTTCCACCAGTCGGGATGCTCGGCGCGCAGCGCCTGGCGCAAGGCGACCAGGCGCGGGCAGAGCGGGCAGTCGCGCGGCGCTTCGGCATCCGGGACCGGGCTTTCGTGTTGCATGGCGAGCGTCTAGGCGGTGCGCCATGGCGACGACAAGCTATGCCATCGCGCTCGGCTCGAACCGGCGCAGCCGACACGGCTCGCCGGCGGCGACACTGTGCGCGGCGCTCGCCGCGCTCGATCCGAAGCGGGTCTCCGCGATCAAGTCCACGCCGGCGCTCGGCCCGGCCGGTCGCAGCTTCGCCAATGCCGTGGCGATCGTCGACAGCGATCGCGCGCCCGACGAATTGCTCGCCGAATTGAAGGCGATCGAGCGCGCCTTCGGCCGCCGCGCCGGCCGCCGCTGGGGGCCGCGCGTGCTCGATCTCGACATCATCCTCTGGTCCGGCGGGGCCTGGGGCGGGCCGGGTCCGATCGTTCCCCACCCCGAATTCCGCGAGCGCGCCTTCGTCCTCGCGCCCCTCGCCGAGGTCGCCCCTTCCTGGCGCGACCCGGTGACCGGCGCGACCGCGCGCCAGCTGCTCGCCCGGTTGACCGCGCCCCGCCCCGTGCCACGAGCCTGATCGTCTGGGGACGAAGCGCTTCGCGCTTCGGCCGATGGCGTGAATCAGGCTCGCGGAAAATTATCGAGACCAGGATTCACGTTTCAGGCTTCAGCCTGAAACGATCCTGGTCTAGGTCGGACGCCGGTCAGGGCCCATAGCTCAGTCGGTAGAGCAACTGACTTTTAATCAGTAGGTCGCAGGTTCGAATCCTGCTGGGCTCACCACCCCATCCTCGAGCCGATTCGTCCAACTTGGGATGAAAACCGGGGAAAAGCTCGCTCCCCCGAAGCGATCGTCGCCCGCCGAAGCTGGTCGTGCCAGCAACTTATGTTACGGGGACTTGCGTTGCCGGGACTTTGAACTATTCATCTGCCATCCTCGGTTTTGGGGTGGGGAATCCAGGAGAGATACTGACATGCGTGTGATCTATGCTGCGGCCGTGCTTGCGGCCGCTTGGGCGACGCCCGCTTTGGCCCAGTTCAACGGCGGCAATGTCGCGGTGGTCGGCGGGTTCGACAGTGCCGAGTTCGCCGGGGTGAGCGGCACCGGCGTCATGTACGGCATCGGCGCCGGCTGGGACTTCCGGACCGGCGGCGGCGCGCTCGGCGTCCAGCTCGAAGCGGCCGACGCGACCACCAAGGATTGCAGCCTCGGCGTCTGCGTCCGCGCGGGCCGCGACCTTTATGCCGGGCTGCGCGGCGGCGGCGTGCTCAACAACAGGACCTTGCTGTACCTCCTCGCCGGCTATTCGAACGCCCGCGTCACCGTCGACGGCTTCGGCGGCACCAATCTCGACGGCATTCGCGGCGGCGTCGGCCTCGAGCACCAGCCGGGCAACAACTGGTTCTTCCGGTTCGAAGGCCGCTACACCAATTACGAGCAGGGCTTCGAGCGCTGGCAGGGCGTCGCCGGAATCGGCATCCGCTTCTGAGCCGAGCGGAAAATCCTTCCGGACCGGGGGGCGGGGCAGCAATGCCCCGCCCCTTCTTGCGCGAGGGCGAGGATCGCAGCGACGAGGGCCGGCATTCAGCGCGCGTTAATTCGTGACAATCACCATTTTTTCGACCGGTCAACCGGGCCGGAAACCAGCCCCTTGTCACGCGCTGCATGGGAGGGTGTCGATGAGAAAGGCTTTCCTGCTGACCGGCCTCATTCTCGGCTGCATGTCGCCGGCTGTCGCGTCGGGGCCCCTCCCCGCGCCCGCTCCCCTCGTCAACGGCCCGCCCGCGGCCATTCCTCCGCCGGCTCGCGACCGCGCTTTCATCCGGTTGCGGTCCGAACTCCGCGATCTGCGCCGGATCGGACTCGCGCTGCGCGAGAGCGACGGCGGCACGCTGACGAGGGAGCATCGCGACTTCATTCAGGCGCGGATCGACGACGCCTTTGCCGCCTACCGTCGGCATCACTCGCCACGCTGACCCTCAGCCTGTCCGGGTCAGCCGGTACATCGGATAGTCGCCATATTTCTTGGCGAGCGCGATTCGGCCGACGTAGCGGCAGGTGAAGCGGCCGCGCGCCTCGAGCGCGAGCACCGCCGCGAACGGTTCGGTGACGAACACCGCCCCGGGCGGGGTGACCGGCTCGATCCGGGCGGCCTTGGAGACTTCGGTACCGTAATAAGTGATCCGGCCGGTGATATGGTCCGTGGTGCGGTAAGCGGGGCCGTAATGGGCGCCGATCCGCATCCCGCCGGAGCCGTCCAGGCCGAGCGTCGCATAGTCGAACTTCGCCAGCCGGTCCTGGAGCTGGAGCGCGATCTCGGCGGCGACCGGCGCGCTCGCGGTCACCGCGTAGAGCGCGTCGCCCCAGGAGTTGCGGCACTCGACCTCGCTGTCATGGGCGTTGAGCACCTCGGCGACGACGCCCATGACGCCATCCCAGAAGCTTGGCAAGGCGGCCTCGCTCAGCGTCGAGAAGCCCTTGAAGTCGGTGAACAGGATCGCCGCGAGCGCGCGCTCATAAGGCGTCGTGACGCGCGGCTCGGGCCGGGCGAGGTCGCGGTCGACCGCGCCCGGCTGGACGATCCGGGTGCGCTCGCCGGCCGCCGCCCAGGCGGCGACGTCGGCGCCGGTGCCGGCCGGGCCGTCCGCGGCGGCGCCGTCCCAGATCGCGACCTGCACCGCCTCGGCGGCGAGATGCTCGGCCCTCAGGCGCGCCAGCCCCATCGCGGTGCGGCTGGCATAGCCATATTGGGCGGGATTGCCGAAATAGGCCATCGGGCTGGCGAAGACGACGCGCTTGGCGCGGTCGCGGCAGGATCGGTAGCGCGCCTCCCAGCCGGCGCCGCCCGGCAGCACCGACTGCAGCAGGAAATCCTCCTCCTCGAAGGGCAGCACCACGTGCAGCTCCGCGCCGCGATCGAGCAGGGCCTCGGCGGCGAGGATGTCGGCGCCGCAGGCGAGCGCGCCGAACGCGAAGCCGATCTCCTCCTCGCCCAGCACCGCGTCGATCCGCGCGCGGATCCGCGCCTCGGCCGCCGGATCGGCGCCGAACATATGGCCGCAATAATGGACCACCCTGGGCGGCTTCAACGGCGCCAGCAAGGCGGCGCGCTCAGCCTCGCCCAGCCCGAGATGGGCCGCGACCATGGCGAGCTGCCGCAAGGTGCTCGAGCGCCCGCCGAGGTCGGCGCTGCCGCGCACCGCCGGGCCGGCCAGGGTCGCGGTGACTTCATCGGTACGGCCGAGCAAAAGCAGCGCCTCGGCGCGGGTCGCCGCCTTGTAATAATCGCCGGCCGCGGCGACGGCCGGGTCTTCGAGCAGGGCCCGGGCGAGCGCGCGCGCCTGCTCCTCGTGGCCCGCGAGCAGCGCCAGCGTCGCGGCGTTGATCCCCGGGAAAGGATCGCCGCTCTCGCGGTAGATGGCGTGATAGGCCTCGAACGCGCGCTCCATCGCCTGCTGCCGCGGCGGGCCGGGCGCGGTCGCCAGCGCCCGGTCCTTGAGCAGGCGCGCCCCGATCGTCCGCTCATGGGTGTCGCCCGACCGATCGAGCCCGTAGCCGGCGAACAGGCCCATCGCCCGCTCGGTGTCGCCCATCCGCGCCAGCGCCAGCACCTGCTGGTGGCGGACCGTGCCGCTTTCGTCCCCCGCCGCGATCGCCGCGCTGGCGATGTCGTAGGCCGAGATCAGGTCGCCCTTGGCGAGCGCGGCTTTGGCGAGATCGGCGGCGTTGCGCATCGCTTATGCTTATGAAGCCTGACACAGGGCGACACAATTCAAGACAGAGCGCGACAAGCTTCCTCTGGCGCGATGCCGCCGGCCCGCCCTAAAACGCGCCCGCCATGGCCGAGGAACCGCACGTCCTGCTCGTCGACGACGAGCGCGAGATCAGGGAGCCGCTCGCGCAATATCTGTCGCGCAGCGGCGTTCGCGTCACCAAGGCGGAGAATGCGGCGGCGGCGCGCCAGCTGCTGTCGGCTTATGCGATCGACCTCGTCCTGCTCGATATCATGATGCCGGGCGAGGACGGGCTGGCGCTCGCCGGCTTCATCCGCGCGACGACCAATATTCCGGTCATTTTACTCACCGCCAGGACCGAGGAGATGGACCGGGTCGTCGGACTCGAGATCGGCGCCGACGACTATGTCACCAAGCCCTTCTCCCCCCGCGAGCTCCTCGCCCGCATCAAGGCGGTGCTGCGCCGCGCCGGTGAGAGCACGGTGCGCGCGCCCGACGCCGACACCTACGGCTTCGGCCCCTGGCTGCTGAAGAGCGGCGAGCGCGAGCTGGTCGGCGCGGACAATGTCGCGATTCCGCTGTCGACCGGCGAATATAATCTTCTGCACGCCTTCGTCACGCATCCCCGGCGCGTGCTCAGCCGCGATCAGTTGCTCGATTTGAGCCAGGGTCGCGAGCTCGCCGCGTTCGAGCGCAGCATCGACAACCATATCAGCCGCCTCAGGAAGAAGATCGAGACCGACCCGGCCAATCCCAAGCTGATCAAGACGGTGTGGGGCGGGGGCTACATGCTCGCGGCCGAAGTCAAAAGGCTGTGAGGCGGTTTCTCCCCAAGAGCCTGATCGGCCAGATCGCCCTCGTCATGGCGGTCGCGTTGCTGGTCGCCCAGGCGATCAATTTCGGCCTCGTCTTCAACGAGCGCCAGCGCGCGACCAACACCCAGATCGAGGCGCCCCCGATCGGCCGCTTCGTCCAGCTGCTGCAGCGGCTGGGGCCGCTGCCGCCGGCGGCGCGCGCAAGCCTCATCGCCGATCAGCGCGGCCGCCGCGGCCGCTTCGCGGTCGACAGCCAGAGCTCCGTCCCGGCCGAGGCCAGCGATGCCCGGATCGTCGCCCGCCTGCGCGGCCAGGCGGCGGAGAACAATGTCGTCCTGCGCGACGCCCGCGCCGCCGTCCGCGAGGAGGTCGAGCTGCCGCGCCGCTTCCGCGATCGGCTGAGCCCGGCCGAGCTCGACCGCGCCCGCGAACGGCTGCGCCGCATGCAGACCCTCCATCTTTCCGCCCAGCTGCCGGACGGCGCCTGGGTCAACGCGCGGATGGTGACGCCCCGCCCCAATCCCTGGCTCGCGGCGCGCCTCGCCGGCTCGACCCTGCTCATCTATTTGCTGATCCTGGCGGCGGTGACGCTGATCGCGATGCGGCTCGGCCGCCCCTTGCGCGCGCTCACCGCCGCCGCGCAAAGCTTCGAGGGCCGCGGCGAAGCGCCGCAGGTCGAGCCGCGCGGGCCGGCCGACGTCCGCCGCGCGATCCTCGCCTTCAACGCGATGAGCGCGCGGGTCGGCACGATGCTCGACGAGAAGGACCGGATGCTCGGCGCGATCGGCCACGATTTGCGCACGCCGCTCGCCTCGCTGCGCATCCGGATCGAAAGCGTCGAGCCCGCCGAGGAGCGCGCCAGGATGATCGCCACGATCGAGGAGATGACGGCGATGCTCGACGACACGCTCGCGCTCGCCCGCTCCGGCCGCGCCGCCGAGGAGGTCCGCCCCGTCGACATCAACGCCCTCGCCGACGCCGCGGTCGAGGAACTTCGCGCGCTCGGCCACGACGCGAAATTCGAGGAAACCGAGCGCCGGACCGCGTGCGTGCAGCCCAATCTGCTGCGCCGCGCTATTCGCAACCTGATCGACAATGCGGTCAAATATGGCGGCTGCGCCGAGGTCGCGGTGCGCGCCGGCGCCGGCATGGTCGCGATCGAGGTCGCCGACCGGGGGCCGGGCATCCCGGAGGCGGAGTTCGGCAGCGTCCAGGAGCCGTTCGTCCGGCTCGAGGCGTCGCGCAACCGCGGGACCGGCGGCGCCGGCCTCGGCCTCGCCCTGGCGCGCGGCGCGGCCGAGGCCCATGGCGGCCGGCTGGAGCTGGCAAACCGGCCCGGCGGCGGCCTGCTGGCGCGGATCCTGCTCCCGGCCGCCTAGCTGACCTTGGCCGGGAAGCTCTTCACCTTGCGCTTGCCGCACCACAATTCGAGCGGCTGGGCGCCTTCATGGCCGCCGGCGATGCGGACGGCCTCGACGTCGTCGGCCGCCTCGATTTCCTCGAAGCCCACGAATCGCCCGTCCTGGCCGTCCAGCAAATAAAGTCGGTAATAGCCCACAAGTCCCCCCGCCTTCAGCACGCAACGAGTCGGCGGCGCGCAAACAATGCCACCAACGGCGCCGAAACGGCTTAAACAAGATCAAGAAACGGCGGTCGCCCGGCAAAAAGAGGCGAGCCCGGCGGCTCGCCCCTCTTCATCGGCCGGGCTCAGCCGGGGCGGCGCTCGCGAAAACGCGCGCGCATCGCCTCGCGGGCCGCGCGCCGCTCGGCGGCGGTCACTGTGCCGTCATGATTGGCGTCGGCGCGGTCGAAGCGGGCGAGCGCACGCTCGCGCATCTGCTCGCGGGTGATGAAGCCCTGCTCGCCGAACATCCGGCCGCCGCGCATGCCGGGGCCACGCGGGCCGTCCGGACCGCCCGGAGGTGGCGGGCCCATT
The DNA here is from genome assembly GCA_035941735.1 of Allosphingosinicella sp. Lineage (GTDB taxonomy): Bacteria > Pseudomonadota > Alphaproteobacteria > Sphingomonadales > Sphingomonadaceae > Allosphingosinicella. The sequence goes on from DASZDS010000034.1 coordinate 300,195, forward strand.
TCCGGCCCACCGGGACCGCCCGGCGGCGGGCCCATCCGCATCCGCATCATCCGGCGATGATGGCCGCCGCGGCCGCCGCGCATGGCGTGCGCCTGGGCGAACTCGTCGCGGCTGATATTGCCGTCATGATTGGCGTCGAGCCGGTCGAACATCCGCCCCCGCATCTCGGCGCGGCGCTGCTCGCCCCGCGCCCGCGCTTCCTCGGGCGTGAAGCGGCCGTCATGGTCGGCATCCATCCGGGCGAAAGCCTGATCGACGCGATCGATGACCTGCTGGCGGGTGACGTCGGCAGCGGGACCGGGCCGGTCGCCCGGCTGCGCCGCGGCGACGCCGGCGACGGCAAGCAGGGCGGCACCGGAGAGGAGCGTGATCTTGGTCATAAGAGGATCCTTACGCAAAAGACGATGGCGCCGCTTTGCCTAGGCCGTGTCGCGCAAATTTGTCAGCTTCAAAACAATCTTGTCCCGAATTGTCGCGGGCGCGACGAAGCGCGCCGGCCCTGCGACAAGCGCATTTGATATAACATCACGTATCCGTATAACGGCGCGACAATGGCTCGCCTTGTGACTCTGCTGATGATCATCACGCTGGTGGTCGCGAACGGATCCGCGGTCGCGGGGGCGGTGTGTCGCCACCGGGATGCTCGCGAGCATGCGATCGCACGCCTGAGCCAGGATGCGAAGGTCGCGGCTGTGGCGCTGTCCGAAGACGGTGCTGCCGCCGTCGCTTCGAAGAAGGGCGCTCTCGGGAACAGCGCCTCTCTGTCGCTCCCCGCCTATATCCTGCCGGCAGCAGCGCTCTCCTCTATCCCGCAGGCAGTTGAACCGATGCGCGGACCAGAGCTGGAACCGGCGCCGCTATCGAGCCGATCGATCCGCCCGCTGCTGGAGCCGCCGGTCGCCTGACCACCGGCCGCCGCTCCGGCGTGCCGCGACGGAGGGCCTTGAGCGCCTCTTCGCGGACCTCGCCAGACCATGGATTTGGCGGTCGACCGCTTCAGCCGGGAATGCCCGGCCTGAATATGATCGCCCCGCTCGGGCGCGAGCAAGCTGCCAACCAGGCAGCCACATGAACGGAAAAACAAGATATGTTTCGCCTCAGTCTTCTTGTCGGGACCGCAGCGGCCCTGCTTCCCCAAGCCTCCTTCGCCCAGCCTGCCGATTCATCGGGGGAGCCCGCGGATCTTTCGGCCCAGCCCGCCGATCAACCCGGAGCGGCGCAGCCGGCGCCGGCGCCGCCGCCGTCCCCTCGCGACTACCATGCCCCCGAGCAGCGCGAGATCGTGGTGACCGGCTTCCGACGCAACCGGACCGACGTACTTTCGGGAACGTCGGTGGTCACCGGCGACGAGCTGACCCGCGACGTGCGGCCGACGATCGGCGACAGCCTGGCGCACCAGCCTGGCGTATCGGCAACCTCTTTTGGTCCCAATGCATCCCGGCCTGTCCTGCGCGGCTTCCAGGGCGAGCGCATCCGGGTGATGACCGATGGCATCGGCAGCCTCGATGTGTCCAATACCAGCGTCGATCATGCGGTCGCGATCAATCCGCTGACCGCCGACCGGATCGAGGTGCTGCGCGGCCCTTCGGCGCTGCTGTTCGGCTCCTCGGCGATCGGTGGCGTCGTCAACGTGATCGACGCGCGTATACCCCGTCGCGTGCCGAGCGATCCGGTCCATATCGAGGGCCTCGCGACCTATGGGTCCGCGGCGGGCGAGCGCTCGGGCAATCTGCTGGTCGACGTGCCGCTCGGCAGCGCGTTCGTCGTCCATGTCGACGGCAATTATAGCAAGACGGATGACTTGAGGACCGGCGGCTTCCTCTTGTCGCCGGCGCTGCGCCGCCAGGCCGAGGCAAGTCCCGACCCCAACATTCAGGCGCTCGCAGGGTTGCGCGGCCGGATGCCGAACAGCCAGGGGCGCAGCTGGGACGTCGCCGCCGGCGCAGCGTGGATCCGCGGCGACAACAATGTCGGCTTCTCGATCAGCCGGCTGGACAGCCTCTACGGCATTCCGATCCGCTTCTCGCTCGATCCAGCGGTCGAGGCCGAGGAAGTCCGGATCGACCTCGAGCAGACCCGGGTCGACGGCCGCGCCGAAATCGATACCGGCAACGGCTTTATAGACAGCGTCCGGCTGCGCGGCGGCTATTCGGACTACCAGCACAGCGAAATCGACGACACCGGCGCGGTCGGCACGACTTTCTTCAACACCGGCTACGAAGCCAGGCTCGAGGCCGTCCAGACGACCCGTCACGGCTGGGGCGGCGGCTTCGGCGCCCAATATTATCATCGCTCGCTGGAGACGATCGGAGACGAGAAATCGCTGCCGCCGAACCGGACCAGCCAGTTGGGCCTGTTCGCCCTCGAGAATTATGCGAGTGGCTTGTGGCGAGCCGAGGCGGGTGTTCGCTATGAGCATCAGTCGGTCGATGCCGACGCAGACGCCATTATCGGCAACCCCGCCCTCAGCCGCAGCTTCGACGCCCTTTCGGGATCGGTCGGCGCCGCGTACGGCACCCAGCGCATTCGCTTCGGCGTCAACCTGTCGCACACCGAGCGTGCGCCGAGCGCGGAGGAGCTTTACGTCAACGGCCCGCATCCAGGCACGCAGGCGTTCGAAATCGGCGATCCGGACTTGCGAAAGGAAACGAGCAACGGGATCGAGCTCACGCTCCGGGGCTCGGGCGACGGCTACAGCTTCGGTGCCTCCGCCTACCAGATCTGGTTCAGCCACTATATCTATGAGCAGGCGACCGGCGCTATCCAGGACGACCTGCCGGTCTTCCAATATCTCCAGGCCGACGCGCGCTACCGCGGCTTCGAGGTCGAGGGCTCGGTGCGTCTGGCCCGGATCGGCGGCGTCACGCTCAACGCCGACGCCCTCGCGGATTATGTTCGCGCGACGATCCAGTCCCAGGGGCCCGCCCCCCGCATCCCGCCTCTGCGGCTGCTCGGCGGCCTCGAAGCCCAGTCGGAGCGCGTCAACGGCCGCATCGAGGTCGAATGGGTCGATCATCAGAACCGGCTTGCCGCCTTCGAGACCCCGACCGACGGCTATACGATGGTCAATGCCTCGCTCTCCATACATCCCTTCGGCGGCAACAACCGGAGCAGCATCATCCTGTCGGCCAACAACATCTTCGATGTCCAAGCCCGTCGCCACGCCAGCTTCCTCAAAGACTTTGCACCCCTCGCCGGACGCGACCTCCGGGTGAGCGCTCACTTCATGTTCTGAAGGCCCGCGATTCGGTTGGGCGCGTCCGCGACACGGCTCGCCTTTGCCGATTCGCGATTAAGCTGACAGAAACGCCCGAGTCCGTAAGATGAAAGCCTTGGGGTTGAAGGCGTTACGGAGGAACGGGTGAAGACAGGGGGGCGTGCGCGCAAGGTCAGGTTTCTCGGGTTCGCGGCGATCGCGCTGGCGGGCTGCATCCCGCAGGCCCAGTCGGCGCAGCCGGCGAGCCGCTATGCGCCGGACGAGAGCCCGAGCGCGCGGCGCGCGCTCGAGGCGCGCATCACCGGGCTGGGCCGCGGCTTCGACGGCGAGGTCGGCATCGCCGTGCGCGACGTCGAAACCGGCTGGATCATCGACTGGCATGGCGACCGCTTCTATCCGCAGCAAAGCGTCAGCAAGTTCTGGGTCGCGCTCACCGCCCTCCAGCGCGCCGACGCCGGCGAGCTCGACCTCGACGAGCGGGTGACGCTGACCCGCCAGGACCTCACCCTGTTCCACCAGCCGATCGCGGCCCAGATCGACGCCGACGGCTATACCACCACGCTCGGCCAGCTGATGTTCCGGGCGCTGACCGAGAGCGACAACACCGCCAACGATGCGGTGCTGCGCCGCGCCGGCGGGCCGACCGCGGTGCGCGCGATGCTCGAGCGCAACCGGCTCGAGGGAGTCCGCTTCGGCCCCGGCGAGCGGCTGCTGCAGAGCGGCATTGCCGGGCTCCAGTGGCAACCGGCTTTCTCGCAAGGCAATGCCTTCTACCAGGCGCGCAGCAGCGTGCCGATCGAGCGGCGCCGCGAAGCGTTCCAGCGCTATATCGAGGATCCCGTCGACGGGGCGACGCCCAACGGCATCACCGCCGGCCTCGCCCGGCTGCAGCGCGGCGAGCTGCTCTCGCCGGAATCGACCGAGCGGCTGCTCGCGATCATGGCGCAGACCCATACCGGGCCGCAGCGCCTCAGGGGCGGGCTCGCGCCCGGCTGGACGATCTCGCACAAGACCGGCACCGGCCAGGTGCTGGGCAGCGTCCAGGCCGGCTATAACGACATCGGCATCCTCCACGCCCCCGACGGCCGCCATTATGCGTTGGCGGTGATGATCGGGCGGACGGCGACGCCGCTGCCGGTCAGGATGGCGCTGATGCAGAATGTGGTGCGGGCGACGATCGCCTATCACGAGGCGATGAGCGGGCGGACGGAGAGCGAAGACCGCTAGCGGCAGCCCGGCCGGACGCCTAAGGTCGCGAGATGGCGCGGCCGCAATCCCCCGATTACGACCGGCGCCGCGAGGCGATCCTCGCGGCGGCGGCGCAGCTTTACGCGAAAAAGGGATTTTCGGGCGCGTCGGTCGCGGCGCTCGCCAAGGCCTGCCACAGCTCCAAATCGCTGATCTACCATTATTTCCCGTCCAAGGACGACGTCCTCTACGCGGTCATGGCCGAGCATCTCGATGCGCTGACCGAGGCCGCCGAGACGGCCTGCGCGAGCGGCAGCGCCGATGCCAGGCTCAGGGCGCTGACGGTCGCCTTCATGCGGCTCTACGCGAGCGCGCAAAACCATCACAAGGTGCTTCTGAACGAGCTGGACAATCTGCCCCCCGAACGCCGGGCGGATGTCGTCGCCAAGCAGCGGCGGATCATCGCGGCGGCCGAATCGGTCATCGGCGAAATCGCCCCGGGCGGCGGCGCGCGGGTGAACACGATGCTGTTCTTCGGCATGATCAACTGGACCCATACCTGGTTCGACCCCGCCGGCCCGTTCATGCCGGAGGCGCTGGCGCTGCGCGTGGTCGAGATCATGCAGCGTGGGGTGACGCCTCAGGCGTCGTAATCGAGCTCGACGCCGTCGCCCTTCGGCACCGACTGGCAGGTGAGGACGTAGCCCGCCGCCACTTCCTCGTCGGTGAGGCCGTAGCGCGCCGCCATCTCGACCTCGCCGGAGACGATCCGGGCGCGGCAGGTCGCGCAGACTCCGGCCTTACAGGCGAACGGCGCCGGCAGGCCCGCGGCGCGGGCGGAATCGAGGATGTTGCCGGCCGCAGCGTCGAACGCGACCCGGCGCTTGCGGCCGTCGAGGGTGACCATCATGGTCAGCCCGGCCGCCTCCTCGGTCAGCGCCTGCATCTGCGCCTCCAGCGCCGCCGAGGGCCGGCCGGCGGTGAAGCGCTCGAGGTGGATCCGGTCCCTGTCGACCCCCCTGGCGAGCAGCGCCTCTTCGGCGGCGTCCATCATCGGACCGGGACCGCAGATGAAGAAGGCGGCGACGTCCGTCGGATCGACCAGGGTGTCGAGGATCTCGTCGCATTTGGCGCGGTCGAGCATGCCGTTGAACAAGTCGAACTCCTCCGCCTCTTCGGCAAGGAAATGATGGACTTGCAGCCGGTCCATGAAACGGTTTTTGAGCTGTGCCAGCGGTTCCAGGAAGATCACCGAATTGCTGTCGCGATTGCCGTAGAGCAAGGTGAAGCGGCTGCCCGGCTCGGTCAGCAGCGCCGTCTTCAGCAGCGACATGACCGGGGTGATCCCCGAGCCGCCCGCGAAGCCGACATAATGATTGGCCGCGCCCGCCTTGAAATCCCAGGTGAAGCTGCCGTGCGGCGGCATCACCTCGATCGCCATGCCCGCCCTCAGATTGTCGTTCGCCCAGTTGGAGAAGAGCCCGCCGGCGATGCGCTTGACGGTGACCATCACCGCATTGTCCTGCGGCGCCACGCAGAGCGAGTAATTGCGCCGCAGCTCTTCACCCGCAATCTCAGCTTTGAGCGTCAAGTGCTGGCCAGGCTTGAACTTGAAGGTCTCGCGTAATTCCTCGGGCACGACGAAAAGGATCGAACGTGCCTCGGCCGTCTCCGGGACCACCTCGGCAATGGTGAGGGTGTGAAAACCGACGCTCATCAGTGGCACTTGAACAGGTCGAACGGCTCGAGGCAGTCGCGGCAGCGCCATTGCGCCTTGCACGGCGTCGAGCCGAAGCGGCTGATCTCCTCGGTCGCGGTCGAGCCGCATTGCGGGCAGGCTACGGCCGCACGCGTCGGCGGGGCGATGCCGTAGGCCTTGAGCTTTGCCCTGCCCGCCTCGCTGATCCAGTCGGTGGTCCAGGGCGGGCTCAGCTCCGTCTCGATCGCGACCTCGCGATAGCCGGCCGCGTCCAGGGCGGCGCGGATGTCGCGCTCGATCACCTGAGTCGCGGGGCAGCCGGTGTAGGTCGGGGTGATCGTCACCCGATCCGGCCGGACGTCGCGGACGATGCCGAGATCGACCACCGAGACGACCGGAATCTCGGGGTCCATGACGCCTTCCAGCACAGCCCATATTCCGTCATCCCGGCGCAGGCCGGGATCTCGGGACAAGAAGTCTCGGCGGGTCTCAACGAGATCCCGGCCTTCGCCGGGATGACGGGCTCCGCTCGTCACCATGTCGCATCCGGATAGGTGCGCGGCAGGAACTGCATCACCGCGAGCAGATGGCCGAGATGCTCGCTGTGATGGCCGCGGCGGCCGCCGAGGATCGGGCGCTGGTCCGCGGGCGGCTCGAGCGTCGCCTCGGCGAGCACGGCGGCGATGCGGGCGCCGTAATCGTCGCGGAACGCGGCGACGTCGGCGCCGATGCCGCGCTCGGCGGCTTCGCGGGCGATCTCGTCCATTTCGAACAGCTCGGGGATGAAGCGCCAGTTCCAGTCGAGCCCGGCCGCCATCCGCGCCCGGCTCTCCTCGGTGCCGTCGCCGAGGCGGATCACCCATTCGGCCGCCAATTCGGCATGGTAGCGCACTTCCTTGACCGCCTTGGCGGCGATCGCGGCGATGGTCTCGTCGGTCGAGCCCTCGAGGTGGCCGAACAGCATCTCCTGCCAGGTCGAGAACAGGAATTGCCGCGCCATCGTCTGGGCGAAATCGCCATTGGGCTGCTCGACCAGCAGGCAGTTGCGGAAATCGAGCACGTCGCGGTGGAAGGCGAGCTTGTCGCCGTCGCCGGCGGCATTGAGGAAATGGGTCGCCTGACCGATCAGGTCGAGGCCCATGTTCGCGAGGCTGAGATCCACCTCGACGCTGGGAGCATGGCCGCACCATTCGCCGAGCCGCTGCCCGAGGATCAAACTGTCGTCGCCGAGCCGCAGCAGCGTCTCGAGCCGCACTTTGTCGTCCGCGATCGTCGCCATCAGATGTGCTTCACGTCGTCCGGAATGTCGTAGAAGGTCGGGTGGCGGTAGATCTTGTCCTCGGCGGGATCGAACATCGCCGCATCCTCGCCCGGATCGGACGCGGTGATCGAGGCCGAGGGCACCACCCACAGGCTGACCCCCTCCATCCGCCGCGTATAGGTGTCGCGGGCGTGGCGCAGCGCGATCTCGGCGTCGGGCGCGTGGACCGAGCCGACATGGCGGTGCGACATCCCGCTTTTGGCGCGGACGAACACCTCCCAGAGCGGCCAGTCCTTGCTCATCTCACCTCCGTCATCCCGGCGAAGGCCGGGATCTCGTTGCGACGTGCCGTGCCATCCCGACCTGAGACCCCGGCCTTCGCCGGGGTGACGAGCAGGGTCACGCCGCCTCCGCCTTCGCCGCCCGCTTTTCGGCATGCGCCGCGGCCGCCTCGCGGACCCAGGCGTTGCTCTCCCAGGCCTCGCGCCGCGCCTTCATCCGCTCCTTGGCGACCGGGCCCTCGCCGCGGACGACGGCGTAGAATTCCTCCCAGTCGAGCTCGCCGAAATCGTAGCCGCTTTTGGCCTCATTCCAGGCCAGCGCCGGATCGGGCACCTTCAGGCCGAGCGCGTCGGCCTGGGGCACGGTGATGTCGACGAACTTCTGCCGGAGTTCGTCATTGGTGTCGCGCTTGATCCGCCAGCGCATCGACTGCGCGGTATTGGGGCTGTCGGCGTCGGGCGGGCCGAACATCATCAGGCTCGGCCACCACCAACGGTTCAATGCGTCCTGCGCCATGCGCTTCTGGTCGGCGGTGCCGGCCGCCATCACCATCATGATCTCATAGCCCTGACGCTGGTGGAAGCTCTCCTCCTTGCAGACCCGGACCATCGCCCGGGCATAGGGGCCGTAGG
>DASZDS010000035.1:0-6314 GCA_035941735.1 Allosphingosinicella sp.
GCGCTGCGGTTGAGGATCGAGACGATCTCGCACGTCTTCGGGTCGAACCGGTACTGGTTGAGGAAGGGGAGGGCCGGCGAGGCGTGCATGATGTTGATCGAGACCGACATTTCGTCGGCCGGCAGCTGGTCGTGGACGTCCTGGTGGGCGCGGTAGAGCAGCACCTTGCCGGGATCGAGTTTCGCCCGCTCGATGAACCGGAGGTCGACCTTCTCGCCGGGCACGCCGGTCACCGCGGCGGGGTCGTATTCGTAATAGTCGCTCCAATAGCCCGGCCCCAGATAGCCGACCGTCAGGAACGAGAAATTATGGTCGTGCGGGACGTGGTAGAAGAAGGGCGAGGTGCCGCTCGCCTTGAACACGCTGTCGCGCTCCGAGGGCCAGAAATTGGCGCGGATGAAATATTTCTCCGAGGCGCGGTGGAGCATGATCACCTGGCTCGAATAGCGGTTCTCGAGGCTCTGCCGGCCGCAGCGGTCCTTCAGTTCGGCTCGCCATAATCGGTGGGCGCCGCGGTTGCTCGTTATTGAAATGGCCGACCCGCAGTTTCAGATATCGATGGCGGTCCGCTACCTCATACCATGCCGGCCGGATGGAGGAGAATCGAAGAGTGCCGCGTGCCACGACACGCTCGACCTCTGGGGCCGGCTTCGCGTTCGAAGACCTGGTTGCAGCAGACTTGCTGAGCCAATTCCTCCTCGACATGCCCATCGAGGGCATCGCCGTCCCAGGGACCCACATTCTATCGCAGGCGGCGGCGGCGGGCTGGGTCATCGACGATCTGGTCTGCGTCGGTGCCGGCGAGGACGGCGCCGAGCGGCATCTCGCCTTGTCCTGCAAAAGTAACCTCCAGGTGAGCAGCCATGGCTGGCCGGCCGACTTCATCTCGGCCGCCTGGGCATTGTGGCGCGGCGGAGAGCCGTTCCGGCGAGGCTCCGACCGGATCAGCCTCGTCACGCGCGGCCGGCATACGGGCTTCGATACGATCTGGTCGGACCTCAAGTCATGGTGCCAAGACGCGGATGAATGTATCGCCCTCGGCCGCATCGATGGAAGCGCGAAGCACCGGCGCGTTTATGACAGCGTCAAATCCCCCGGAGCCGTTGTCGGCACGGCGCCAAGCGATGCCGACACGATCGCCCTGATCGCCTCGCTTGAACTTTATCCCGTCGACTTTCAGCTGAGCCCGTCGACCACGCTGGCCAATGCGAGGCAACGCTGCCGCATGGTTCTGGTCTCCGAGAATCTCGACGAGGCTCAATCATTATGGGAGGTTCTGGTCGCACGCGCCGAGGCCGCCCGCATCGGCAACGGCATCGTACGGTTGCCGGACCTAATCCGGGAACTCGCTCCCCGCTTCGCCCTCAAGGCGCACCCCAGCATCGCCTCATCTTGGACCCGGCTCCAGGTCTTGTCCGCCGAGCATCTAAGCGGGATCGAGACGAAGCTGCCGAACGGCCACGTCGTTGATCGGTCGGCGGTTGCGGGTCGGCTGTCGGCTGCATTGGCGTCTTCCGATCATCCCGGATGTGTCGTGACCGGCGATTCCGGAACGGGAAAGTCGGCGCTCGTGCGCGATCTCCTCGAGCGCGAGGCTTCGTCTGCCACGAAAATCTGGCTCGGGGCAGAGACGCTGTCCGCAGCCTTGTGTGTGACCGGCCGACACCGCCTCGGCCTCGATCACGATATCGGCCCGCTCCTAGAACGAAGCCCGGGGGCCGACCAGGTCCTCATTCTCGACTCCGCCGAGCGGCTGGACGCTACCACTCTGGCGCGGCTCGACGCCCTTCTGACCGATCTTCGCGAGCGCCATCAGGCCGGGGACTGGACCTGGCGCGTCGTGATCGTCCAGCAGCAGGCAGGCTTCGAGGATCAGCGGCAGCTTTCCACGACCTCCCTCTGGCCCAGGATCGACGTGCCAGCCCTTTCCGACGCGCTTGTTCGCACCGCTCTCGCCAGCGAGCCGCCGCTCACCTGGATTGCGAACGATCCTGAGGTCCTTCCCCTCTTCTCCAACTTGCGAACGCTCGGCTGGGTAGTCGCCGCTGCGAGCTCGTTCCGCCAGGACCAGGGCGCGGGCCTGACCTCGTCGGCCGCCATCGCCGACCGGCTTTGGGCGCGCTGGACGGCCGGCAACGCCCAATCACAATTGCATCGTCTTCTGGTCCGCCTCGCCATTCGCGATGCCGCCTTCGAACGGAGCTTCGCGGTCAGCGAACTTGAGGGCGCCGAGCTGGCGGCGTTCGATCATCGCTCACAGGAACTGCCGCTCGTCAAGACGCCGCGAAACAGGATCGAATTCCAGCACGATCTCGCCTCCGACTGGGCACGCTATCAGCGCCTGAAGGAGATTGCCGGCGATATCCCGCAATGGTCGGCGCTCGCTCCGCAGCCGCTGTGGATCGCGGCGCTGCGGCTGTTCGGCCAGCATCTCCTCGACCAACCGGATCAGGCGCGAGACGGTTGGGATCATGCCTTCAGCGCGGTTTCATCCGCCAACGACGTTCAGGCACAGGACCTTTTGCTCGACGCGCTGTGCCTGTCACCCGGTCTCGATCGTCATTTGGCGGCGCGCGAAGAGTTGATGTTCGCCGACAACGGAGCGCTGTTGCAGCGTCTACTGCACCGCTTCCTCCATGTCGCCACGGTGCCCAGCATTCCCGCGGAGTTCATGGCCGGCGACGGCCTGCGGATCTATCTCGAAGCCGACATGCGCTTTCCGGTCATCGCCCGCTGGGCGCCGATGGGACGATTCTTCGAGCGCTATGCGGAACAGGTCGGCGCGCTCGGCGCGCCGATCGCCTCTAGAGTCTGCAAGGCGTGGCTGACCTCGGTGCCAGCGATGGTGGGCGGCAGGTCGATGCCTTTGCGCGACATCATGGCCAAGGTCGCGCTCGAAAACGCCCGAACGGTCCAAGCCAGGAGCGCCGCCCAGAACCGGTTCGGCGGCGATGGCGATACCGGCAAGCTGATCTACACGACCGCTTTGGCCGGTGCTGACGATCTGAGGGAAGAGGTGGCTGCCTTTGCGCTCGAAATGGCGCAGCGCAGGCCCTGGAGCGATGCGACAGTGGCGCGCATCGCGCAATTGCAGGAGGCGGATCGGGCCATGTTCGCCGCGCTCCGCCGCGAAGCCGAGCCGCGCCGCCGCCCTCCCCCGGTCACGTTTCTGCCGACCGAGGAGGAACTGCCGCCCTGGCCGCTCGGCCCGTCCGGCAGGCTGATCGGCGCCTTTCGCGACGCGGTGCTCCATAACAATGGGCTGTCCACGATGATGAGGGTCAATCCGGAGGTCGCCTCGGAGGTCCTGCTCGCCTGCATCATCGACGACCATCCGATCCGCGATTTTAGCGGTTCGCTTCGAATAGACGAGGAGCTCGGCCTCGACTCGGATCATGAGAGCTACCCGACCATCTTCTGGAAGAGCCCCTTCTTCCCCTATTTTCAGACCAACGCGGACGCGGCACTGGCGGCGCTGAAACAGCTGCTCGACTTCGCGATGGAGCGCTGGGCGGCCAGTGCGCCGAAAGCCGCGCATATCCCCTCGGTCGAAATTGTCCTCGATAACGGCGAGACCAAGGTCTTCCCGGGCGGCGCCAATCAGTTCGGCTGGTCTCAGCACAGCTCTCACGCCAACGGACAGCTTTTCTCCGCGCTTGACGCCCTGGAGCGCTGGTTCACGTTGAAGGCTGACGCCGGCGAGGATCTGGAACCCTGGTGCGAACGCCTTCTCGCCATGGGAAGCTCGACCGCGATGCTAGGCGTGTTGGTCAATCTCGGCAAATATCGGCCGAGCCTGTTCAAAGGGCCGCTGAAGCCGCTAGCGCGGATCGAGCGGCTCTACTGGTGGGATTCCGGAAGGGTCGAGCAGCTGAATGTCAGGTTCGACATGTTCCACTGGTATCGGCAAGGCGAGACTATAATGACGATGGCGCGAGACTGGCTCCTCGCGCCGCACAGGCGGAAGGAGCTCCGCGAGGTCGTCCGGGATCTCGTCGGTGAGGACGCGGCCTTCGGCGCCGAATTGGCCGAGGCCGTGTCGGCCTGGCCCGTTCCGGACGAGGTCGAGGGCCAGCTCGTGCAGCGCGTGCTGAAGAGCGAGCTCGATCCCGCCAACCGGGAAACCGTCCTGGACGAAGAGAGCGGCGAGACTGTGTCGCGCATGGCCTACCCGGCCGACCTGCAAGCGGACCTACTCGCCTATCAGGCGGAAGCGAACGCGCAACATATGCCGCTCAATCTCCCGCGCGAATGCGCGCAAGCCCTGGCGAGCGGGCGCGAGATCACGGACGAGAGCGCGCAGCGTCTCGCCGATCTCTTGCCCGATGCCGATGCGGCCATGCCCGAGGAGACCGATCGCGCCACCATGATCGCTGCGGCCGCCGCGACATTGATCGTGTGCGGCAGCGCCTGGCTCCGCGAACACCAAGAGGTCGCGAAGCGCGCGCATCATGTCATTCGGGCGACGATCGCTCGTGTGGGCGCGGCACCCGGGCGCGACGAATTCGCCGCCAGCGACACTTTGAGCTTCGCGGCAATAGGCGCATTGTCGGCCGCGCTCGTTGCCGAGAACCCGGGCGAGTGGGACGCGCCGCTCGCGACCGTTATCAGCGGCCCAGACCGAGGGGCGATGGCGACCCTAATGCGTCTGGCGGAGAGGAATCGTGGCCGGCTCGGCTCCGCTTGGTATCGCATCAATTATCTGCTTCTGCTTTTCGCGGCCCTCAGCCGGCTGGCGCCCGGCTATGGCGAGGACGATCTCCTGCCTCTCTGGACCCGTTGGGTCGCCCAGCTCCGCGCGCAGCCGATCTTCGGATCCGAGGCGACGATCGCCATCGTCGATCCCTCGACCATCGCCCGGCGAGTCGAGCGCTTGCTAGAGCGTCGCCGCAGTCGCACTCGGCCCGACAGGCCTTTCCGCCTAAGCGGCAAGGCGCGGCGCTTCGCGGGACTGAGTACCCATATCCTTGAGTCCGGCTTCGGTTGGCTGCTGGAAAGGGAAGCTGCTGAAGCGAACGCCCGGGAACCCGAGAATCACCGGCTCCTCGCGGCCCTCTGGGCTTTCGAGGCGTGGCGGATGCAGGGAGATGACGACGAAGACGCGGATGATGACGAGGACGGCGAGTACGACACGCCGAGCGGCATGGGCTATTCGATCCTGCAGGCCGCTCCCACCTTCGTCATGGCCGCTCCGACGGACGCCGCGGTTCCGCTATGGCGGGCAATTCTCGATATCGGCCCGAATGGCCATTATGCCGTCGGCCAATTCGCCTCCTCCTGGTTCCTGCTGCTGTTCAACCAGCCGGACCCCGACAAGTTCATGGCAACGTGGAAGGCAATGCTCGATCATGCCTTCGCCGCAGATTGGCGGTCGAGCCGGCGATGGTATCGCGGCCGCGAGATGCTCGTGAAGCTGCTGGGCCTGCAATCGCCGACCGAGCTCAGCCAGGCCGCCGGAATCCTGCCCCGTCTGCCCGAACTGTTCGAATACTATCGACGCTGGGCCACGTCGGACATGGCGGGCGACGAGGACGATGTCGGGACCTTCTGCTATTTCCTGACAAAGGAGGCGGGCCGCCCGTTCCGCCTGGAAGGGGTGATCTGGCTGAACGAGGCGCTGAGGGCGACCGACAAGTTCTACCGGGGCTCGACCGGCAACAGCCTGGCCGAAGCGATCGACACGGTCCTGAACGAACATCCCGCCGAGCTCGCCGCACAGCCGGCGAGCCGTGACGCGGTCATCGCCATCGTGGCCCGGCTCGTTCGGGGACAGGTGGCGACGGCGATGGGCCTGCAGCGCAGGATCGCGGCACTGCGATAGCACCGTGGTCATCGAACCTACCCGTCGACAGCGCCAGCCCGCGAATGATGTCGGCAATAGAACCACATCTCGCCAAAACCGGTCAGTCTGCCCTCGGCCAATGGCGGACAGAAAGAAGCTCTGCCGAAGCGATCGGGAAAGCTGCGGGAAGCGCCAAGGAAGCCGCTAGCGTTCGATCCAGCTCCGGTTCGCCGCGATCCGCGCCCGCTCGCGCTCGCTCATCGCGGCGACGAAGGGGTCGGGGCTGGCGGCGCCGCGCGCGAGCCGCTCGAGGCGGGCGTCGACGTCGGCCTCGGCGGCGGCGAGCTCGCGCAGCGCGGCGAAGCGGATGCGGTCGCAGGGGTGGCGCGCCGCGAAGCTCTCGACGAGGTCGCGGGCATTGCCGCCGTCATGGTTGGCGGCGAGCGCGAGCAGCGCCTCGGTCGCGCTGCGGTTGAGGATCGAGACGATCTCGCACGTCTTCGGGTCGAACCGGTACTGGTTGAGGAAGGGG